>NZ_JBFTME010000013.1:0-193088 GCF_056396805.1 Rhizobium sp. 05N49
GTCGCCAAGATCGCCCACAGCGCCTCCGAGCAGGATACGACGCTGCGCTCGATCTCGTCTTCGATGAACCAGCTCGATGCCGCCACCCAGCAGAACGCCGCCATGGCCGAAGAGACCACGGCATCGGCTGAAACGCTGGCTGCCGATACCGACGAGTTGCTGAACCTCATCCGCGGCTTCCGCATCGGCAATGCCGCTGCGGCTCCGGTCATGCATCAGGGTCGCCGCGCCGCTTAAGACGGGGCGACTGCAAGCGATTTTATCACGAAAGAAGTTAGCGGCCGCCGGTATCCCCGGCGGCCGTGCCGTTGACGCCGATGCGTTCTATCAGCCGATCGATCTCGCGGTCGGAAAAGACTTGAATGCCTGCCCGTTTCAGTGCCGCCGCGGTAACGCCGTTCCCGGTCCGCCGGTTGCCCGAGAAGGAGCCGTCATAGATAAAACGGGAACCGCAGGACGGGCTGCCGTCGATCAGCAGTGCGTAGTGACAGCCGCTGTCGACCGCGAGCCGCACGGCATTTTCCGCCGCCCGCAGGAATTCCTCTGTCACATCGCCACCGGTCAGTTCCACGACGCGGGCAGCTCCTGACAGCACATCCTCGCCATCAGCCGCATCGCCGATTTCGGCAGGTGGCCGCGGCACCGGCATGCCGGCCGACATTTCCGGACAGATCGTCACGATCAGGCCTTCCTGCATCCAGCGTTCGATTGCCGGATGGACGAGCGGCTTCGCGCGTCCGTCATATCGGACGGCATGGCCCATGAGACAGGCACTGACGAGGATCTTGGACACCATGGAACGAGCTTTAATGGATATTTATGCAGGCGTCACCGCCTGACGTCAGGCACAGCCTCGGCAACGCAGTTCCGAAACCAGCGCTGCGCCGGATGGGCATCGTTGCGCCGATGCCATGACATGACGAAGGGGATGGGCTCCAGCATGAGCGGTGGCTCCAATAGGGCAAGTTCGTGCGCATGGCCGGAGGCTGCCACGACACCGGCCATCAAGGTAGCGATCATGTCGGAGCGGGCAATCAAGAGCGGTGCGGCATACATATTGGGAAGCGTGAGCGCGAGCCGCCGCTGAAGTCCCTCCTTGGCAAGCGCCGTATCGACATGGCCGAAACGCTCGTTCTCAGGCGAGACGAGCAGGTGCGGCAGAGCCAGAAAGGCGTCGAGATCGAGCGCCTTGCCTGCAGCCGGATGATCCTTCCTGACGATGCTGACGAAACGCTCCTCAAACAGAGGCTGGGTCAGAATGCGCCCGGTTTTCGTTGCCGGCACGCCCACCGTCACATCGGCCTCTCCTGCATCCAGGAGATCGATGGCATCGTTACGCGCGCTGAAATTCCGGACCTGTAATGTTGCAACCGGAGCCGCGTTGGCGAAATGCGCAACGAGTTGCGGCAGAAGCGCGAAAGTCGGGTGGTCGGAGAGGCCGATCGTGAAGGCAGCAGAGGAGGCCGCGGGATCGAACGCCTGAGTGAAATCAAGTGTGCGCTGGATGTCGGCAAGGGCGCGTGACAATGGCTCGGCGAGATCAAGCGCTCTTGGCGTCGGCTGCAGGCCCTGCGGCCCTCGCACCAGAAGCTCGTCTTTCAGCAGGCTTCGCAACCGCGCCAAGGCAGCGCTCATGGCCGGTTGTGTGCGGCCGATGCGAATGCCGGCCTTCGTCACGCTGCGCTCCTTCATGAGCGCGTCGAAGGCGACAAGCAGGTTGAGATCGATTCCATGTAAATCCATGGCGTGGATGAATGCACATACTCCATATCAATTTCAAGCATGCCGAGATCGGCGCTACCTTCGCCCGGTCGCAACATAAACCGGGCAGGAGTTCATCATGCCATTCGCAAATTACAAGTTTCCCGAGGGTACCCTGACGTCGGAGCAGAAGGAGGACATCATCCTGCGTACGACCGCCATGTTCGTTGACTTTTTCGGGGAGGGCGTCCGCCCCTACACGATGGTTCTCGTCGATGAAGTCGTCGACGGCGGCTATGGCCGCGCCGGCGAAACGCTGACCATCGCCAAGATGCAAAAGGGACGATAAGGGCAAAAGCAAAATGGGGCCATCTGGCCCCATTTTTTTGTCGGCCGTTCAGCCGGCGATCTTCGAGAAATCCGCCACCGTACCGGTCGCCGCCCGGATCATCCGCAACAGCGCAAGACGGTTGGCGCGGATCGCGGCATCCTCGTCATTGACCAGCACATCGGTGAAGAAGCGGTCGACGGGGGCACGCAGCTTTGACAGCGCTTCCATGGCCGAGCGGAAGTCTTCATGCGCAACGGCGCCGGCAGCTTCCGACGCAGCCTTGCTGATGGCCGCGAACAGTTCCTTTTCAGCGTCGAGTTTCAGCAAGGCCTCGGAAACGCCGTCCGCAACGACAGTGCCCTTCTTCTCCTCGGCGGCCAGAAGCTGCGTCGCGCGCTTGGTACCGGCCAGAAGGTTGATGCCGTCTTCCGAGGTGATGAAGGCGGTCAGCGCCTCGACACGCCGGGCGACCATCAGGAGGTCGTCGGATTCAGGCGTCAAGACCGCATCGATAAGATCGTGGCGGGCGCCCTGGTCGCGCAGATAGACCTTCAGGCGATCATGGAAGAAGGAGAGCAGGTCGAACTGCCGCGACAGGTCGTCGGTAGCAATATTGGCGCCGATATCCATGTCGATGCGCTGCATATGCGAAGTGATGCGCGGCAATAGCGTCACGCGGGCGCGCTTTTCGAGCAGGATGCGGATAATGCCGAGCGCGGCACGGCGCAATGCAAACGGATCCTTCGAGCCAGTCGGCTTTTCGTCGATCGCCCAGAAACCGATCAGCGTATCGAGCTTGTCGGCGAGCGCCACCGTGATCGCAACCTTGTCGTCAGGCACGCGGTCGGATGGGCCCTGCGGCTTGTAATGGTCTTCTATGGCGGTGGAAACCGAGACATCTTCGCCCTGCAGCGCCGCATATTTGCGGCCCATGACACCCTGCAGTTCCGGGAATTCGCCGACAGCTTCGGTGCGCAGGTCCGCCTTGCAGAGAACCGCGGCGCGATCCACGACCTTGTAATCGGCACCAACAGGCATGGCGATCTTGGCAGCCATCGCGCGGATGCGCTCGACGCGATCGCCCTGCGTGCCGAGCTTGGCATGGAAGGTCACATTCAGCGCATCTAGCTTGGCCATGCGCTGGTCGAGCGGCTTGGCAAGGTCGAGGCCGAATTTCTTGGCGGAAGCTTCCAGCGTTTCGAGGTCCGGCAGGTTGCCCTGGTCGCGCTTCCAGAAATGCAGCGCGTCGGACAGGCGCGCACGCACGACCTTGCCGTTGCCGTGGACGATTTCCTTGCCACCGTCAGTCGCCTGGATGTTGGAAACGAGGATGAACTTGTTCGAAAGCGTCTCTTCGCCCTGTTTGCGGGTTACGAAGCATTTCTGGTTGGTCTTGATGGTCAGGCGAATGATCTCCGACGGGATCGAAAGGTAATCCTCCTCGAAGGAGCCCATCAGCACCTGCGGCCATTCGACGAGGCCGGAGACCTCTTCGAGCAGGCCTTCGTCCTCGACCAGCTCCAGCCCGCTGGCAAAGGCAATGTCGCGGGCGTCATGCAGGATGATATCCTTCCGCCGTTCCGCATCGAGGATGACCTTCGCCTTTTCGAGGCTCGCGACATAATCGTCGAAACGTTTGACGGTGATCGCCTCGGGCGCGTGGAAGCGATGGCCGTAGGTCACGTTGGAGGCGACGAGACCATCGATCTCGAAGGGAATGACAACGGTTTCTTCATGCTCGCTGCCGAAGGTGCAGACGATCGACTGCAGCGGGCGCACCCAGCGCAGCGAACCCGGCTGCGAGGAAGCCTTGCCCCAACGCATCGACTTCGGCCACGGGAAATCCTTGATGATGCCGGGCATGACTTCGGCGATGATCTCTTCCGCGCTGCGACCCGGTTTGGAGATGACGGCAACGTAGAAATCGCCCTTCTTGGGATCGCTGACGACCTGCGCTTCGGAAATGGAGGAAAGGCCGGCGCCACGCAGGAAGCCCTCGATCGCCTTTTCATTGGCGTCGGTGCGCGGCCCCTTGCGCTCTTCGCGCACATCGGCGGAGCGGGCCGTCAGGCCGTGAATATCGAGCGTCAGGCGGCGCGGCGTCCAATATTCGCGCGCGCCTTCATAGGTCAGGCCTGCTTCCACCAGGGCATCGGTCAGGAGCTTCTTGAGATCGCCGGCGGCCTTGCGCTGCATGCGGGCGGGGATCTCTTCGGAGCGAAGTTCGAGAAGCAGGTTCGGCATGGTACTCTTTTCCTGGCGCCTGCAGGGCAGGGGCAATCAAAAATGGTCGCCTCTGCTACCAAAGAATGCCGCATCTGCACAACCGCAAAAACAGGAGGAAGAAGGCTCAATTGCGCCTCAGTCATGCCGCTTAAATCGCTGGGAGCGCTGCCTTCAACTGTGGAAAGCGGCGGGAGGCATTGCCTTGCCGCTTTTCGCCGCTATGGTCCGCCCACCCTAACAAACCGCAGGAAATCCCATGGCCGCTGACCTTCGTTCGCTCGCAGCAAGCATCTCCGCTGAAATCAACGCCCGGCCCGATCAGGCCAAGGCTGCGATCGAGCTGCTGGACGAAGGCGCGACAGTGCCGTTCATTGCCCGCTACCGCAAGGAAGTGACCGGCGGTCTCGACGATACGCAGCTGCGCACACTGGCCGAACGTCTGGTCTATCTGCGCGAACTCGAAGCCCGCCGCGATACGATCATCGAATCCGTCACGGGCCAGGGCAAGATGACCGAGGAATTGATGGCGAAGCTTTCGGGCGCCGCCACCAAGGCCGAGCTTGAAGACCTCTACCTGCCCTACAAGCCGAAGCGTCGCACCCGGGCCGAAATCGCCAGGGAACGCGGCCYCGGCCCGCTTGCCGACGCGATCCTTGCCGACCGCAGCAGGGAGCCGGCAACGCTCGCCGAAGCCTATATCACCGCCGACGTGCCCGACGTGAAGACGGCGCTCGAAGGCGCGCGCGACATCGTCGCGGAAGGTTTTGCCGAAAATGCCGATCTGCTCGGCAAGCTGCGCGCCCATCTGCGCAATGCCGCACTTCTGAAAGCCAAGGTCGTGGATGGCAAGCAGGCGACCGGCGAGAAATTCTCGGACTATTTCGATCATTCCGAACGCTGGGCGACGGCTCCCGGCCACCGCGCGCTCGCCATGCTGCGCGGCTGGAATGAGGAAGTGCTGACGCTGACGATCGAGGCTGATGCCGAGATCGCCTCGCCGAACAAGCCGGTCGAGCGCATGATTGCGACCGCCTATGAAATCGGCGCGTCGCGCCCCGGCGACCGCTGGCTGATGGATGCCGCAAGCTGGACCTGGCGTGTGAAGCTCTCCATGTCGCTGTCGCTCGACCTGATGCGCGAGTTGCGCGAGAGGGCGGAGGAAGAAGCGATCCATGTCTTTGCCCGCAATCTCAAGGATCTGCTTCTGGCAGCACCCGCCGGTTCGCGCGCCACGATGGGCCTCGATCCAGGTATCCGCACCGGCGTCAAGGTCGCGATCATCGATGGCACCGGCAAGCTGCTCGATACGACCACCGTCTATCCGTTCCCGCCGAAGAACGATGTGCGCGGCACACAGGCCGAACTTGCCTCGTTGATCCGCAAGCATAATGTCGAACTGATCGCCATAGGTAACGGCACCGGCAGCCGCGAGACGGAAAAACTGGTAACCGCTATGCTTGCCGCCCTTCCGGCGCCCAAACCCACCAAGGTCATCGTCTCGGAAGCCGGCGCTTCCGTCTATTCGGCGTCTGAAACCGCAGCCGCTGAATTTCCGCAGCTGGATGTGTCGCTGCGCGGCGCCGTCTCCATCGCGCGGCGCCTGCAGGACCCGCTCGCCGAACTCGTCAAGATCGAGCCGAAGTCGATCGGCGTCGGCCAGTACCAGCACGATGTCGATCAGACGAAGTTGTCACGCTCGCTCGATGCCGTCGTCGAAGATGCCGTGAATGCTGTTGGCGTCGATCTCAATACCGCGTCGGCGCCGCTCCTGTCGCGCGTCTCTGGCCTCGGCCGCTCGATCGCCGATGCGATCGTCCTGCACCGCGACCAGAATGGTGCTTTCGGGAGCCGCAAGGATCTCCTGAAGGTAGCCCGGCTCGGCCAGCGCACCTTCGAACAGGCGGCCGGCTTCCTGCGCATCCCTGATGGCAGGGAGCCGCTCGACGCTTCTTCCGTGCATCCGGAAGCCTATGGTGTCGCGAAGAAGATCGTCGCTGCTTGCGGCCGCGACTTGCGTTCGCTGATGGGCGACAGCGCCACGCTGAAGGCGCTCGACCCGCGCAAGTTCATCGACGAGAAGTTCGGCCTGCCGACGGTCAAGGACATCATCGCCGAACTCGACAAGCCCGGCCGCGATCCGCGCCCGAGCTTCAAGACCGCGACCTTCGCCGAAGGCATCAACGAAATCAGCGACCTGAAGCCGGGCATGGTGCTGGAAGGCACGGTGACCAACGTCGCGGCCTTCGGCGCCTTCGTCGATATCGGCGTGCATCAGGATGGCTTGGTCCACGTGTCCCAGCTTGCCGACCGCTTCATCAAGGATCCTCACGAAATCGTGAAGGCTGGCGATGTCGTCAAGGTTCGTGTGGTTGAGGTGGATGTGAAGCGCAAGCGCATCGGCCTCTCCATGCGCAAGGATGACGGCGTTTCCGCGGGTTCTCCGCGTGCTGAGTCGCGCGCAAATGCCGGCCAGCGCCCGCAACAGGACCGCAAGCCGGCACAGTCCAAGCCACAGAGCCAGGGCGCATTCGGCGCGGCGCTCGCCGAAGCCATGAAGCGAAAATAAGGGCTTAGCCCCTATATTTGCAAAAATGTCACACTTTGGCAATTGAATCTGCGGAGTGCTAAATCCGGCGCTTGTAAGGCAGAAGAGAGTTATTAAGTTGATGTGACCATCCTGTCACATTTGCGAGGCGTCCATGGCGTCGGCATTCTTATCGATTGTCCAAAAAATTGTCCGCAAGGGTTCTTTGACCCTTACGCTCGCCAACGGCGAGACCCACACGATTGGCGATGGCACCGGGGAACCGGTTGCCGCTCGTCTTGCCGATCAGGAGGCCGAGGATGCGATCCGTCGCGATCCGACGCTGAAGCTCGGCGAAATGTATATGGAAGGCCGGTTCATCCTTGAACAGGGCAACATCTACGACTTCCTCGCCTTGGTGAAGCAGAACACCACCAACGAAATCTTCGATTTCAAGATGGCCGCCCTGCTCATCGGCCGCATCGCCATGCAGCAGCTCAAGAGCCGCATACCGGTCAACCATAACAAGCGTAATGTCGCCCACCATTACGACCTGTCGGAAAAGCTCTTCGAACTCTTCCTCGATGAGGACTGGCAATATTCCTGTGCCTATTTCGATCCGCCGGGCATTGGCCTGGAAGAGGCGCAGGTTGCCAAGAAGCGCCACATCGCGGCCAAGCTCAATCCGCAACCGGGTCAGCGCGTGCTGGAAATCGGCTCCGGCTGGGGCGGCATGGCCATGTATCTCGCGGAATCGACGCCCGGCCTTGATGTTACCGGCATCACGCTCAGCGAAGAGCAGCTAAAGATTTCCCGCGAACGGGCTCAGAAACGCGGTCTTGCCGATCGCGTCCGCTTCGAGCTGCAGGACTATCGTTACCTGACGGGCAAGAAGTTCGACCGTATCGTCTCGGTCGGCATGTTCGAACATGTCGGCATCGGCAATTACGGCAACTTCTTCAAGAAGGTGTACGAACTGCTGGATGACAACGGCGTCATGCTGCTGCATTCGATCGCGCGTCCGAAGCCGAGTTTCGCCACCAACGCATTCATCGAGAAATATATCTTCCCGCAGGGCTATATTCCCTCGATCGCCGAAACGCTGGTTCCGCTTGAAAAGGCCGGCCTGCTGACTCGCGACGTCGAAGTGCTGCCTCTTCACTATGCCTATACGCTGCGCCACTGGCGCGAGCGCTTCGTGGCCCGCAGGCAGGAGGCGGTGGCACTTTACGACGAGAAGTTCTTCCGCATGTGGGAATTCTATCTGGCTGGCTCCGAAATGGGCTTCCGCTGGGATGAACTTTTCATCGAGCAGATCCAGATCACCAAGAACCAGTTTGCGACGCCCGATAACCGGAATTACATTCCGCAAAACGAGACGAAGCTCCGGGAATTCGAGGCGACGCGCCCACCCCTGGAAAAATTCACCTTCTGATGTCGAAAGCGCGGCTGGGCCGCGCTTTTTCTTTTTGGAGAGACGGATATGAGCGCATTTCCTGAAATCACCATCGTGCGCCATGGCGAGACGGCATGGTCGCTGTCCGGCCAGCATACCGGCCGCAGCGATATCCCGCTGACCGAAAATGGCGAGGCGGCGGCGCGTGCGCTTGCTCCGCGGCTTTCAGGTCTTTCGGTATCCGCCGTCTGGTCGAGCCCGTCGCAGAGGGCGCGCAATACCTGTGCGCTTGCTGGTTTCGGGGAGAGGGCAATCATCAAGGCCGATCTCGCCGAATGGGATTACGGCGCCTATGAAGGCATCACCACCAAGGAAATTCTCGCCAAGCGTCCCGGCTGGCGGCTCTTTCGCGATGGTTGCCCTGATGGTGAAGCGGCAAGCAATGTCGGTGCCCGTGCGGATCGTATCATCGCCGAACTGCGCGAGGCCAATGCGCCGATCCTGATCTTTTCGAGCTCGCATTTCCTGCGCGTTCTCGGCGCCCGCTGGCTCGGCCTGCCGCCGGAGGATGGCTCCCGCTTCATTCTGGATACAACGAGCGTCAGTGTCCTCGGCTACGAGCACGATCTGACCGAGCCGGTCATCCGCCGCTGGAACCAGAAGTAATTCTGATCCCCTCGATCTCGCTCTCTTGGTTAAGAATGACGTAACACCCTCGCTATAAATGTAGCGACCGCCGCCGTCCGCGGCCGTTCTTGTATTGCGTTTTTCTGGAGTGCGGATTGTGTTTAATCGATCAGTCGTATCGATCTCTTTAGCTATTGCCCTTGCTTCATTCAGCACCGCCTCTGCTCAGGAAGGCGGCCATTGGTGGTCGGGTGACTGGTATCTGAAAGTCGGCGTATCGGGCTTTTCCGCACCGAAATTCGAAGGCGCGTCCACCAACGAATTCAAGTTCAGCCCGCTGATCTCGGCAGGACGTCAAGGTCCCGGCCCGCGCTTTTCCTCGCGCAACGACAATCCCTCGTTCGCCCTTGTTGATAACAGCAGCTTCCGCGCCGGTATCGTCGGCCGCTACGTGCCGCAGCGTGACCAGGATGACGATAGTGATCTCCGCGGCCTGAAGAAGGTCAAATGGGGCGCCGAAATCGGTGGTTTTGCGGAAGTCTATCCGACCGACTGGCTGCGCGCCCGCGCCGAAGTGCGCCAGGGCATCCGCTCGCATGACGGTCTTGTGGCCGACGTGGCGCTTGATGCCTTCACCGATATCGCGCCGGATCTGCAGCTATCAGGGGGCCCGCGTGCCACCTTTGCGACCAGCGGCTATTTCCATTCCTATTATGGCGTCAACGAAGCGCAGTCGGCCGCAAGCGGACTGAAGCCATATGATCCCTCGGGCGGTATCCAGTCGTACGGTGCCGGCACCGCACTCACCTGGAACGCGACGGAGAACCTGTCGACGAGCGCCTTCGCGGAATATAAGCGCCTCGCTGGTCCGGCAGCCGACAGCAGCCTCGTGCGGGAGAAGGGGTCGAAGAACCAGTTCCTGATCGGTGTGTCGGCAAGCTACAAGTTCAATTTCACGCTGAACTGATCGGCTATTCGAATCGTCCAAACCCAGCCGGCCATCGATGCGCTGAGCTTTCATTTGTCACGCAGGGCAGGTCCCTTGCGGGACGAAGCACCTCCATCGAGCCGCGAAGGGAGACCTCGGAGGCGATGAAGTCTTGACCATCAACGCCGGCCGTCGCTAGATGTCCGCATGCAACAGATTGATGGTCTCAACGGGCGCGTTGCCGATGCGCCCTCGGATAATTGGGTTTATCGCATCCTGCCGCCCTGGCTATGGCCCTATGCGCAGCTTGCGCGCTGGGACCGGCCGATCGGATGGCAGCTTCTCATGTGGCCGTGCTTCTGGTCGGCCACGCTTGCCGCCAATGCGGCAATCGAACCGCGTGTGTTTTCCGGCGCCCTGCTTCTCTACCACCTGTTCCTGTATTTCATAGGCTCTGTCGCCATGCGCGGCGCCGGCTGCACCTACAATGACCTTGTCGACCACGAGATCGACACGCAGGTGGCGCGCACCCGCTCGCGTCCTCTGCCATCGGGTCGTGTGACCCGCAGGCAGGCGAAGATCTTCATCGCACTGCAGGCGCTGGTCGGCCTCTTCGTGCTATTGCAGTTCAACTGGTTTGCCGTGCTTCTCGGCGTTCTGTCGCTCGGCGTCGTCGCCCTCTATCCCTTCGCCAAGCGTTTTACCGACTGGCCGCAATTCTTCCTCGGTCTTGCCTTTTCCTGGGGCGCGCTCATGGGCTGGGCAGGCATTTTCGGTAGCCTCTCCTTCTCTGCCGTCCTGCTTTACCTTGCCTCGGTGGTCTGGACGATCGGTTACGACACGATCTACGCCCATCAGGACAAGGAGGATGACGAACTGATCGGCGTTCGCTCGACGGCCCGCCTGTTCGGCGAGCGCACACATCTTGCGCTTGTCGGCTTGTACGGGCTGACCCTAGTGCTGATGTTCCTGTCCTTCGCGCTTGCCGGGGTCGGCGTTCTGGCCTTCATCGGCCTGCTGATTGCGGCCGGAATGTTCGCCTGGCAGATCAGAACGCTCGATATCGACGACGGCGCTCAGTGCCTCGCGCTCTTCAAATCGAACACCCGAGTTGGGTGGATCATCTTCCTCGGCCTGTTCGTCTCGCTGCTTTTCGCCATTCCCTGAAATGAAATGAGGAATGTCCGTTAAATGAAAAACCCGGCGCGATGGCCGGGTTTGAAAACGGGTCGGAATGTATCGCTCAGTTGCGAGCGATGATTTCCTTGCCTTCGATCTTCATGAGGACGCCGAGCTTGCCGGTCGTGCGGCGCACGAGGAAGCGCGGGCGCCGGTTTGCGAAATAGGAGTGGCGGCGGCGCGGCTTCATTTCGCTGGTGCGCAGTCCGCCGAGATGTTCTTCGAGGGGGCGGGCGATGCCATCGGCTTCCACCATCAGCATCGGAATGCCGAAGGCTTCCGACCAGCTGCGCCAGTCGGCGGCGATATCGCCGAGATCGTGGGCGACGAGCAGCGGGATGCAGAGTTCCGGATCTTCGTGATGCAGCTCGAGCGTCACTGTGACTTCACCATTGCCGTGGTCGATGGCGCGGGCTGCAACGCCCTTGAAGACACGTCGCGGCAGGGCGATGGAGAGTGGCAGGCCGCTGGAGGGGAGAATCTTGCGCAGGACTGCGCCGCGTTCGTCGATCGTTATGCTGACGTCACCGGTATCGTCGTGGATGGCATAGCTTACCTGCTGCGGAAAGCGAGACGGATCAAGACGCAATGTCGTGCCAGCCCAGACGGGCTTCAGAACGGTATTCTTCATTTCATTTCTACCCTTGTCTTACCTGAGAGCCGGTTTCCGGTCTTCTCCTTGGGACTTTTCGTCCTCTATGGCCCGACAATAGGCGGCCCCCGTTCCGTACAGCTTAAAAATTGCGGTTAAGAAAATCCTGCCTCCGGGGATGGTTAGCAAAAACGAATATGGCACGGTTTCCGGAATATGAACGCGGCCCCGTGCCAGAGCAGGACAGCTTCAGGTAAGTCTCGGGTAAGTTTTGCGTGGCAAAATGCTCGCACCAATAGTCCGTCATTCTTTAAAGACTTTGCTGAAAAGGGCGCATTCATGATCACGGCATCCCTGGCATACGTCATTCTGTCTCGTGATATGCCGAAAAGCCTCGACCGCGTCGCCAATCAGACGCAGGTCAAAAAAGATGCCCAGTATTACGCCGACAACATCAACAAGGTGAAGGACGTCGACGACTTCCTTGGCGACTACAAGCTCTACAGCTACGCCATGAAGGCTTATGGGCTTGATGACATGATCTACGCCAAGGCCTTCATGAAAAAGGTTCTGGAAAGCGACCTCACGGATGCGAACAGTTTCGCCAACAAGCTTTCCGACACCCGTTACAAGGAATTTGCCTCCGCCTTCAATTTCCATGCGCCGCCCAAGGATATTCAGACGGACGCGCAGGAAGACGATCTGATCGGTCTCTACAAGCAATCCTTCGCTGATGCAGCCGATCAGGCCGCCACCGAAACGAAATACTACAGCGCGCAGATGGACGACGTGAAGAACGTCCAGGACTTCGTCGGCAATTCCCGCCTGCTGAATTACGCGTTGAAGAGCGTCGGCATCGACCCGACCTACATCTCGAAGGACTACATCGCCAGCGTCCTGTCCACGGACATCAGCAAGCTTGGCGGCAATGCGCCCGATACGAGCGATCCGGCCTACGATCCGACCAAGACCTATGTCGGTGACAAGCTCTATGCGCTCGCCCAGCAGTTCAACTTCAAGCCGGACAATGGCGACACCCAGTATTTTCGCGCCAATATCGGTTCGGTGCAGTCGGTCGACGACTTGCTCGCCRATCCGCGCCTGCGCACGGTGGCGCTCCAGTCCGTCGGTATCGATCCGGCAACGGCCGATGACGCTTTCATCAAGATGGTGCTGACAAGCGATCCGGCCACACTTGGCGGCGACGCGCCGCTCAACAACCCTAATCCGTCGCTCAACTATGTCGGCGACAAATACAAGGAACTTCGTTCTTACTTCAATTTCCAAGCCGATGGTTCGGTCAATGGTTCGGCCCAGAATTCCGGCCAGACCGATGAGGTCGCAGAACTATACGCGTTCCGCGCGCCTGCAGTTGGCGGCGTCGCCCAGACTGCGACACAGAAGAACAACGTCATCGAACAGTATAACATCAAGACTGCACCGCAGATCGTCGACCGCGACGGCACAGCCAGCGATGTGTACTATACCAGCCCGGCAATGTCGGATCTCAACAAGAGCTACTATCAGTCCAAGATCGGCACGATCACCAATGTCGATCAATTGGTCAACGACAAGCGGCTTGCAGACTACGTCCGCGCCGCATTCGGCATGGATCCGGGCTTTACGCAGCTGAAGAGCGTCCTGACAGATCCGACCTATGCCCGTTCGGTCGATATGGGAGAGGCTTACAAGGCCTTCAACTTCAAGTCCGATGGTACGGTCTCCCCGACGAAGCGCGCGCAATCCTATGATCAGTTGACGGGTATGGTGAATGCCGCGTCGAACGTTACCGGCTACTTCTCGAACAAGATGATACCCGCGAGCGGTCCGAGCACGATCACCAACGTCGACGAACTGCTTTCCGACAAGACTCTGACCTCTTACATCAAGGATGCCTACGGCCTTGGCCAGGATTTCAGCAATGCCGAGCTGAAGAACATCCTCACGGATTCCGCCTACGCCACGACGGCGGGCCATCAGGACATCCATGATGCCTTCAATTTCAACGCGGATGGTTCGATCAACGGCACGATCCAGAGCGCCGCGCAGCTCAAGAGCATCAATCAGCTCGCTGCAGCCAATGCGTCCTACTATCAGGCCAAGCTACCGGATCTCTCGAACAACGGCTCGACCGCGGCCGTTGACGTTTTCCTCGCCGACGACAAGTTGGTCAGCTTCCTGCGCACCAACCTGCAGATCGGCGACGACGTCAGCGACACTACGCTTCGCAGCATTCTGACCGATCCGACGGTCGCGGCGGCCCAGGGCTATAGCGACGTCTACCAGCTCTTCAACTTCCGTCAGGACGGGACGGTCRCTCAAAACACGTTCTCGCAGAGCGCCGACCAGGTTGCGGCAATGAACACGAAGGCGGACGACGCCGCCTCCTATTACGGCAGGACGATGCCTTCGATCGCCAGCGTCGATCAGTTGCTGGCCGATCAGAAGCTCAACAATTACATCCGTTACGCTTTCAGTATTCCGGCGAGCGTTTCGGACACTGATCTGCGCAACATCCTCACCGATCAAAGCGGTACCGGTCCCTATGCCAATGTGAAGGCTGCGTTCAATTTCCAGGCGGACGGCACCGTTGCCCCCGGTCTTCCGGCGCAGACAACCACGCAGATGGCCTCCTTGAACTCGGCTGCCAGCATACGGGAGCAAAGTACCCTTGACCGGATGGGCGACGTCAATGATGTCGATCAGCTGCTCGCCGATTCATCCCTGACTGACTATCTGAAGATGGCGTATGGCCTGGCCTACGACACGAGCAACGCCGAGCTGAAGAGCATTCTCACCGACCCGGCCCATGCAGCATCCGTCGGCCAGGCTGATCTCAACGCCGCCTTCAATTTCGCTGCGGACGGGTCGCTGCCGACCTCGACCTCGCCCCAGACCGGTGAGCAGACGACGAACACGTCAGACAATTACGGCGCTCGCGCCAACAATCAGGGCAACGATCTCATCGACCGCATCATCGCGAACTACAAGTCGCGAATGGATGACGCCAATGGCGTTAAGAATGTCAATGATTTCATGAAGACCAACAAGACCGCCGATACGCTCCTCGGTAACGACTCCTATCCGGACCTCTATCAGATGGCGCTGCAGGCCTATGGCCTGACGACGAACGACGTCTCGCGCTCCACCATGCGCAAGCTGCTCGTCAGCGACCCCTACGATCCGAAGGGATATGTCGCGTCATTCAAGGATGACCGCATCACCAACATGGTTCGTGCTTTCAATTTCGGCGCCGATGGCAAGGCTGCCGAGCCCATGTCGGCGCTCTCTGCTGCCACGATGGCAAAATATGCGACCGATTATAAGTCGCACGTGACCATGCTCATGAAGGACGGTCCTGCAAAAGACCGCGCTTCAAAGGATGCGACCAAGGAAGTGGATTATTTCGGCAAGACCATTCCAACCATAACGTCGCTCGATGATTTCCTGGCCGACAAGCGCCTGACGGATCTCGTGCTGAAAGCAAATGGCCTCGATCCGAAGAAATACGACAAGGATACGCTGAAGAAGATCTTCACCTCCGATCCTGACGACAAGAAGAGCTATCTCAACACCACGGCTGACGCGCGCTTCAAGGAAATCGTCGCCTCCTTCAATTTCGACAAGGACGGCAACCTGACCCGTGCCAAGATGGGAGCCATCCAGGACAAGCAGGCCGAAGCAAGCACGCAGCAGCAATATGTGCAGATGACCCTGGAAACCCAGGAGGGCGAAAAGAACGATGGCGTTCGCCTGGCGCTCTATTTCAAGCGCAAGGCCGGTGACGTCACGTCGCTCTACAACATTCTCGGTGACAAGGCACTCTATGAGGTCATCCAGACCGCCTATAGCCTGCCCCAGCAGATTTCGGCAATGGACGTGACCAAGCAGGTCGATCTTCTCGGTCGCTTCGTGAAGCTCGAAGACCTGCAGGATCCGAAGAAGGTCGACAAGCTCATCAAGCGTTTCACGGCCATGTACGACATCAAGAACAACACGCAGCAGTCGCCGGCGCTCCAGCTCCTGACCGGCGGTACCGGCCAGGCGTCGTCGCTGCTCTGATATTGGCGTAGCCTGCCGGAGCCTAGGAAAGTTCTAAGCATATCGCGCAAAACCGTGCAGCGGTTTTGCGCTAACGACATGCCGAAGCAAGGACCTAAGCGTGGCAAGGCACGCTTTAGAGGCTGACCACCTTGTCCGGGTTCATGATACCGGCTGGATCGAAGGCGCGTTTGATGCGACGCATCAGCTCCATCTCGATGGCGGGCCGGACCGATGCCAGCTCGTCACGCTTCAGCTGACCGATACCATGCTCTGCGGAAATCGAACCGCCATGGGCAAGCACCAACCCATGCACGATATGGTTCATCTCGTGCCAGCGGGCGATGAAGGCATCCTTATCGGCTCCAACCGGCTGCGAGATGTTGTAGTGGATGTTGCCGTCGCCCATATGGCCGAAGGCACAGATGCGCGCGCCGGGCATTGCCGCCATTACCGCCTCTCCGGCCTCCTTCATGAAGTGCGGTATCTTCGAAACTGGCACGGAAACATCGTGCTTGATGGAACCGCCCTCGGGCTTCTGAGCGTCCGACATGCTTTCGCGCATATGCCAGAGCGCCTTCTGCTGCGCGACGGAGGAGGCGATTGCCGCATCCTGCACGAGCCCTGCTTCGAAACCCTGCTCCAGAACGGCATTCATCATCCGCTCTGCCGTCTCGGCGGAATCGGAGGTGGAGATATCAACAAGCACATACCAGTCATGCGGCGTCTCCAGCGGATCGCGCACGCCGTCGATATTGCGCACGGTGATCTCGACGCCGAAACGCGGCATCAGTTCGAAGCCGGTCAGCGAAGTTCCGCAGAGGCTGGAAGCGAGATTGAAGAACGCGAGCGCATCCTCGACAGACGAAAGCCCCGCAAAGGCAACCTGATGGCCGAGTGGCTGAGGGAAGAGCTTCAGCACTGCGCCGGTAATAATGCCGAGCGTGCCCTCCGCGCCGATGAAAAGATCGCGCAGATCGTAGCCGGTATTGTCCTTCTTGAGACGGCGAAGCCCGTCCCAGATCTCGCCCGTGGGCAGGACGACTTCGAGGCCGAGGCAAAGCTGGCGCATGTTGCCATAGGCCAGAACTGCCGTGCCGCCGGCGTTGGTCGACAGGTTGCCGCCGATGCGGCAGGAACCTTCCGAGCCGAGCGAGAGCGGAAACAGACGGCCATGCGCTTCGGCCGCCTTCTGCACCTCGGCCAGGATCGCCCCGCCGTCGGCGACAAGCACGTTTGCGACCGGATCGACATCGCGGATCCTGTTCATGCGCTCGAGCGAAAGGATGACGTCCGCCTTGCCCTCGCGCGGCGTCTGCCCGCCGACAAGGCCGGTATTGCCGGTCTGCGGTACGATGGCTGTGCCGGTTTCGGTGGCAAGCTTCATGATCGCAGAGACTTCTCCGACCGTCCCGGGCTTCAGCAGAAGAGGGGAGGAGCCATGATAAAGTCCGCGATTTTCGATGAGGTGCGGCGCGAGATCAGCTTCGCTGCGTAGCGCATATTTCTCGCCGACGATGGCGGTGAAACGCTCGATAATATCTGCAGAAATGCCTGTGCTGCTCATGGAACCCGGTCCCTCTTCCTTACTCGCGCGGAGCCGCTGCTCGCCGCAGTCGATCGTTGATTGCCTCTCCAAGCCCTTCGTCGGGGATCGGTGAAAAGGCGATGACGGCCGCGCCGCTGGCATCGGCCCTCTTCATGTAGTCGAAAAGATTGGCAGCCGCCTCCGAGAGATCGCCTCGCGGGCTGAGGTTCAGCGCGATTGCCGCCTGCTCGGCGCCTGCCACCCTGTCCGGACCGAAGGCAATCAAAGCTTCGCCGGGTTCCAGTGCCGTAGCGTCGAGCCGGACGGCCGCACCTGGCGCGTAATGCGAGGCGAGCATGCCCGGTGCTTCGATCGCCGCTGCCGCCTTTTTCGAACGCAGCAAACGCTTGCCTGTCACGCGCTCGATTTCCTTGGCCGGCAGGCCGCCAGGCCGCAGGAGGCGCAGCTCGCCGTTTTCGACCTTGACGATCGTCGATTCCACGCCGACGGCACTCGCGCCGGCGTCGAGGATGAGGGGTATCTTTCCCCCGAGATCGGCTTCGACATGGGCAGCGCTTGTGGCGCTCACCTTGCCGGACGTATTGGCGCTTGGAGCTGCAAGCGGCCGCCCGAAGGCATGAATCAGATCGCCGGTAAAACCTTTGGGTATACGGATCCCAACGCTGTCGAGGCCTGCAGTCGCCAGCGCATGGATCGCGGTGCCTGATTTCAGCGGCAGTACAAGCGTCAGCGGGCCCGGCCAGAAGGCTTCTGCCAGGGCACGGGAGATGGGATCGAATTCCGCATAGGTCTCGGCCATGGCAAGATCCGCCATATGGCAGATCAGCGGATTGAAGCGTGGCCGCCCCTTTGTCTCATAGATGCGGGTGATTGCTGCCGGATTGGTGGCGTCGGCGGCAAGGCCGTAGACCGTCTCGGTCGGTATGGCGATCGCAAAGCCTTCGGCAAGTGCCGCGCAGCCGGCTTCGAGTGCCGTCTGCCTGTCCGCCTTGATGTCGATTATTCTTGCCATGTCCTGCCCGGTTTTGCTGCGGCAGTCATTAGGCCTTCCTTGCAGCGCGATCAATCCCGCCCGGAACGGTGGATCAGCTGTCGCTGGAGCTACAGTTGGCGGATGATCTGGCGAAGCTGCTCGTTGCGGGCACCGAGCAGGAGGATGTTGCGGATGGCGATCTGCGGATCGTTGGTACGGAAGAGCAGGCCATTGCCGCGCACCGAGCGGTCGACCACCATCCTCTCCGGCGTGCTTTCACCCGCCTTGATCGCCACGGCGAAATACATGCGGGAATTCTGCACCGCGATATTGTCGAAGAAATTATCGTTGTCGCCGATGTCGGAATAGAAGTTGGCGATGTAGAAGGCCCACGCCACTTCGTCGTAGCGGGCGAATTTGGTGCGTGCGGCCGTGACATGGCAGTAGCCGAGATGGGGGCTATCGGCCAGCGTCCTATGGAAAATCAGCTTGGGGAACTGGATCGAGCGGTGGAAGCCGTTGATGTTCTGATGGGTCTTTTCGCCGGCTGTCTGCAGCTTGCGTGCGGTCTTTTCGGCGACTTCGTCATGTGTGAGATAGCGGCGTTCTTCCGGCAGCCAGTCCTCGCGGCGGCGGCTGATACGGCCGGTGCGCAGGAATTCCGAATGCTTGGTTTGAAGCCGCGGTTCCGCAGGCTTGATTTCTTCCCGAGTGTCGAAATATCGAAGTTTGGCCATGGCTTGCAGTCTTCGCTGTGAAGGGTCGCCGACAAGGATAGAATTTCATGCTTAACGCCCTGTTAAAATAACGGGAAGAAGGCACGGGAGCTGAAGGTTGAGGGCCGCATGTCGCAAATGCGATAGAGTTGTGCCCGGCGCGTTGGATTCGCTTGTGTCTGAAGCACCCAGAAATGTCGCAATTGACGATAATCAAAGGCTGGTGAGTGTTTCTGAGGGCCGCTCGGTTCCCTGTCGTCAATTTCGAAGCGGATGTCGCTTTACAACCAAACGGCCGGCATGCTCGGTGCTTAAATAACGCCATGACGAGTTTTCCTGATGGAGAAGGAAGCGGGCGCGCTTCCGCTGCAGGGCTCTGGGAAGAGTAGCAGCCACATGCACGAGGATAGGCAGATGGATATTCGCAGCAACGTTTTGCGCCAGCTCAAGAGCCGCCGCGAGGGCTTCAGTCTCGAACAGCCCTTCTACATCGACGAAGATTATTTCCGTCTGGATATGGAGATGATCTACTATCGCGATTGGCTCTTCATCGGCCATGATTGCGAATTGCCGAAGCCGGGCGCCTACTTTACCGTCCAGATTGGCGAATACCCCGTCGTCATCGTGCGCGGACGCGACAATGTCATTCGTGCCTTCCACAATAGCTGTCGCCACCGTGGCTCGCGCGTCTGCACCAAGGAGCACGGCTCGTCGGTGCGCCTCGTCTGCCCCTATCACCAGTGGACCTACGACCTCGACGGCAAGCTCGCCTTCGCACGCCACATGGGCGATGATTTCGACAAGAGCGGCTACGGACTGAAGCCGGTTCATTGCGAAATCGTGGCCGGTTACGTTTTCATCTGCCTCGCCAATAACGCACCGGACTTCCAGTCCGTGCGCGACAAGATCGAGCCCTATATGGCGCCTCATCACATCAGCGAGGCCAAGATCGCATTCCAGAGCACCATCATCGAGAAGGGCAACTGGAAGCTGGTATGGGAGAATAACCGCGAGTGCTATCACTGCGCCGCAAATCATCCTGAGCTCTGCCGCACCTATCCGGAAGCGCCGAGCGTGACCGGCACGGATGGTGGTGCCGACGATCCCGAGATCGCCGGCCATTGGGCGCGCTGCGAGGCCGCAGGTCTGCCGAGCAAGTTCCAGATCTCGCCAGATGGACAGTTCCGCACCGCCCGCATGCCGCTGATCGAGGACGCCGAAAGCTACACCATGTCCGGCAGGCCCGCCGTCAAGCGCCCGCTCTCCGACGACGTCAAGATCAGCCGTATCGGCACGATGCTGCTCTTCCACTATCCGACGACGTGGAACCATCTGCTCGGCGATCACGCCATCTCCTTCCGCGTTCTGCCGCTGAGTGCCAATGAGACGGCAGTGACGACCAAATGGATCGTCCATAAGGATGCCGTCGAAGGCGTCGATTATAATCTTGAGGAACTGACCCACGTCTGGACCGAAACCAACGATCAGGACCGCCGCATCGTCGAAGAGAACGCATTCGGTATCCGCTCGCCGGCTTACGAACCTGGTCCTTATTCGTCGGTCCATGAAGGCGGCGTCATGCAGTTCCTCGAATGGTATTCGAACTTCATGGTCAACCGTCTGCAGGGCGATCAGGCCAAGCTCTCGGTCGTTGCCTGAGAGCAAGGACCGCCGGTTAATGTCCGGTTCATTTCGCCTCCGGTAGAAATAAGCGTGAGGGCCGTTTACGGGTTGTACGGGAACATTTCTCCGTTTTATCCGTTCTTCGGCAGGCTTTTTCGCTCTTGATCGGAGATATGCAATGTTTGGGCTGAGTAAGAAGGTCGCGACTGCGGTTGTGGCCGCCGCTGTCGTTGTGACGAGCTTTGTGCCGTCGCAGGCAATCCAGATGCCGGCCGCCCCGCAGGTGGAAAAGTCTTCGCCTGTCGAAAACGTCCAATATCGTCGCTATTATCGTCCAGGTTATCGCCCCGGCTATTATCCGGGATACCGTCCGGCCTATCGACCCGGCTGGTATGGCGGGTATCGCGGTTATTCCTACTACCGCCCGGGTTACCGTCACTATGAGGGCTACTGGTATCCGCTGGCCGCCTTCGGCGCCGGTGCCGTCATCGGCGGAGCCATCGCCTCTCAGCCGCGCTACTATGCACCCGCGCCCGCGCCCACCGGCATCAATCCGAGCCATGTCGCCTGGTGTGAAGACCGCTACCGGTCCTACAGGGCCTACGACAATACGTTCCAGCCCTATAACGGTCCCCGCCAGCAGTGCTATTCGCCCTACTATTGAGGCGGAGCCAGAGTCCCAGATGAAACGCCCGGCCCAGTGAGCCGGGCGTTTTTGGTTAGAGGATATGCACGCGCTTCAGGAGCCACCACGCAAACACGATGGAGGCGATGATCAGCCCGATGGCATACTCCGTTCCGTGGTCGCCGATGGCGAAGGGCAGGTTGGCCGTGTTCATGCCGAAAAAGCCTGTGACCAGCGTCGGCGGCAGCAGGAAGGCCGTCATGATCGACAGGATGTAAAGGTGGCGGTTCGTCTCCGAGGAGAGCTTGGAGTCGATTTCTTCGTGCAGCAGCCTTGCCCGGTCCTGCAGCGCGTAGACATCGTGGTCGACGGTCTCCAGCCGGCTCGTCAGCCGCCCGGCAATATCGTCGAAGCCGAAGGGCATTTCGTCTTCGTCGGAGGCTGCGGCTCGGCGCATCAGCGCGAGCACGGTGCGCAGGTGGCGATGCAGACGGACGATCGTGCGGCGGACGGGAGCAAGCCTGCGGCGTTCGTCACGCGGCGCGTTGTCGTAGACGAAGTCCTCGATGAGGTTGAGCTCTTCGGTGAGCTCCATGACGACGGAGATCAGCGTGCGCTGAAACTCGGTTACAAGCAGTTCGAACAGATCGACGGGACGGGTGAATTTGCCCGGATTCTTCTCGATCATGACACGCGTCCGCTCTACGCTTCTCAGCGGCTGCAGGCGCGTGGTGATGATGAAACGGTCGGAGATGGCGAAATGCAACCAGCCGAGATCGGCCGTGTCCTGATCGAATTCGCGCTGGCAGTCCACCAGCGTACCATAGAGCATCTGCTCATCGACGGTCAGGACCGCGTGCGTGTCTCGGGTGGTCAGCGCCGACTTGGCGTCATCCATCACGCCGAGCGTGTCGAGCAGGGCGGGCACGCGGGCATCGGCGAGATTGAGATGCAGCCAGTAGAAACCGTCATCGGCGGTGAGTTCCGCGGCCGTCGCGCTGTTTTGCAGCCGCACGGCCTTCTTGCTTTCCGGCGAGAAACGGTAGGCCCATACGAGACCGGGTATGTTGACGGGCAAGGTATCCATTATTGCCGATCCTCTCGCGAAAGCGATCAATCCTACTAAAGCATGTCGCTCAAAACTGCACAGCGGTTTTGCAATAGCGGCACGCGTAAACAAAGACCTGCTGCGCGGCTGCCGACCTGAAAGATCGCGACACGCTTAGAGATTCTCCATGACGTTTGTTTGTGCAAGTGCACAAGGGAAAAGGCGCGCACGTCAGAGGTTATCGACGGAAACCAAATTGACGTTTACGTAAAAATCAATTAGCTCTTCAGCTGGAGGGGCTTGCGCGCCGGCTTTGCCGCATGTGGGCCAAAAGCGAGGAAAATAAGATGTATAAGGCGCCTGTCGAGGAAATCGCGTTCACGCTGAAGCATGTTGCCGGCATGGTCGAGGTGATGGACAGCGGTCTTCTGGGCGATCTCGGCGAGGATCTGGTCGATGCCATCCTGACCGAGGCGGGACGATTTGCCACGGAGGAAATCGCCCCTCTGGCCGACATCGGCGACCGCCAGGGCGCCCGCCTTTCCAACGGGGAGGTAAGAACGCCGGACGGCTGGCGCGATCTTTACCGCAACTGGGCAGCCGGCGGCTGGAACGGTCTGACCGCGCCGGAGGAGTTCGGCGGCCAGGCCTTGCCGCACATGCTGAATGTCGCGGCACTCGAAATGTGGAATTCCGGGTCCATGGCCTTCGCCCTCTGCCCGACCTTGACGATCGGCGCCGTCGAGGCGCTCAATGTGCACGGCAGCGTAGCTTTGAAGGACAAATATCTGGCGCGCATGGTGTCTGGCGAGTGGACCGGCACCATGAACCTCACAGAGCCCCATGCAGGCTCCGATCTCGGCGTGCTGAAGGCGCGTGCCGAACGCCGCGAGGATGGCAGCTATCGCATTTTCGGCCAGAAGATTTTCATCACCTGGGGCGAGCACGACGCTGCCGACAACATTATCCATCTCGTCCTTGCACGCCTGCCGGATGCGCCCGCAGGCACACGCGGCATCTCGCTCTTCCTCGTGCCGAAATTCCTCGTGAACGAGGACGGCTCGCTCGGCGCTCGCAACGATCTTCACTGCCATTCCCTAGAGCACAAGCTCGGCATCCACGGTTCGCCCACCTGCACCATGATCTATGGCGACGGCAAATTCGGTGATGAGACGGGGGCGGTCGGCTGGCTGATCGGCGAAGAGAACAAGGGCCTCGCCTGCATGTTCACCATGATGAACAACGCCCGCCTCGCTGTCGGCATGCAGGGGGTAGCGATCTGCGAAGCGGCGACGCAGAAGGCAATCGCTTACGCCAAGGAGCGCACCCAAGGCAAGGCGCCGGGCTGGAGCGGCCCGGGCATGAGCCCGATCATCGAGCATCCTGATGTCATAAGGATGCTGCTCACCATGAAGGCGCTGACGCAGGGCTCACGCGCCATTGCCTATACCTGCGCCCACGCAATCGATATGTCGCACCGCGCTGCCGATCGTCGTGAACATTGGCAGGAACGTGCCGCTCTCCTGACGCCCATCGCCAAGTCCTTTGCTACCGATGCCGGCGTGGATGTCGCCTCTCTCGGCATTCAAGTTCATGGCGGCATGGGCTTCATTGAGGAAACAGGTGCTGCCCGCTATCTGCGCGACGCCCGCATTGCCCCGATCTACGAAGGCACGAATGGCATTCAGGCGATCGATCTCGTCACCCGCAAGCTGCCTTTGTCTGATGGCAAGCAGGTCGGGGGTCTCATCACCGAGTTGAAGGCGATCGCCGGGGCTGTTCGCAGTTCAAACCTCGACGGTTTCGGATCAACGGCGGACAGGTTGGATTCCGCCCTTGCCGATCTGGAGCAGGCGACAAGCTGGCTGCTCGCGCGTCTTGGCGAGAGCAGGTCCGCCGAGGCTCTGGCGGGCGCGACGCCCTATCAGCGCCTTTTCGGTCTTGCACTCACCGGCAGCTATCTTGCCAAGGGTGGTCTGGTCCAGACCGCGGACGGGGCAGACGAGAGCCGTATCGCGCTCTGCCGCTTCGCTGCTGAAAATCTTCTGTCCGAAACGGCGGCACTGAAAGACCGTGTCGTCAAAGGCGCCGATAGCCTTGCCGCAGCCCGTGCCATCCTTGCCTGAGGAGATGAAAATGAGCGAGCCCGTCATCATCGAGCGATACGCGGAAAACAGCGCTGTCCAGGTCATCCGCTTCAACCGGCCGGAGAAGAAGAACGCCTTCACGCGTGACATGTATCGCACGATGACGGATGCGGTGAATGCCGCAAACAGTGATGACGGCGTCAGGGTGACTGTGTTCTTCGGCACGGAAGGCTGTTTCTCCGCCGGAAACGACATCGGCGATTTCCTCGCTGCAGCCATGGGCGGCAGCATGGGGCAGGATCTGATCGATTTCCTTTACGCACTCGCCAAAGCCGAAAAACCGCTCGTCTCGGGCGTCGATGGTCTTGCGATCGGTATCGGCACCACTCTCAACCTGCATTGCGACCTGACGATCGCTTCCGACCGCAGCCAGTTCCGCACGCCCTTCGTCGATCTGGCGCTCGTGCCGGAAGCGGGCTCCAGCCTGATCGTTCCGCGCATCATGGGGCAGCAGCGCGCCTTTGCGATGCTCGCTGCCGGCGAGGCTTTCTCGGCGGAAGACGCCAGGCTGGCCGGTCTCATCTGGAAAGTGACGACCGCGGAACAGGTAGAACACCAGACGCTTTCTGCCGCCGCGAAGCTGGCCGCCAAGCCTCCGGAAGCGCTGAAGATTGCCCGCGATCTTATTCGTGGCCCGCGTGAGGAGATTATTGCGCGGATTGACGAAGAGGCCCGTCATTTCGCAGCGCGGTTGAAAACGGCTGAGGCCCGCGCGGCTTTCGAGGCTTTCATGCGTCGCTGAGCACCCCTAAAAATCAGCTAATATTATCAGTTGTCAATTTAAAGCATCCCTTAAGCATAGAATAATTATTGAATAGAGGACGGATCCCCCCAACCGTCCGGGCGTGACGTGTTTCGTACGACCCTCTGTCCGAATTCACCCACGGCCATCGCCCGTTCGCAGCGCGCTTAACCCCCGCGCTGCGAAGCTTTTGGGCCGCCTGCATCCCGGCTGCACCTTTTCCAGGCTTAGAATAGTTAGGCGTTTGCCAAACTATTTATTGACTCCGATCCTGCCGTGCCTATAGTTAGGCGTATGCCTAACCAATCGCATGCACTTGATTTGATGTTTCAGGCTCTGGCGGACCCGGCCCGGCGCAGCATGGTCGATCGGCTCTGCAAAGGGCCAGCCTCTGTGAAAGAACTGGCCGAGCCGCTGCCCATGGCGCTGCCTTCCGTCCTCCAGCATCTGCAGATGCTTGAAGCGAGCGGCCTGGTGCGTTCGGAAAAGACCGGCCGTATTCGCACCTGCCGGATAGAGCCGCAGGCGCTGCGCTCCGCCGAAGACTGGATCAATGAGCGCCGCATCCTCTGGGAGCACCGTCTCGACAGGCTCGGTGCCTATCTCGAAGCCAATCCGGATATGCCGGAGAACCCTGGAAAGACAGAAAAGGAGTAAGACCATGCAGGAAGAGTACAGTACCCTCCATTCCACCTTCTCCATCGAGCGCACATACGATGTGCCGGCCCCGCGTGTTTTCGCCGCCTGGTCCGACCCGAAGGCGCGCCTGCAGTGGGAGGCGATCGGCGAGGACTTCACAACCACCTATACCGAGAATGATTTCCGCGTCGGCGGCCGCGATATCAGCCGGTTCAATTTCGGCAAGAGTGACGAATATGTCGCCGACGCGCGCTACGAGGATATCGTCCGGGATCGCCGTATCGTCTACGCCTATACGATGTCGCACAACGAGCGGCGCATCTCCTCGTCACTGACGACGATCAGCCTGACGCCGGTGCCGGAAGGCACGCATGTCCTAGTGACGGAACAGATCACGATCCTCGACGGCGGCGACAAGGTCGAATATCGCCAAGCCGGAATCGCCGGACAGCTCGACCAGCTCGGCCGCTACCTCGCCGGCGAGAAGGTCGCCTGACCGCTTACTTTTCCAGCGTTGCCACCACCTCGACATGCGAGGTCCAGAGGAACTGGTCGATGGGCGTTACCGAGGTAATCCGGTAGCCGCCCTCGACGAGGATAGCGAGGTCGCGGGCAAGTGTCAGCGGATTGCAGCTGACGGCGACGATCTTCTTCACCGTCGAGCGGGCCAGTTCCTTACACTGGAATTCGGCCCCCGCACGCGGCGGGTCGAAGACAACGGCGTCGTAGACCTTGAGCTCCGATGTCATCAACGGCCGGCGGAAGAGATCACGCTTCTCCACGGTGACAGGCTTCAGGCCCTGCGTATTACGCGCTGCGTGGTCGAGTGCGGCGATCGCCTTGGCGTCTCCTTCGACGGCATGCACGCGTCCGAGGCGGGCAAGCTGCAGCGAAAAGGTACCGGCGCCGGCAAAGAGATCCGCTATTCGCTTGGCTTTGCCGACATGGGCAAGCACGAGCTTCGCCATCGCTTCTTCGGCAGGCTTCGTCGCCTGCGTGAAACCGCCGGCCGGGGGCGAGACCTGCACGCCACCGAATTCGACGATCGGCTTGGCTGGTTCGATGAGAATTTCGCCGTCGAGCGAAACGCGGGCGATGCCGCGAAGGCCGAGCACGACTTCGATCGCCTTGCGACGCTGTTGGTCGGAAAGCTTCTTCACGCCTTCGACCGCAAGATCGAGGCCGGAGAGCGTTTCCAGAACCGCGATGCGGAAGGCCTCTGCATTGGTCGCGATCGCCGCTCCGACTGCCCTGATCGCCGGCAGCCGGGAGATGATCCCGGCCGACGAGATGGGACATTCCTCGATGGCGACGATATGATGGCTTTCGGCCTGGTTGAAGCCGATGAGCATGTCCTTTTCGGTCTTGCGCGCCGCAAACACCACTCGCCGTCGCTCGCCGGGATGGGCGGCGACGACTTCGCCGACCTCGGGCGTCAGCCCCTTGGACTTCAGCGCGTCGACAACAAGCTGCCGCTTGAAGGCGCGGTAAGGCGCGTCGGCCATATGCTGGAGCGTGCAGCCGCCGCAGGTGCCGTTGATGCCGTCAGGCCCGAAATGCCGGCAAGGCGGCTCCTGCCTGTCGGCGGAGGCCGAGGCGATCGACATGACGGTGCCCTGGTTCTTGACGCGGGCGATCGCCACCGTCTCTCCGGGCAGTGTGAAGGGAACGTAGACAGGCCCGTCCTGGCTGGCGGCAATGCCGTCGCCCTGTGCTCCGAGCCTGTCGATGGTGATGGTTTCCGTGCTCACGCTTTCGTCCCTGCCAGTAGAAATTCCTGATTGCCGTCTCCGCCTGAAATCGGCGAGGGGATGAGCCCTAAACTCTTCCAGCCCATATCTTCAGTAAACCAGCGCTCCAGTTCTGCCGCCACGTCGGGGCCGGAGGCCGGATCCTTGAGCAGCCCGCCCTTTCCGATCGCCTCGCGCCCCGCCTCGAATTGCGGCTTGACGAGGATCGCGGCGATCGCATTCGTTTCGGCAATATCGAGAGCGGGAGCAAGCGCCAGCTTCAGCGAGATGAACGAGACGTCGGAGACGACGAAGTCCACCGCATGGTCGATGTCCTCAGCCGTCAGGTTGCGGGCATTGAGCCCCTCGATATTGGTCACGCGCGTATCGGTTGATATTCTCGGATGCATCTGCCCGTGGCCGACATCGATGGCCGTGACATGCACAGCCCCCCTTTCGAGCAGCACTTCCGTGAAGCCGCCGGTCGAAGCGCCGACATCGAGACAGTGCCGCCCTGCCGGGTCGAGCCCGAAATGGTCGAGCGCCGCAACGAGCTTCAATGCTGCACGCGAAACATAATCCTGCGCGGGGTCGTCGATCTCGATTGCCGCGTCAGGCCCGAAGATGGCGCCGGCCTTCGTCACCACCTTGCCGGCGACCTTGACGGTGCCGCGTGACACGGCGTCCCGTGCCCGTGAACGGCTCGCAAAAAGGCCGAGGGTGACGAGAAGCTGGTCGAGGCGTTGGCTGTTCTGATCGGACATTGGCTGTGAATGACCGGCAAAGCCTCGGGTTGCAAGCATTTTGTTGATATTGCCGGTACGCGGGCACGGTCTCACATCGTCGCTCTGGAATAATTCGAAGCAACTTGTGCTGCGACGCACAAATTTAAACAATTTTAAATCCGACCCGCCTAGGTTCACCTTGATTGTAGCGGTTCGCCTTTGAATCGCTTGGTGCCATGAAGGCTCCCGCGTCCTCCCCGCCGATCATGTTCCTCATCAAGAAGTCTTGTGGCTGCGCATTTGCGTGGTCGCCCCTTGTCGCGCCTGATGTCGCCAGGAGAAATTGACCGATGTTCGCCCGAAACATATCCTTGAATGGTAAGCTTGCGGCCACTTTCGCAGCACTCATCCTTATTTTCGTTTCCGTTTCCGCTTTCGTCTATTCCAAGGCAACGACATCGGCGAGCGCTTCCGCCGAACAGGAAAAGTCCGAGCTTCTCGTCAACCAGATCGATGACGCGCTCCAGGCCATGCTGGAGCAGGCCGTCAACCTGCGCGGCTTCATCCTCTTCCGCAGCGACAGCACCTATGGCGATATTTTTGCCAACCGCGAGCGTATGCTGAAGGCGATTGCCGCTGCCAAGCAGACCGCCGCTTCCCAGCCCGAACTGCTGTCGATGATCGATGACATGCAGAAGGCTGCCGACCTTTATTTCCATGAGCTTGCCGAGCCGCAGGCCAAGGCCCGCAAGGAAACCGAGACCCCGATCGCAGACGTCGTCAAGATCGGTGTCAACGCCACCAAGGGCCAACTTGACGGCTTCCGCGCCGCTTCCGCCAAGATCAAGTCGCTCGCTCGTGACAAGTCGACGGCTCTCGCTGCCGCGCAAGCGGATGCCAACAGCGACCTCAAGACCACGCTTCTGGTCGGCGGTGTTGCCGCTGCCCTTGCCGCTGCTGCTCTTGCCTGGGCCTTGTCTCGAACCATCGTCCGCCCGATCGTCGGCATGACCGCTGCCATGGACCGTCTCGCCGGCGGCGACCACAATATTGAGGTTCCGGCAACCGGCCGTCAGGACGAAGTCGGCCGCATGGCCCAGTCCGTGCTGGTCTTCAAGGATGCCGCGATCGAAAAACAGCAGCTTGCCGGCGAAACCGACCGCATGCGCGGAGAGGCCGAGCGCCAGCGCCAGGCCAGCGACGAGCAGAAGGCACGTGAAGAGGGCGACATCCGCTTCGCCGTCGAAGCTCTGGCCGGCGGTCTTGCTGGCCTTGCCGTTGGCGATGTAGCAGCCCGCATCCACACGCCATTCGCACCGCAGTATGATAGCCTGCGCAACGATTTCAACAACGCCGTCGAAAAGCTGCAGGCTGCCTTGCAGTCCGTTGGCCGCAACGCTTCGGCGATCAATGCCGGCGCAGGTGAAATCCGCTCCGCCGCAGATGATCTCGCTCATCGCACCGAGCAGCAGGCCGCGGCCGTCGAAGAGACCGCAGCTGCTCTCGAAGAAGTCACGACCACGGTCCGTGACTCCGCCAAGCGCGCCGAGGATGTCGGCAATCTTGTCGAGCGCACCCGCCTCGGCGCGGAAAAGTCGGGCGAAGTCGTCCGCAAGGCTGTTTCGGCCATGCAGCAGATCGAAAAGTCCTCGGGCGAAATCTCCAACATCATCGGCGTCATTGACGACATCGCCTTCCAGACCAACCTTCTGGCTCTGAACGCCGGCGTCGAAGCGGCCCGCGCCGGTGAAGCCGGCAAGGGTTTTGCCGTCGTCGCCCAGGAAGTCCGCGAATTGGCCCAGCGTTCGGCAAACGCCGCCAAGGAAATCAAGGCGCTGATCAACACGTCAAGCGAACAGGTCAATTCCGGCGTCGGCCTCGTCGGCGAAACCGGCAAGGCGCTGGAAGCGATTGTCGCCGAGGTGCAGGAAATCAACCGTCATGTTGGCGCGATCGTCACGGCCACCCGCGAACAGTCGATCGGCCTGCAGGAGATCAATACCGCCGTCAACAACATGGACCAGGGCACCCAGCAGAACGCCGCCATGGTCGAAGAACAGACGGCGGCAAGCCACGCGCTTGCCCAGGAAGCCTCCGCCCTCGACGATCTGTTGCGCCAGTTCAAGCTCGGCGCGCAGGCTGCCGCTCCGGCTCAGCGGACGGTTGCCGCAACCGCCACGTCCCGCCCGGTCGCCTCTCCGGCCCGCGCGCTTGCCAGCAAGGTGACCAAGGCCTTCGGCGGCAAGCAGGCGACGGCAGCCGCCGTCGTCCAGGAAGACTGGACCGAGTTCTGAGAGCGACGTCTTCGGAAACGAATAAGGGCGGCATTCAGTGCCGCCCTTTCTTTTTGCTCTATCTTTTTTGTTTTCACGCAATTCCGGACGCAAAACCGCTGCACACTTTTGCTGGGATTGTTTTAGCCGGCGGAAGCGCGCATCCGCTCGATATCGCGCCGCGGCGGAACATTGTGGATGCGCACATAGTCCCGGCTGAACTGCGAAGGGCTGTCATAGCCGACACGGAAACCTGCCTCGGCCGCAGTCAACCCTTCTGTCACCATCAGTCGCCGCGCCTCCTGCAGGCGAAGCTGGGTGCGGAATTGCAGCGGGCTCATCGCCATGACAGTCTTGAAGTGTTCGTAGAAGGATGAGGCGCTCATGCCGGCGACCGAAGCCAGATGTTCGATGGCGAAAGGCTCGCTGAAATTCTTCCGCACGAAGTCGATCGCCCGACCGATCTGGTTGAGTCGGCTCTCGCCATTGGCGATCTGCCGCAGAAGCGCGCCCTGCGGCCCGCGGATGAGCCGGTAGAGGATTTCCTTTTCGATCAACGGCGCCAGAACCTCTGCATCATCGGGCGTGTCGAGCAGGCGTAGCAGCCGCACGGCTGCGTCGATGAGCTCAGGCGTCGTGGCGCTGACACCGGCGGCAGGGCTCTCGGACAAACGTCCCTGGACGGCAGGCAACATCTCGGTAAGCAGGCCGCGATCGAGCTGCAGCCGCAAACACAGATAGGGCCGGTTGGCGCTTGCCTCGACGACGGCGCCGATCACAGGCAGATCGACGCCGACGACGAGATAGTGCGCCGCATCATAGACATGCGCGACATCGCCGATCACGGCACGCTTGCGCCCCTGGGCCACGATGCACAGGGAGGGTTCATAGAGTGTGTGGATCGGCTCCGTGCGAGCAGAGGATCGTATGATGCCGACCCTGGGCAGCATCGTGTCGAAGTTGCCATCTGCCGCGGTGTGGCGATCAATCAGGTCTGCAAGTTCGGCGATTTTTTCCATGAAGGCAGGATGAACCGCGCTGCGTCGAATGCCAAGTGCTTTCAATCGCTTTCGGAAGATCGTGCAAGAAATCCGGAAAAGTTTGCTACCGGCTGGCGCCCGGCAAGCCCAATCTCATGCGTATGGACCAGCGGCATCCGGCTGCGGTCCCGATTGAAGCATGAGGAAAGAACATGACTGGTATCAAAGGCAAGACAGTTCTGATTACTGGCGCCAGCAGCGGCATCGGCGCCGGCACCGCACGCGAACTTGGCGCGGCTGGCGCAAAGCTCATGATCGGCGCGCGCCGCACCAACCGGCTCGAGGAACTGGCAAAGGAAATCCGCAGTAGCGGCGGCACGGTGGAATTCCGTGCGCTCGACGTTACCGACCGGGCCGATGTCGAGGCCTTCGCCAGGGCAACGGTGGATGCCTTCGGCAGCATCGACGTGCTCATCAACAATGCCGGCGTGATGCCGCTCTCTCTGATGTCCTCGCTCAAGGTCGAGGAATGGGATCGCATGGTCGACGTCAACATCAAGGGTGTTCTCTATGGCATCGCCGCCGTGCTGCCGATCATGAACGCGCAGGAGCGTGGGCAGATCATCAACATCTCCTCGATCGGAGGTCTGTCGGTCGTGCCGACCGCGGCGGTCTATTGCGCGACGAAATATGCGGTGCGGGCGATTTCCGATGGGCTTCGCCAGGAAAACAAGAAGCTGCGCGTAACCTGCATCTATCCGGGCGTCGTCGAATCCGAGCTGGCGGAGACGATCACCGAACCCTTCTCGGCCGAGGCGATGGTCTCCTTCCGCGAGATCGCCCTGAAGCCTGACGCTATCGCGCGGGCAATCCGCTTCGCCATCGAGCAGCCCGAGGATGTCGATATCAACGACATTACCGTCCGCCCGACGGCCAGTATGGGCATGTGACCATGCGGATCCGCGAGGCTATTGTCGGGGCGGCTCTTTCGTTTGCCGCTCCATCTCCGGTCTTCTCAGAGGAAAGCAAAGTGCAGAACCATCCCTATCTCGGCATGTGGATTACTGGTGACGGCCATATCCGCCAGGAATTGCTGCCGAACGGCCGTTATGACGAGGCGCGCGGTACGCGAACGAGCGCCTATCGGGGCCGCTATGAGGTGACCGGCGATCATATCGAATATTGGGACGATACCGGTTTTACCGCCGATGGCGATTTCATCGACGGCGTGCTGCATCACGGCGGAATGATCTTCTACCGTGATGGCAAAAAGCAGGAATAAACGAAGCGCGTCGGCGTGCTGCCTTAACCGGCCACGCCGACCGCAACACCGCGTCCGAGTGCATTGAACACCGTCGAGACGATGCCGGCGCGGTCGAGGCCGGCATGTGCGATCATCGCCTCCGGCTTTGCCTGCTCCATCCAGATATCGGGCATCACGAGCGAGCGAACCTTCAGGCCGCGGTCGAGCAGTCCGTCCATCGCCATAAACTGCATCACCTGGCTGCCGAAGCCGCCGACAGCGCCTTCTTCGACGGTGATGAGGATTTCGTGGTGGCGGGCAAGCTGGCGGATCAAGGCGTGGTCGAGCGGCTTTGCGAAACGCGCATCGGCAACCGTCGTCGAAAGACCAGCGGCATCGAGGTCTTCCGCCGCTAGCAGACAGTCGGCAAGCCGCGTACCGAAGGAAAGAAGCGCAACCTTCGTACCTTCCTTGACGATCCGGCCCTTGCCGATCTCGAGAATCTGGCCGCGCTCGGGCATGTCGACGCCAACACCTTCGCCGCGCGGATAGCGGAACGAGATCGGGCCGGCATCATAGGCAACGGCGGTGCGCACCATATGCTTCAGTTCCGCCTCGTCAGCGGCGGCCATGACGACGAAGCCGGGCAGGGTGGCGAGGAAGGCCGTGTCGAAGGAACCCGCATGCGTCGGTCCGTCGGCGCCGACGAAACCGGCGCGGTCGATCGGGAAGCGCACTGGCAGACCCTGGATCGCCACATCATGCACAACTTGGTCATAGGCGCGCTGCAGGAAGGTGGAGTAGAGCGCTGCAAACGGCTTGAAACCTTCGGCGGCAAGGCCGGCGGCGAAAGTCACGGCATGCTGCTCGGCAATGCCGACATCGAAGCAGCGGGACGGGAAAATCTCCGCAAACTTGTCGAGGCCCGTGCCGCTTGGCATGGCGGCGGTGATGCCGACGACGCGATCGTCGAGCGTAGCTTCCTGGACCAGCGTCTCGGCAAAGACATTCGTATAGCTCGGCGCATTCGGCTTTACCTTCGCCTGTGTGCCGGTGATGACATCGAACTTATTGACGCCGTGATACTTGTCGGCTGCAGCTTCCGCCGGGGCATAACCCTTGCCCTTCTGGGTCACGACATGGATCAGCACCGGGCCATTCGCATTGTCGCGGACATTGCGCAGGACGGGCAGAAGGTGATCGAAGGAGTGACCGTCGATCGGGCCGATATGATAGAAGCCCATCTCCTCGAACATGGTGCCGCCGGTCACGTAACCGCGGGCATGCTCGACGGCGCGGGTAATGGCGCGGTCGATATTCTTGCCGAGATAGGCCGTCAGTTTCTTGCCGAAATCGCGGAAGCCCATATAGGTGCGACCGGAAGCAAGGCGGGCGAGATAAGCGCTCATTGCGCCCGTTGGCGGGGCGATCGACATATCGTTGTCATTGAGGATGACGATCAGTCGCGCATCGAGCGCGCCGGCATTGTTGAGCGCCTCATAGGCCATGCCGGCCGAAAGCGCCCCGTCACCGATAACGGCAATCACACGGCGGTCCGTCTTGTCGATATCGGCGGCGACCGCCATGCCGAGGCCGGCGGAAATCGAAGTCGAGGAATGTGCGGCACCGAAGGGATCGTATTCGCTTTCTGCCCGGCGGGTGAAGCCGGACAGGCCGTTTTCCTGGCGCAGCGTCCGGATCCGGTCGCGGCGCCCCGTCAGGATCTTGTGTGGATAACACTGGTGGCCGACATCGAAGATCAGCCGGTCGTCAGGCGTATTGAAGACGTTATGGATCGCGATCGTCAGCTCCACCACGCCAAGACCTGCGCCGAGATGCCCGCCGGTGCGGGAGACGGCGTCGATCATTTCGTCCCTGACTTCGCGTGCCAGCTGCGGCAGGTCGCGGTCCTCGAGCTTGCGCAGGTCGGCAGGATAGGTGACCTGATCGAGCAGCGGGGTCTTCGGGGATTGTGTCACGGGCGGGCGCTCTTCTTTGACTGATCGGCTTTGCTTTATTCGATTGAATTGCGGCAAAACAACTACATTTGCATAACCGCAAGATTTTCACCTTAGAGCACTTCAGCCCTCCGGCAAAGGCACGAATTCCTCTTCGTCGCCGGGGACGATATCGAAGCGGCCGGTGCGCCACTCCTCCTTGGCTTTCTCGATCCGCTCTTTCGAGGAAGATACGAAATTCCACCATATGTAGCGTTTCGAGTTGAGTGCAGCACCGCCGAACAGCATCAGATGACAGCCCTCGACGCCCGCTTCGAGCGTGATCGCATCGCCTGGCCGGAAAACGAGAAGCTGGTCTGGGGCGAACCGGTCGCCGGCTATGACGACCTCGCCCGAGAGCACATAGACCGCGCGTTCTTCATGGGCGGCGCCGAAGGGAAATTTCGCGCCCGGCTGCAGGGCGATATCCGCATAGAGCGTATCGGTGAAAACCTTCACCGGCGATTTCAGGCCTTCGAACGAGCCGATGACGACACGGCCGGTCACCCCTCCATCGTCGATAACAGGCATGTCGCCCTTTTCGGTATGGGCAAAGGAAGGATCGATCTCCTCCTTGTCGTCGGGCAGCGCCAGCCATGTCTGCAGGCCGGACATGGAGAGCGGATGGCCGCGCAGATTGTCCGGCGTGCGCTCCGAATGCACGATGCCGCGACCGGCCGTCATCAGGTTGATGTCGCCGGGTCGGATGACCTTTTCCGTTCCGAGGCTGTCGAGATGGCGGATTTCCCCGTCGAAGAGATAGGTGACGGTTGAGAGCCCGATATGCGGATGCGGCTTCACGTCCAGCGCCTCGTCCGGCTTCAGGATCGCCGGTCCCATGCGATCGAAGAAAATGAATGGCCCGACAAGCCGGCGCTGGCGCGTCGGCAGGGCACGACGCACCTGGAAGCCGCCGATATCGCTGGTGCGCGGGATGATCAGGTTTTCGATCGCATCGCAGGCGAAGGCATCGCCGGGGAGGGGATCTTTACCGGGGAAGAAGGACATGGCGCACTCCGATCACAAAGGCCTGGAGCCACAGATAGCGTCTGCCGGTCTGTGGCGAAAGGGTCAGTTTGTCAGATAGCGGCGAAGCGCTCAGATCGCCGTGAAGCCATTGTCCACGAAAAGATGCGCCCCATTGACGAAGATCGATTCATCGCTGGCAAGATAGAGCGCCGCACGGGCGACATCCTCTGGTTCGCCGATCCGGCCCTGCTGCGCGGCAATCGCTGCGTCCGAAACTTCGACGCCATGCGCCTGCAATTCCTTCACTTCGCGCAAGCCGTGTGGTGTGCGGATGAAGCCGGGGCAGACGGCATTGCAGCGGATGTTGCGGTCCCGGAATTCGACCGCGATGGCGCGCGCAAACATATGCACCGCGCCCTTCGTCGTATCGTAGAGCACTTCCATCGGCGTGGCGGCAACCGCCGAGATCGAGGAAGTGCAGACGATCGATCCGCCGCCGGCTTCGATCATTTTGGGCAGTACGGCCCTGGTCATCAAAAACATCGAGCGCACGTTGACGGCGTGCAGCCAATCCCATTCCTGCAGCGTGGTTTCCAGGAACGGCTTGATGACGATCGTGCCGGCATGATTGAAAAGCACGGTCACCGGCCCGTAGCGTTCCTCGACGCCGGCGACCGCGGCATTGACGGCTGCCTCTTCGGAGACGTCGGCCGTCCAGTAATCGGCTTCGCCACCCGCAGTGCGGATTTCATCGACGGTTTTCGCTGCCGCCTCGCCATTGCGATCGATGATGGCGACGCGCGCGCCCTCAGCCGCAAAGAGCTTCGAGGCAGCGCCGCCCATGCCGGTCGCGCCACCCGAGATAATGGCGACCTTGCCCTTCAATCTGTCCGTCATCTTGCTGTTCCCTTGATATCTATCGAGGGATCATAGATCGGTCAGAAGCCGGTCGCCAAGTGTCTTGAAAGGGAGTTTCGGTACGCGTCTCAGGCGCCGTCGAGCGGTTCCACGCCCTGCGGTTTTCCGGCGCGGTCGAGGCGGATCTTCTCGATGCGGTTTTCGGCGGCCGAAAGCAGCGTCTCGCAATGCTTCTTCAGGGCTTCGCCGCGCTCGTAGATCTCGATGGATTCATCCAGCGCCACGTCGCCGCGTTCGAGGCGCGCAACGATGCTTTCGAGTTCGGCAACCGCCTTTTCGAAGGAAAGGCCGGAAACCTCCGGCTTGGCGCTGTCAGTCATTCTCAACCCTTCATCATTCTCAGAATATGCATGCCCGCCGATTCGGCGAGTCCTTCAAGATCATACCCGCCTTCGAGCAGGCTGACGACCCGGTTATTGGCACTACGGTCGGCAACTTCGAGAAGCCGGCCTGTTGCCCAGTCGAAATCCTCGCCTGTCAGGTTTATCTGCGCCAGTGGATCGCGGTGATGCGCGTCGAACCCGGCAGAGATGATGATGAGGTCGGGCCGGAAATCGGTAAGCGCCGGAAGCACGCGCGACTTGAAGGCCTCGCGAAAATGATCGCTGCCGACATTGGGCGAAAGCGGCGCATTGACGATGGTGCCATGCGCGCCGTTCTCGTCCTTTGCCCCCGTGCCGGGATAGAGTGGCATCTGGTGGGTGGAGCAGAAAAGCACGGAAGGATCGTCCCAGAAAATATCCTGCGTGCCGTTCCCATGGTGCACGTCCCAATCGACGATGGCCACACGTTCTGCGCCATGCGCCTTCTGCGCATGGCGGGCGGCAATCGCCGCATTGTTGAAGAAGCAGAAGCCCATGGCGGTCATCTTCTCGGCGTGATGTCCCGGCGGGCGGGCGGCAACGAACACATTGTCCGCCTTGCCGCGGAACACGTCGTCGACGGCGGCCATCGCCCCGCCGATGCCGGTCAGCGCCGCCTGCAGGCTCTTCTGGCTGGCATAGGTATCGGCTTCGAGCTGGTTGATCTTGTCTTCTTCTTCCGGGATCTGCCGCATGACGGCGATCAGATGCTCTTCCGGATGGGCAAGCAGCACCGCATCCTCGTTTGCCTGAGGGGCTTGCTTGCGGTCCAGCCGCTCGAAGTTCGGATGCTCCAGCGCCACATTCAGCGCACGGATACGGTCGGAGCGCTCGGGATGGCCAGACGGCGTCACGTGCTCGAGAAAGATGGGATGTTCGTAAAGACGGGTGCTCATGTCGGCACTCTATCGGTCGTATATGTCATGATCCACACGAGATGGGGCACTGCCTGCCGATTTCAACAAGCCGCATAGCCGCAGTTAAGAGCCATGTGCCGGCGTTTACGCTATTTTAATTGTTTCGTTTACATCGCCGGACCCCGTGCTAGGGTCACAGTGATAACCTGCAAGGCAGACCAGTAAATGAGTAAGACGAACCGCCCGGACATGGTGGAATTGCGTGTGCCGTTTCGCGATGTCGATATGAACGGCCAGATGTTTCTGGCCTCCTATATTTCCTATGCGGAATCCGTACTTGCAGGTTTCTGGTCATTGAGACCCGGCGTAGAAGACGAGCCTGTTTACACTGCTGCCAAGGTGTCCTGCATCCTTCACCGGCCACTGCACTATCACGAGACGGTAACCTTCACTGCCGGCGTCGATAAGATCGGCGTCCGTTCCATCGGCTTCCTTATCGCTGCCGAGATCGAAGACGAGCGTGCCGCCGAAGTTGAGATCACCTGGCAGGCACGCAGCCGTGAGGACGGCGAGCCGGTCACGCTCCCCGAAGAGACGCGCGACTGGCTCTATGGCTTCCTGGATTAGGCGCGAACCGGCAGCAACGGATAGCCGACCATAACAGCCCGGCCAACAAGGGCCGCTACGAAGGCCTTGAGGACGTCCCCAGGGACGTAGAAAAGGCTGCCGAGGAAGGCCTTCTGCAAGGTGACATCGGCCACGATAGCCGCAAAGACAATGCCAAATGGATAGAGCACGAAGATGCCGCCGATGACGGCAGCAAGGAAAAAGCTCACCGTCTGCACGAGGCCTGACTGTCCGGCGTTGACCAGCCGCTCGCTGAGGAAGCCTGTAACAAAAGCAGCGAACACCCAGCCATACAGGAAACCTGAGGTAGGGGCGACAAGGGCCGTCATTCCGCCGCGGCCGCCCGAAAGCACCGGTAGATTCATTGCGACAAGCGCAATTACAATAAGCACTGCAATAGAGCCACGTTTTGCGCCAAGGACGACGCCTGCCATCATCACGCCGAGCGATTGTGCCGTAATCGGAACTGCGACAATACCGACATAAATAGGCGGCAACAGGCCGAGGGCCACGATGATCGCGGCGAAAAGAGCGGTAAGAACGAGGTCGCGCGTGCTCATCGTGATCTCCAATTCACAAAACGTTAACTGACATGCCGTCGAATGCCGCGTGCGTCAATTGCCGCAGCAACATTATCCGCATCCCTCAGCGTTAAAATGATGAGCGGGGTAAGGATCGTCGTCGGTCGTACTTTCAGCCCGCGAGCCGCATGTGCCTCGCTGATCGCATGGTAACGGGCAATGATCTCGGGCACGAAACGCAGCACGAGACCGACCGCCAAACCAACATCAGTGGCCTTCACCCAGCCGATGCGTTCCAGTGGCCGCACAAGCGTCGTTATCTCGTCCATGAACTGGGCGATCGTCGTTGTGGCCGTCACGGCGGCGGCAAACAGCATCAGCGCAGTCAGCCGTAGCAACGTTGCCAAAGCTTGATGCCACGGATTAACAATAAAGGTGACGAGCGACACGAACGCGATTGTCAGGAAGATCGGTTTCAGCCGAGCGGCTGATTCCTTCTTCGGCATGCCGACGCTGCGATAGGCGAGCACGGTCAGCAGCATGACGACTGCGAGCAGCGGAATATTGTTGCTGATGAACAGCACTAAGCCGAGCAGGAAGAGCGAAAAGATCTTTGCGCGAGGCGAAAGCCGGTGCAGGGCGCTGTTGCCTTCGAGATAAAGTGACTGCATCAGGCCGCAAGCTCCCTGTAGTGGGCGATCGCTTCTGCTGCCGGCGCATCAGCGGCCAGCTTGCCTTCGTGGAACAGCAGCACCCGCTCGAAACCTGAAATCAATTCAAGATCATGGGTGATGACGACGACATTTTCTTCGAGCCCGTCGATGGTCTTCTGCACCAGAGCGCGGTTGCGCAGGTCGAGCTGGTTGGTAGGCTCGTCGAGGATAAGGATATCGGGACCGGTGGCCAGCACCGAGCAAAGCGCCGCAATCTGCAGCTCGCCGCCCGAAAGCTCATGCGCCCGGCGAGGAGCCAGTTCCTCGGCGTTGAACCGGGCGAGCACCAGCTCGACCTTTTTCTCGATCTCCGCCTTTGTCAGGCCTCGGCCTTTCAGTCCGAAAGCGATGTCGTCCCTGACGATCGGCAGGATGATCTGGTTCTGCGGCGACTGGAAGATGAAGCCGACTTCGGCAAGCGCCGTCTTCTCGTCACGCGTATCCCGTCCATTGACGATGACCTTGCCCGTGGTGGGTTTCATGAGCCCATTGACCATCCGCGCGAAAGTGGTCTTGCCGGAGCCATTGAGCCCGATGACGCCGAGGCGATTTTCGGTGAGAGACAGCGTCAGCGGCTCGACCGCTACCCTTGCTCCGAAACTGGCGCCTGCGCTCTCGAAACGAATATTCAATTCTGGTCCCCGTGTTTGAATTCCCGCTTTTATAGAGCGCTGATGACCCGATAAAGGATCAAAATCAAATCGGCTGGAATATCGTATCGGGTGGCTAGGAAGATTTTCCGCGCTATGATGGCTGGATGACGAATCTGCTCTCCAATTCCGATGCCCGCCGTATCTTTCTCGCCAAGCAAGGTCTGAGCGCGCCTCCGAACCGCGCGTTGACCAAGGCCGGCCTGCTGGACCTCATTCATGATCTCGGCTTCGTGCAGGTGGACAGCATCCAGACGGTGGAGCGCGCCCATCACCAGATTCTCTTTTCCCGCAACCAGACCTACCGGCGCGAACACTTGACCGCGCTGTTGGAGAAGGATGGCTCGCTCTTCGAGCACTGGACGCACGATGCCTCCATCCTGCCCAGCGCCTTCTTCAAATATTGGAAGCACAAGTTCCTCGACGAGGAGAAGGCAATCATCGAGCGCTGGCGCAAATGGCGTGGCGAAGGCTTCGAAGCCTCCTTCGAGGAGACCTTTGAACGGGTGGCAAAGAACGGCGCGATCCTGGCGCGCGACATGAAGGCGGACGGGCATGTTTCCGGCGGCTGGTGGAACTGGCACCCGAACAAGACGGCGCTCGAATATTTCTGGCGCACCGGCAAATTCGCGATCGCCGGCCGCTCCAATTTCCAGAAGATCTATGATCTCGCCGAACGCGTCATCCCTGCCGAATTCCACGAACCGGTGGTAAGCCGCGAGGAGTTCGTCGACTGGGCTTGTCGCAGCGCGCTTGCCCGTCTCGGCTTTGCCACGCACGGCGAAATCGCAGCCTTCTGGGATCTGCTCTCGCCGGATGAGGCGAAGGCATGGGTGGCTGATCATCGGGATGAATTGATCGAGGTGCTGATTGAACCGGCCCTTGGCGGCAAGCCACGTTCCTCCTGGGCTTCAGCCGATTTCCTTGGCACGCTCGATGACTATCCGGAAGCGCCGCCACGGATCCGGGTGCTCAGCCCGTTTGACCCGATGATCCGGGACAGAAACCGGACAGAGCGACTGTTCGGTTTCTTCTACCGCATCGAAATCTTCGTCCCGGAGCCGAAGCGCGAATATGGCTACTACGTGTTTCCGCTCCTGGAAGGCGACAGGCTCATCGGCCGTATCGACATGAAGGCAGACCGCAAGAACGGCACGCTGGACGTCAAAAGGCTATGGCTGGAACCGCGTGTCAAGGCATCCGCCGGGCGGCTCGAAAAGCTCGAGGCAGAACTGGAGCGTCTGGCGCGTTTCGCCGGCGTGGAGAAAGTCGTCTATCTGGACGGCTGGAAAGGATGATCCCTTCTCCTTGAGAGCAGAAGGGATCGCCGGTCAGCAGATCTCGGTGGTGGAAATCTTGATGCCGAAACCTTCCAGGCCGACATAGTGCCGCTCGCGGCTGGTCAGAAGCTTGATGGAGCTGACGCCAAGATCCTTCAGAATCTGTGCGCCGAGGCCGATTTCAAGCCATTCGCTATCGCGTGTCTGTGCCTCGACATGGGCCTCGCGGCCCTGATTGCGGGCCTTGCGGCCATTGTCGTAATGGCCGACGCCGACGGAGCCTTCACGTAGGTAGACGATGACGCCACGGCCCTGTTCGGCGATCTTCTGCATGTAGAAGTCGACCGGTTTGCGCTTGCCGAACAGGTCGTCGGCGACGTTTTCCGGATGCAGACGCACCGGAATATCGACGCCATCCCTGATATCGCCGAAGACGACGGCAAGATGCTGCATCGGATCCCAGGGTAGCGAATAGGTATGCGCCTTGGCCTTGCCGAACGGTGTTTCGATATCGAAGCTCGAGCCGAGCTCGATCAGTGTTTCCTTGCGCTGGCGATAGGCGATGAGGTCGGCGACCGACAGAAGCTTCAGCCCGTGTTGCTCGGCGAAATCCACGACCTGCGGGCCGCGCGTCACCGTGCCGTCGTCATTGACGAGTTCGGAGATGACGCCGATCGGCGGCAGGCCGGCAAGCTTGCAGAGATCGACTGCCGCTTCCGTATGGCCGGAGCGCATCAGCACGCCGCCTTCGCGGGAGACCAGCGGGAAAATATGGCCCGGCCGGACGAAGTCCGACGCGCCGACATTCGGGTTGGCAAGGTTGCGTACTGTCAGCGTGCGGTCGTCGGCGGAAATGCCCGTCGTCGTGCCGTGCTTGAAGTCGACGGAAACGGTGAAGGCGGTGGTGTGGGCAGAATCGTTTTCCGCCACCATCGCGTTGAGGTTCAGTCGCTTGGCCTCTTCCTTCGGCATCGGCGCGCAGACGATGCCCGACGTGTGGCGCACGATGAAAGCCATCTTTTCCGGCGTCGCGTGCACGGCAGCGACGATCAGGTCGCCCTCGTTTTCACGATCATTGTCATCCATGACGACGACGATCTCGCCGGCTTCGAAAGCCCTGATAGCATCGACAACACGCTTCTGGTCATAAGGCATGGGACAAGTCCTATTTCAGCCGGCCGGTCTGGCCGCGGTCGCGAAGATAGTGGTCGGCAATGGCGCAGGCGATCATCGCCTCGCCGATCGGCACGGCACGGATGCCGACGCAGGGGTCATGACGGCCCTTGGTGCGGATATCGACATTCTTGCCGTCTGCATCGATCGACTGCCGTTCGGTGAGAATGGATGACGTCGGCTTGACGGCGAAGCGGGCAATAACCGGCTGGCCGGTCGAAATGCCACCGAGAATGCCGCCGGCATTGTTGGACAGGAAAATCGGCTTGCCGTCATTGCCCATACGCATCTCATCGGCATTGTCCTCGCCACTCGTTTCGGCGGCAGCAAAACCGTTGCCGATTTCTACGCCCTTCACGGCATTGATCGACATCAGCAGCGAAGCGATATCCTGGTCGAGCTTGCTGTAGATCGGTGCGCCGAGGCCGGCCGGCACGCCTTCGGCAATCACCTCGACGACGGCGCCGATCGAAGAGCCGGCCTTGCGGATGCCGTCGAGATACTCTTCCCAGACGGGCACGATCTCGGCATCGGGAGAGAAGAACGGGTTCTGCCCGACCTGATCCCAGTCCCAGTTGGCGCGGTTGATCTTGTGCTTGCCGATCTGCACCAGCGCGCCACGGATGGTGACACCGGGCACGACGAGCCGGGCAATGCCGCCTGCCGCAACGCGGGCAGCGGTCTCGCGGGCAGAGGACCGGCCGCCGCCACGATAATCGCGGATGCCGTATTTCGTATCATAGGTATAGTCGGCGTGGCCGGGGCGATACTGCCGGGCGATCTCGCCGTAATCCTTGGAGCGCTGGTCGGTATTTTCGATCAGCATGGAGATCGGCGTGCCGGTCGTAATCATCGTCTCGCCGTCGGCATCCATCATCACGCCCGAGAGAACCTTTACCAGGTCGTCTTCGCGCCGCTGGGTGACGAAACGGCTCTGGCCGGGCTTGCGCTTGTCGAGCCAGACCTGCAGGTCCTCCAGCTTGAAGCGCAGTCCCGGAGGGCAGCCGTCGACGACGGCGCCGAGCGCCGGCCCGTGGCTTTCGCCCCAGGTGGTTACACGGAAGAGATGACCGAATGTATTGTGCGACATGTGTTCCCGCCGGATGCGCGGAGCCAGTCGTCACCGGCCGCGCCATTACTCAAAAAGGCGCGACACTCATAGGCCAAAAAACCGTTCAGGCAAAAGCCTTTCTTTGCGCCTGATGGTGCGATCGTGGAAATGGTATTTCGGAAGTTTGCCTTCGTGCGTCCGAATGGATGCACAGCGCTCTAGGATGCCAGCAGCCAGGCCGTGCCGCGCGCCTCGATGGCGAAATCATCGAAGGAGAGAGGGCGTGCGAAGGCGTAACCCTGCAGGAGATCGCAGCCGAGATCGCGCAGCAATTCTGCGTGGGCGAGCGTCTCGACGCCCTCGGCCACTGTCTCCACGCCGAGCGAGCGGGCGATTTCGATGATGGAACTGACGAGCGCGCGCTCCTGCGAGGAGGCGACGATCGGCTTTACGAGCTGCCGGTCGATCTTCAGCCGTTTCGGCTTGAGCTTGAGCAGCGACACGATCGACGTATGACCGGTACCGAAATCGTCGATTTCGATATCGATGCCGAGTGCCTTGATCCGTTCGAGATTATGCGAAACCACGTCYTCGCTTTCATCGAGGAAAATGGATTCCACCAGCTCGAAGGAAATTTCGCCTGGACGGATCTGCAGGCCTCCGAGCGATTCCAGAAGGCTGCCGTCATGCAGGCGCCGTGCCGAAACGTTGACGGAGATTTTCGGTATGAAGATGCCCTGTGCCGCCCAGCGCATCTTGTCGCGCAGCGCGGTCTCCAGGACGATGCGGTCGAGCGTCTGGACGACATTGATCTCGTCGGCAATGCGCAGGAACTTGTCCGGCGTGAGCAAGCCCCTGGAGGGATGGCGCCAGCGCACCAGCGCCTCGACACCGGTCAGCTTCATCGTACGGGCGCTGAACTGCGGCTGGTACCAGGCGGTGAACTCGCCGTTGTCGATCCCGGCGAGGATTTCATCAGCCGTGCGTTTATTGTTGATGATGTCGGCCTGCAGATTGTGGTTGAAAAATTCGAAGCGATTGCGGCCGAGGCTCTTGGCCCGGTAGAGCGCGATATCGGCATTGATCAGGACCTTGCGGGCGTCGACATGGATGCCGTTCGCCAGCGCAATGCCGATCGATACGCCACAGCGGCAGGGAAAGCCCTGGAAATCGATCGGCTGGCGCATTTCCTCGATGACGCGGCCGGCAAGCTCCGCCATCTCCTTATCGCCCACGTCGAAGGAGAGGATGACGAACTCATCGCCGCCGATACGCGCAACGACATCGCTGTCGCGCAGGCTTCTTGAAAGTACGCGTGAGGCATGCACCAGCATCGCGTCGCCTGCGGCATGCCCAAGCGTGTCGTTGATTTCCTTGAAGCGGTCGAGGTCGATATGCAGGATCGCAAATTTCTGCCGCTCGCCGCGGCCGGCATCCGTCAGGTTTTCCAGCGCGATATCAAGCTTGCGGCGATTGGCGAGCGAGGTCAGCGGATCGTGCAGGGAGTTGTGCTCGATCCTGTTCTTGGCGAGTTCCAGCTCGATGTTTTTGGTGATCGCCTCATCCTTCGCCGCCTTGAGGCGCAGCGTCATCAACGCATCCTCGGTCGAATCGAAGGCGATGCCGATGATCTTCATCTCGCCGGCCGGCGTACGATGCACCTTGCCGACGGAACGCACGTAGCGCAGGCCGCCATTTTCATCCGGCACGCGGCAGACGAGCGTATGGGTGTCTCCGACCTGCTTGAAATGGCGGGCGCTTTCGAGCGCCAGTCCGCGATCATCGGGGTGGATGCAGGAGAGCCAGGCATCTTCGGTCACGAAGGCATTGCTCTGCTTCAATCCGTAGAGCTCGTGCATACGCTCGTCCCAGATCGAGCCGCGCTTGCCGAGAATGGCTTCCCAGATGCCGCATTGATAGGAATCGAGCGCGAGGTCGAGCTTGCCGGAGAGTTCGGAAAGCTCCGCCTCGCGGCTCGAAAGTTCTTCCAGCGCGAGTTCCAGCTCGGCATTCTTGAGCTCGCTCGTTTCCTTGGCAAGGCGAAGCGTGTTGGTGACTTCCGCATCGGCTGTCACATCCCAGACGATGCCGATTGTTTTTCCCGTGCCACCGGCATCCGTATAGAAGGCGCCGATGGAGCGCAGGTGGCGGATCCGGCCGTCTTCCCGCATTACCCTGTACTGCGCGGTGCAGGCTTCTCCCGCGATGCTGCAGCCGAAGAAATGAACCTCGGCGATTTCGCGGTCTTCGGGCACGATCGTCGAAAGCCACACTTCCAGCGGCCGGCTGCCTTCGATCGACTTGAGGCCGTGAAGGGTGGATGCACGTGCGTCCCAGGAAAGGTTGGTGGCGTTCTCCTGCAACTCCCATATGCCGATGCGCGAAGATTCCAGCGCCAGGTTAAGGCGCTGCGACAGTTCGAGAAGTTTGGCTTCGCGGGCCTCGAGCTGCGTGATGTTGCGGTTGCGTTCGCCAAGCAGCAGGGTCGCGAAGAAGATCGGGATGATGATCACGCAGCCCGCGGCGACGATGATCAATCGCAGTTCATGCCGATTGCCGGGAACCGCGTGCCAGCCGTCGTTCGGCACTGCCGCCAGTTCCCATCGCCCGCCCGCGAAGCTCATCTTGCGGCGGAGCGGGTCCTTTTCGTAAATATTGGCGGGGCCGAAGAAGGGCGCGGCCGTCTCATTCGGAATGCCGATGTCGCGCACCGCGATCGACAGATGGTCGAGATGCGGATAGCGCTCCTGATTTTCGCTGTTGCGCGCTGGCATCAGGCCGGTCGACTCGTAGAACATGTTTTGGTCTATGACCACCTCGACCGCGCCCCAGATGCGGCGCTGGCCGTTCTGTTTGACGAAAACCGGAAAGAAGATCGCGAAGGCGTTTTCTGCATCCGTCGTCTTGAAGGGGCCGTAGAAGCGTGCGGACTGGTCGCCGGCATTGCGGCTGATCGACATGCGCTCCATCAGCCGCTCGCGCACATCCTTGCCGATTCGGTCCTTGTCGGATTGCGCCGGATAGACCGATTTGACGATGAAATCAGGCGCGAGCGCAATATTGATGAAATGCGGGTTCTGGATCAGCAGCCAGTTGATCTGCCGCTCCATCTCCGCCTCGTTCGTCTGCGTGCTGAGCGAGATCAGGTTGGAAAGGTCGCGGACGGCGGTAATATCCATATTGATCTGCGCCATCACGCGGGCACGGATCAGGTTGGTCTCGTTTTCAGTACGGATGTGCAGCTCGCGCAGATAGGCAGCAGTATTCGCGCGGTCGAGTGCAAAGCCGACGGCAATAACGACGATGGCCACGATGGCGGAAACCAGCAGAGAGACGCGCGTATTCTTCAGAACACGCCGCAGCTGGTTGCCGTTGCTCAGCCGGAATTGCAAATCACACACCCCTACATTCGCGCCGACTTTAGGGGGCAGGGGTTAATTTACGATTGCGCGCATTCGCGGCCGCTAAATCACGTAAACAGAGAGAAAAAGACGGTTAAACAGGCCTCTTGATTATCGGTAAAATCCTATTCATCAATTGGGCGCCGAAAGCCATTCTTCCGGGCAATTTTCGCCATATTCAGGAGTTTATCTGTGGCCACTCGATATCCATGGCAGCGCTTAAAGGGGATTGCCGACATGCGTTTCGTTATTGCTACGCTTCTGGCGACGGCAAATTTTCTTTCGCCCATGAGCAGTTTTGCCGAGAGTGCCGATGTCGAGGCGACGATCAAGAAGGTCGACACTACCAATCTCGTCCTGACGCTGGATGACGGCAAGACCTATCAGGCGCCCGAGGAATTCGATTTCGAAGGCCTGAAGGCCGGCGTCAAGGTTGTGATCTTCTATACGGAAGTCGACGGCAAGCGCGTCATCAACGATCTCGACATCGTCAAGTAGGCAAGGATCTGCAGGATCAGATCCAGCCGATCTGGCCTCGCGACGTCTCGATCTTCAAAATCCGGTCCTGCGGGATTTCGCCTTCGGACGCGACATCCTTGGGAAGGTTGGAGATTAGCTTGAACAGGCTTCTGATGACGCCGCCATGGGTGACGCAAACGGTTGGCCGGTCGACTGAATTCAGCCATGCGCCTGTTCGCCACGACATGATCTCGTAGCTTTCCGCATCCTCGCCCGGCGGAATGAAATCCCACTTGTTGATGTTGCGTTCCGTCACTCGCTCGGCCTGAGAGACCCTGAGCTGCTTTATCGTATAGCCTTCCCAGTCGCCAAAGGAGACTTCGACCAGGCGTTCGTCGGTTCGATAGTCCTTGGGCGGAAGCCTCATGGCTGATCGCATGATCTCCATGGTCTCGCGCGTGCGCCCGAGCGGGCTTGCGACGAAATCGAATTCCGTATCCTCGCCCTTCAGGACCGCCGCAAGGGCGATCCCGTTCTGTCTTGCCTGTTCGCGGCCGATCGCATTGATCGGAATATCCTTCTGGCCCTGCAGGCGGCGTTCCGCATTCCAGTCGGTCTGGCCGTGTCTGATCACATAGATAAGCACGGGGATCGGCTCCGCTTTGCAGGTAAGGACGCTCAGTCCTTGATGACGGAAATATCAGGCGCGTCCACAGCCTTCATGCCGATGACATGATAGCCGCTGTCGGCGTGATGCACTTCACCCGTCACGGAACGCGACAGGTCCGAGAGCAGGTACAGGCCGACATCGCCCACTTCCTCGATGGTCACGGTACGACGCAGCGGCGCGTTATACTCGTTCCACTTGAGGATGTAGCGGAAATCGCCGATGCCGGAGGCCGCAAGCGTCTTGATCGGGCCTGCCGAAACGGCGTTGACGCGGATGTTCTTCGGTCCGAGGTCGACGGCGAGATATTTGACGCTCGCTTCGAGTGCCGCCTTGGCAACGCCCATGACGTTGTAGTTCGGCATCACCTTCTCAGCACCGTAATAGGTGAGGGTGAGCATCGAACCGCCTTCCGTCATCAGCTTCTCGGCGCGGCGCGCGACCGACGTGAAGGAGTAGACGGAGATCTGCATGGTCTTGGTGAAATTGTCAGGCGTCGTATCGACGTAACGGCCGGTCAGCTCGTCCTTGTCGGAGAAACCGATCGCATGCACGATGAAATCGATCTTGCCCCACAGCTTCTCGACGTTTTCGAAAACGGCATCGATCGTCGATTCGTCGCTGACGTCGCAATGGCCGACCATGACGGCGCCGATTTCGGCAGCCAGGGGCTCCACGCGCTTCTTCAGGGCATCGCCCTGATAGGTGAATGCAACTTCTCCGCCCTGCGCATGAATGGCCTTGGCAATACCCCACGCAATCGAACGATTGTTGGCGACACCCATGATGACGCCGCGTTTGCCTGCCATGAGGCCGGATGCTTGAGCCATATTTCGCTTCCCTAGGAATTCTGATGATCCTGCCTATGGCATAGGCCGTTAATCGGTTCAAGCAGGCCCAAGATCATCAACTGTTAGGCATCGTAACAAAGGGTGCGATTGTCACCAAAATTTCATAAAAATAGCCCTTCACGCATGCTGCGCATGAGATCGGTGACCTTATCGTCAGGTTTTTCCCACAACATAATGCGCAATTCGACGACGAGATCGCCTTTTCCACCGCTGTCGTTGGGCAGCCCCTGGTCGGGAATGCGGATCGTTTTGTCGGAACCGGACCAGGCGGGGACCGTTACATTGACCGGTCCCTGCGGACCATCTACGCGCGCTTCGGTGCCAAGCACTGCGTTCTCGATGTTGAGCGGCAGCACGGCATGCACGTCGAAACCATCGACGGTGAATCTCGGATCGGGCGCGATATGGATGTTGATGACGGCATCGCCGCGTTGCATGCCCGGCAACTTGAATCCCTGGCCCTTGAGCCGGACCTGATGGCCTTCGGTCGTGCCGGCTGGCAGGGCAAAGCCGACTTCACGGCCCTCCGGAAGAGAAACCGTCGTCCAGCTGCCCCTCATGATGTCTTCGATCGTCACGGTGGCAGTTGCCACCTCATCCGGTGCTTTTTCAGGGCCTGGCTGACCGGTGCCAGTGAAGCGGCGCACCAGCGAGGTCAGAAGGCTGAGCGGCAGGGACATGTTGACGCCAGTGCCGGTCGTGGCCTCCGTCTGCTCATCCTCCGCCCTGGCGGTTTCGGATTCTGCTGTATCCTGTTCCGGCTGCCTTGCCGCCTCGGCTGCATGCGGCTTGGCCTGTGCCTGCTGGGAGTGCGCCTGCTGAGAGTATGCTTGCTGTGCCTGCGGTTGCGCCTGCGCGCCGGCGCTGCGGGCCGCTTGTGCGCCAAAGATGCGCTCGACCATCTCTTCTGCCGCTTCGGTCGAGCCTGCCTGCTGCTGCTGCTTGGCACCTGCCGCTGCGGCCTTCTGTGCACTGGCATTGGCGCGTGCAAGCTCTTCCATCACCCGCTCGGCATTGGCCTGAGCGGCCTTGGCGCGGGCGGCAGCCTCACGCGCAGCTTGACGCTGCTGCATGATCGTCTGCTCCTGCTTCTTTGCTTCAGCCATGCGTACGGCGCTGTCGAAGAGATTGCGCTTTCGCGGATCTTTCAGTGTTTCATAGGCGCGGCCGATCTCGGCGAAACGCGCGGTGGCCGTGGGGTCGCCCTGATTGTGATCGGGATGCACGGCCTTGGCCATGTTGCGCCAGGCCGCCTTGATTTCGTCCGCATCCGCGTCGCGCTTGACGCCCAGAACCTTATATGGATCACGCATTGTTCGCACCGCCGCTGTCGCAATCCGGGAGGCATCTTCCTCGTGGCGCTCCCGGAAACCGAATCTCAACTCATGACGCGCCTCCCGGTTCACGACAGGAAAGCACGCTCGTCGGCCGATCGTGCGGGAGAGTTGCTAATCACTTCTTATTTCCGAAGCTGGATATGGGGTGTTTTGCCACTAATGGTTAGTCTTTCACTAAACATTGAAGCGAATCGGCACGCCGCATTAACCCTGAAGTTTCAGGGTGGCCAACGCCGCAAAACGGGTAAAGGAGCGGATCAGCTTTCCGGCTGGAAGCTCAGAAGCTGCCAGTTGCCGCCGCCGACAAGGCAGGTCTTGCCGTAGAATTTGGCGATACCGACATAGGAATGGCGTGTCGTGCGGAATTGCCGGCAGACCTGACCGGCATCATTATTCTCGACGATCGTGTCGATGACGCCGGCGCTGCCGGTCGAGGCATTGGCCCAGGGAAGCGGCTGCCCCTCGAGTTTCTGGATATCGGCCGACGTCACGGCGTTGCGCACCGTCATCTCGTCGGAAAGCGTATCGGTGCTCGGGGCGGGCTGCGGCACCGTGCCGGTCGCAACCGAACGATCCACCTTTGCCGAGCTCAGGAAGTCGAACCCTCCGGTCATGCAGCCGGAAAGTGACAGGATCGCAATACCGACGATGGAGAGTCTGACGCTGCGGCGCAGCGAACCCTTTGTATGGCGATGTGTCTTTGCTATGACTTCCACCCTGCATCCTTCCCCAGTCTGAGAGGCTGGGTCAGTTTTTAGAAACCTCGGGATTTGAATTAATATGTCGGCAAACGGGTTAACAGCTGGTGACTTTACGGAAAGTGAAGAGCCCTTCAAGCTCTTTGGGGAGTGGCTGAAGGAGGCGGAGGCTTCCGAACTCAACGACCCCAATGCTGTCGCGCTCGCGACGGTCGATGAAGATGGGCTGCCCAATGTCCGCATGGTTCTCCTGAAGGGTTTCGATACTGACGGATTCGTCTTCTACACGAATTTCGAGAGTCAGAAAGGTCGCGAAATCTTGGGGCAGAAGAAAGCTGCCATGTGTTTCCACTGGAAAACGCTGCGCCGTCAGGTGCGCGTTCGCGGCCCTGTCGAACTGGTCACAGACGCAGAGGCCGACGCCTACTTTGCGACGCGTGCCCGCGGCAGCCGTATCGGCGCCTGGGCTTCCAAGCAGTCGCGCCCGCTCGAAAGCCGTTTTGCCCTGGAAAAGGCGGTTGCCGAATACACAGCGCGCTACGCCATCGGCGACATTCCGCGCCCGTCTTACTGGTCTGGTTTCCGGATCCGCCCGACCTCGATCGAGTTCTGGAAAGACCAGAAGTTCCGGCTGCACGACCGGATCGAGTTCCGCCGGCCGACGCCCGAGGGGGGCTGGGACAAGGTGCGGATGTACCCGTAGAGAACTTATTTCCCAAGCAGTTTCAATGGAATGCCTGATGCCAGCGCCGAAACATAGCGTGACCTCTGGTAAAAGCCGTTGATCGAGATACGCGGCATATAGGTGGGCTTGCTTGCTGCCGGAATGCCCGGCTGCGTTGTCACGGCTACGGCAAAGCCGAGCTTTGCCGCAAGCTCCGCTTCACGGCCCTTTGTTGCCTCCTTCGTTCCATAGGGAAAAGCGATTGTCCGGGGACGAATGCCGGTGATCGACTCGACATAATCTGCCGAGATTTCCATCTCGATGCGGGCTTCGGCATGCGGCAGGCGGGCAAGTGCCCTGTGGCTGATAGTATGGGCGCCGAGACTGGCGAGCGGGCTTGCCGAAAGATTGCGCAGCTCCTGCGGTCCCATGACCAGTTCCCGCGTAATGTCGAGCGGCTCGATCCCGTGGCGCCGCGCCAGCGCATCCACCTCGGCGAGGGCGTGGCTCTCGTCCTGCCTGTGGATAAACTCGGCAAGCCTGTCGAAGGCGTCCCATTTCCGGACGAGCGTATCGAGCGCCAGTCTCTCCCTGCCGCGGCCAAAATTGAACTCGATGCTATTTTCCCGGTTAAGCAGCAGTGCCAGCGTTTCCCACCAGATGCTGTGCGAGCCCTCGGCAAAGCCCTGCGCTATGAAAATGGTAAAGGGCGCCTGATGCCGTTCGAAGACGGGCAGGGCATGGATCAGATTGTTGCGATACCCGTCATCCAGTGTGAAGGCGGCGAACAGGCGATCGTCCTGCGGGTCCGATAACAGGGAGGGCACCACATCGAGCGGTACGAAACGATAGCCGATCCGTCTCAGGCGCCGGAGCGTTGAATCCAGAAATTCTGGTGTTATTTCAAGATGCTGGTTCGGTTCGAACGGTTGGGCGACATGCGGGCGCACATGATGGAGCGTGAAGATGACGCCGCGTCCGCGGGCCTCCTTCATGAGCCCGGCAGCGCTCGCCAGCCACGCCGCTTCCAGCCCGCTGCCGATCGCGATGCGCTTCAGCCGCCGCTTCCACTGCCCCATTTTTTCCGTGACCCCGCTTTGTAATCGTGTCACACAGGCTACCAATGCCGCCGTTAAACCTTGCTGAATCCCGGAGGGAAAACGGGTTGTTGACCGGCTGTTAACCAAGCGAAACAAAAGCTTGGAAAAAACTTGGGCGTTGCCTCAAAGTCGCGCCAGATTATGGGCATCTGTCACAATACGGGACATAATTCCGGTTGTAGCGACTCGCCGGGTATAATGAGGGGAAGTGTATGAGAAGGCTTTTGGCTGCCATTTTGACCGCGTCGCTGGCACTTTCTGCACCTGTTGCGGCCTTCGCCGGTAGCGCTTCCCTCGTCCTCGATGCCCGCACCGGCAAGGTTCTTGCCTCGGAAAACGGTGATACGCTGAACTATCCGGCTTCGCTGACGAAGATGATGACGCTCTATCTCACCTTCGAGGCGCTCAATCGCGGCAAGATCACCTGGGATACACCGATCACCATGTCGAAATATGCTGCCTCCCGTCCGCCGACAAAGCTCGGCGTGAAGGCGGGCGGCACGATCACGGTGCGCGAGGCGGTTTATGGCATGATCGTCAAATCGGCCAATGATGCGGCGGCCGCCATGGGTGAGAAGCTCGGCGGCTCGGAAAGCAATTTCGCCAGGCTCATGACCCAGAGGGCCCGTCAGCTCGGCATGGGCCGCACGGTCTTCGTCAATGCGTCCGGCCTGCCGGACAAGCGTCAGGTCACGACGGCGCGCGATATGTCCACGCTCGCCGTGGCGCTGATGAAGAACTATCCAGGCGAATATCGCCTCTTCTCCATCGCGAGCTTCAATTTCCGTGGCCAGACCATCCGCGGCCACAACAATCTCATGTACCGCTATCAGGGCATGGACGGTATCAAGACCGGCTATACCAATGCCTCCGGTTTCAACATTGTCAGCGCCGTGAAGGACGGTAGCCGCCGCGTGGTTGGCGTGGTGCTCGGCGGCCGCACGGCCCGCAGCCGCGATGCCAAGATGGCCGGATTGTTCGACCGCTACATGGGCAGAGCCTCCTCCGGTGGCGCCAGCTTGACTGCAAGCATCAATGCCAAGCAGCAGGTCGAGGTAGCCTCGGCTGCGGAGCAGACGGATGTTCCCGTGCCGGCGAACGCGCCGCGCGTTGCGGACGACGCAGCAGCACCTGCACAGAAGGCGCTTGGCTTTGCCAACGACGGAGTTGTCCCGCTTGAGCGCCCGGCGGCAATGGACGAAATCATGAATGCCGGCAAGGCGGCGAAAGCGCCGGCCGGCAAGACAGGCGGCTGGCAGATTCAGATCTCGGCTGCCCCGAGCGCCGATGCTGCCCGCGCGCTCCTCGCGCAGGCCCAGTCCGAGGCCGGTGCGCCGCTGGTTTCCGCCTCGCCTTACACGGAAGCTGTCGGCAAGGGCGCCAATGCGATTTATCGCGCCCGTTTCATTGGCTTCCAGAGCAAGGAAGACGCGACCTCTGCCTGCGACGCCCTGAAGAAGCGCTCCTACGACTGCATGCTGTTGCCGAACCAGGGCTGAGCCGCGGCTCGCTCTGGACAAACTTCGGGAATCGGCGCTCTCCTCATAAACAAAAGGAGAACGTCATGCTGCAACGGCTCGCCGACCAGTTCGAGACCTCATCGTCCGCCTACGCCGCCGCCAATGACATCGAGCGCGATGCCGATTGGTTTCTGCTGAAGCTGCAGGAGGAAATGGGAGAACTGACCCAGGCCTGGAACCGCCTGACCGGCCGCGGCCGTGCCAAAGGCCGTTCGCCCGAGGAGATGGAGCGCGACCTGGCCGACGAAACTGCCGATATTCTCGGCCATGTCCTGCTCTTTGCTCGGCGTCACGAGGTAGATCTCGCCGCCGCAATCGAGCGGAAATGGCGGTTCAAGCCTTGATAGACCTGACAGGGCATGGCGTATGCTGCTTTGAGACGGGATAGACGCATGCGCTGGATAGGACCGGCAGGCGCTTCTGTGGATGGCGCCGGTGACGCTTTGCAGCTGGAGATCTGGGAAAACGTCTTGAACTACTGGACGGTCGTCGGTTTCAAGTCCGTGATTTGTATCGTCCTCGCGCTGATCGCCAGCGGCGAACTGGTCTTCCAAGCCTTTCCTCCATTCATGGCCGGTCTAGCGCTCGTCGTCATGTCGGCTCAACTCGCCCGCTCGATCTACCGGGCTTCGAAGATCACCTTCAGCAGACCGCTCATTGTCTTATCACCCGAAGGCATCCAGCATCAGGGCTTTTCGGCCAGCCTTCACTGGCGGGTAATCAGCAAGATCAGCAAGGTGAATCGAGCACGCACATCGGAAAGAACGCTAAGATTGGTCGTCCGGGATGACGCAGATCCGAAACTTTTGAGTGATCTCTTCGCATGGAACTGGGGAATCCTGCCGAGGACGATTTTCGTTCCCTTGGATCGGATCAAGGGCTGTTCCGCGAAAGACGCGACATCAATAATCGATCGTTACATTAAAGAGCCCGTGCTGTGAGTGTCACTGCTGTCATCACTCCTATCGGCTTGTATCAAGTTGTTCCGAGTGACGCACTTGAAGCGAAGCGATCCGGCTTCGGGAAATCCGGCTGCGCCTCCGGCCGAGCCGAGCGGAAGGCGTCGAGAACCACACAGCGCTGCTCAGTCGAGAGCAATAGGGGATAGGGCGAGAGATCATGGCCAAGACGGCGAGCGTTGCTCATCTGCGGAATCAGATGCAGGTCGGCCCAGCCCGGACGATCATCGAAACAGAAGGGCGACTGGATTTCACGCTGCGCGAGCGTTTCTTCAAGCGCGGCAAAGCCAAGTCCCAGCCAGTGGCGCACCCATCGCTTTACTTCGGCCTCGCCGCCGCCAAGTGCCTCCTGCAAGAAATACCGGACGCGCTGGACCGTTAGGGAGTGCATCTCCGAAGCAATGTGGGCGGCAAAACCTCTCGCCTGCGCACGCAGTAGCGGATCCTCGGGCAGGAGGCTCGGATCGGGATAGTTCTCCTCTATGTAAGCCAGGATCGCCGACGATTGAGGCACAACACGACCGCCGATATCCAAGGCTGGCAGCAGCCCCTGTGGATTGAGCCGATTGTATTCGCCCGCTTCAAGCGAACCGATGGGAACGTAACTGTAGGAAATACCTTTGAGATTGAGCGCGATCCGCACTCGCTCTCCCGCGGAATTCTGCCATCGCGAGATCAGCCGCATAACAACCTTCTGAAAGTCTGAGTCAGCCGAACTTATATCGATAGAATTTGCTGTCGACGGCCATTCGCGGGAATTCTCGCGGCAGGTCCTTGCTGGCGATCTCGGAGAAACCGTTCTTCTCATAGAACCGGTGCGCGGCGACGAACTTGTCCGTCGTGCCGAGGAAGATATCGGTGACGCCGACTTTGCCGGCATGGGCAAAAAGCGCTTCGAGCAGCCGGGCGGCCACACCGTGTTCGCGGCCCCGCACCTCGGCGGCCACGAACATCTTTCGCAGGGCCGCCTGGTTGTTGCCGATATCCTTGAGGCCGAGCGTGCCGACGACGGCACCATCCTTGACCGCCACCCAGAACTGGCCCTTGCCGGACTGATAGAAATCCGGAACGACACGCAGGTCCGGCTGCGTGTCGGCGGTGATGTCGATGCCGAATTCTTCGCGCTGGATCGGCAGGATGACCGAAATCACGCCATCGGCATCGTCAGGAGCGAAGGTTCTGATTTCGATTTCGGCCATGATCGCACCGCCTCAGGTCTGCGTGCCGCCGACCGTCACCTGATCCATGCGCAGGTGCGGCTGGCCGACGCCGACGGGAACCCATTGGCCGGCCTTGCCGCAATTGCCGATACCGGTGTCGAGCTTCATGTCGTTGCCGATCATCGATACGCGCTTCATGGCGTCCGGGCCGTTGCCGATCAGCATGGCGCCCTTGATCGGCGCACCGATCTTGCCGTTTTCGATGAGATAGGCCTCGGTGCAGCCGAAGACGAACTTGCCTGACGTGATGTCCACCTGGCCGCCGCCGAAGGAGACGGCATAGATGCCCTTCTTGACCGAAGCGATGATTTCTTCCGGCGTCTTGTCGCCACCGAGCATATAGGTGTTCGTCATGCGCGGCATTGGCACATGTGCATAACCCTGGCGACGGCCGTTGCCGGTGGGCGCCATGCCCATCAGCCGGGCGTTCTGCCGGTCCTGCATGTATCCGACCAGTTTACCGTTTTCGATCAGCACGTTGTAGGCGGAAGGCGTACCTTCGTCGTCGATGGTGATGGAACCTCGGCGGCTGTCGATCGTACCGTCGTCGACGACGGTCACGCCGGGGGCGGCCACCATCTGGCCGAGGAGACCGGCAAAGGCAGACGTCTTCTTGCGGTTGAAGTCGCCTTCGAGACCATGGCCCACGGCCTCGTGCAGCATGACGCCGGGCCAGCCCGAGCCGAGCACGACATCCATCGTACCGGCAGGTGCATCGATCGCTTCAAGATTGACGAGTGCCTGCCGCAGCGCTTCGTCCGCACCGTGCTGCCAGCTTCCTGTCGCGATGAAATCACCGAAACCGATGCGGCCGCCCTGGCCGTAGGAGCCGCTCTCCTGCCGGTCGCCGTCGCCGACCATGACAGAGATATTGATGCGCGTCATCGGGCGGATATCCTGCACGCGATGGCCATCGGCGCGCAGGATATCGACTACCTGCCAGCTTGCCGCCACCGAAGCAGTGACCTGCCGCACCTTGTCGTTCTTGCCGCGCAGATAGGCGTCGATATCAGTCAGCACCTTGACCTTCTCCTCGAAGGTCGGCGAACCGATCGGGTTCTCGTCGGTATAGAGCTTGCGGTTGGTACCCTGCGGTGCTGCCGCGTAAGAGCCGGAATAACCGCGCGTGACGGCGCCGACAGCATCGGCTGCCCGCTTCAGCGCCGAAACCGAAAGGTCGCCCGCATGGGCATAGCCGACCGCTTCGCCGGCAACCGCGCGCAGGCCGAAACCCTGTTCGGTGTTGAAGCTGCCGCCCTTGAGGCGGCCATTGTCGAAGGTCAGCGATTCCGCCTGCGCGTGCTCGATGAAGAGCTCGCCGTCATCGGCGCCGGTAAGCGCCTCGGCGACATGCTTACGCATCGTCGCTTCATCGGCATCAAAGAGCGTCAGGAGATCCGTGGTCATGGTTTTATGCTCCGCAAGAAGAGCGGTAATGCTCAATAGCCGATGTAGGTCTGATGCACTGCGCGAGCAAGCCCTGCATCAGGGCAGGGCGTCGTAGCCTTCTGCGAAGCCCTTGAGGTCGACGGGGATGCCGATGCCTTCTTCCGGCGTCTGGAAGACGATGAAGGTTGCCTGCGCGCCGCTGCGGAAGGTCTTGAGCAGTTCGTCCTCGAGAACGACTTCGGCATAGCAGCCGTCGGCAAAGCAGCGCACGAAATAGGCGCGGCCGATATCCTTGCCGTCGACATTGAGGCCGAGGCCGTTCGGCAGCAGCACGCCAAGCGGCGCCAGCACGCGCAGGATCTTCGACTTGCGGTCGGCGGTCTTCAGGACGACGACGGAGAGGCCTACTTCAGGACGGTCTTCGGCAATAACGTTCTGCATCAGCGCGCACTGCTCGGCCGAGGCGCCCGCCGGCTTGTCGCAGACGACGGACCATGCGCCATGGTTGGAACGGACCGTGCCGGGAGCCGGCGGCTGAGCCTGGCTGGGCGTTACCTGCTCGACGTTCGGCGTCGCAGACGGTGCGGGCTGCTGTGTCGGTGCGGGCTTCGCAGCAGGCGCGGCAGGACGCGACTGCGCGGGCGTCGGCGTCTGCTGCGCGAAAACGGGGCTCGTCGCGGCGGTCGCGATGCCTGCGGCCAGAACAAAAGGCCGCGCGAGGGAACGGAAACCCATGAAAACCTCTGGATATCGAATCATTGCCGCTATTTGTGAAGCTGCCCACAGAAAATGAAAAGCCCCACCCCGTGAAAACCGGGGGACTGCGGCAGAAATAGGACCTCGCCGAAAGAATGTGCAGCGGGCGGATTGGCGCTGGAGCGCGTTTTTCGTATGCTGATGAAAAGCTTGGAATGTTTTGCCGTGGCTGAGGAGGCAGTCTTTGAGCAAAAATGCCGCATAGACAATTGCTTCTGCCTGTTGCGGCGGATGCCAAACTGTGGTTTGAAGCGCACAGGATGGCAAGGATTCTGCGCTCGATTTATCGCAGATCAGCGCTCGAGGGAGATTACAAGGTGATTAAGAAGGCTTATGCAGCCCTGACCGCGCTGGTCTGTCTGCTTTTTGCTTCCGGCACATATGCCGATCAGCCGATGCCGTGGCAGGCGACACTGCAGCCGGCAGCAACGCCGATCATGCGGGAGATCCACTGGTTCGAACAATATACGCTGTGGTTCATCGTTCCGATCACGCTGTTCGTTCTCGTTCTCATTCTGGTCGTCTGTTTCAAGTTCCGGGCTTCGGCAAACCCGGTTCCCTCCAAGACGAGCCACAATACGGTAATCGAAGTCATCTGGACCGTGGGGCCGGTTCTTATCCTTCTTTTCCTCGCTGTTCCTTCTTTCACCCTCCTGACGGCGCAGCTCACCCTGCCGGAAAATCCGGATGTGACGATCAAGGCGACCGCGACCCAGTGGCAGTGGAACTATGAATATGAGGGCTCCGGCGAAACGCCTGTCGCCTTCGACTCCTACCTTCTGAAGGAACCGGATCGTGCCTCTGCCGGCAAGACCGATCTTGCTGTCTATCCGCGCCTTCTGGCCGTCGATAACGAACTCGTACTGCCTGTCAACAAGACCGTTCGCGTTCTTGTCACTGCCGCGCCGACCGACGTCATTCATGCTTTCGCCATGCCGTCCTTCGGCATCAAGATCGACGCCGTTCCGGGCCGCCTGAACGAAACCTGGTTCCGCGCCGAGCGCGAAGGCCTCTTCTACGGCCAGTGTTCCGAGCTTTGCGGCAAGGACCATGCGTTCATGCCGATCGCGATCCGCGTGGTCTCCGAGGGCAAGTACAAGCAGTGGCTGACCACGGCCGCCAGCGACTTGCCCGGCGCCTACAAGACACTGATCGCCGCTGCCGATGGTTCTGCAAAGACCGTCGATGTCGCTGAAAACGTCGCAAAGTAAGATAGGGGATCGGGACAATGGCTGGACCTTCCGCTCACGACGATCATTCTCATGATCACCACGCTCATGACGCACACGCGCATGACGACCACCACGATCACTCGCATACGCCGAGCTTTGCAGACCGCTGGTTCTTCTCGACGAACCACAAGGACATCGGCACGCTCTATCTGATCTTCGCGATCTTCGCCGGCATCGTCGGTGGCCTTCTTTCCGTCGCCATGCGCATGGAACTGCAGGAGCCGGGCATCCAGATCTTCCACGGCCTGGCCTCCATGGTCTACGGCTTCGAAGGTGATGCCGCCATCGACGGCGCCAAGCACATGTTCAACGTCTTCACCACCGCTCACGCGCTGATCATGATCTTCTTCATGGTCATGCCGGCGATGATCGGCGGTTTCGCCAACTGGATGGTGCCGATCATGATCGGTGCGCCTGATATGGCTTTCCCGCGTCTGAACAACATCTCCTTCTGGCTGATCGTTCCGGCCTTCCTGTTGCTGTGCATCTCGATGTTCGTCGAAGGCCCGGCAGGCGCCTATGGCGCAGGTGGCGGCTGGACCATGTATCCGCCGCTTGCCGTCGGCGGTCAGCCGGGTCCGGCAGTCGACCTTGCGATCTTCGCGCTTCACATTGCCGGTGCGTCCTCGATCCTCGGTGCGATCAACTTCATCACCACGATCCTCAATATGCGCGCTCCGGGCATGACGCTGCACAAGATGCCGCTCTTTGCCTGGGCCGTGCTGATCACCGCCTTCCTGCTGCTGCTGTCGCTGCCGGTTCTGGCAGGCGCCATCACCATGCTGCTGACCGACCGTAACTTCGGCACAGCCTTCTTCGCGCCGGAAGGCGGCGGTGACCCGATCCTCTACCAGCACCTGTTCTGGTTCTTCGGTCACCCGGAAGTCTACATCCTGATCCTGCCGGGCTTCGGCATCGTCAGCCATATCGTGTCGACCTTCTCCAAGAAGCCGGTTTTCGGTTATCTCGGCATGGCCTACGCCATGGTCGCCATCGGTGCCGTCGGCTTTGTCGTCTGGGCTCACCACATGTACACGGTCGGCCTGTCGCTCGATGCGCAGCGCTACTTCGTCTTCGCAACGATGGTCATCGCCGTTCCGACGGGTGTGAAGATCTTCTCCTGGATTGCGACCATGTGGGGTGGCTCGATCAGCTTCCGCACCCCGATGATCTGGGCGATCGGCTTCATCTTCCTCTTCACCGTCGGCGGTGTCACCGGTGTCCAGCTCGCCAACGCCGGCCTCGACCGCTCGCTGCATGACACCTATTACGTCGTGGCTCACTTCCACTATGTTCTGTCGCTCGGCGCCGTCTTCGCCATCTTCGCTGCCTGGTACTACTGGTTCCCGAAGATGACCGGCTACATGTACAGCGAATTCCTTGGCAAGCTGCACTTCTGGGTCATGTTCATCGGCGTGAACCTGGTGTTCTTCCCGCAGCACTTCCTCGGCCTCGCTGGCATGCCGCGCCGCTACATCGACTATCCGGATGCATTCGCCGGCTGGAACTATGTTTCTTCGATCGGCTCCTACATCTCCTTCGTCGGCGTGATCATCTTCCTCGTCGGTGTCTGGGAAGCCTTCGCCAAGAAGCGCGTTGCCGGTGACAATCCATGGGGTGAGGGCGCAACGACCCTCGAGTGGCAGCTGCCTTCGCCGCCGCCGTACCACCAGTGGGAACAGCTCCCGCGCATCAAGTAAGATGCCGGTTTTCCAGACGCCGCAGGCTTCTGCGGCGTCTGTCAGTTAATTTGCTCAGGACGGAATGATGACGGTAATCGACAATCACGAGGCTCTTGCGGAAGACGGCGATTTTCGCCTGTCGGAAGCCAGTGCGCGCGATTATTTCGAGCTTCTGAAGCCACGGGTCATGTCGCTCGTGGTCTTCACAGCCTTTGCCGGCCTGGTGCTGGCACCGGGTCACATCAATCCCGTTCTCGGCCTGATCGCCATTCTCTGCATTGCCGTCGGCGCAGGCGCGTCGGGTGCGCTCAACATGTGGTATGACGCCGATATCGACGCCGTCATGAGCCGCACCGCCAAGCGCCCGATCCCGGCCGGCCGTATCCTGCCCAAGGAGGCTCTGGCCTTCGGCCTCGTGCTCTCCTGCTTCTCGGTGACGATCCTCGGTCTCGCGATCAATTGGCTGTCGGCCTTCATTCTCGCCTTCACCATCTTCTTCTACGCCGTCATCTACACGATGTGGCTGAAGCGCTCGACGCCGCAGAACATCGTCATCGGTGGCGCGGCCGGTGCTTTCCCGCCGATGATCGGCTGGGCCTGCGTGACCAATTCCGTCACGATCGAAAGCACTGTTCTTTTCCTCATCATCTTCCTCTGGACGCCGGCGCATTTCTGGGCGCTCGCGCTCTTCAAGATGAGGGATTACGAAGCGGTTGGCGTGCCGATGCTGCCGAACGTGTCGGGCGAGCGCACCACCAAGCATCAGATCGTTGCCTATGCCGTGCTGACGGCCGTCTGTGCGGTGCTGCCGACCTTCCTCGGCTTCGCCAGCGTTGGTTATGGCGTCGTCGCCGCAGCCCTCGGCGCGGTCTTCATATACTGTTCCATCGCCGTCTGGCGCATGCCCGACGGCGATCTCAAGATGATCCCTGCCAAGAAGCTGTTCGGCTTCTCGATCTTCTACCTCTTCGCCGTGTTCTCTGCGCTGATGATCGACCGGCTGGTCGCCACGCTGGTCTCATACGCAGGAGGCTCGTTCTGATGGATCTGGTCAAGCTGACCGAAGCGCAACGCAAGTCGCGCCGCAATCGCAACATCGCGCTCGGTGTGGTACTCGCCGGTCTGGTGATCCTTTTCTACGCCATCACCATCGTCAAGTTTCTGGGACATGGAGGCTGATGGAATGAGCGACGCCGTCAACGCACCGAAGAAGCCGCGCAACAATGCTGCCGTCGTCTTCATGTGCCTGAGCTTCGTCGTCGGCATGGGCGCTGCGAGCTACGCCGCCGTCCCACTCTATCGGCTCTTCTGCCAAGTGACCGGCTATAACGGCACGACACAGCGCGTGGACCAGGTTTCGAGCGTCATCCTCGACCGCACGATGCGCGTCACTTTCGATGCGAACGTCGCTCCCGGCCTGCAATGGGAATTCAAGCCGGTCGAGCGCGAGGTCAATCCGAAGATCGGCGAGACCATCCAGGTCAACTTCATCGCCGAGAACCGGTCCAACGAAACCCAGCGCGGCCAGGCGATCTTCAACGTCACGCCAGGCGAAGCGGGCGCCTATTTCAACAAGGTGCAATGTTTCTGCTTTAATGAAACGGACCTGAAGCCGGGCGAAAAGCTTGAAATGCCGGTCGTGTTCTACATCGATCCGGAAATTACCAAGGCCGCTGAATCGAAAAGCATTCACACGGTCACGCTGTCATACACGTTCTATCCCAAAGAGGGTCCGAAGCCGGTGGCTTCGAATGAGGGTAGTGCGGGACAGGCTGAAAAGAAACTTTGATTGAGGAGTGTTTCCGGCAGTGCCGGAAGCGGAGAAGGAAGACACCGGGGATCTGACATGGCCGATGCTCATCAGAAGAATCACGACTACCACATCATAGCTCCGAGCCCGTGGCCGATACTGGCCTCGCTCGGCGCATTCCTGATGGCCTTCGGCGGCGTCGGCTATATGCGCTACCTGAACGGCGGCTCGCTGCATGTTCTCGGCATCGAGTGGGCCCATCCGTGGCTCTTCTTCATCGGCCTCGCTCTCGTTTTCTACGTCATGTACGGCTGGTGGTCCGACACCGTGAAGGAAGCCCACGAGGGCGCCCATACCCGCGTCGTGTCGCTGCACCTGCGCTATGGCATGATCATGTTCATCGCTTCGGAAGTGATGTTCTTCGTTGCCTGGTTCTGGGCCTATTTCGACGCCAGCCTCTTTCCGCATGAAGCCATCCAGGCTTCGCGGCTCGCCTATACCGGCGGCGTCTGGCCGCCAAAGGGCATCGAGGTTCTCGATCCCTGGCACCTGCCGATCTACAACACCGTCATCCTGCTGCTCTCGGGCACGACGGTAACCTGGGCTCACCACGCTCTGCTGCACAACGACCGCAAGGGCCTTATCCAGGGCCTGACGTTGACGGTCCTGCTCGGCGTGCTCTTCTCCTCCGTCCAGGCCTATGAATATGCTCACGCTCCGTTCGAGTTCCGCAACTCGATCTACGGCGCGACCTTCTTCATGGCCACCGGCTTCCATGGCTTCCACGTTCTGGTCGGCACGATCTTCCTGCTGGTCTGCCTCATCAGGGCGTTGCGCGGTGATTTCACGCCGAAGCAGCACTTCGGCTTCGAGGCGGCAGCCTGGTACTGGCACTTCGTTGACGTCGTCTGGCTGTTCCTGTTCTTCTGCATCTACGTCTGGGGCGGCTGGGGCGCTCCGGTCGCGGCAGGCTGATCGAGGTCGGATAGAAATCAAAAAGGCGGGTGCCTTCGGCCCCGCCTTTTTCTTTGCCGCAACGTGGCTCTCTGATTTATCGCTGGCCGGCCAGCCTCTCGAAGGCCGAAGGATCGGGAATACCAAGATCCAGCTGATGGCGGATCGCCTCGGCGCATTCGAGCGCAGTCAGCACGGATGTATCGACCTCCATGTCGTAGAGACCTGGGCGATGCACCTCGTCCTGCCAGCGCTGCACCGGCTCCGGCACAGGCGTCTCCTCGGTGGCACGCAGGTAGAGGGTCTCGCGCCCGTCCTGATTGACCGCGCGCCGCTGCATGATCGTTTCGATCGGACATTTGACGCCGACGAACAGGACGGAAAATCCGTCGAGCCGCCTGGCGCAATCGCTGAGAATGCCGAGTGGCTGAGAATAGCTGTCGTGGTGGCCGAGATCGGCGACGACGTTGAGGCCCAAGCCGGCATGGATGGCGATCGATTCGTAGAGCGCCGCGTAGAGGAACGGCACGAGTTCTTCGAGGTCCGGCCGTTCGCCGCCGGGCCTCAATCCGATACCGGGCAGGTAGCGCTCCGGTGTCATGGCATTATAGCTGTCGACGCCGAGGTTGATCCACGGCCCCTCGAATTCTTCCTGGATTGCGCGCGCAATGCTGGATTTGCCGCTTCGCGGCGCACCGTTCAGGATAATGATCTGTCCGGCATGGCTGTCGTTGGTCATTAGTCTTCTTCTTCTGTTGGCGCGAATCACTGAGGCGAAAACGCGCAGGTATTTCCATTCGGGATGCGAATACTTTATGGGAGAGTTATGGCAGACGGCGAAAAGCCGTTTGCATGGAGATGGTGATGAATGAAGACAACGCGCAATTTCCCCCGGTCGATCCGGTCAAGACCGGCATCAGGGGATGCTGCCCGCGCTGTGGCCATGGCCAGCTTTTTGACGGCGTTCTCGGCCTGAAGCCGCGCTGTGCCGCCTGCGGACTCGATTATTCCTTCGCCGATGCAGGCGATGGTCCGGCCGTCTTCGTCATTCTCATCGTCGGTTTCATCATCATCGGCTCGGTGCTCTGGCTTCAGGTCAATTATGCGCCGCCGATATGGGTGCATATCCTGCTCTTCGGCCCGCTGACGATCATTCTGTCTCTGCTCGCACTGCGCTGGTGCAAGGGCATTCTCATCGCCATGCAATATCGTCACAATGCCCGTGAGGGACGCCTGAGTGACTGACATCCAAAGTCCGGCTCCGCGCCGCAAGCTGCCGATCTTTACCGGCATTGCCGTTCTCATCGCACTCGCCATCCTGATCTCGCTCGGCACCTGGCAGGTGGAGCGCCTGCACTGGAAAGAAGGCCTGCTCGCCGATATTGCCGAGCGTCGTGTCGCAGCCCCGGTTCCGCTTGCCGATATCGAGTCCATGGCGTCTCGGGGCGGCGATATCGAATACCGCACGGTCACCGCCACCGGCCGCTATATCAACAACAAGGAGCGCCACTTCTTCGCTACCTGGCGCGGCCGGACCGGCTATTACATCTACACGCCGCTGCAGCTTGAGGACGGGCGCTATCTTTTCGTCAACCGAGGCTTCGTTCCCTACGAGAACAAGGAGCCGGAAATGCGCATGCAGGGCCAGCTGACCGATCAGCAGACGGTGACCGGCCTCGCGCGCGCAAAACTTCCGGGAAAACCGTCCTCGCTGGTGCCGGACAATGACGTGGCGAAAAACATCTTCTACTGGAAGGATCTCGATGTGATGGCCTCCAGCGTCGATCTCGACAAGGCCAGCGTCATCCCCTTCTTCGTCGATGCCGATTCCACGCCCAACCCTGCGGGTTTTCCGATCGGCGGCGTCACGCAGGTCGATCTGCCGAACGACCATCTGCAATATGCCTTCACCTGGTATGGGCTGGCGGTGGTTCTCGCCGTCGTCGTCGCCATCTCCTGGTTCCGCCCCCGCAAGGGTGCTGCGCAATAGTATCGCTTCAATTCCGCCCCATATTGGGTTAGAGGTCCCTGAAGCTCAAACTGGGTATGTTATGAATATTGCGGCTAAACCTCCTTTGACGATCAGGCTTTGTGGTCCGCGAGGCTTCTGCGCCGGCGTCGACCGCGCAATCCAGATCGTCGTACTGGCGTTGAAGGCCTATGGCGCACCTGTCTATGTCCGCCATGAGATCGTGCATAACCGGTATGTCGTTGAAGGGCTGGAAGCAAAAGGCGCGGTTTTCGTCGAGGAGCTTGACGAGATCCCGGCCGAACACCGTGCCCAGCCGGTCGTCTTCTCCGCCCATGGTGTGCCGAAATCCGTGCCCGAGGATGCGAATGCCCGCAACCTCTTCTATCTCGACGCCACCTGTCCGCTGGTCTCCAAGGTTCACAAGCAGGCAATGCGCCACAATCGCCTCGGCCGCCACGTCATCCTGATCGGCCACGCCGGCCACCCGGAAGTGATCGGCACCATGGGCCAGCTGCCCGAAGGGACCGTCTCGCTCATCGAAACGGTCGAGGATGTGGATGCCTACGAGCCCGGTGATCCCGATAATCTCGGCTACGTGACGCAGACGACGCTCTCGGTCGACGATACCGCAGGCGTCATCAAGCGTCTGGAAGAGCGCTTTCCCAAGCTGCACGCGCCGGCTGCCGATTCCATCTGCTATGCCACGACTAACCGCCAGGAAGTGGTCAAGGAAGCCGCCCCCGGCTGCGATCTCTTCATCATCGTCGGCGCTCCGAATTCTTCCAATTCCAAGCGGCTCGTCGAAGTGGCGCTGCGGGCAGGAGCGAAGAACTCGATCCTCGTGCAGCGCGCTTCCGAGCTCGACTGGGATGAGATCGGTCCGATTGCAACTCTCGGCCTCTCCGCCGGCGCTTCCGCCCCGGAAGTGATCGTCAATGAGATCATCGAGGCATTCCGCACTCGCTTCGACGCCCGTGTCGAGCTTGCCGAAACGGTTCAGGAAAACGAGCACTTCCTCGTCAACCGCGAACTGCGCAGCCTTGAGCTGACGACGGCTGACATGGCATTCGTGAACGGGGAATAGGGCGGAGGGGAGTTCTCCTCCGCCCCACCCATCTGACAACATCGCCTCGACAGTGAGAGACCCACCTTGGCAGTTTATACCGATATCGCCGAAGACGAGCTGAAATGGTTTCTCACTGAATATGATGCCGGCCAGTTGCTCTCCTACAAGGGCATCGCCGAGGGCGTCGAGAATTCCAACTTTCTGCTGCATACGTCGAAGGCGCCGCTCATCCTGACGCTCTATGAAAAGCGGGTGGAAAAGAGCGATCTGCCTTTCTTCCTCGGCTTGATGCAGCATCTGTCGGCAGGCGGCCTGTCTTGTCCACTGCCATTGCCGCGCAAGGATGGCGCGTTGCTCGGCACACTGTCGGGCCGTCCGGCCGCGCTCATTTCCTTCCTTGAAGGCATGTGGCTGAGGAAGCCGGAGGCAAAACACTGCCGCGAGGTCGGCAAGGCGCTGGCGCAGATGCATGTCGCTGGTGAAGGTTTTGTACTGACACGGCCGAATGCGCTGTCGCTTGATGGCTGGCAGATGCTCTGGGACAAGTCGGAGGAGCGCGCCGACGAGGTGGAGTTTGGCCTGCAGAATGAAATCCGCAGCGATCTCAATTTCCTGCGCGCCTATTGGCCGAAGGATCTGCCCGCCGGTGTCATCCACGCCGATCTTTTCCCCGACAACGTCTTCTTCCTCGGCGATGAATTGTCGGGCCTCATCGATTTCTATTTCGCCTGCAACGATCTGCTGGCCTATGACGTCTCCATCTGCCTCAATGCCTGGTGCTTCGAGAAGGACGGCGCCTATAACATCACCAAGGGTACGCAGATGCTGGAGGGTTATCAGAGCGTGCGCCCTCTGAGCGAGGCAGAAATCAAGGCTCTGCCGGTCCTCTCTCGCGGTTCGGCGTTGCGCTTCTTTCTGACCCGTCTCTACGATTGGCTGACGACGCCCGAAGGCGCAATGGTCACCAAGAAGGATCCGTTGGAATATCTGCGCAAGCTGCGCTTTCATCGCCAGATTTCGTCGCCTGCGGAATACGGGTTGAGCCTATGAAGCACATCGATATCTTCACCGATGGCGCATGTTCCGGCAATCCAGGCCCAGGCGGCTGGGGCGCTGTGTTGCGTTACGGCGATGTGGAGAAGGAACTCTCCGGTGGTGAGGCTGAAACCACCAACAATCGTATGGAACTCATGGCTGCGATCTCCGCGCTCAGCGCACTGAAGGAGACTTGCGAGGTCGATCTTTACACCGACAGCGCCTATGTGAAGGACGGTATTTCCAAGTGGATTTTCGGCTGGAAGAAAAACGGCTGGAGGACCTCCGACAATAAGCCGGTGAAAAATGCGGAGCTCTGGCAGGCGCTGGAGGAAGCCCGCAACAGGCACAAGGTCACGCTCCATTGGGTCAAGGGCCATGCCGGCCACCCTGAGAACGAGCGCGCCGATGAGCTCGCCCGCAAGGGTATGGAGCCTTTCAAGAAGAGCAGGAAGGCAGGCTGATCAGGCCGCCTGTCGCTGCTCGTTGGCGGCAGCCTGGATCAGCTGGTGCATATATTCCAGCTTCGCTACGACCGGCTGCGACAGCACGAAGGGATAGGAATCGGCTTGTCCCATGCTGCGCTGGATGGCGTTGATCGCCAGGCTGAGCGGCACCCAGGCGCTGACGAGCTGCTCGGCGCTCTGCGCCCGGTAAGGATTGAAATCCACCTCCGCTGCGATCTCTTCATGTCCGCGTGGGTCGATCGCTATGCCGAAACTGCGGGCCGTTTCCAGAGTATCGACGATGTGCAGGTAATGCGCGAAGCATTCCGCAAAATCCTCCCAGGGATGGACGGAGGCGTAGGCGCTGATGAAACTTTCCTGCCAGCCGGGTGCCGGCCCATTGGCGTAGCGCTCCTGAAGGGCTGCCGCATAATCCTGCCTTTCGTCACCGAAGACGGCGCGGAATGCGTCGAAGCCGTTGCGGTCACGCACCAGCTTGTCCCAGATGAAGTGCCCGGTCTCGTGACGGAAATGTCCAAGCAGGGTGCGATAGGGTTCATCCATTGCCGCGCGCGCCTGCTCGCGCGTCAGGTCATCTGCTTCGGCCGCACGGATGGCGATCAATCCTTCCTCGTGCCCGGTCATCGCCGGCACGACATTGCCGTCATTCTGGACGGTGTCTTCGAGGAAGTCGAAAACGAGGCCGCCTTGCGGATCTTCCTGCCGGTCGGGATGCGGCAGCTTCCAACGCAACAACGAATAGAAGAGGTGGCGTTGTGCCTGGCTGATGCGCCGCCAGCGATCGATACCCTCCTGCGTGTCGGTATTCGGCACAAGTCGGTTATGTCGGCAGGCAATGCAGAAATCATTGCCGTCATCGACCAGCCAGTTGCAGATGTCGAGACCCGCATTGGCGCAAAACCGCACGAGCCGGTTCGGATCGGAGACGAGCTGCCAGTTCACCTCGTCGCGTGATTCCAGCGCATGCATGGACAGATCGCTGGCGAAAAAGCCCAGGCGATGGTTGCAGCGCACGCACAGCCTGTTGTCGAAATGAATGACCTGATCGCAATTGTCGCAGGTAAACAACCGCATGGCAGCCCCCTACAGGTAGGATATGACGGAAAATGCCCGCCGCACATGGGTGCGACAGGCATTGAACTGGGCATGAAACCGACGGTCAGAGGCGGTCGACAGCGCCCTTAAGCTTGTCCTTCACCTTGCCGCTTGCGACCTGCGCCTTGCCCTTGGCTTCCTGCATGCCGCCCTTGGCCTGCATTTCACGGTTGCCGGTGGCCTTGCCTGCTGTCTTCTTTGCCTTTCCGGCCATCTCGTTGACCTTGCCGGAAATCTTATCGCCAGTGCTACCCATTTCGATGTCTCCTCTCGGGTGATCGCGGACGGGGTGCCCGCGCTTGCCGATTGGAAACGCCAATGGAAGAATTTCGTTCCGGAATGGTGCAGTCTCAGGCGTGACCGGCTTCGGCCGAAAGCATGGCCGGTGTGATACCCATGCTGGCAAGCGCCCGCTCATACTTGTCGTCGAGGCAGCGATCGAAGATCAGCTCCTCATTGGCCGCGCAATTGAGCCAGCCGTTGGCGGCCACTTCGTTTTCGAGCTGGCCCGCACCCCAGGAGGAGTAGCCAAGCAGCATGGTGGCCCGCTTCGGGCCGCCACCCTTGGAGATGGCGCGCACGATATCGAGCGTCGCCGTCAGGCAGATATCGTCGCTGACGGGAATGGAGGAGTCGCTGATATAATCGTCGGAATGCAGCACGAAACCGCGACCGCTCTCGACCGGCCCGCCGGTCTGGATCGGAAATTCCCGGGCATCTTTCGGCAGCACGATGGAATCTTCCTGCTTGATCATATCGAGATGCAGCAGCACATCGGTGAAGGTGAGGCTCTGCGGGCGATTGATGACGAAGCCCATGGCGCCCGCATCCGAGTGGGCGCATATATAAATCACCGTGCGTGCGAAGTTTCGATCTTCCATGCCGGGCATGGCGATCAGGAACTGACCATCGAAAAATCCGCGTTCCCGTCTGTTCTTCAGCGTTGAAAGGGACATGGTTCCTCCTGCCGCCAGACTGCACTAAGGCTCCGACAAGAGAAACATGGGGCAATGTCACAAATCAATCAACTGAAAATGAAGATTTAAATGGGCGGGACTTCTAGCGGCAATTGGCGAGTTTCGGTAAACCCTTGTTCCATGAGAGTTATTTCATTACTTGTCCGGCCCCTGTTAATTGCAGTCGTTTCGGCTTCATCCATGCTTGGATTGTTGCCGGTGGCGCATGCAGAAATGAGCAACTGGGCGGAGAATGAGGGCGGTCGGATGCGTCTCGTGGCTCTGCCGCCGGATGCTGATGGCCATATAAGGGCCGGCCTCCAGATCGAGCCGAAGCCCGGCTGGATTACCTATTGGCGTGAGCCGGGCAATAACGGTATCCCCCCGCAGATCACCATCGTACCGCAAAGCGGCGTAACGCTTGACGCAATTTCCTATCCCGTCCCGAAATATATCTCCCGCGGCAAGGTCGAGGACATCGGCTATGATGCACCGGTAACCCTGCCACTATCGCTGACGGCTTCGAAGGCAGGGCCGGTCGCAATAGACGCCACTGCGTTCATCGGCATCTGCAAGGATATTTGCATTCCTTTCCAGGCGCAGCTTTTACTGAAATTCGAAGCTGTTGCCCAATCGCGCCCGCAGGAGGAGATAATCCTTCGCGACGCTGCCGCCCGTCTTCCCGAAGCCCCGACTGCCGATTTTAAGGTCGTGGCACACGCCGTATCGAGCGACCTCAAACAGCTCTCGTTGAAGATCACACTGCCGGAGGCGGGAGGCGGTACTCCCGATATCGTCGCGACCGGTCCCAGCGGCTATGCCTTTACGAAGCAGACGAATATCGGCCGCAGCGGCAAGGCCTACTCCACCGATATTACGATCGGCAAGCTGCCGAAGAATTACGACATAAGGGGCAAGCAGTGGGGTGTGCTCGTCATTGACGGCACGCGCGCCATGGAAACCACGCTTGCCTTTGATTGACCGCATCTTATAGTCCCTCCCGATCCCCTGCGGCCTTGCCGCGGCCAGCCTGAACCGAGGAGAAAATCCATGACCATCGCGATCGGCGACAAGCTTCCTGCCGCCACCTTCAAGGAAAAAACCACCGACGGCCCGGTCGAAACCACCACCGAGCAACTGTTCGCCGGCAAGCGCGTCGTGCTCTTTGCCGTGCCGGGTGCCTTCACGCCTACCTGTTCGCTGAACCATCTGCCGGGCTATCTGGAAAACCGCGATGCCATTCTCGCCAAGGGCGTCGACGATATTGCCGTCCTTGCCGTCAACGACTGGCATGTCATGGGCGCCTGGGCGCAGTCCTCGGGCGGCCTCGGCAAGATCCACTTCCTCGCCGATTGGGATGCCGGCTTCACCAAGGCGGTCGGCCTCGATGCCGATCTTTCCGGAGGCGGCCTCGGCGTGCGCTCCAAGCGCTATTCGATGCTGGTCGAGAACGGTGTCGTGAAGTCGCTCAATGTCGAGGAATCGCCCGGGCAGGCGACGGTTTCCGGTGCCGCGGCGATGCTCGAGCAGCTCTGAGCCGGAACCCATTGATGCTTGTGTGAAAGGCGCCTTCGGGCGCCTTTTTTATTTGTCGTTGAAACAGGCGCCGATATGGCGCCGGTCGTCTTTGCCTCATTCCTGCCGCAATTGTTATAACATAACCGTAATGTTATTACATAAAAGGAATGAGCAATGCCGACCGCCCCCCAACGTTTCGCCATCAGCAGCCTGCTCGGACAATCGGCGCTGCTGCGTGCCGGCGGCGCAATCACTATCGTTGCGCTCCTGTGGCTTGCGATCCATTGGGCGATCTTACTGCCATGAGCGCGCCGGTCATCCGCCTCCACAATCTGACAGTTTCCTATGATCGCCACCCGGCGGTCCATCACCTCTCCGGCACGTTCCAGCCGGGGAGCCTGACGGCAATCGCCGGGCCGAACGGGGCGGGGAAATCCACGCTGCTGAAAGCGATCATGGGGGAACTGCGCCCGGCTGAGGGGCGAGTGGAGCACCGGCTGCAGCGCGCCGATTTCGGTTATCTTCCACAGGCAGCAGACATCAACAGGCGCTTTCCGATCTCCGTTCTGGATACGGTGCTGCTCGGAAGCTGGCGCTCGGCCGGCGCTTTTGGCCGCGTTGCGAAACAGGACGGTATGCGCGCCCGCGCCGCGCTCGGCATCGTCGGGCTGGAAGGCTTCGAGGCGCGCCACATCGGCTCGCTCTCGGCTGGCCAGTTCCAGCGCGTGCTCTTTGCCCGCCTGCTGTTGCAGGATGCCCGTGTCATCCTGCTCGATGAACCCTTCACCGCCATCGACGCCCGCACGACCAGGGACCTGCTCGATATCATCGCCCGCTGGCACGGCGACGGCCGGACAGTGATCGCCGTGCTCCACGATTTCGAGCAGGTGAGGGCGCATTTCCCGGAAACCCTGCTGCTCGCCCGCCGGCTGATCGGCTGGGGGATGACGCAGGAGGTCATGTCGTCAGCCAATCTGCTTGAGGCTCGCGCCATGGCCGAACGTTGGGACGAGGATGCCGAAGCTTGCGAGCCGGCGGCATGACGGCCTACGATATCTTCTTCGCTCCCTTTGCCGATTATGGCTTCATGCGCCGCGCGCTCGTCGCCTGCCTCTGCCTTGGTCTCGGCTCCGGTCCCATCGGCGTCTTCCTGATGCTGCGACGCATGAGCCTGATGGGAGACGCCATGAGCCATGCAGTGCTTCCGGGGGCGGCGATCGGCTATCTCGTTGCCGGCTCGCTGTCGCTGACTGCAATGGGCATTGGCGGGCTTGTCGCCGGCCTTTCTGTCGCACTGCTGTCCGGCGTCGTCAGTCGCATGACCGTGCTTCAGGAAGACGCGAGCTTTGCGAGCTTCTATCTCGCCTCGCTGGCCCTCGGCGTGCTTATAGTCTCGCTGCGAGGCTCCAACATCGATCTGCTGCATGTGCTGTTCGGCACGATCCTTGCCATCGATGCACCGGCACTGACGCAGATCGGCGCCATCACATCGGTTACATTGCTGGCACTAGCGGTCATCTACCGACCTCTGGTCGCGGAATGTTTCGATCCGGGTTTCCTGCGTGCCGTCGCCGGGCGAGGCCCGCTCTATCATTTTCTCTTCCTGCTCTTGGTGGTGCTGAACCTTGTCGCGAGCTTCCAGGCGCTCGGCACGTTGATGGCCGTTGGCTTGATGATGCTGCCGGCCGCGATCGCCCAGCTCTGGTCGCGCAGTTTGCCGGCCATGATGATGACAGCAGCGGTCAGCGCCGCAGCTTCCGGCTATCTCGGCCTCATCGCGTCCTATCACCTCGAGCTTGCCTCCGGCCCAACGATCATCATGACGGCGGCGCTGTTTTACGGGCTCTCCATCTTCTTCGCGCCGTCGGGCCTTGCCCGACGTTTCTTCCCCCGCCCGCATCTGAAGGGCTGATCACAGGAGCCATCAATGATATCCCGCAGACTGCTTCTCTCCGCCGCCTTGCCCGTGCTGATGGTGCTTTCAGCCGTGCCGGCTTCGGCCGAAACGCTGAAGGTCGTCGCTTCCTTCACCGTGCTTGCCGATGTCGTCCGCCAGGTCGGCGGCGATCACGTCAAGGTCACGAGTCTCGTCGGCCCGAACGGCGATCCCCATGAATTCGAGCCGTCGCCAGCCGATGCCAAAGCGCYGAACGCCGCAAAGGTCACCTTCGTCAGTGGCGAGGGGCTGGAAGGCTGGATGGATCGCCTCATCACCGCCTCCGGCTACAAGGGCAAACCCATCACGGTCTCCGAGGGCATCAACACCCGCACCATGGAAGAGGACGGAAAGACCGTCACCGATCCGCATGTCTGGAACAGCCCCGTGAATGTGAAGATCTGGGTCGCCAACATCGAAAAGGCGCTGTCCGCTGCCGATCCGGCCGATGCGGCAGCCTTCAAGGCCAATGCCGAAAAGTACACGAAGAAGCTCGACGAGCTGGATGCCTATGCCCATTCCAAGTTCGACAAGATCGCCGATAATAGCCGCAAGGTGCTGACCAGCCACGATGCTTTCGGTTACTTCGGCCGGGAGTATAATGTCAGCTTCTTGGCGCCGCTCGGACTTTCGACTGAAAGCGAAGCGTCTGCCGCTGAGGTCGCCAAGCTGATCGAGCAGATCAAGCAGGAGCGCGTGAAGACTTACTTCTTCGAAAACTCGAACGATCCGCGGCTCGTCAAACAGGTTGCCACCGCCACCGGAGCCAAGCCGGGCGGTGAGCTTTACGTCGAATCGCTGTCGGACACCAAAGGCCCGGCGCCGACCTACGAGAAGATGTTTCGCTACAATGTTGACCAGCTCTCCGCAGCGATGGCGAAATCGAGCTGATCAAGGAATATTAGAGAACCAGATCGAAGACGAGGAGGCCGGCCAGGCCTCCATCCGTTGACGTGACGATACGCTCGCCGACGGCCACATGCTCGGGATGCACGAGATAGGTATCCCGGGCCTCCGGGCTCTCGAAGGTCACTGCAAATCCGTCGACGAAGCCGCCATGCAGCCCCTCGGGTGAAACATTCGGCCCGTATTTGATATCCAGAATGCCTGGAATTACCTGCTTCAGCGCCACGATGGCGTCGAATAGCGCCTGCTTGTCATCTGGTGTCATGGCGCTCTTCAGCCGCATGAATACGCAATGCAGGATCATAAGGGGCCTCCCGGTTGTGTTTTCGGGCAGAATAACTGTCATGGCCGGGAGGGCAAGGCGGTAAACCGCGTCCTCCCCGCATTCCTCTGTGGGCAAATCCGCTCAGGCCCGCTTCGTCAGCGGAAACCGTTCCCTCAGCAGTCGCAGCACCGATTCCGACGGCATCGGCGGACCGAAGAGATAGCTCTGGCCATAGCTGCAGCCCATCTTGGCAAGCTCGATCGCATCCTCGTTGGATTCGATGCCCTCGGCGACCACCTTCATCTCCAGCTCGCGCGCCATGGAGATCACCGATCTCAGCACGGTTGCCTTCTTGTCGCTGTTGTCGCGCACCAGCGCCTTGTCGAGCTTGATTGTGTCGAAGGGGAAGCGGGTGAGATAGGCAAGCGAGGAATAGCCGGTGCCGAAATCGTCGAGCGCCAGGCCAAGGCCTGCTTCCTTCAGCTTCTGCAACACGAGACGGGCCTGTTCCGGATTTTCCATCACCATGGATTCCGTCAGTTCCAGTTTCAGCCTTGAAGGATCGCAATGGGTTTTCGCCAGCACCGAGCGGACGTCGTCGTAAAGCTCGTTGTTGAGAAGCTGCACGCTGGAGAGGTTGATGGAGACGAAGATCGGTAGTTCGCCGGTCTGGTTCTGCCACCCCATCAGGTCGTTGGTCGCCTGTTCCAGCGCGAAGATGCCGAGCGCGCCGATGATGTCGGAAGCTTCGGCGATCGGGATGAATTCCGAGGGCGGGATATTGCCGCGTTTGGGATGTTCCCAACGCATCAGCGCCTCGAAACCGGCAATCTCGACATCCTCCAGCCGCGCGATCGGCTGGTAGACCATCGAAAGTTCCTTGCGTTCGATGGCGCGACGCAGATCCGATTCAAGCTGCAGGCGGTCGGTGCCGAAATCGCGGAAGGCCGGCTGGAAGGGCTCGACACGGTTGCCACCGGCGCGCTTGGCCCGATACATGGCAAGCTCGGCGTCGCTGAGCAGGCCGGATGCACTTTCCTGCTGGTCCACCCAGGAGGTGAGGCCGATCGAAGCGGTCAGGATGATCTCGCGGTTGGAGAAATTGATCGGCACCATGATCGCCTTGCTCATCGCATCGGCGAAATCCGCGACCTTGGCCGGATCGTGCTCGGAAACAAGGATGAGACCGAACTGGTCGCCCGAGAGACGCGCCAGCGTATCCTGCGGTTTCAGAAGCCGGCGGAGACGCCGGGTGAGTGCGATCAGGATATTGTCGCCCGCGGCCACTCCGAGCGAATCGTTGACCAGCTTGTAGCGGTCGATGTCGATCACCATCACGGTCGGACGCAACGTCTCGCCACCCGGTGCCAGCGTCAGCACCGACTGCAGGCGGTCTATGAAGACCTGCCGGTTCGGCAGGCCCGTCAGATTATCGTGCAGCGCATCGTGCAGCAGCCGCTCGACGGAATTCTTCTGCTCGGTCACATCGACGATCGTGCCCACGCAGCGAATGATTTCGCCGTTCGAGCCGAGCACCGGCCGGGCACGGATCAGGAGCCAATGGAAGTGCCCGTCTTCGGCGCGGATGCGGAACTCGTGGTTCAGCCGGCCGCGGCGATGTTCCAGGAGCACATCAAGCGTTGCCCGGAAACGGTCGCGATCGTCAGGGTGCAGCCGCGGCAGCCAGTTGCGCGCCGCGCCATGCATCGTGCCCGGCGAAAGCCCGAGTTTTACGGAAACATCGGGAATGGTGACGACGCGGTCGCGCGCTACGTCCCAGTCCCAGACCATGTCGCCGGAGCCCGTCAGCGCCAGCGACTGGCGTTCGAGATCGGAGAACAGACCCTGCTGGAAGGCGCCGCCCGCAAAGGCGTGCTGCATCACGGTGAATCCGATCAGGAGCACGATGAGGACGAGACCACCGCCGAGTGCGGGCTGAATGATGTCATTGTCGAGCCGGCCGGTGATCGTCATCCACGCGCCAAACAGCCACACAAGCGTCAGCGCCCAGGCAGGCACAAGCAGGATGGCGCGGTCATAGCGGTTGAAGCCGAGGTAGATGATCAGCAGGAGGCCGGTCGCCGCCGTCAGTGCGAAGGAGAGCCGAGCAATGCCGGCCGCAATCGACGGATCATAGATCGCAACGCCGAAGAGCAGCGCAAGACCCAGCACCCAGGCAAGCGTGGCATAGCCGAGATGCACATGCCATCGGTTGAGATTGAGATAGGTGAAGAGGAAGATCACGAAACTCGAGGCGAGCGCCACCTCCGCACAGGCGCGCCATATTCGTTGATCCGCCGAGGCGACGCTGATCAGCTTTCCGAGGAAGCCGAAGTCGACGCAGATATAGCCAAGCACCGCCCAGGCAAGTGCTGCCGTCGCCGGCAGCATCGAGGTTCCCTTGACGACGAAAAGGATGGTCAGGAAAACCGCCAGCAGGCCGGCAATGCCGAGTACGATGCCGCGATAGAGCGTGAAGGCGTTGATCGTGTCCTTATAGGCATCCGGCTCCCACAGATAGATCTGCGGCAGGTCGGGTGTCGCAAGCTCGGCCACGAAGGTGATGACGGCACCGGGGTTCAGCGTGATGCGGAAGACGTCCGCTTCGTCGCTCGGCTGGCGGTCGAGTGCAAAACCTTCGCTGGGGGTAATGGCAATGATGCGCTGCGAGCCGAGATCGGGCCAGAACAGCTTGGAATTGACGAGACGGAAGTGCGGCGCGACGATGACGCGCTCAAGCTGCTCTTCCGAGACATTGGCAAGCGCAAAGACTGCCCAGTCGCCCTGATGGTTTTCCGAACTTGCCCGCACTTCGATACGCCGGCGGATACCATCGGCGCCGGCCGCGGTGGAAACCTGGAAGGCTTCGCCCTGGTTGGCGTAGATTTCGGTCGTGGCAGTCAGGTCCAGCGCAGTATCGTCGCGGGAAATCTTCACCGGTTCGGCCGCCTGCACGGTTCCCGCCGCAAGGGCGAATACCGACAGGAGAAGGGCTGCGATCACCGTGATCACTCGTCCGGACGGTGACGTCAGCAGCATGCGGTCTTTGTTCATCGGCTGTTGGGTTTCCTGCCTGTATCCGCGTCACTGGCCAGACGTGAAAACATCACGTGATCATGCCACTGACCGTTGATCTTCAAATATCCGCGCAGGTAGCCTTCCCGCTGGAACCCGGCTTTCTCAAGCAGGCGAATGCTCCGTGCATTGTCTGGAATACAGGCTGCTTCAATACGGTGCAACTCAAGCCCGGCGAAGATATAAGGAATAACCAGTTGAAGTGCGGCAAACATATGGCCCTGGCCGGCAAAACGCTCGCCCATCCAATAGCCGATCATGCAGCTTTGGGCCGCACCCCGGCGGATATAGCCGATGGTGACGCCGCCAACGAGCGTCATGTCCTTCCTTAGAAAAATGAAGAGCGGGACTGCCTGTCCCGAAGCATATTCCTGTTTGCCGCGGATCACCCGGGCGCGAAACGATCCCTCGGTCAGCTCGTCGCGCCGCCATGTCGGCTCCCAGGGCTCCAGAAATCGGCGGCTATCGGCGCGAAGCCGGTGCCACTGGCTGAAATCCTGATAGCGCGGCAGGCGCAAGACATATTTATCGTTTTCGAGTTCGACCGCTTCAGGCTGTCGCGATAGGAACCGAAAAACCGATTTTGGCATCGATACCCCTCGGCGCAACGGACGTGTCGGTCAGAGGCTCGCCTGCTTCGTCTTCGGTGCCGGGACCGAAAGCGAGGCGGTGATGTCTTCCATCGGGGCGAGCTGCTCAAGCGGACCGATCGCCGAAAGCGTCGGAACGGTGTCGTAGAACAGGCGACCCGCTAGGTCGGTCAGACGCTCTATGGTGATGCCTTCCAAGCGCTCCATCATCTCCGGATTGGAGATCGGGCGACCGTAGAGCATCATCTGCCGGGCGACCTGGCCGGCACGGGCGGCGGGGCTTTCCTGGCCCATGAGAAGCTGGGCGCGGATTTGCGCGCGGGCGCGCTCGATTTCCTTCTGATGGATGCTGTCGGCCGACTTGTGCAACTCGTCGATGATGACGGGCACCAGTTCCGGCAGGTTCTCGCCACCGGTGGCGGCGTGGATACCGAAGATGCCGGTATCGGAAAAGCCCCAGTGGAAAGCGTAGACGGAATAACAGAGGCCACGGAACTCGCGCACTTCCTGGAACAGGCGGGAGGACATTCCGCCGCCGAGAATATTGGCGAGGATCTGCGAGCAATAGAAATCGCGGGCGTGGTAGGCCTTGCCCTCGAAGCCGAGCAGGATCTGCGCGTCCATGAGGTCGCGCGGCTCACGCAAATTGCCGCCGATGTAGCGCGCTGGCTCCATGACCGGCGGCGCATTGGGCGTGGTCGGCAGGCTGGCGAAGCGGTCTTCGACCAAGCGAACGAATTCGTCATGCTCGACGGCGCCCGCCGCCACCACGAACATCCGGTCGGTCGTGTAGTTGCGGCCGAGATAGGTGCGGATCTGCTGCGGCGTAAAGGAAACGACGGTTTCCGGCGTGCCGAGGATCGGTCTCCCGAGCGTCTGGCCGCGATAGGCGACCTCGGAGAAGCGGTCGAACACGACGTCGTCGGGCGTGTCGTTGGCCGCGTTGATCTCCTGCAGGATGACCTGCTTCTCGCGCTCCAGCTCTTCTTCCTCGAAGGCGGATTCCGTCAGGATATCGGCGAGGATATCGACGGCGAGCGGTACATGATCCTTCAGGACACGGGCATAATAAGAGGTCGTTTCGGTGGAGGTCGCAGCGTTCACTTCGCCGCCGACATCCTCGATTTCCTCGGCGATCTCGCGGGCGGAGCGGCGTGCCGTTCCCTTGAAGGCCATGTGTTCGAGCAGGTGGGCAATACCGTGTTCGTCTTCCGTCTCGTTACGCGAACCTGATTTGATCCAGACTCCGAGCGCAGCGCTTTCAAGGTGCGGCATGGTCTGTGTGACTACTGTCAGCCCGGATTTGAGCCGGGTGCACTCAACTGTCATGTGCTATCTTTCTGCGCTTGCCGTCATCTAGCTGCGGGCATGCTTGCCGATAAAGGTTTCAACCGCTTTGAGCTCGGGCTCGATGATCTGGAAGCGCTCCTCCCTGTGCATCACATCAGCAAGCCACGTCGGAAGCGCCGGGTCAATACCGGAGGCGGATTTTACGGCAGCGGGGAATTTCGCCGGATGCGCAGTCGCAAGCGTCACCATCGGCGTATTCGGCTTTTCCCGCTTGGCGGCGACGAAGACGCCGATCGCGGAATGCGGATCGAGGAGATAGCCGGTTTCTTCATAGGTCTTGCGGATCGTTTCTGCCACCTGGCGCTCGCTTGCGCGACCGGCACGGAAATCCTTCTTGATGAATTTCAGCGCTTCGGGCGAAATTTCGAAACCATTGGATTGCTTGAGGCTTTCCATTGCGGCGCGAACCTTGGAGGCGTCGCGGTCATAGGCTTCGAACAGCAGCCGCTCGAAGTTCGAGGATATCTGGATATCCATGGAAGGCGAAGTCGTAGCCTTAACCGCTTTCATATCGTAGCGGCCGGTTTTCAACATGCGCGCCAGAATATCGTTCTCGTTGGTGGCGATGACGAGTTTGTCGATCGGCAGTCCCATCCGCTGGGCGCAGTAGCCGGCGAAGATATCGCCGAAATTGCCCGTTGGCACCGTGAATGAGATCTTCCGGTCCGGCCCGCCGAGTGCGATCGCCGTCGTGAAATAGTAGACGATCTGGGCCATGATGCGCGCCCAATTGATCGAATTGACGCCCGAGAGCTTCACCTTGTCGCGGAAGGCCGTGTCATTGAACATGGCTTTGACGAGGTTCTGGCAATCATCGAAATTGCCTTCCACGGCAAGCGCGTGCACGTTGCCCGATGTCGACGTCGTCATCTGGCGCTGCTGTACGGGCGAAACCTTGCCATGCGGGAAGAGGATGAAGATGTCGGTGCGCTCGCGGTTGGCAAAAGCATCGATCGCTGCACCACCCGTATCGCCCGAGGTGGCGCCGACGATCGTTGCCCGCTCGCCGCGCTTTTCCAGAGCGTAATCCATCAGGCGGGCAAGAAGCTGCATCGCCACATCCTTGAAAGCGAGCGTCGTGCCGTGGAACAATTCCATCACGAAACTGTTCGGGCCGGTCTGCACCAGCGGCGCGATCGCCGGATGGCGGAAAGTGCCGTAGGCTTCGTCGATCATCGCCCGGAAGGTTTCGTCCGGGATTTCGCCATTGGTGAAGGGCGAAAGGATGGTGAAGGCGATCTCCTGATACGTCTTGCCGCGCAGCGCCCGGATTTCCTTTTTGGAAAAACTCGGCCATTTGCGCGGAACATAGAGCCCGCCATCGCGCGCCAGCCCTGCCAGAAGGGCGTCGCAAAAGCCGAGGGAAGGGGCCTCGCCGCGGGTCGAGATATAGTCCACGTTCGTCATCCTTGATCTATGGCTGGAGAGTTTCCGCGCGAAAAACGGACAGTCGCCGCGTTGAAAAGAGGGAGCTTGCCGGCTCGCCGGGGCATTGCCGCAGGTATGTTATTGAAGTTGCCCGCATCCGGCGCCGAAAAGTGCATCAAAACGGTGCTTACCCAATCGATTTTTCTTTGCGCCGCTGATATAGACCATCGCCAACTGTCATGAAAGGCCTTGCGGGAAAGTCGCAAGCACCTAGAAGAAAAGCGTCTGCAAGGGGTGGAATATCGTGCTCGGCAAGGTCTCGCGTCTCATTGTTTCTGCATCGCTTTTTGCCGCCCTTGCCGGCTGCAATTCGCTTGGCCTCGGCGGCGACAGCAAGCCTGAGGCGACCGCCGCGGCAACCGGCCCGGCGCCGCTTCAGCCGAATGGCGATGCCCAGATCATGCCGGTCGCACCGACCAATCCTTCGTCGAACCAGGCCCCGATCGGGACCGGCGTTACCGCACAAGGCAGGGTCGCGCCGGTGGTTCAGGGCGCTTGCCCGCAGATATTCATGCGCGATCAGGATGCGATCTATCGCACCTACGCGAAGGGCGCAAAGGCCGGCGACCCGCAGCAAGTCGTCTTCCAGGCATCCTTCGGTGACTACACCCGCCAGTGCACGCTGAACGATACGGCACTTTCGATGACCGTCGTGGCGCAGCTTCGCCTCGTCGCCGGCCCGGGCGGCGCCTCCGGCCCGGTCACCTTGCCGATCCGCATCTCGGTGCTGGATGGCCAGGATGTTTTGTCGTCCGAAGTCGTGAATTTCCCAGCCCAGATCCCGGCCGGCGCACCGGCGACCCAGGTCATATTCCGCCATGAAGGCATCAAGATGCCGGTCGGCTCCGGTGCTCTCGTGCGCGTCAATGTCGGTTTCGACACTCAGCCCTCCAAGAACGCAAAGAACTCGAAGAAGAAGAGCAGCTGAAGCATCGGCCGCTTGATCACTCCTGCGAGACCCAACGCGCCCATTGACGTGGTGCATGCTGCCGCGCGACAAACATCACCCTAGATGCAAAAAAGCCCGCAGGTTGCGGGCTCCCGGTGCGGATTTTTTCCGCTAGAGTTTCAAGGCTGCGCCCTTAAAGCACGCCTTCCCACTCCGCCAACGCGGCGACAACGCCGGGCAGATCGTTCATGCGTGAAATCACCGTCTCTGCGCCCGCATCCGTCAACTTGTCGGCATGCGACGGATAGGTATGCGAGCCGCCGGTGAAGCCGATAACGCGCATGCCTGCCGCGCGTGCAGCATGAACGCCATGAGTGGAATCTTCGACGACGACAGTCCTGGAAGGCGAAACGCCCATCTGGCTGGCGCCATGCAGGAAAATATCCGGCTTCGGCTTGGCACGATCGGGGCCGAGATCCTTGGCGGAGAAGATGTTTGGTGCAAAGAGCTGCTTCAGGCCGACCTTGCCAAGCATCATATCGAGCCGCTTGCTCGAGGAATTGGAGCAGATGCAACGCTTCATCGGAAGGCGGCCGACGGCATATTCGACACCGGGGATAGCCTGTACTTCCTGTTCGAGCCGCACGTCCAGGATCTGCTGCGACTTGTCGAGCAGGGATGCCGAGATCGGAATGCTGGCCTCGCGCTCGATCTGGAAGAGTATGTCCTGCCAGGTCAGGCCGGCGAAGCGCTCGTTCATCTCCTCGACGCTGATCGGATAGCCTGCTTCGGTCAGCAGCACCGATTCCACGTTGGCAGCGATGATTTCGGAATCGACCAGAACGCCGTCGCAGTCGAAGATGATGAGGTCGAAGCCGTCCATATACTCATGCCTTATTCGGGGATGATGCGGCTTTACACGATGGCCGCCGAAAGCTCAATCGGCTGCACGGCATGGCTGGAATGCATTGTGCGGGCAGCTTTGCCGGGAGCAGGTTCCGTCCCACCTCGACAAGTCCTGCAGGGCTCGCTACTTGATGGCAATGAGCAGGGAACCTGAAGACACCATCACCGCGCGCATCGCCCGCGTGCTTGCAGAGCGCATCGTCCATGGCGAGATTGCGCCTGGCGCTCGTCTTCGACAGGACCATATTGCCGAGGAGTTCGACACCAGCCATGTGCCGGTACGCGAGGCTTTCCGTCGGCTGGAGGCGCAGGGACTGGCGATAAGCGAGCCGCGCCGTGGCGTTCGCGTCGCCTCCTTTGATCTCGCCGAGGTGCGCGAGGTCGCTGAAATGCGCGCCGCACTCGAAGTGCTTGCTTTGACACATGCCAGCCGCCACTTGACGCCCGCCATTCTTGACGCCGCGGAGGAGGCGACACGTGAAGGTGATGCCGCTGCCGATGTGCATGCCTGGGAAGAGGCGAACCGCCGCTTCCACCGCCTGATCCTCACCCCTTGCGCCATGCCGCGCCTGCTCGCCTCTATCGACGACCTCCATGCGGCAAGTGCCCGCTTCCTGTTTTCCGCCTGGCGATCCGGTTGGGAAAAACGTACGGATCACGATCACAGGGCCATCCTTGCCGCACTTCGCCAGGGCAAGGCGGAGGAGGCTGCCGCCATCCTGCAGAAGCATGTGCAGTGGATCGGACGTGCCCCGCAACCCGCCCAGAAGGGCGGCGAACGTGAAGCCTTTGCCATCGTCGGCTGAATTCTCAAAATTGTAGGTACCTGAGCGAGTTTTACACCATGGTCGCTCGCAACCATTCAGGAATACGCTTGTCGCGCCTTAGCCTTCCAGCGGAAAGAGCTTGAGGAACTGCCGCTCGCCTTCGGGTGAAAAGACCACAGAGCGGCTTTCCGGTATCCGCCTTGCCCAGCCCTTCTCCATGAAATTCGAAAGCAGCGCCTTGCCGAGGCTGCCGGCAAGATGGGCGCGGCGTTCGCTCCAGTCGAGGCAGGAGCGGCAGAGCGGCCGGCGCGAGGACTTGAGGCTGGCGACATCGATGCCGATACATTGCAGATCGCTCTCGCCTTTCGCCGTCACCGCAAGCCCGTCGCCGATGGCATCGATCGACCCAGAGGCAACGAGGCTGTCCAGCATGCGCACGCCAAAATCGCCCGCCAGATGATCGTAGCAGATGCGCGCCTTGCGCAGCGCCGGGTCTTTCGGACCAGGCTGATGGCGCAAATGACCTCGGCTTGCCGCAAGGCCCATCATGCTTTCGATCAGCCGTGCGACGGCCTCGTCGGCGAGCGTGAAGTAGCGGTGCCGCCCCTGTTTGCGCTGCGCCAGCAAGCCGCCGGCTTCGAGTTTTGAAAGGTGCGTGCTTGCGGTCTGCAGGGTGATGCCGCCGGCCGCAGCAAGTTCGGTTGCCGTCAGCGCGCGCCCGCCGGTCAGCGCCGCCAGCATATTGGCGCGCGCTGGATCGCCGACGAGCGCGCCGATCTGAGCAATGTCAGGCCCTTCTTTCATACTTCGATGGTAACCGAAGCATTCTCGTACGGCAATGTGCGAAAACGCTTCGCACACGAAAGGAGAAAACGATGATCACTTGCTTCATCCGCTACGAGATCGACCCGTTCCGCAAGGATGCCTTTGCCGAATATGCCCGCAACTGGGGGCAGGCGATCCCGAGAAACGGCGCCGACCTGATCGGTTATTTCGGCCCGCACGAGGGTTCCGCGACGACGGCATACGGTGTCTACAACATCGAAAGCCTGACAGCCTATGAGGCCTATCGCGCAAGACTTGCCGCCGATCCGCTCGGTCGGGAGAACTACGAATTCGCCCGCCGTGAACGCTTCATCCTGAAAGAGGACCGCATCTTCCTGAAGAATGTCTCGGCCCCACATGCGAGACTGGTACTGCCATGATCGCCGTCATCTTCGAAGTCATCCCCTATGTCGGCGAACGCCATCGCTATCTCGACTTGGCCGGCGAACTCAGATCCGAACTCGAAAAGATCGACGGCTTCATCTCCATCGAGCGTTTCGAGAGTCTGACTATGCGCGGCAAGATCCTCTCGCTCTCGTTCTTCAGGGACGAAGAGGCGGTCCGCGAGTGGCGCAATCTTGAGGCCCATCGCGCGGCCCAGAAGGCCGGCCGCAACGGCATTTTCGCAGACTATCGCCTGCGTATCGGCCAGGTGATCAGGGATTATGGCATGATCGAGCGGGCCGAAGCACCTGAAGACAGCAGGCACGTCCATAGCCTTCATGTAGTGGAATGAAAGGGGCAGGCACCGGCTTGGTGCTTGCCTCTCTCCTACGCGCAAACCCGAATATTTTCCCGAAACGGGTCGATGCTTCAGCCTTTGGTAACCAACTTGCGTAACCATAACGGACAGTTAAGCGTAAAGCGTATGAGTGAGTATCTAAATGGCGTCTGTTTTTCCGCTTGCCGACCTCAAGGCTTCCGTCAAGCCGGGTTCTTGGGTCGACACGATCATCAAGGGCGATTGCGTCGCAGCCCTTGACGCTCTTCCGAACCAGTCGGTTGACGTCATCTTCGCCGATCCGCCGTATAACCTCCAGCTTGGCGGCACGCTGCACCGGCCGGACCAGTCGCTGGTCGATGCGGTCGACGACGAATGGGATCAGTTCGCCTCCTTCGAGGCCTATGATGCTTTCACGCGCGCCTGGCTGCTCGCCTGCCGCCGCGTTCTGAAGCCGACGGGCACGATCTGGGTCATCGGCTCCTATCACAATATCTTCCGCGTTGGCGCTACGCTGCAGGATCTGAACTTCTGGATCCTCAACGACATCGTCTGGCGCAAGACCAATCCGATGCCGAATTTCAAGGGCCGTCGTTTCCAGAATGCCCATGAAACGATGATCTGGGCGAGCCCGAACGCGAAGGCCAAGGGCTATACCTTCAATTACGATGCCATGAAGGCCGCCAATGACGATGTGCAGATGCGCTCCGACTGGCTCTTCCCGATCTGCAGCGGCAACGAGCGCCTGAAGGGCGAGGATGGCAAGAAGGTCCATCCGACGCAGAAGCCGGAAGCGTTGCTCGCCCGCGTCATCATGGCCTCGTCGAAGCCCGGCGATATCATTCTCGATCCCTTCTTCGGATCGGGAACGACCGGCGCCGTTGCCAAGCGTCTCGGCCGCCACTTCGTCGGCATCGAGCGTGAGCAGGATTATATCGATGCGGCCTCTGCCCGCATCGCCGCCGTCGAGCCGCTCGGCAAGGCGGAACTGACCGTCATGACCGGCAAGAAGGCCGAAGCCCGCGTCGCCTTCAACGTGCTGGTCGAAAGCGGCCTTATCAAGCCCGGCCAGGTGCTGACGGATGCCAGACGGCGTTATAGCGCCGTGGTACGCGCCGACGGCACTGTCGCCGCTGGTGGCGAGGCCGGCTCCATTCATCGTCTCGGCGCGAAAGTGCAGGGCCTTGATGCATGCAACGGGTGGACCTTCTGGCACTTCGACGACGGGCAATCCCTGCGCCCGATCGACGACTTGCGGTCCATCATCCGCAGCGACCTTGCAAAGATGGATTGAGCAACATCTTGCAAGATTGAGATACAGCTTCTTCCGGTTTGTACCTCCAGTTACGGAAGAAGAAACAAGAAGCCCGGGGCCGAAAGACCCCGGGCTTCTTGTTTCTGCAAAAGCGGCAGCAATCTCGCCTCAGAATTCCTGGTAGTCGGTCACATCGACCCGCGTAACCTTGCCGTCCGCATTGAAGGTGATCGTTTCCTCGCCTTCGCGGATCAGCGGCTTGCCGGTCTTGCTGTGTGTTGCCCGAACAGACCAGACGGCCCGGCCGGAAAGCGGCGTCAGCGTTTCCACCAGGGAGTTTTCTGCTGTCTGGTCAGGGTAATCGTCGAAATAGCGTCGGAAGGCAGCCATGATCTCGGCCCGACCGGCAAGGCTGCCGACGCCGTTGGAGACGTAGGTCGCATCATCGGCGAACCAGCGCTCGATCTCGGGAAAATCGAGCGCGTTGATTGCCGCGTGGAAGCGGTCGATGGCGTCAGCGGGATCGAAAGCCATGGCTCAGGCCCTCAAACCGTAAGTCGCGAGGTCGGCGCGCAGCTTGTCGGCGCCGGTGAAGAGCACGGCATTCCAGCCGGCGGCCTTAGCGCCCTCGACATTGACGGGTGCGTCGTCGATGAAGATCGTCGCAGCCGGATCGAGGTCGAAACTCTTCGCATGCGTTTCGTAGATCGCGATATCGGGCTTGATGAGGCCGACATCACCGGAAACGGTTACGCCGCGCGGCTTCTTGAGGAAGGGAAAGCGTTCCTGCGCCTCGCGGAATGTGTCGGACGCGAAGTTGGTCAGCATCGTCACGTCTCGGCCTTCATTGATGAAGCCCTCCATGATCGCGACGCTGTCTTCATAGGCGTGCGGTATCATCTCGTGCCAGTTCTTGCGAAAGCCGCGGATATGCTCTTCGCGGTTCGGATGCTCCTTGATCAGCAAGGCCTCGGCATCGGCCCAGGTGCGGCCGCGGTCCTGCTCGACGTTCCAGTCGTGCGTGCAGATATTGGCGAAAAACCAGGTGCGCTCGGCCTCATCGGGAATGAGGCGGCTGAAGGGAATTTGCGGATCGTAATGAATAAGAACTTTGCCAATATCGAAAACGATATGCTTGATGTCGTTTGCCATAATCATCCCTTGGCTGTTTTGAACGCGAGAGGAATAGCCGCTGCGATCGCTTTTTTCATGATAGTCGGCAGCGCCTGAGCTTCAAGATTTATAACTGGCTCCCACCAGCCGTCATCGATTTGTAGGCGATTGGTAATTGCCACGCGGAAGATCGAAAGCTTGAGCTCGAAATGGGTGAAGACGTGGGTGACGCTGCCGGCGCTCTCCCAGTCAGCCTTGAAGGGTGCCGCTTCGGCTGAGGTCTCGCCGTCCTGCCGCGCGGTCCATGCTGTCGTCGGAATTTCCGTCATGCCGCCGAGCAGGCCGCTCTCAATCCGCCGCCGAAGCAGGATATCGCCGTCGGAGGTGACCGCGACGAAGGCCGCACCCCGCCGGATCGGCTTTTCCTTCTTGGCGGCCTTGACCGGAAACTGCTCGGGATCATGCAGGCTGAGCGCCTCGCACGATCCGTTGAACGGACAGAGCGAGCAGGCCGGGCGCTTCGGCGTACAGATGGTGGCGCCGAGATCCATCATCGCCTGGGCAAAATCGCCGGGTCGGTCAGCCGGCGTCAGCAGCGCCACCTTCTGGCGCATCAGCGGTTTGCCGGCTGGAAGCGGCGTGGCGATGGCATAGAGCCTGGAGATGACCCGCTCGACATTGCCGTCCATCACGGCGGCCTGCCGGTCAAAGGCGATGGCCGAGACTGCCGCGGCCGTATAGTCGCCGATGCCGGGCAGCGCTTTCAGGCCTTCTTCGGTGTTGGGAAAGATGCCGCCATGCTGGCTCGCGACCGCCTCGGCGCATTTCTTGAGATTGCGTGCCCGTGCGTAATATCCAAGTCCCGCCCAGGCTGCCATGACAGCTTCAACGGGTGCATTGGCGAGATCGGTCACTGTTGGCCACTTCGCCAGGAAATTCGCGAAATAGGGTTTGACCGCTTGCACCGTCGTCTGCTGCAGCATCACCTCGGACAGCCAGACGTGATAGGGATCGGCCTTGATGCCGCGCTTGGCCATCGGTGGCGAAACCCGCCAGGGAAGGTCGCGATGATGGCGGTCGTACCATTCCAGGAGAGGGGAGGCATTCGGCGCGTCCGGTGTGCGTATCGTCATTATTTGCCGCGATCGGGGGAAGTGATCTATACTTGGCGAAGCAAGGCGGCGTGATCAAGCCGACGGCCGCCGATGGACGTCGCTTACCAAGGTTTCGATGAGTTATCCACGCAAAGATGAGAAGCAGATTGCAGAGCTGACGAACGGCATCATCGATCCGGTTCTCGCTCGCCGTGCCGGCATCAACAGCGCACTTCTCGGCTCCTGGGACGAAATCGCCGGCGAGGACTTCGCCGATTGCACCCGCCCGGAAAAGATTGCCTGGGCCCGCGGCGGCGGCGATGATGGAAGCTTCCGTCCCGGTGTGCTGACGGTTGCCTGCGAAGGCGCACGCGCTCTTTTTCTCACCCACGCGCAGGGTGAGCTTATCCAGCGCATCAACAGCTTCTTCGGCTTTGCCGCCGTCCACCAACTCCGCATCGTCCAGAAACCGGTCTACCAGCCGGTCAAACGTTCCCGCACGCCGCCGCCCTTGAAGGGCGAGGCGGCCCGCAAGCTGGAAGGGATGATGCAGGGCCTGGAGGATGAAAAGATCAGAAAGGCGATCGCTCGTCTGGGGACGGCGGTATTGGGCAAGCGGGGCAGATAGGTGTCGTTTGACGCCTCGCCGGCGACCGTCGCGTGATTGACGATTTCGATGACGACGCGGTCCGGTTTCTGGTTCTGCGTGTCGGCAATCGTCACGATCTCAATCGATAGGGCAAAATCCTGCACTCTTTTGACTATTCGTCTTTCGCAGGTCACAATTCTTTGAAGAAAGTTGGCGAAGCGTGCCTTGTTAGCGGCTTCTGGCCGTTATATCGCACAAGCAGCTGCCACACTTGTTTATGGGGAACCCATGCGCATCTCTGAAATGCAATTGACGAAACGCCAGCTTCTGGGCGGTGTCGCCGCCGCAACCGCATCCATGGCGGTATACGGTACGGCGCAGGCGCAGGCAGCCCCGGAAATTCCGAAGCCGGACGGCGATGTCGACATGGCCAAGGTGCTGGAGCCCGGCGCGCTGCCGGAAATGGCACTCGGCAAAGCCGATGCCCCGGTCAAGATCGTCGAATATATGTCGATGACCTGCCCGCACTGCGCCCACTTCCACAACACGACCTTCGACACCATCAAGCAGAAATATGTCGATACCGGCAAGGTCGAGTTCATCCTGCGCGAATTCCCCTTTGACCCCCGCGCTGCCGCTGCCTTCATGCTCGCCCGCTGCAACCCGCAGAAGCCTGATGAGCTCGCAACACCCGAACAGTATTTCCCGATGGTCGCCATGCTCTTCAAGCAGCAGCAGGTCTGGGCAGCAGCCGATGATGGCCGCGCTGCACTGCTGCAGATGTCGAAGCTTGCCGGATTTACTGAGGATAGCTTCACGAAGTGCTTGACGAACCAGAAACTGCTGGATGAAGTGAATGCCACGCGGGAACGGGGTTCCAAGGACTTCGGCGTCAATGCCACGCCGACGTTCCTCATCAATGGCAAGCGCTATTCTGGAGACATGCCGGTTGACACCATGTCGGCCCTCATCGACAGCCTCCTCTGATCCGTACCGTTTTGCGAAGGCGGGCGACGGCGAAAGCCGTGCGCCCGCTTTTTCTTTTGCGCGGTGTGAGGCCGTGGCATGAAGTTCAACAAGCTCCGCGTTGTCGGCTTCAAATCCTTCGTCGAACCGACAGAATTCATTATCGAGCGTGGCCTGACGGGTGTCGTCGGACCGAACGGCTGTGGCAAGTCCAACCTCGTCGAGGCTCTGCGCTGGGTCATGGGCGAGAATTCCTATAAGAACATGCGCGCGTCCGGCATGGACGACGTGATCTTTTCCGGCTCGGGAAACCGCCCGGCGCGTAATACCGCCGAAGTTGCGCTCTATCTTGATAATGGCGAACGTACCGCGCCTGCCGCCTTCAACGACAGCGATGAAATTCAGGTCACCCGACGCATCGAGCGTGAGCAGGGATCGATCTATCGCATCAACGGCAAGGAAAGCCGCGCCAAGGATGTTCAGCTGCTTTTCGCGGATGCTTCCACCGGCGCTCGCTCTCCCTCGATGGTGGGGCAGGGGCGTATCGGCGAACTGATTTCCGCAAAGCCGCAGGCACGCCGCCAGTTGCTGGAAGAGGCGGCCGGGATTTCCGGCCTGCACTCCCGCCGCCATGAGGCCGAGCTTCGGTTGCGCGCCGCAGAAAGCAATCTGGAGCGGCTGGATGACGTCACGTCACAGCTCGAAAGCCAGATCGAGAGCCTGAAGCGCCAGGCGCGCCAGGCAAACCGCTTCAAGACGCTCTCTGCCGATATTCGCGCCCGCGAGGCTATGCTCTTGCACATCCGTTGGGTGCAGGCGAAGGAAGCCGAGGCTGAAGCCGATAGCGCACTCAATCAGGCAACCGTCGTCGTCGCCGAGAAGGCGCAGATCCAGATGGAGGCGGCTAAGAGCCAAGGCATTGCCAGCCTGAAACTACCTGAACTGCGCGAAGGCGAGGCGAGGGTCGCGGCCGCCCTCCAGCGCCTGCAGATCGCCCGCAGCCAGCTTGAGGAAGATGCCAACCGCATCCTGCGCCGTCGCGATGAACTAACCCGTCGTCTGACGCAGCTTGCCGAAGACATCAGGCGTGAGGAACGGCTTGTCGCCGACAATGCGGTCATCCTGGCAAGGCTCGATGCCGAAGAGGCCGATATCGCCGAAATCCTCGCCGATTCCGGCCGTTATGCCGAGGAGACGCGGCAGGTATTCGAAGAGGCTGCCACCAAGCTGGCAGATAGTGAGCGTATCTTCACCATCCTGACCGCGGAGCGCGCTGAAGCCGCAGCCGGACGCAACCAGCTGGAACGCGCCATCCGCGATCTCGCCGATCGCAAGCTCAGGCTCGAACGCCAGATGGACGAGGCCAACCGTGAACTTGCCGGTGTCGGCGAGAGGATCGCAACGCTGCCGGACCCGGAAGAAAAGCGCGCCGTGGTGGAAGCCGGCCAGATCGCCGTCGCCGATGCCGAAGCGGCGATCCAGTCCGTCGAACTGGCGCTCGCAAAGGCGCGCGAGACGGAAGCGTTCTCCCGCGCTCCGGTTGATCAGGCACGCAGCAAGCTCAACGCGCTTGAGACGGAAGCACGCACAATCCAGCGCATGCTGGCAGGCGCCGCCACAGGCGAATTCCCGCCGGTTGCCGAAGAGCTGAAAGTCGATCGCGGTTTCGAAACCGCGCTCGGTGCCGCCCTCGGAGACGACCTTGAATCCCCGCTCGACCCGAATGCGCCCGCCCATTGGTCGGAAAACGGCGATGGTGCCAGCGATCCGGGATTGCCTGCTGGTGCTGTGCCGCTGCTGAATCACGTTCGTGCACCCGCCGCGCTGATCCGTCGCCTGCGCCAGATAGGCCTGGTGGCCGCCAGCGATGCGCCGCGTCTGGTGAAGGAACTCAAGGCCGGCCAGCGGCTGGTCACCAGGGAAGGCGCCGTTTATCGCTGGGACGGCCATGTCGCCGGCGCGGACGCACCGAGCGCGGCCGCTCTTCGTCTCGCCCAGAAAAACCGCCTCGCCGAGCTCGAAGGTGAGGCTGAACTCGCTCGCGATGTTCTGACCGAAGCAGAGGAGCGCCTTGCCGCTGCGGCTGATGCGATCCGTGAAGAGGAGCGCAGGCTCACTGACGCCCGCGACATGAACCGCCTGTCCGCCCGTCATCTTGCCGAGGCACGCGAGGCTCTGGCCGCTGCTGAGCGCGCCTCGGGCGATCTCATTCGCCGCCGCGATGTCGTCGCCGAAGCCGTCAGTCAGTTGCAGTCGCAGCTCGAAGATGTTGCCGTTCAGGAAGAAAATGCCCGCATCGAGCTCGAAGATGCGCCAGATCTGACTGCGCTCGATGACCGTCTGCGCTTCCAGCAGGCCGAAGTCGCGACCGATCGCGGTGCGCTTGCTGAAGCGCGCGCTCGCCATGAGAGCCTGAACCGCGAGAACGATGCGCGCCAGCGCCGCATCGTCGCCATCGGCCAGGAGCGCGAGACATGGCGACAGCGCGCCGCAAGTGCGGAAGATCACATCGCGACGCTCCGCGATCGTGAGGAGGAAGCCCGCGAAGAAGCCGCCGAGCTTGAAATGGCGCCCGATGAATTCGATGACAAACGCCGTGCTTTGCTGACGGAATTGCAGAAGGCCGAGGAGGCCCGCCGTCATGCCGCTGATCTGCTGGCTGAAGCCGAGCTGCTGCAGCGCGACGCCGACCACAAGGCGGCGACAGCGCTTTCAGAGCTTGCTGAAAGCCGCGAGCGCCGCGGCCGCGCCGAGGAGCGCCTCGTCTCCGCACGCGAGAAGCGGCAGGAGAGCGAACAGCGCATTCGTGAGACACTCAATGTACAGCCCCATGAGGCGTTGCGCCTCGCCGGCCGGCCGGGACTGCAGACGATGCCGGATCCGCGCGAGGTCGAGCGCGAAGTGGAGCGGCTAAGGATCGAACGCGAGCGTCTGGGCGCCGTCAACCTGCGGGCCGACGAGGAGCAGAAGGAGCTCAGCGAGAAGCTGGAAGCGCTCATCAAGGAACGAGACGACGTCATCGATGCCATCAGAAAACTGCGCGGCGCGATCCAGAGCCTGAATCGTGAAGGCCGCGAACGACTGATTGCCGCCTTCGATGTCGTCAACGCCCAGTTCCAGCGGCTCTTCACCCACCTTTTCGGCGGTGGCACGGCGGAACTGCAGCTCATTGAATCAGACGATCCGCTGGAAGCCGGCCTCGAAATCCTCGCCCGCCCGCCCGGCAAGAAGCCGCAGACCATGACGCTGCTTTCCGGCGGCGAGCAGGCGCTGACGGCAATGGCGCTGATCTTTGCCGTCTTCCTCACCAATCCCGCGCCGATCTGCGTGCTGGACGAGGTGGATGCCCCGCTCGACGACCACAATGTCGAGCGCTATTGCAACCTGATGGACGAGATGGCGGCCTCCACCGAGACACGATTCGTCATCATCACCCACAACCCGATCACCATGGCGCGCATGAATCGCCTCTTCGGTGTGACGATGGCCGAGCAGGGTGTTTCTCAGCTGGTCTCGGTTGATCTGCAGACTGCAGAGCGTCTCCGTGAGACGGCCTGAGGCGGCATTTTAATTAAAGACCAAAAAAGGTCACCCTGACATCGGGTGCGTACCCCATTTGGGTGATGCTCTTTTGCGCGCATTGCATTAGAAGTTGTTTTATCGCAACCGCGCCGGTACGGATAAGTAGCAATCGGTCGTTGCGTACCGTGGAATTTGCAATGCTATCTTCGGGTTGGGGGCGAACGGTCGAAGATCACATGGCATAGATGGACCCCCCGTCCGGTTTTCCTGGCCGGACGGAAACAAGGCTTTGCGGGACCGTTGTTGCAGTCCCGCAAAGCTTTTTTTATGCGCTTGCACCGCGTCCTCCGTTTCAACCGTTTGATCTTGCCTCCTGTTGCGGATTTATTGTGCGACGCAACATTTCGCCGCATTTGTCGATTTTCATTTCAACACCAAGGGATTAAGCTGGTCCCGAAATGGTGTTGGGGGGAAGATGACCAAGTGGGTCTATACGTTCGGCAATGGGCAGGCTGAAGGCCGGGCGCGAGACAAGGAGATCCTTGGCGGCAAGGGCGCCAATCTCGCCGAAATGTGCAGCCTCGGCCTCCCGGTCCCTCCTGGCCTCACCATCGTCAGCGAAGCCTGCACCACCTATTACAAGAACGGCCGCAAGATCGATCCCGCATTGAAGGAACAGGTGCTCGCAGGCATTGCGGATATCGAGCAGATCACCGGCCGCCGTTTCGGCGCGGGCAAACAGCCTCTTCTGCTCTCCGTTCGCTCAGGCGCTCGTGTTTCCATGCCTGGCATGATGGATACGGTGCTCAATCTCGGCCTGAATGACGAGACGGTGCAGGCGCTCGGCCATGACGCCGGCGATGCGCGCTTTGCCTGGGACAGCTATCGTCGCTTCATCCAGATGTATGCCGATGTCGTCATGGGGCTCGGCAACGATCTCTTCGAGGAAATTCTCGAGGATGAGAAGGCGCGCCTTGGCCACGAATTCGATACCGAGCTCAGCGCTTCCGAATGGCAGCATGTCGTTTCGCTCTACAAGGCGCTGATCGAAGAAGAACTGGATGAGGCCTTCCCGCAGGATCCGGCGGTACAACTCTGGGGCGCTGTCGGCGCGGTGTTTGCGAGTTGGATGAACGCGCGCGCTGTCACCTATCGCCAACTTCACAATATTCCGGAAGCCTGGGGCACTGCCGTCAATATCCAGGCCATGGTCTTCGGTAATCTCGGCAACGCGTCGGCGACGGGCGTTGCCTTCACCCGCAACCCCTCGACGGGCGAGAAGATCCTCTACGGCGAATTCCTGGTGAATGCGCAGGGTGAAGACGTGGTTGCCGGCATTCGCACGCCGCAAAGCATCACCGAGGAGGGGCGCATAACCTCAGGTTCCGAAAAGCCCTCGATGGAAAAGCTGATGCCCGAGGCCTTCGCCGAGTTCGGCCGCATCTGCGCCGAGCTGGAGTCGCATTACCGCGACATGCAGGACATCGAATTCACCATCGAGCGCGGCAAGCTCTGGATGCTGCAGACGCGCTCCGGCAAGCGCTCGACCAGGGCAGCCATGAAGATCGCCGTCGACATGGTGGACGAAGGTGTCATCACCGAGGACGAAGCCGTCCTGCGCATCGAGCCATCGACGCTCGACCAGCTCTTGCATCCGACCATCGATCCGCGTGTCAGCCGCCAGGTGATCGGCTCCGGCCTGCCGGCGTCGCCCGGTGCAGCGACCGGCGAGATCGTCTTCACGGCGGAAGAAGCGGTTGAGGCAGAGTCGGAAGGTCGCAAGGTCATCCTGCTGCGCGTCGAGACCAGCCCCGAAGACATTCACGGCATGCACGCTGCCGAAGGCATCCTGACCACACGCGGCGGCATGACCAGCCATGCGGCTGTCGTCGCCCGCGGAATGGGGATCCCTTGCGTCGTTGGCGCCGGCACCATGCGCATCGACGCCCGCAATGAGCGGCTGATGGGCATCGGCGTGACGCTGAAAAAGGGAGATGTCATCACCATCGACGGTTCCGCCGGCCAGGTCCTCAAGGGCGAGGTGCCGATGATCCAGCCGGAACTGTCAGGCGATTTCGGCCGCATCATGGGCTGGGCGGATCGTGCTCGCCGCATGACGGTGCGCACCAATGCCGACACGCCGGCCGATGCCCGCGCGGCCCGTTCTTTCGGTGCCGAAGGTATCGGCCTTTGTCGTACCGAGCATATGTTCTTCGAGGGCGAGCGCATCCATGTCATGCGCGAGATGATCCTGGCCGAGGACGAAAAGGGCAGGCTGCGCGCTCTCGACAAGCTCCTTCCGATGCAGCGGGGCGATTTCACCGGCCTGTTCTCCGTCATGCACGGACTGCCGGTGACGATTCGCCTCCTCGATCCGCCGTTGCATGAATTCCTGCCGAAGAGTGATGAGGAGATCGCCGAGGTCGCCTATGCCATGGGCATGGAGCCTTCGGCACTGCGCCAGCGTGTCGACGCGCTGCACGAATTCAATCCGATGCTCGGTCATCGCGGCTGCCGCCTTGCCATCTCCTATCCCGAGATCGTCGAGATGCAGGCCCGCGCGATTTTCGAGGCGGCGGTCGCGGCTGCAAAGGAAACGGGTGCCGCCGTCGTTCCCGAAATCATGGTGCCGCTCGTTGGCCTTCGCTCCGAACTCGATTACGTCAAGGCGAAGATCGATGCCGTGGCACAGGATGTCATGTCGGAAGCCAAGATGCGCATCGATTACCTCGTCGGCACGATGATCGAGCTGCCGCGTGCCGCACTGCGTGCCCACGTCATCGCCGAGGCGGCTGAATTTTTCTCCTTCGGCACCAACGACCTGACGCAGACCACTTTCGGCATTTCGCGCGACGATGCCTCGGCCTTCATCCCGACCTACCAGCGCAAGGGCATCATCGAGCATGATCCCTTCATATCCCTGGATTTCGATGGCGTGGGCGAACTGATCCGCATTGCCGCCGAGCGCGGGCGGCGCACCCGCAACGACATGAAGCTCGGCATCTGCGGCGAACACGGCGGCGATCCCGCCTCAATCCATTTCTGCGAGACGATCGGCCTCGATTACGTTTCCTGCTCGCCCTTCCGCGTGCCGATCGCCCGGCTTGCGGCCGCCCAGGCGGTCATTGCCGCCGCTCAGTGACGGTAGCGGTAATAGCGCGGGTAGTAATAGGGACCGTTCAGATTATAGGCCATATCGGCCATCACCCAGTCGCTGTCGTAGCGGGCCTGGGCACGGCGGTCGAGCTCGATCCGCTGCAGGCAGGTCGCAAAACCATCCGTTCCGCGCTTGAAGCCGTAGCCGATGCAGGTCTGCTCGTCACGTGCTCGCCGCTCCTCGGGCGTCAGCGTCTGGCAGGCGGCAAGCCCGGCGGCCAGAACGGCAAGAAGGGGCAGGATATATGGGCGCATCGGTATCTTCCTCGAGCATGAACGCCAGGCCAGGAGAATCGATCCGTCTGACGTCGTCAACCCGACTACATTATCAGGCTGCGCCCGCGGGGTCACCGATCGGCAGAAGGGCCGGATCGAGCGGCGGATCCTCCGGGTTCTTCGTATCGCTCGGATCCTGGGCCGGGGTCAACGGCGGCTTTTCCTGGATGCGATCGGGAATACCCGGTGTCGGCTGCGGGCCAAGCGGCGACTCTGCGCCCGGTGCCGGAATGGGGTCTCTGTTGGGCATGATTTACCTCCTTCACTGAAGAAGGAACGGCAGGGTGCAGGCTTGGTTCCACTTTCACCGCCATGCATTCCTATGTAAGAGCAAAGGCAACTCACAGGAAAGAGCACCATGGCGATCCGCGATCGATTCTCGAAGAAACTCACCTGTCCGCAATGCGGCAATAGCGGCTTTGCGGAGGCCTCCGAGATTGATGATGCCAAGCGCAAGACTCCCGATTTCAAGGTCGATCAGCTGCCGCGCGGCTTCTTTGTGCAGCGCCCCTCGGTGCATCAGGAAACATTCATGCTGAAATGCGAATGCGGCCGCAAATTTCCTTTCCGCTCGCTCGCGGAAGCTGCGGCCGGCCGCGATTGAAGCATGGCTCGCGAAATCTGCAGCGGTTTTGCGCTAACGAGACGCTTGGGATTCAGATCCGCTCGAGGACCTCGATGAAGGCATCGGCGAAGCGCACCAGATGTTCGGTGTCCTCATCAGGCGCCTGCATTCGGATTTCCGTACCGTTCTGGTCGAGCAAGGCCAGAACCACCCGCATCGTCTTGTCCGACGTCGGGATGCGCAGCACGGCGATTCGCCTGCAATCCTCGACGAGCCCCGCCGCCGGCAGGTCGAAGAGAAATTCGCCTCGGGTTTCGGCAGCAGCTCTGCGCACCGCTTCGCAGAATCCGGCCTCGCCATCGGCATAGCCTTCCAGCGAGAGTTCGAGTTCGAGAAGTTCCAGCGGCAAGAGCGGCTCGCCACGCTCGATGCCGCCAAGCGAAGATGCCTGCGGCCTTTCCCTCATTTCGGACGAGATCATCTGTCTCTCCTGTTTCGTGGGACATGTATCAGACCCCGGTAGAATGGCCTTTTTACGGCATATCAGCAATAGCTTACAGAGGGAGCGCCCTCAGACCTGGACCTTTGACGTGGATTGCTTCGGCAATGCTCAGACAAGAGTTTCAATTTAGACGAATCTTGCACTAGAAAAGTCGATGGCAGCAGCTTCATTCGATTGCTCGCCGCCGACCAACCGGTAGTTTTGATGGCCATCCGTTTCGATCGTCCCGTTTCCAGCGCTGCCCGCTTATCGCGGCATTTCGGGGCGTTTGCGCTCGTGCTCTCGGTAGCGGTGCTGATTGCCCATCGCTTCGGCGGTCTGGCGACACCCTATCTCATCCTCGTGCTGCTCGTTTCTGTCGGCTGCGCGGTCCTCGCGACCCTCTTGGCTGCCATCGGCCTGCGCAGCCTCTGGATGACCGGTGCCGAGGGCGGGACGAATGCGCTGGCGGCGCTCATCTATGCCGCCTTTCCGCTCGGCATCGGCGCCTTTGCGGCGGAGCGCTATTTCACCCTGCCGGCAATCTACGACGTGACCACGGATACCGCTTCCGCGCCCGACTGGCTCTCGACGCCGCAGGCCGACCAGATCTGGCTGCCTCGTGAACCAGTCGTGACGTCAGGCGACCGCGAGAAGCAGCTTTCCGCCTATCCGGAGCTCACGGGCCGCCGTTACGACGGAGCGCTCGACCGTGTTCTGGAGGCCGTGAAGAAGGTCGCCAAGCAGAACGGCGTCACCATCACCAAAAGCGAAGGCGATACGACGCCCGGCCGCGAGCTTGAGGACAAGCCGGTTCCGGCTCAGCCGGAAAGCGGTGTGGCCGATTCGCCCGATGTCATCCCCGTGCCGACGCCGCGCCCCTATGAGGATGATGTGGCGAAGATGATCCGCGGCGCCAATGGCGTGATCCTGCAAGGCACGACCCGCACCCTCGTCCTCGGCCTGCGTTTCGATTTCATCATCCGCCTGCGCGAAGAGGCCGAGACCACCTTCGTCGACGTGCGCGTCGCCTCCCGCTATGGTCAGCACGACCTCGGCTTCAGCGCCGAAGAGGCCGAGCAATATCTTGGTGCCCTCGATTCAGAGCTTCTCGGGATTGCGGGTGGGTGAGCCCCGGTGCCGCAAAGCGGCAGTAATCGATCCAGTGGATCGATTACAGGGGCGAACGCCCTGAGCCATGCGAAGGGCCGGGATACGGTGAGGCACACGAAAACGCCCTTATCGCGAACCTGTCCTATAAATCGAGCACCTGGCGCCAACGAAGGAGCGCAGAACTCGCCTTACCCCAAAAACCGTTCCCGCACGTCAGCCGTCGGCACCATGCAACTCTCCCGCCGCCCTGCAATCCTCAACCGGTTCCGCGCAACCACCCCATAGACGACATCCGCAATCCGCCGCGGCACGATCCGCAACACACCGGCCAGAGCCCAAGGCAAACCAAGCCCTTCCAGCATCCGGATCGTCGCATCGGATTTGTAATAGGCACGGCCCTTGTCGATCAGCAGATTGGTCTCGTAATCCCGCGTCTCCAGCCCGTAGTGCCGGTAGAGCGCCTCGCCGAGCGGCGTCTGGGCGACGATGAAGCGGTAGCGCTTTTCCTTGTCCCGCTTCAACAGGAACTGAACCCAGCCGGAGCAGAAGACACATTCGCCATCGAAGAGGATCAGCGGCTTGTCATCAGCAAAGGCCGGCACGGAAGGATCGTCGCGATAGCTGTAATCCGCGGACCTTGCCATTCTCAGCCTCCGGCCAACCGATAATGCGCAACAAGCGAAGGCGGCCCATCGGCGGTGACTTCGCCACGCTCCATCAGTTCTTCGATATGCGCCAGTACCGAAAGTGCCGCCGCGCCATGCAGTCGCTTATCGGTATCGCGGTAGATCATCTCGACCATCCTGGGGATGGTGCTTTCCCCCGTCCGGATACGTTCGATGATCGAGCGTTCCCGCAGGCGCCGATGCGTCTTCAGCCCGCGCAGGAAGGGCGCAGGCGAAGTTACCGGCCCGCCATGGCCGGGCAGCAACAGGCCGTCATCGCGGGCAAGCAGCTTGTCGAGCGAGGCCATATAGTCCGCCATGGATCCGTCCGGCGGTGCGACGATCGTCGTTGCCCAGGCCATCACATGATCGCCGGAAAAAAGGATGCCGCTTCCGTCGAGCGCGAAGGCTGCGTGATTGGCCGTGTGGCCGGGCGTCAGCACCCCCGTCAGTACCCAGCCGTCGCCGGAAATCGTCTGTCCGTCACGGATAGCGATATCCGGCACGAAATCCGTATCGGAGCTTTCGGCAAAGGGGTTGACCTCCCCCTCGCGCAGCGGCCGCGAGGGGCGGTGCGGTCCTTCGCCGACCGTTAGTGCGCCGGTTTCCGCTTTCAGCCGTTTTGCAAGCGGCGAGTGGTCCCGATGAGTATGGCTAATGAAAATATGCGTCACCTGCCGGCCGGCAAGCGCTGTCATCAGCGCTTCGAAATGCGCCGCATTCGCCGGTCCCGGATCGATAACGGCGACCGATGAGCCGCCGACGATATAGCTGTTCGTGCCGTGAAAGGTGAAAGGGCTCGGATTATTCGCCGTCAGGCGCTGGATGCCCTCTGCGACCGGAACCGCCCGCCCATAGGCCGGATCGAAGAAAAGATCGAAGTTCGCGCCGGACATGTCTATTTATATTCGATCTCGATGAAGGACATGGGCTGCTCGCCGGCATTGACGACATTGTGCTCGGTACCGGCCTCGCGGCGATAGGCAGCCCCTTTGGCCACATCCACCCGCCGGCTGCCCTCGGCATCCTCGATCAGGAACTGGCAATCGGTCATCGGCACGACCACATAGCCGAAGCCATGGGTATGGACGCCAGTATCGGCACCCGGCTCGAAATCCCACTGGGTGATGCGCACGATGGCATCATCGAGGATCAGCGTCGCAAGCGCTGGTGGACGGGCGCGATATTGGCTCAACGGTGTCTCCATTGGCTGTTCGATGCTTGAAGTCCTACCATGCCGGCATGGCCGCGCATACAAATATGACGTCGCAGTGAACTTAGTGATTGTGGGGCAGACCGACCTTTGCTAATCAGGCCACGTTTTGGCGAAGCGGCATTCGCTTCAGCTCTGGTGGGGCGTAGCCAAGCGGTAAGGCAGCGGTTTTTGGTACCGCCATCCCCTGGTTCGAATCCAGGCGCCCCAGCCACAACGTTCAAGTAGCTTGTAAACGCCTTGTCGCCGCACCCGCGGCAATCGTCACCACAAGCTCATCTACTTCCCGCGCAAGGCGCTCGGCCGGCAGACCGACGAAGCGGCCTTCGAGACTGATGCTGACGACGCCATGGACGGCGCCGAACAGGGTGCGGGCGCGGATCGCCCTGTCTTCCGCCGTCATATCAGGCTGCAGCTCGGCGAGCGGTTCTGCGATCACGTCCATCAGGAAGAGATGTTCATCGAGATGCCATTGCGGCGTCGGGCTGGTTTCTGGCGGGTAGTGCTCGAAGAGCGCTTTCCAGAGATTCCGGTTTTCCACCGCGAAACCTAAATATCCCTGCGCCAGATTGCGCAGCCGGTCCGTCGGTGTCCTGTCCATGGTCTCGGGCAAGGTGAGCCTTGCTTCCAGCGCCTTCAGCGTCGTGGAATTCACATGGATGACGAGTTCGGCGAGGTCGGCGAAGACCGTATAGAGGCCGCCGAGCGCACAGCCGGCATCCTGGGTGATCTCGCGCGCCCTGAGGTTTGCAAGCCCTTCTCGCATAATCCGGCTTCGTGCTGCATCGATCAGCCGCGCCCTCAGATCTTCGCGTTTTTCTTCTCTTTTCCCGGCCATTAACCATCTCGCTTCGATTTTATGAACGACGTTCAAAATTATTCTTGAACGGCGTTCAGGATTCTGCCATAACTCAACTCGTGAACAACGTTCATAAACCGGAGGAAAGAAATGTTCAAACTGATTTCGACTTTGTTGCGGGGCAGGGCTTACGATGCCGAACAGGCCTTTGCCGACCGCAATGCCGTACCTTTGCTCGCCCAGCAGATCCGCGATGCCGCACAATCGATCCAGTCGGCCCGCCGCAGCGTGGCGATCGCCATTGCCCAGAACGAGCAGGAGCGGGCTCAGCACGCAACGATCGTTTCCCGGATCGACGATCTTGAGACCCGCGCCGCTGCTGCGCTTGCCAAGGGCAATGAAGCACTGGCCCGTGAGGCTGCCGAAGCGATCGCCTATCTCGAGGCGGAGCGCGATCAATCCGAAAAGGCTCAGGCGCAGTTCACGACTGCTATCGACAAGCTGAAGGGAATTGTCCGCATCTCCGAAATGCGGTTGCAGGAACTACAGCGTGGCGAGCGTCTGGCCCGCGCCACCGAAGAGACGCAGAAGCTCGATGCCGTCGTTGCCGGCACAGGCCTTGCGACGCTTGACGATGCCGAGGAGACGCTTGCGCGCCTTCGCATCCGTCAGAACCAGAATGAGATGACGGCCTCGGCCCTGAAGGCGATGGAGACTTCGACCGCTCCTGCCTGCATCATCGAGAAGCTTGCCAATGCCGGATACGGTGCGCCGTTGCGCTCTTCCGCCGATGACGTGCTCGCCCGCCTGCGCAGCCGCATCAATCCCGCCGCTTAAAATCAGCATCATCAAACCTGAGGGAATCACGACAATGAACGACAGTTTCCAGAAACATTCCGCCAGCTGGGTCAGCTTCTCCTACATCTCCTTCGGCGCCGCAGCCTTCATGCTGGCGCTCGGCCTCTATATGATGCCGCTCGATCTCTGGGGCAAAGGCTACCTGGCAATGGGCATCCTGATGCTGGTTCAGACGACGGTGAATATAACCAAGACGCTGCGCGACAATGCTGAATCCGAAAAGCTGATCCGCAAGGTTGAAGACGCCCGCACCGAGAAGCTGCTCGTCAAGTTCAATCGTAACGGTGAAGACTAATCTTCATTAACTACACCACAGAGTTGTTGCTATACTCAACTTTTGCGTAACAACTCTGTGGCCTTCTCTGCGAGCCAATGGAGGATCTGCCGTGCAAACCAACCTGATGACATCAAGGAAATTCGCGCCGCTGTTCTGGACGCAGTTCCTCACCGCGTTCAACGACAACTTCCTGAAGAATACTCTTGTATTCCTGATCCTCTTCCAGATGTCGGCTGCCGAGGGCGCGGCACTGGTCACACTTGCCGGCGTCGTCCTGATCATTCCATTCCTGTTGCTCTCGGCAATCGGCGGCGAACTCGCCGACAAGCACGACAAGGCCAAGGTCGCCGAACTCCTGAAGAGATGCGAGATTGCGGTGGCGGCCGTTGCTGTCGTCGGTCTTGCCTTCTCCTCCATTTGGATCCTGATGGCGGCGTTGTTTGGCTTTGGCGTCATCTCCGCGCTTTTCGGCCCGATCAAATACGGCATTCTGCCTGATCACCTGGAACGCCGCGACCTGCCGAAGGCCAATGCCTGGATCGAGGGCGGCACCTTCATCGCCATCCTCGGCGGCACCATCGTTGCCGCATTCGCCTTTTCCGGCGGCGACAATGTCCTCGTCTTCGGCACGATGATGATCGGTCTTTCGGTGCTGTGCTGGTTTGCCAGCCGGATGATCCCGGCAACCGGCTCCAAGGCTCCCGATCTCGAGGTCGATACCAACGTCATCCGCTCCAGCTACAACCTCGTCATGGAAATCCGCAGCGACAAGCGCCTGTGGCGTTCGGCGCTGATGAACTGCTGGTTCTGGCTGGTCGGCGCATTCGTGCTCTCTATCCTGCCGACCATGGTCACCGAATTGCTCGGTGGTTCGGAAATTGTCGTGCCCGCCTATCTGACGGTCTTTGCCGTGGCAGTCGCAGTGGGCTCCGCCATCGCCGCCTGGATGTCATCAGGCCGCATTGTGCTTCTGCCTGCGCCGATCGGCACGGCCCTGCTTGCCATCTTCAGCCTCGATCTCGCCTGGAACCTGTGGGGTCTGCAATCGACCAGCCATGCGACAACCATCCTGGCTTTCTTCGCCGGCCAGAACACTATCCGTGTCGCAATCGATCTCGCCGGCATGGCGATATCAGGCGCCTTCATCGCAGTTCCGACTTTCGCCGCGCTGCAGACCTGGGCGCATGAGGACCGCCGCGCCCGTGTCATCGGTGCCGCCAATGTCCTGTCGGCGCTCTTCATCACTGTCGGCCTCGGTGCTGTTGCCGTCGTCCAGGCCTTCGGTGCCTCTATTCCGCAGATCCTGATCGGCCTCGGCATCATCAATTTCGCCGTTGCCTGGCTGATGCTGAAGACGCTGCCGACCAATGCCTTCCGCGATTTCGTCTCGATCCTGTTCCGTGCCTTCATGCGGCTGGAAGTCGAAGGCCTCGAAAATATCAAGAAAGCAGGGCCGGCCCCGATCATCGCGCTCAATCACGTCAGCCTGCTCGACGGTGCGCTGGCGCTCGCCATCACCGAGGAAGAGCCGGTCTTTGCGGTCGATTACAAGATCGCCCAAGCCTGGTGGGTAAGACCCTTCCTGAAAATGTGCAAATTCCTGCCGCTCGATCCGACCAAGCCGATGGCGACGCGCTCGCTGATCAAGGTCGTGCAGGACGGCAGCCCGATCGGTATCTTTCCCGAGGGGCGCCTGACAGTAACCGGCACGCTGATGAAGGTCTATGACGGCGCCGCCATGGTTGCCGACAAGACCGGAGCGATGGTGGTGCCGGTGCGCATCGACGGCCTGGAGAAGAGCTATCTCTCTTACCTGAACGACGGCAAGATCCGCCGCCGGCTGTTCCCCAAGGTCAAGGTCACCATTCTCGAACCGGTGAAGCTCGAAGTTCCGGCCGAACTCAAGGGCCGCAAGCGCCGCACGGCAGCCGGTGCCGCCCTTTACCAGGTCATGTCGAACCTGATGTTCAGGACCGCCGATACATCCTCGACCGTCATTGACCGCATCATCGAGGCCAGCCACGAATTCGGCATGGGCAAGCTCGCCGTCGAAGATCCGGTTACTGGCAAGCTCACCTATGGCAAGCTGCTGACGGGGGCTGCTGTGCTCGGCGCGAAATTCCGGAGCATGTTCCCGGAACGCAATCTCGGCGTCATGCTGCCGAACGCCAATGGCGCCGCCGCAACGCTCCTCGGCGTGATGACGGCAGGCAAGGTGCCGGCCATGCTGAATTTCACCGCCGGTGCGGCCAATATCCTGTCCGCCTGCAAGGCGGCGGAAGTGAAGCATGTCCTCACATCCCGCGCCTTCGTGACCCAGGCCAAGCTCGGCCCGGTCATCGAGGAGATGGAAAAGCAGGTTAAGATCGTCTGGCTTGACGATCTCCGCACCGAAATCGGCCTTATGAGCAAGATCAGGGGCTATCTGCACAAGGCACGGCCGCTGGTGAAGCGCAAGCCTGATGATCCGGCCGTCATACTTTTCACCTCGGGCTCCGAAGGTACGCCGAAGGGCGTGGTGCTGACCCATCGCAACATCCTGTCGAATGCAGCCCAGGCCGCCGCCCGCATCGATTTCCACAGCGGCGACAAGGTGTTCAACATCCTGCCGGTCTTCCACTCCTTCGGGCTGACCGCCGGCACCGTGCTGCCGCTGATCTCGGGTGTGCCGGTCTATTTCTATCCGTCGCCGCTGCATTATCGTATCGTGCCGGAGCTGATCTATGTCTCGAATGCTACGATCATCTTCGGCACCGATACCTTCCTCAACGGCTACAGCCGGACGGCCCACCCTTACGACTTCCGCTCCATCCGCTATATTTTCTCCGGTGCCGAGCCGGTGAAGGCGTCCACCCGCGCCACCTACATGGAGAAATTCGGCCTGCGCATTCTGGAAGGCTATGGCGTCACCGAGACGGCGCCGGTGATTTCGATCAACACGCCGATGTACAACAAGTCCGGCACTGTCGGCAAAATCCTGCCGGGCATGGAATGGAAGCTCGAACCCGTAGCCGGCATCGATGACGGTGGCCGCCTCGTCGTCCGCGGCGCCAACGTCATGGCCGGCTATCTGCGTGCCGAAAATCCCGGTGTGCTCGAACCGCTTGTAGACGGCTGGCATGATACCGGAGACATCGTCACCATCGACGAGGACGGTTTCGTCAAGATCCGCGGCCGCGCCAAGCGCTTTGCCAAGATCGGCGGCGAGATGATATCTCTCGCGGCCGTCGAGGCCCTTGCCGCAGAACTCTGGCCGGGCGCTCTTTCGGTCGTCTCCTCGATACCGGACGCAAAGAAGGGCGAGCGGCTTGTACTTCTGACCGATGCGCCGACTGCCACTCGCGCCGAATTCCTCGCTTTTGCCAAATCGAAGGGCGCCATGGACATGATGGTGCCGGCCGAGGTTAACATCGGCAATGTGCCGGTCCTCGGCTCTGGGAAGGTGGATTTTGTGACGGCGCGCAGATTGGCCGAGAGCGCGGCCCAGCCGGAGCAGGCGGCGTAAAACCGGCTTCATTCTCCGGCAGCAGTGATCATAAGTGAAAACAAAACAGGCGGCTTGCGGGCCGCCTGTTGGCATTATCGGACGAATAATCCGGTTTACTTCTGTTCCGGCGCCAGGAATTCGGCGCAGTAGGAAGGACCGTTCACACCGGGGATATCGGTGACGGTGCGGATATCGCGGATCGTATAGTCGGAACTGGTGGTGATTTCGGCCTGGCAGCGCAGGTAAAGCGTGCGGGCGGTCGCAATCTGCTTGCCGCGCTTGCCGTCAGCACCTTCAGCATATTTCGCGGGCACGCGCACCGTCTTGTAACCGCCCTTCCAGGTGTAGATCGTCGACGAGCCTTCGTCGCGGTCGCTGAGCGGCGGGCCATAGGCGGCAAAGAACTTGCCGGCCGACTGGCCGACCCAGCGCGCCTCGATCGGGTTGCCGGCGGAAGGTATGGTGGTGCATCCGGCAAGCGCAATCGCAAGCGCGGCGGCCCCGGTCATGGTGCGGAGTTTCATCGTGTCGTCCCTGATATCTAGCCAGTGGCTGCGAAGCCGCCTTCGCGACGGTTTCGCCTGTCCCGTCAAGCCCTTTAGCCTGTAACCCGGCAAAAGAAAATTGCCACTTGGCTGCTTCTGAAGAATTTGCCGAGGGTGTGGCTTTTTGCTGCACGGTGGGCTGAAACACCTTGTCACGAGCCCGTCAAAAATTCCCGCGCCTTTTTGAATTTTGGTGCTTGCGCAACATAATAGGCCGGTCTATAGAGGCGCCGCTGGTCACGGAGTGTAGCGCAGTCTGGTAGCGCACCACGTTCGGGACGTGGGGGTCGAGTGTTCGAATCACTCCACTCCGACCAGCCGAAAACCCCGCTTCGGCGGGGTTTTTTCTTTTCTGGCTTTCTGTCCTTCCTCAATGTCCCCTGGGACGCGCTCGCCACGCCCATCAGATCGTTCCCGCAAATGCACCGGTTTGAACCATGCAAGCCCGGAATTTTAGATTTTGCTAACGAACAAATTGGCGCTAAGCTGGTTTCCTTCGGAGGAGGAAGCATCAATGAAGAAGATGAACAATCGACAAGTTCGAATTCCCGGCCCGAAAGATCAGGACATCACCGAGCATTGCCGAAAATTCGGCATAGGCCCGGCCGAGGAGGAGAAGCTCAAGAAGCTCCTGGGCCATCGGGCACCGCTCCATGAGATCCAGGCGAATGCTCCGAAGCCTCAGCCGAAGTGGCGCTGACTGGAACCTGTTTCACCCAAAGCTTTGCTCAAGATCGTCGGCGCCAGCCCGCTCCGACGCGGGTGAGAGTTGCTGACGCTGGAATAAAAAAGCCCCGCCGGTGGCTTTCGGCGGGGTAGATGGGGAAAGCTCTCCGAAAGGTGGCAGGAGAGCTTGGGCATTTCAGCAAGACTGGAAGAATGAGGCGAGGGCACTTTTGCCGAATTCGGTACAGTTCGCCTAAAAACCCATCATTTTTAGTGGGAAAATTTGCGATTTCCGCCTCGCGCCGTTTTTTCTCCGAGCGCAGGCACGCCGTTCGCAGCGGCGCGCCTGACCTTGTGATCCCGTCAGCCGGCTGCCTGCAGCTTGTCCTGCGTCTTCGTCTCGAAATCGCTGGCGTCATGACGCTCGTGGAGCTGGCTAGAGGGGTCGCCGCTGACGCGGTTGACCATGCGGCCGCGCTTGACGGCCGGGCGGTCGCCGATCATGTCGGCCCAACGGTTCATGTGCTTGTACTCCTGCACCTGCAGGAATTCGGCGGAATCACCGTACATCCAGCCTTTCACGAGACCACCATACCAGGGCCAGATCGCCATGTCGGCGATGGTGAACTCGTCGCCGGCGATATATTTGCTCTCGGCGAGACGCCGGTCGAGCACGTCGAGCTGACGCTTGGTCTCCATGGCGAACCGGTTGATCGCATATTCGATCTTCGTCGGTGCATAGGCATAAAAATGGCCGAAGCCGCCGCCGAGATAGGGCGCGCTGCCTACCTGCCAGAACAGCCAAGAGAAACATTCGGCGCGCTTGGCCGGATCGGTCGGCAGGAAGGCGTCGAATTTTTCCGCAAGATAGGTGAGGATCGCGCCGGATTCGAAGATCCGAACAGGCTTTTCGCCACTGCGGTCCATCAGCGCCGGGATCTTGGAGTTCGGGTTGACCTCGACGAAACCGCTGCCGAACTGGTCGCCATCGCCGATCCTGATCAGCCAGGCATCGTATTCCGCGCCGCTATGGCCAAGCGCCAGCAGCTCTTCCAGCATGATCGTCACTTTCACGCCATTCGGCGTTCCCAGCGAATAGAGCTGCAGCGGGTGCCGGCCGACCGGCAGTTCCTTTTCACGGGTCGGCCCGGCAATCGGGCGGTTGATGCTGGCGAACTGGCCGCCGTTTTCCTTGTCCCAGGTCCAGATCTTGGGGGGCGTATAGTCGGACGAGCTGGTCATGTGATCTCCTGACGGAATAACTTCGTGCGTTGAATGAGCGGCCCAATCCTTAACCTCAACTGGGACCCCTGAACATATTGGTAGCAATGAAGTTATTGTCATCAGGGCGGCGGATTTTTAATCGCCGCGGGTGGCAGTACTCGCGCAAACGTGCACTGCGTTTTGCGATAAGCACATGCGAAACAGAAGACCAAGGCGTGCCACGTCCATTGAAAGATCGTGAGACGCTTTTGGATCTCTATTGGAAGCTGAGCTTGCTCTTCTGCTGGCCCTCGGCGTCGAAATTCTCGGGTGCCAGCCATGCCTCGTATCCAGCCTTCAGCTTCGGCCAGTCGCCGTCCGTCATCGCAAACCAGGCGGTGTCGCGGTTGCGCCCCTTTTGCACCATGTGCTGGCGGAAGATGCCTTCGAAGGCGAAGCCGAAGCGTTGTGCCGCGCGCTTCGAAGGTTCGTTGAGGTTGTTGCACTTCCACTCGAAACGGCGGTAGCCGAGTGTGTCGAAGACGTAAGCGGCGCAAAGATAGAGCGCTTCGGTTGCCACCCGCTTGCGCGCGATCTCAGGTCCCCAGAGAATGTTGCCGATCTCGATCACGCCATTGGCGGTATCGATCCGCATCAGCCCCTGCCGGCCTTCGGCACGTCCCGTCGCCTTGTCGACCACGGCAAAGAACAGCGGGTCTTCGCTCGCGACGGATTTTTCCAGCCAGGGCATGAAGGCTTCCATATCGGCCGGTGCCTGTTCGAAGAGATAGCGGAAGCGGTCTTCCGCGCCCGGCTGTTGGGCCGAGCGGAGCAGATCGGCGCCGTGCTTTGCGGCATCCAGTGGCTCCAGGCGGGTGTAGCGGCCTTCAATCGGCGCGCGGTCGGGGCGCGAAACACCCTTCCAGTCGGTAAGTTCCTTTGTCATATCCGTCGTCCCATTGAAGTGATGCATTGAGTTCCCGCTGCTCTTGCCTTGCAAATGGACTGGAGTAAAAGTCCAGTTTTAAACTTATTGGCAGACCAGTTGACTGATGACATCGGCACCTGCATGGCTGAACCTCGATCGAAGCGGCGGCGATCTGTCCGGCCAGATTTATCGAAGCCTGCGCGACCGAATCCTGCTCGGCCAGCTTCCGGCCGGACACAAATTGCCGTCCACCCGCGCTCTTGCGGCCTCGCTCGAGGTCGCGCGGTCTACGGCGGTGGAAGCTTATGAGCGGCTGAAATCCGAAGGTTATATCGAGGCCTCCGCCGGTGCGGCGACACGGGTTACCGCCCTCGAACGCATGCGGCCGGAACGCCAGCGGGACGACCGCGCTCCTCTTGAGGAGGCGAGATCGGACCGGCCCTCCTACCGCGGCCTGTTCCGGCCCGGTGTGTCCGATGTATCGGATTTCCCGCATGGTGCCTGGAGCCGTCACCTCGCTTCGTCCAGCCGGTCTCTGCGCAGCCATCATCTCGGCTATGAGAACCCGACGGGGCTCCACGAGCTGCGCGAAGCGATCCTCGAACATATCTCGACGACGCGCGGCGTGGTCGCCGAGCCGGGGCAGGTCATGATCGTGCCCTCTACGCGCGCGGCGATCGACATGCTCGCAAGGGCAATGCTGAGAAGGAGCGGGCGCAAGACCGCATGGATGGAAGACCCGGGCTATAGCGCCGCCCGGCTGCTGCTCGACGATGCGGGTGCCGACATCGTGCCGGTCCCCTGCGATGAGCAGGGCATCGACGTCTCCAGGGTGGAAGGCCCGCAGCCGGCGCTGATCTACGTGACGCCATCGCATCAGTATCCGACCGGCGCGACGCTGAGCCTGCCGCGGCGGCTGGCACTGCTGGAAGCTGCACGCCGGCACGAAAGCCTTGTTGTCGAGGATGATTATGACAGCGACTTTCAGTATGGCTCGCGGCCGATCGCCGCCCTGCAGGGCATCGACAGGGCGGAGGTCGTGGCCTACATCGGCACCTTCTCCAAGGTGCTGGCTCCCGGCCTGCGCGTCGCCTACGCTGTCGTGCCGCGCTGGCTGGTGCCGGAGGCGTCGGAAGCGCTGCATCGCAGGGGTGTTGCCGTCGCCACTCATATTCAGGCGGCTCTTGCTGATTTTATCAATGAAGGCCGGCTGCGTGCCTATCTCAGGCGCATGAACCAGCAATATGCCGAACGCATGGCGTTGATGACCGACATGCTGGAGAGCCGTTTCGCGGGCAGGCTGGCCGTTTCGGGTGGCAATGGCGGACTGCAGCTTGGAGCCTGGTTTTGCGATCAGACGGTGGACGACCGGACGTTCGTCGCCAAGGCCAATGCGTTGGGCTATGGACTGATGCCGATGTCAGGCTTCTTCATCGGCAAAGCCGATCCCGGCATCCTTTTCGGCATCTCGCAAGCGGAAACGGCTGCCGTTCAAAGACTGGCAGCCGATCTCGATCGGATCCTGAGCTGAGAACACATGCGCCCGGAGCGGGTCCGGGCGCAGTGCTCACGTGGGTGCCCTTCAAGCGGCGGCGAAGGGCACGGCCACGAAGGTCTTGTTGCCGCCGCGTTCGATCAGGAGCAACACCGACTTGCGGCCGGACTTGCCGGCATCGGCAACGGCGGTCTTGACGTCACGGGCATCGTGCACCGGCTTGTCGTTGACAGAGACGATCACGTCACCGGGCTGGATGCCGGCAGCAGCGGCTGACTTGTCCGGGTTGACGTTGGCAACGACGGCGCCGGCAACGCTGTGGGGCAGGTTCAGTTGCTGGCGGATATCAGGCGTCAGGTCGGCAAGGCCGATGCCGAGGCTCGGCTGACCGGCAGCCTGGCCCTGATCATCGCTGCTTTCGACGGCGGCCTGCTTCTGCGTGTCTTCATTGCCGCCGACGGTCACGTTGAGATCGACCGTCTTGCCGTCACGCCAGACGGCCAGCGTTTCCTTCGCACCCGGCGACAGGTCGGCAACGAGGCGCGACAGATCCTTCGGCGTCTTGACATTTTCGCTGCCGACGGCGGTTACGATGTCACCTGTCTTGATCCCGGCATGGGCGGCAGGCGTCCCGTTGGTGACGGCGGCAACCAGCGCGCCTTCAGCCTTGGAGAGACCGACAGCATCGGCGACATCCTGGGTGACCGGCTGGATTTGCACGCCGAGATAGCCGTGATCGATCGAACCGTCCTTCTGCAGCTTGGCAACGATCACCTTTGCTTCGGAGGAAGGAATGGCGAAGCCGACGCCGACGCTGCCGCCGTTTGGCGAGTAGATGGCGGTATTGATGCCGACGACATTGCCATCACGATCGACCAGCGGACCACCGGAATTGCCATGGTTGATCGGCGCATCGATCTGGATGAAATCATCGTACGGGCCGCTGTGCAGGTCGCGGCCACGGGCCGAGACGATGCCCGCCGTTACCGTGGTGCCGATGCCGAACGGATTGCCGATGGCAAGGATCTGGTCGCCGAGCTTCAGCTTGTCGGAATCGCCCCAGGCGACTGTGGCAAGCGGATGCGGAGCCTGGACCTTCAGAACGGCGAGGTCGGACTTGGGATCGGCGCCGAGCAGCTTGGCCGGCAGTTCGGTACCGTCGTCGAGCGTGACCTTGATGTCGATGGCGTTATCGATGACGTGGTTGTTGGTAACGATCACGCCGTCGGGGCTGATGACGAAACCGGAGCCGAGCGCCATGGCATGCTGCTGTGGCTGTTGCTGCTGCGGTGCCTGATGCGGCAGCGGAATACCCTGCTGTTCGAAGAATTGCCGGAACTGCTCGTCCATCGGCGAACCGTCTGCACTGGCATTCGTGGCCTTCATCGTGGTGGTGATGGTCACAACGGCCGGCTTGTCGGCATCGACGACGGCAGCAAAGGAGCCGCTGGAGGTAAGAGCGCCCCCTGCCTCAGCCGGCGCGGCAAGAGCCGTCGAGGAAGAGGAAAGGGCAAACGGCAGGGAGGCCGCGCCGAGAACGATGGCCGCTCCGACAAGTGCTGCGGCCCGGTGCTTGCGAAGAATGTTTGACATAGTGGAAGTCCCTTGCGAGAGCGTTGGCATTGAATGGCGTCTTGGTTCCATGCCATGGACCTTGGCGTCAACGAGTATTTCCACCAGCTTTTACCGTTGATTACTTATATTTCGCCTGTATGATTTGGCGAATACTATGATCGGTAAGAATTGGCGCTTGATACCTATATGATCCGTTCTGCGGGATTTACAAATTAAACATTGATCATGTTTGTATTACGGTATCGTAACACATTACTATAATTTAATCTTGACTGGCCAAGCATTGCCGAAATTATCCCGGCGCTCGTGTTGCCTGCCTCGGGGGGCGCCAGAATAGTAAAATATATTCCACTTTTCCGTGATCCATCAGCCTGCAAGCGACGTATTAAACCGAAACATTTGCGATATTTGTTCATGTTTTTTCGCGTTTCGGTTGAGATGGACTTTTAAATGTTAGTAGACTCTAAATTAATTTTTCTTCAGAAAGGGAGATCTGCGAATCGACGGGAGGCGGGGCTCGCGGTGGCATGCGGGAAGCGATGAGGGATTCAGTGAAGCCGGGGCGGGAAAAGAAGCGCGGTTCCCATGTGAAGCTGAGCGACGTCGCAAAGAGGGTAGGGGTCAGTCCGATCACCATCTCGCGCGCGCTTCGCAACCCCGAAATCGTCTCAGAAGAGCTGCGCGAGGTCATCCTGCGCACTGTCGACGAAATGGGTTACATCCCCAACCTTGCCGCGCGCGCGCTTGCCGGCCGTCACAGCGGCATCGTCGGCGTCATAACGCCCTCGCTTCACCACCCCTGCTTTACCGGTGTGATGATGGGCATCGAGGAGCGGTTGCGCGCTACGGATCTGCGCGTGCAATATGCCAACACCCTCAACGACGCGGATCAGGAAATCAGCCAGTTCAAATCCTTCCTGGCGCAGAAGCCGGCCGGGATCATCCTCGTGAACGCGGAATATTATGACGGCCTTGCGATGCTGATGGATGCAGCCGCCTTTCCGGTCGCCCATGTTGCCGATCTCAGTCAGCCGCCGGAAACGCTGCTTGTCGGCATGTCGCATCATGTGGCCGCGACTGCCGCCACCCGTTTCCTCCTGTCGAAAGGATACAAGCGGATTGGTTTCATCGGCGGGATAAGCGACATCCGCTCGCGCCGCAGTCGTGCGGGACATGAGGAGGCCATGCGCCAGGCCGGCCTCGGCAATCCATCGCTGATGCACGGCGTCGACGGTTCCACGAGCATCGGTCTCGGGCGGCGACTGTTCACCGAGTTGCTGGGGCGGATGCCCGATCTCGATGCGATCCTCGCGCAAAATGATGATCTCGCCCTTGGAGCTCTGATCGAGTGCAATGAACGCGGCATCAAGGTGCCCGATGATTTCGGTATCTGCGGATTCAACGATCTGGAATTCGCGCAGTTTACCTCGCCATCCCTGACGACGGTGCATGTTCCGCGTCATGACCTCGGCCGCCGCGCCGCCGATATGCTGCTGCGCGCCATCCGCGAGGAGCCGCCGGAAGAGCAGAGGGTCGATCTCGGCTTCTCGATCATCGAGCGCGGGTCGACACGCTCGATGCCGAAGCAATAAAAAAGGGGCCGGTCGGCCCCTTTTTTCTTAGATATCGCTTGCCGCGCTCGACCAGAGTTCGGCCGCTTCCGATGCCGTCATGCGGCGCACCTCCGCTTCGTGGCTGCGCTTGGCGAACAACTCGCTTGCCATGATCTGCTCGGCAAGGTCGGCCGGAAGCGACAGGATCACGCGGGCATCATTGCCATGAAGGCCACTGACGTCGGCGCGCTTACCGGTCACCATGCCGCCGGCGATCGTGTTGTTGGTCTCCGGGTCGATCAGGATGAAGGAGCCGGTGGCCCGGTTCTGTTCATAGGGATCGAAGATCGCGGCTTCGTCGAAAACCAGGCGCACCTTGCCGATGGCGTTCATGTAGAGCCGCTGAGCCGAGTTCCAGGTGCCGCTCTTCAGTTCCAGCTGGCTGACGGGTTCGACCTGCACACGCTGGCGGCGCGAGCCGCTCTTCAGCCAGTAGCGCTTGCCCGCTTCAATGCCTTCCGGCTGCAGGGCAACGACCTGCGCGTCGAAGGAAAGCCCGGTCTGCGGCTGGCTGTCGATCGAGACGATCATGTCGCCGCGTGCCACATCCACCTGACGGTCGAGAACGAGCGTGATCGCGTCACCGGCAACGGCTGCATTGCGGACCAGATCGAAGGTGACGATCTTGGTGACATTGGCGACCATGCCCGACGGCAGGATCATGACGCTGTCACCAGGCTTCACCGAGCCGCCGGCAACCGTGCCCTGATAGCCGCGAAAGCTTTCGCCGGGACGCGAGACGCGCTGCACCGAGAGGCGGAAGCCGGTCGACTGGCCGGAGCGCACGGTTGCGTGTTCCAGCGTCTCGACCAGCGTCGGGCCGCTATACCAAGGCATGGCTGCCTGGCCGGAATAGACGACGTTTTCGCCCTTCAATGCCGACATCGGGATCGCGGTGATCTGCTTGACGCCAAGCGACAGCGCAAATTCCTTGAACTCGTGGGTGATCTTGTCGAAGCCGGCACGGTCATAGTTCGTCAGGTCGATCTTGTTGACGGCGAGTACGAACTGCTTGATGCCGAGCAAGGAGGCGATCGTCGCATGGCGGCGCGTCTGCTCGAGAATGCCGGCGCGGGCATCGACCAGCAGCACGGCAAGATCGGCGGTGGAGGCACCGGTCGCCATGTTGCGGGTATACTGCTCGTGGCCGGGTGTGTCGGCGACGATGAAGGAGCGCTTGTCGGTCGAGAAATAGCGATAGGCGACATCGATGGTGATGCCCTGTTCGCGCTCGGCCTGCAGCCCGTCGAGCAGGAGCGCGAAATCGGGCAGGCCGAGATCGTTCTGCTTGCCGGTGGAATCGCGGCGAAGCGCTGCTGCCTGGTCTTCCTTGACGGCCTTGGTGTCCCAGAGCAGGCGGCCGATCAGGGTAGACTTGCCGTCATCGACGCTGCCGCAGGTGATGAGGCGCAACGGGCGCGAGTCGCGCACGGCCTTCAGAGGCTCGGCGGCGGGCACGGCGACGACGTTTGCGGGAATTGCTGCACTCATCTCAGAAATATCCTTCACGCTTCTTCTTTTCCATGGAGCCGGACTGGTCGCGGTCGATGGCGCGGCCCTGGCGCTCGGAAACCGTGGCGATCTCCAGCTCCGCGATAATGTCTTCAAGGGTGGTGGCCGTCGAGCGGATCGCGCCGGTCAGCGGGAAGCAGCCGAGCGTGCGGAAACGGATGAAATCTTCCTGCTTCGTTTCGCCGGGCAGCAGTTCCAGGCGCGGATCGGATGCCGCAATCATCATGCCGTCGCGCTCGACATAAGGGCGCTTGGCGGCAAAATAGAGCGGTACGATCGGGATTTCCTCGGCCTGGATATAACGCCAGATATCGACTTCGGTCCAGTTCGACAGCGGGAACACGCGAACGCTCTCTCCCTTGCGGATCTGGCCGTTATACACGTTCCAGAGCTCCGGGCGTTGGTTGCGCGGATCCCAGCGGTGGTCGGGCGTGCGGAAGGAATAGATGCGTTCCTTGGCGCGGGACGCTTCCTCGTCGCGCCGCGCGCCGCCGAAGGCCGCGTCGAACTGGCCGGCATCAAGCGCATTGCGCAGCGCTTCCGTCTTCATGATGTCGGTGTAGCGGGCAGAGCCGTAGGTAAACGGCGTGATGTTTTCAGCCTTGCCGCGCGGATTGATATGTTCAATCAGGTCGAGATCGTATTTCTTCACAATCTCGTCGCGAAAGGTAATCATTTCCGCGAACTTCCAGCCGGTATTTACATGCAGCAGCGGGAAGGGCACGCGGCCGGGATAGAAGGCCTTGCGTGCCAGATGCAGCAGCACGGAGGAATCCTTGCCGATCGAATAGAGCATCACCGGACGCTCGAATTCGGCGGCGACTTCGCGGAAGATGTGGATCGCTTCGTTTTCCAGCGCCTTCAGATGCGGGTCGAGCGGCGGCTTGGCGCTCTGCGGATTGGTGAGTTCCGTATCCTGACGGGTATCGGGCATAAAATACTCCAGACTTCTTATTGCTGCACGGCGATCGCGGCGGCCTCTTCGGCGACATGCAGACCGCATTCGCGCTTTTCGTCCTGCTCCCACCACCAGCGGCCGGCACGTTCGGGCTCGCCGGGCTTGATGGCGCGGGTGCAGGGCTCGCAGCCGATCGAGGGGTAGCCGCGGGCATGCAGCGGGTTTACCGGCACGCTGTTATCGGCGACGAAGGACTTGATCTTCTCGATGTCCCAGTCGGCGAGCGGGTTGACCTTCAGCAGATGACGCTCGGCGTCATACTCGGCAAACGGCGTCTCGGCGCGGTTGGCCGACTGGCCGCGGCGCAGGCCGGTGATCCAGATTGTGGCGCCTGCCAGCGCCCGCGCAAGCGGCTTCAGCTTGCGCACGCCACAACAGGCATGCCTGGCTTCAACGCTCTCGTAGAAACCGTTCATGCCGTATTTCGCCGCATAGGCGTCGATATCTGCCTGCTCCGGTTCGTAGCGGGTTATGTGGATGTCGTACTGGCTCTCGGTCTCGTCGATCAGCGCAAGCGTTTCGGGAAAAAGCCGGCCTGTCTGCAGCGTCACGACGTCGATCGGCAGGCGATGCGTGCCGATCTCGGCTGATATGACCTGGTCCTCGATGCCGAGCGAGGTGGTGAAGACCACACGCCCGCCAAGGCCGGCGACGAACGAAAGCCGGCCGGCAAGGTCGAGACCCGAAAGCTTGTCAGCCAAAGCCTCGGCTTCTTCGATCGGATTGATAACAGTCATGGGGGATCCTGTCCTTGATATTGGCCGGAGTATCGCAGCTCAAAGATGGATCGGACAGAAAAAGGGATTTCGAAAGGACTGCTTAGCGGAGCAAATATCTCTCCCATCCTGCCGCAATGCAGAAAAGCAGCCGCAGGCGCAGAAATCGCACCTCGAACTTAATGTCTATAGAAATAGTAGTGTTACACGGCGCCTGTCAATTGGAAATCTGAATTGATGGCACGGATGATGAAAATTGCCCTCTTTTGTAATAGATTACCAGCTGTTGGCCGAGGGTGAAAAACAGGGCCAAAATACTTGTCTCTCAAGGCTTTTTCCAGCGCGTTCAAATTCCGTTCATGCTGGCCGTGCAATAGAGGCAATTAGCTTTTTTCGCGATGTCGGATTCGACACCGCCCTGTGTGTGTCGACGGTCCGAGATGATTACGCAAAAGGCAAAATATGCGCTGCGGGCGCTCACGGTTCTGGCGGAAGCTGCGGCCGACGAACCGGTCATGATTTCCGACATTGCTGTGCAGCAAAAGATCCCGAAGAAGTTTCTCGAACAGATCCTGCTCGACCTCAAACACCACGGTATCGTCGTCAGCCGCCGCGGCAAGCAGGGCGGGTACCTGCTGTTGAAGCCAGCCCACAGCATCACCTTCGGCGAGATCCTGCGCATCATCGACGGCCCGATCGCCCCGCTGCCCTGCCTGTCGATCACCGCTTACCGCAAGTGCGATGATTGCGAAGGCGAGCAGACCTGCCAAATTCGCCAGGTCTTCGCCAAGGTGGCGGATGCCACACGCAAGGTGCTGTTCTCCACGACGATCGCCGATGCCGTCGGTACCAAGCGCGGCGCCGAAGTCACCCGGCTGCTTGCCTGATCTCCTCTCACCGGCCTTCAAGATTCGGTGAGTGACCTTTCCATCTGCCTGACATGCTCCACCTGCCCGTGCATTCGGGTAGGGAGAAATATGATGTTTGCACTTTCGACAAAGAGAGCGCTGGCGGCCGTCCTGCTGTCGGCGACAGTCGCAACCGGTGCCGCGGCCCATCACGGCTGGTCGTGGGCGGAAGCCGATCAGATCGAGCTTCGCGGCACCATCAAGCAGATTTCCATGGGCGGGCCGCACCCGACGCTCGATGTCGCAACCGTTGACGACGGCGTCTGGCGCGTCGAGCTCGGCAATCCGCGCCAGACGGAGCGCGCGGGCTTCGTTGAAGGTGTCGCAAAGCCCGGCGATCAGGTCACAGCGCTCGGAAACCGCTCACAGGACCGCACCGAGAAGCGGATGAAGGCGGTGCGCATCACTGTCGGTGAAAAGCGCTACGATATCTATCCGGAACGCATCCAGACGAACTGACGCCTCGTCATGGAGCTTCTCGAATGGCTGGCTGCCACCACGCTTGCGGTCGAGCTTCGCCGCTCCGCAACGCTCTATATGTTCGTCAATGCCGCCCATATCCTGGCGATCGGCCTCCTGGTCGGCGCCATCCTGCCGCTTGATCTGAGGCTCGCCGGTTTCTTTGGCAAGGTGCCTGTGGAGGTCGTTGCCCCATTCCTGTCCCGCTCGGCCGGCGTCGGCCTCGCCCTGGCGCTGCTCACCGGCTTCTGTCTCTTTAGCGTTCGTCCGATCGAATATGCCGCCAATCCTGCCTTTCTTGCCAAGCTCGGGCTGATCGCTTTCGGCATTCTGAATGTGCTGGCAGTACATGCCGGGCGGGCTTGGCGAACCGCAGTCACGATCGGCATTATCCGCCCCGTTGTGCGGTTCTCCGCAACTCTCTCGGCGATCATATGGATCGCGGCCGTCATAGCCGGAAGGTGGATCGGTTTTCTCTGAGCCAATTACCGGCCTGATGTTGCCCAGCCGCGTCCACGCACGAATTGCAACGTTGCTTCGGCGACCCGCTGGCCGAGATGGCGGGCGGTTGCGAGGTCCGCTTCGGGCGGCACGATGTCAGCGCCTTCGTCGACATTCGATTGCGCGGCTGCGCCGAGCCAGAAGCCCAGCCGATTGAGCTCCTCCTTGGAGCCGAAGGAGGAATTGTTGGCTGGCGGCAAGTCGAGATTGATCCAATGCATGCCGTGTTGGGCGGCAAACAGCGCGATCTGCATCAGGGTGGCGAGCTTGTCGCCCGCCTGCGAACCCGAATTGGTGAAACCGGCGGCGATCTTGTCCTTCCAGCGATACCCGGCCGCCATGACCGCGTGCGAACTTGCCTCCTGAAAGGCCTTGAAAGCGGCAGAGGGTCCGGCGACATAGGTCGGCGCACCGAAGATGATCGCCTCCGCTGCGGCAAGATCGTCCCAACGGTTCGGCGCTTCCTCCACGGTCAGCAGCAGACCGCTGACAGCGGCGACCCGGTCGATGCCCGCCTTTACCGCTTCTGCCTGGCGCGCGGTGTGGCCGTAGCCGCTGTGATAGACGATGGCGATACGTGTCTCTGTCATGGGTCGATCTCCTCCGATGTGAAAACGGGTGCCTGCCTCCGCAGTCGACTGCGGATGGTGAAACGGGCAGATTGTGAGCGTGATGCGCCTAGTGCAGGGCGTTCTGTTCCAGATGCGCGAGCTTCTCGGGATTGCGTGTCACATAGATCGCGGTGATCCTCTCACCCTCGATCTGAAGGGCTGTAGTCTGCAGCCAGCCGTCTTCTTCGATGCTGACAAAGCCCGGCAATCCGTTGATCAAGCCGTAGTGAAGCATGCGCGACATATGCGCGGTGAAGATCGGCGCCAGCGCGACAAAAAGCCTTGTCACCTTGTCGCGACCCATGATCGGCTTCCGCGGCGCCACTGCCTTGCCGCCACCGTCCGTATAGACGGTTGCATCCTCGGCAAGCAGCGCCTGCAATTCCTGGATATTGCCGCTGCGCGATGCCGTGAAGAACGCAGAGGCGATCTGCATTCCGTGCTCGGGCGGCAGGGCATAACGCGGCCGTGCGCTCCGGACATTGGCCCGTGCCCGGCTGGCAAGCTGGCGGCAGGCCGCCGGTTTGCGCCCAATCGTCGCTGCGATCTCTTCGAAACCGACTCCAAAGACATCATGCAGCACGAAGACCGCGCGCTCGAGCGGCGAGAGCCGTTCCAGCGCCAGCATCAGCGGCAGCGTAACGTCGTCGACTTCCTCCTCGGCCGCGACCACGATAGGCTCCGGCAGCCACGGGCCGATATAGGTCTCACGCCGCCGCCGGGCCGATTTCAGCTGATCGAGGCAAAGGCGCGTCACGACCCGATGCAGGAAGGCGGCCGGCTCGCGGACAGCGCTGCGATCGGCATCGAGCCAGCGCAGGAAAGCCTCCTGCACGATGTCTTCCGCCTCTGCGACTGATCCCAGCATGCGATAGGCAACCCGCATCAGCCGCGGGCGCAGCGGATTGAAAGCGGTTATCGGATCTCCCTCTGCCGCTGTCATCTGATCCAGCTTCGCCATTGCCGTCGCCATTTCCTTCATCTTGTCCATTCGAGAAGGCTGGACGAGATGAGGCAGCGATTTGTGACACGCTGTCCAGTTTTTTGTGCAGCCTTAACGGTCGCTCACCGCCGCACGTGGATTGATCCACGGTTCCTGATTGGACCGGGCTATCAGCTGTTTGCCGAGAATATGGTCTGCGGCCTTCTCGCCCGTCATGATCGATGGACCATTCAGATTGCCATAGGTGACATGCGGGAAGATCGAGCTGTCTGCGACGCGCAGGCCGTCGACGCCGATGACCCGCGTATCGGGATCGACCACCGCCATCGGATCGTTCTTCGCGCCCATCCGGCAGGTGCCGCAGGGGTGATAGGCGCTTTCAAGGTGTTCGCGCAGGAACGCGTCGATCTCATCATCCGTCTGGACCTTCTCGCCCGGCTGGATTTCCGGGCCGCGATAGTGGTCGAAGGCCTTCTGGCCGAAGATTTCGCGGGTGAGGCGCACGCAGTGGCGGAATTTCTCCCAGTCTTCGGCATGGCTCATGTAATTGAAGCGCAGCACCGGGTCCGCCTTCGGATCGGCCGAGCGCAGCGTGACATTGCCCCGTGACTTGGAAAGATTGTAGCCGACATGCACCTGGAAGCCGTGCGTATTGGCAGCCGCCTTGCCGTCATAGCTGATGGCGACCGGCAGGAAATGATACTGGATATCCGGCTGCTTCAGCCCCGGTGCGGAACGCAGGAAGGCGCAGGCTTCGAACTGGTTGGAAGCGCCGAGGCCACCCTTGGAAAGCAGCCATTGCGCGCCGGCGACACCCTGCCAGAACCACGGCAGCCAGGAATAGAGCGAAACCGGCTTCGTCGAGATCTGCTGGAAATAGAATTCCATATGGTCCTGCAGATTGGCGCCGACGCCCGGCCGGTCGACCTTTACCTCGATGCCTATGTCCTGCAGATGGCCACCTGGCCCGATGCCTGACAGCATCAACAGCTTCGGAGAGTTGAAGGCGGAAGCTGAGACGATCACCTCGCGATTGGCCTTGACGATCTCGACTGCGCCGCCGCGTTCGATCTCCACACCTGTCGCCCGGCCGTTCTCGATGATGATCCTGCGCGCAAAACCCTTGACGAGTTCAACGTTCGGCCGCTTCAGCGCCGGCTTCAGATAGGCGCTTGCCGCCGACCAGCGCCGGCCGCGATGGATGGTCTGTTCCATCAGCCCGAAGCCTTCCTGCTTCGAGCCGTTATAATCCTCGGTCGTCTCGAAACCAGCCTGTTTGCCGGCATCAATGAAGGCGTGAAACAGTGGATTCTTCAGCACGCCGCGCTGCACATGCAGCGGCCCGTCCGTGCCGCGCCAGCCTTCTTCTCCGCCGTGCGAATGCTCCATGCGCTTGAAATAGGGCAGCACATCCGCATAGGCCCAGCCGTTGGCGCCGAGCTCTTCCCATCGGTTGTAGTCTTCCGCATGGCCGCGCACATAGACCATGCCGTTGATGGAGGAGGAGCCGCCGATCACCTTGCCGCGCGGGGCTGTAATGCGCCGGTTGTTGAGGTTCGGCTCGGGCTCGGAAAGATAACCCCAATTATAGCGCTTCATGCTCATCGGCCAGGCAAGGGCCGCCGGCATCTGGATGAACGGCCCGAAATCCGAGCCGCCAGCCTCGATGACGATGACCGTGTTCTTGCCGTCTTCCGAAAGCCGGTAGGCAAGCGCCGAGCCTGCCGAGCCGGAGCCGACGATGACGAAATCTGCCTGTTGCATGCTGTTCCCTTTGGATTGTCGTGTGCAACGGATGCGTCGATTTTGGATGGGCTCAGTAGGGTGAGACGACTGGCCCCATGCCGACATAAACCGTCTTCAGCTCGCTATAGTGTTCGAGTGCAGCCAGCGAATTCTCGCGGCCGAAGCCCGATTGCTTCGAGCCCCCGAACGGAATTTCCACCGGGCAGAGATTGTAGGTATTGATCCAGAGCGTGCCGGCTTCCAGCTGGTCGACGACGCGGTGCGCGCGGGTCAGATCGGCAGTGAAGACGCCGCCGGAAAGGCCGAATTCCGTCGTGTTGGCGCGCTTGATCACCTCCGCCTCGTCGTCGAAATCGAGAACGCACATGACTGGGCCGAAGATTTCTTCGCGGGCAATCGTCATGCCATCGGTCACATCGGCAAAGACAGTTGGCTGCACATAGTAGCCTTCGCCGGTCACGTGATTGGGAATGCCGCCGCCGGTCACCAGCGTTGCGCCCTCGGCCTTGCCCTTTTCGATATAAGACAACACCTTTTCGCGCTGCGCCCAGGACACCATCGGGCCGAGCTGGGTGGCTTCGTCCATGGGGTCGCCGATGAGGATTACCTCGGTCCGCGTCTTCAATCGCTTCAGGAACTCGCCCTTGATCTTCTTCTGAACGAAGACGCGCGTGCCGTTGGAGCAGACCTGGCCCGTCGAATAAAAATTGCCGAGCATTGCTCCGCCGACGGCGCTGTCTAGATCGGCGTCGTCGAAGACGATCAGCGGCGACTTGCCGCCAAGTTCCATCGTCACATGCTTGAGCTGCCCCGCCGCCGCAGCAGCCACCTTGCGCCCTGTTGGTACCGAGCCCGTCAGCGACACCTTGGCGACATCAGGGTGGTTGACGAGCAGCGGTCCGGTGTCCCTGTCTCCCTGGATGACGTTGTAAAGGCCCTTCGGCAGGCCGGCCTCATGCAGGATCTCGGCGATCTTGAGCGCACCGAGCGGCGTGGTTTCCGATGGCTTGAAGACCATGGCATTGCCGGCGACCAGTGCCGGCGCACCTTTCCAGCAGGCGATCTGCTGCGGATAGTTCCAGGCACCGATGCCGACGCAGACGCCGAGCGGCACGCGTTTCGTATAGGCAAAATCCTGGCCGAGCGGGATATGCGAGCCATTCAGGCCGGCGGGTGCCACGCCGCCGAAGAATTCGAAGGCATCGGCGCCCGAGGTCGGGTCGGCAACGATCGTTTCCTGTATCGGCTTGCCGGTATCGAGTGTTTCCAGCTCCGAAAGTTCGCGATTGCGCTCGCGCATGATCTCGGCCGCGCGCTTCAGGATGCGCCCACGCGCCATCGGGCTCAGCGCCGCCCATTCCGGCTGTGCGCGCTTGGCGGCCGCAACCGCCTTTTCGACGATGGCGGGTGTTGCGGCATGGAGCCGGGCGATCACTTCGCCGGTTGCTGGATAGATGCTTTCGATGACGGTGCCGCCTTCATCCTCGACATATTCCCCGTCGATGAAGTGCGATGCTTTCGGCTGGGCTTTCATGTCGCTGGTCCCTGGCTTGATGTTGCTTGGTTCATGCCCCCGATACGGGCGAGTTGTGTCGTGACATAATCCTCAGTCAGGGCGATCGAGGCTGTAATGCCGATCGGCGCCGATTTCAGACTTTGCCGAATATAGAGCCCGTCGATCATCGCGGCCGCGCCTTCGGCGATGCGTTCTGCGGCATCGGCAGCGCAGAGCGACCTCAGCGGTGCCAGCAGGTTGGAGCGGAGGCGCCGGGCATAGATGACGAGGAAACGCCGTGTCTCCTCGGATCGCTGGGCCTCGGCATAGAAAGCAAGCCAGGCGGCGATCGTCTGCGGCGCAAACTGGTCGGCCTGGAAGCTGACGCGGATAATGGCTGAGACCTTTTCGCGCGGTGTCGCTGCTTCTCTCAGCGCCGTCACCGCATCGTTGCGCAACTGGCGTAGAAGGAAGCGAACCGTCTCGATCAGCAATTGCTCCTTGCTGCCGAAATAATGATGTGCAAGCGCCGGCGAGACGCCGGCCCGCCGGGCGATATCAGACATGGTGACGGTGAGCGAGCCGTGATCGCCGATCACTCGCAGTGCCGCATCCACAAGCGCCTTGCGGCGCACCGGTTCCATTCCAACCTTCGGCAAGCCAATTTCTCCCGAGAATATAAGCAACGTATTTTTGATTGACGGATCAATCAATAAAAATCTTTCGCCAGATTGATCTCGCTCAGCTCTTTCCGTGCAAAATTGTTGCAGCATATCTCCGGCAATCAGGAGGTGCGCAAATGGCCAATATTTATGACGGAATGTCCGCATCCCCGCTGCGGTCGAAGTGGGCCTGGTTCGCCGGTCTCGGCGTGCTGCTTCTCATTTGCGGTCTCATCGCTGTCAGCAACCTGCTGATGGCGACCGTCGCTTCGGTCTTTTATGTCGGCATGCTGATGCTGGCAGGCGGTGTCATCTATCTCGTCCATGCCTTCCAGGTGCGTGGTTGGGATCATGTGCTCTTCTGGGCGTTGAGCGGCGTGCTCTATGTGCTCGCCGGCATCTGTGCCTTCATCAATCCCATCCTCACATCTGCCGCCTTGACCCTGTTTCTGGCCATCGCGCTGCTCATTGCCGGTGTCTTCCGGCTCTTCGTCGGCATCCGCATGCGGCCCCTCAAGGGCTGGGCCTGGATTGTTGCGAGCGGCCTCATCACTGCTCTCGCAGGCTTCGTGATCGCGCTTGGCTGGCCTGTCAACAGCCTCTGGATCCTTGGCCTCTTCCTGGCGATCGATCTCATCGTTCAGGGCTGGACAATGCTCGCCTTCGGCCTAGGTATCCGCTCTTGAAACTTTGGAGAGAGGCGGGCTGATGGTTCGATCCGGCCGTTTCTTTTTTGACAAGGTCATGACGGGGGACTAATGTTCCCCGCTGGAGATCGGCTTCGCAGAAGAGCCGCCTCCTGTGCTCAGGCACTTCGGCATTGGCGCTTGTCGCCTTGAGAAGCCGAAAATGGACCCCCGAGGCAGTCTCTGCCGAAATAGAATGGGAGGAGAATTCCATGCCGATGGTCACCGTTTCCATCTCACCGCTCCAGGCAGCCGGCATCCGCGATGCTGTCGATCAAGGTGGATATGCATCGAGCAGCGAAGTCGTGCGCGAGGCACTGCGACTGTGGGATGCCGCCCGCAAACTGGGCGAATACAGCAGCGAAGTCCTAGCTGACGAAAGCGCACCCGGCAGCGGCAGATGCGTCGCCGATATGTTCGCCGATCACGAAGCCGAGCATCGCCGTTCGGCCTAGTCAAGCCGTTGATTGTAAGATCAAAAAATCTAATAAGCGCGCAGCGTGCATAAGCGTTTGCGCGGTCATGAAAGTTTCACACTGACGAAAGGGTTCGTTGACCCTTCTGCTCCATTGTCCGGCCGAAAAAGAAAAGGTCACAGTGGAGATTGGCATGTCTTTGGCTGCCAGCGTCAAACCGGGTGTCGTGCGTCGTTACGCCAGCGATCAGATCGTCACCCTCGCCAAACTCGTCATTGAAAATGCGTTTCAGCCGATTGTCGAAGCCGGTACCGGCACGGTTTTCGGTTATGAATCCCTCATGCGCGGGCAGGAGCGTATCGGTTTCGAGACGCCGATCGAAATCCTGGATGAAGCCCATGAGAACGGACAGCTTCTGCAGCTCGAGCAAATGGTGGCCAGCCGAGCGCTCGCCAAATTTGCCACGCTGTCGAACTTCGCAACCGCGACGCTGTTTCTCAATCTCGATGTCCGCCTGATCCCGCTTGGCAATCGCCTTCTCGAGAGCCTGCTTCTGCAGTTGAAAACGGCCAATATCCCCCCGTCCTCCGTCTGCTTCGAATTCTCAGAGCGCTTCGACAATACCAGCGTGCCTGAATTCGCCGAGCTCGTCTCGCGCCTGCGCAAGGCTGGTTTCAAACTGGCGATCGACGATTTCGGTGTCGGTCACGGCGAAATGAAACTGCTCTGCGACTATTCCGTCGATTACCTGAAGATCGACCGCCACTTCGTCGCCGATATCGATCGCAGCCCGCGCAAGCGGCACCTGCTGAAGAGTATCGTCAATATGGCTCATGTCCTCGGCACGCGCGTGATCGCCGAGGGTATCGAGACGGAAGCCGAATTCATCGTCTGCCGAGATTATGGCGTCGATCTCGTGCAGGGCTGGTTCATCTCCCGCCCTTCCACGCATCTCTCGGAACTGGTGCCGGCCTTCCCGCATCTGCAGGAACTCGGCAAGAACAAGGGCACCAGCCAGTCGCTCGACGAAATCCTCATCCGCAAGCAGATCGAAATGCTGCCGACCGTCTACGAGAGCGACGCCATCGATACGGTCTTCGAGCTCTTCCGCCGCAATCCCCGCCAGGCCTATTTCCCGGTCCTGAATGCCAATGGTGAGCCGCGCGGCATCATCCACGAGCACCACCTGAAGGAATATATCTACCAGCCCTTCGGCCGCGATCTTCTGAAGAACAAGGTCTACGAGCGCGCCATATCGCATTTCGTCGAGCGCGCGCCGATTGTCGGCCTCGACAGCGACGCCGATCAGCTGATGGCGATCTTCGCCAATATGGAAGGCAGCAACTGCCTGATCCTCACCGACAATATGCGTTATGCCGGTGTCGTTTCCGCCGCCTCGCTCATCAAGGTCATCAACGAGAAGCAACTGAAAACGGCGCAGGATCAGAACCCGCTGACCGGCCTGCCGGGCAACCGCGCCATCCGCGACTTCATGCGCCATTCCGGACGCGACGGCGATGAAGTGCGCCACTTCTGCTATTGCGACTTCGACAACTTCAAGCCCTTCAATGATGCCTACGGCTTCCACCTCGGTGACCATGCGATCTCGCTCTTTGCCGCGCTGATGCGCCGCTACTTCTTCGCCGAGCGCCATTTCCTCGGCCATGTCGGCGGCGATGACTTCTTCATCGGCGTCGTCGGCTGGACGAAGGAGGAACTGACGGAAATCCTCGATCGTCTCATCAGCGACTTCCATGATGACGTGCTCGATCTCTATTCGGATGAGGACCGCGCCGCCGGCCGCATCCGCGGGCACGACCGTGCCGGTGCGGAAGCCTTGTTCCCACTGATGCGCTGCTCGATCGGTGTACTGGAACTGTCCGAGGGTCTGGTTATCGACGACATCAATCGGGTCAGCGCCGAGATCGCCCAAGTGAAGTCGAGCGCCAAGGAGAGCGACGAAGGCCTCGTATTCCATACGTTAGGCGAGGCGAATTGACGCCTCTGCCACTTCCGGCCTTCCCAAGCTACGGACCCTGATTTATCTCCATTGCCTAGGAATAGGGAGAGCCGGTCATGTCGTTGCCGTCGCGTATGCGTTTTGTCGATGTGCCCTCGTTCGGTGGTCCGGAGGCGATGGTCATTGCGGATGGACCTGTGCCGGCGCCGTCGGAAGGTCAGATCCTTGTCCGCACCGAAGCGGTCGGCATTAACCGGCCCGATATTTCGCAGCGCCAGGGCAGCTATCCGCCGCCGAAAGATGCAAGCCCCATTCTCGGCCTCGAACTTGCGGGGGAGGTGGTCGCGATCGGGCCTGGCGTGACGGGTTATTCGCTGGGCGAAAAGGTCTGCGGCCTCGCCAATGGCGGCGCTTATGCCGAGTATTGCCTTCTGCCGGCCGGTCAGGCTCTGCCCTTCCCGAGAGGGTTCGATGCGGTGAAGGCAGCGGCCCTTCCCGAGACCTTCTTTACCGTCTGGGCAAACCTTTTTCAGATGGCCGGCCTGACGGAAGGCGAGAAAGTGCTGATCCATGGCGGTTCCAGCGGCATCGGCACGACCGCGATTCAGCTCGCCAAGGCTTTCGGTGCCGAGGTCTATGCGACCGCCGGCTCGAAGGAAAAGTGTGAGGCCTGCGAGAGGCTTGGCGCCAGGCGCGCCATCAACTACAGGCAGGAAGATTTCGCCGCCGTCATCAGGGAAGAAACCGGCCATGGCGTCGATATCGTCCTCGATATGATTGGCGCGGCCTATTTCGAGAAGAACATCGCCTCGCTGGCCAAGGACGGCTGCCTCTCCATCATCGCCTTCCTGCAGGGCGCGGTTGCCGAAAAGGTCAATCTGGCGCCGATCATGGTCAAGCGCCTGACTGTGACAGGCTCCACCATGCGCCCGCGCACGGCGGAGGAGAAGCGGGCAATCCGCGACGATCTTCTCTCCGAGGTCTGGCCGCTTCTGGAAGCCGGCACGGTCGCACCCGTCATCTACGAGACCTTTGCATTCGAGGATGTAGCAGCCGCTCATCGGCTGATGGAGAGCAGCAACCACATCGGCAAGATCATGCTGAAACTCGGCTGAAGCGTGTCGCACAAAAGTGTATAGCGGTTTTGCGATCGCGACACGCTCTAACTCTTTGAATCTATGCATCGGGCTTTCCGAAGATCGATTCCGATTTTCGGTTCGATGCTGTGAGCGACAGCGCTGCGCCTGTCGCAATCAGCCCGGGCAATGCCATGATGAGATAGAGCCAGCTCGCCGCAGACAATGCACCCGCAATGCCGCCCGGCTCAACCAGTCCGGTGCCGTTCGCAATGACACCGGCGAAGGCCGCGCCGAAAGCACTGCCGAGCGAGCTTATGGTCGGGATGGCGGCTGAAGCCTTGTCCTGCTCGCTGTCGGCTACCAGCTTCAGCACCTTGGCGACGAGATGTGCCCAGCCGAGGCCGACACCAAAACCCATCATGAACATGGCGATGGCCGCCGGTGCGAGGACGATGAGGCGCGCCTCAGGGTTCTCGCGGGCAAGGAAGACGGCGAGCATGGCTGTCGCTGCGGCTTCGGTCGAACAGCCCGCAATGATCGCGGCGTTGGCTTTCCTGCCGGAGAAGGAGCCGCTGAAAAAGGCCGCCACCGTCCAGCCGAGCGCGACGAGAGCCACCAGATAGCCCGAAATCAGCGGCGTTACACCGTGCAGAACCTGCAGGAAATAGGGAATGAAGATATCGCTGACGAGAACGAAGTTGAGGCCGAGCATCGTCAGATAAACCCGCGATATCGGCTGGCTCAGTGTCACCGCGCCCAGGGGCAGCAACCGGTTTTTCCCCCTGCGTTCCATGATGAGCATGACGCCGACGGCGACGATCGAAACGGCGATCAGCCCAATCTTGGCCGTCGCCATCTCGGTTGTGCCAGCGGTGCAGACCAGCAGCACCGCTGCAAGCAGCAGGCAGATCTGCGCGACCGGCATTTTTGTGTGTTCCCGGTCATCCTTGGCCTGCGGCAGGAGCCGCGGCGCCAGCACCGCCATCAATACGCCGAGCGGGACAAGCACGGCGAAGGCGTAGCGCCAGGCGCTGCCATGCGCAAAGAAGCCGCCGAGCGTCGGGCCAATGACGGTCGAAATACCCCAGATCGCCGCATAGAGCGTGGACGCCTTGGGCCAGAGCGGCTCTGGATAGACAAAGCGGATGAAGGCGTAACAAAGGGCGGCGAGTGCGCCGGTGCCGAAACCCTGCACCGTCCGGCCGATCAGCACGACCGGCATTGAAGGTGCAGCCGCACAAAGCAGGCTGCCGACGCCGAAGATCACAGCCGCGATGACATAGACGCTGCGCAGCCCGATAGTCCTTGGCCGCATGGCCATGAAGATCGCGCCCAATATGGTGGCGGCGATATATAGCGTCGTGACCAGTGAAAACAGCTCCAGCCCGCCGACATCGCGCACGATGCTCGGCGCGATCGTTGCTGTAATATAGCTTTCCACGGCAGAGATTGTCATACCGCCGCCAAGCATCAGCGTCGCCGGCAGAAGCGTGGGAGAAAACAGCTGGAAGACGGAAGTGGTCGAGCCTGACGGTTCCAAGGCGGTCTCGGACATGATGAATCCTTGCGTTTTTCCTGACCCGTGATTATTTTCCAAGTTATGAATTGGAAAATTGCATGAGCACCGGATTAAAACAAGAGATAACTTGGAAAATATGCGCCAGTCCCCTGTCAATCGTATCCTGATCCTGTTGAAGACAGAAGGGCCGCAGCTTGCTGCCGCGCTCGGCAATGCGCTCGGTATTTCCGGCGAAGCCGCTCGCCAGCAGCTTGCGAAGATGGCGGAGGAGGGGCTGGTGGAGCCCGTCAGCGTCGCCGCCAGGGGCAGGGGGCGTCCGAGCCAGCTCTGGCATCTGACAGCGGAAGGTAACAGTCATTTCCCTGACGGCCACGCCGAGCTGACGGCGACGTTGCTGACAACGGTGGTTCAGCAACTTGGCCCCGCAGCACTCGATGCCGTCATAACTGCGCGCGAAAACGAAACGCTGCAGCGCTATCGCGACGAACTCGCAGACAAGCCGGATCTTGCTGCCCGCGTGGAGGGGCTGGCCGCCATCCGCAGCCGCGAGGGCTATATGGCCGATAGCTGGCAGGAGGAGGATGGATCATTGATGCTGGTCGAGAACCATTGTCCGATCTGCGCGGCGGCAACCGCCTGCGCCGGTTTTTGCCGTTCCGAACTCGATACTTTCCGCAGCGTGCTTTCGGCCAGGGTCGAGCGCAGCGAACACATCCTGCTTGGGGCACGACGCTGCGCCTATCGCATCACACCGCGATGACTTAGGCAGGCTGGCGCACGCCGCTGCCGCTTTCCAGATAGAGCAGGATCACGATGGTGGCGATGCCTGTCGCCGCCCCGACAAAGGCCGTACCGGAATAATCCGTTACCGCTGTTCCGAGCGCGAAAAGACCTGCGGCAACGCCAATGCCGATAAAGGTGTTGAGCGAGATGAGCGAACTGCCGAGACCCGGCCGGTCGGCGATGAGGTCCTGCAGATAGGTGATCGGCAGGCTGAGGATGGCAGCAGCCCCACAGGCATTGAGACCGAGCAGCGCATAGAGCTGCCAGGGTGCGGTGGCAAAGCCGAGCAGCACCAGATAGAGGCAGTAGAGCACCGAGCCGAAAGCCAATACATGCACAGTGCGGAAACGTCGCTGTACAAGCCCCCACATCATCATGAAGGGCATTTCGAGAAAAGCCGTCAGGCCCGAGAGAAAGCCGACATCGACGACGCTGCCGCCGATCTTGTGCACGACGATGAGCGGCGAAACCATGCCGCTCAGCCGCTGCAGGCCGAGAAGCAGCGACATGACGAAAACACGGATGAAAACATCGGGCGCGAAGACCCGCTTCAGTGAAGCGAAGAAGCCCGGCTGGTTGGGGATCGTCTCGCGTACCGGGCCATTGCCGGGCGCAAAGAAAAAATAGAGACAGAAGCAGATGAGGCTTGCCACCGCCGCCACGCCATAAGCCGGCGTCATCGATGGCGAAGTGACCAGCGCGAGTCCGACCAGCCCCGGCGCCACCGCCCAGGACCCCGAATAGAGTGCGCGCACTGTCGAGGTGATGGCGACCGCTTCACTGCGGACCAGCTGGTTGGTGCGCGCCCGCACGCTGGCAAAGAGCAGCGAATAGGTGGAATTGCTCATCGGCACGAGGAACAGCACCGAGAAGATGAAGACAGCGGGACTATGGATGAGCGCGATCGATCCGAAGCCGATCATACCGGCAATGGAAAGCACAAGCACCAGCGGTCGCCTTTCCGTCAGCCTGTCCGACCATATGCCGAGCGTCAGGCTGATCGAGACATTGACGATGGCAGCAAAGAAGACCAGCGCCGAATAGGCGCCGTCACTCATGCCGAGTTCGCTGATGCCGATAATCGACTGGTAGGGAACGGTCGACGCATAGGTGAAGGCGAGCGCCACCAGGGTGACGGTTGGAATGCGGATGCGGCTGTCGCGGATGATGGAAGAGAATGAGGATGGCATGAAAACGAGTCCTGATACCCCACCTTTAGCCCCATAGCGTCCACACGGAAAACGATAGTTTGACGCACCGCCGGTCACTTCGTGTGATCGCTGTTTAGATGCTGTGATCCGCCGTCATCGGGCGCAAATTCCATTGGCTTTCAGAGATGGAGGGGCTATGCCTCCTGCAGTCTCTTTACCCACATCCGGATCCTTGCTCATGCCCAATCCCGTCCTCGTCGAAGTCACCAGGGGCCTCCTTGTCGAAAGCCGTCACAGCGGTTCTGTTGCGGTCGTGGATGGCGATGGCCGTGTCGCCTTTTCGCGTGGCGATATCGAAGCAAGTGTCTTCCCGCGCTCGGCCTGCAAGGCCATGCAGGCCCTGCCGCTGCTCGAAAGCGGCGCGGCGGATGCCTATGGCTTCGGCAACAGGGAGTTGGCGCTCGCCTGTTCCTCGCATAGCGGCGAGGATGAACATGTGGCCCTTGCCGCCTCCATGCTCTCGCGTGCCGGCCGTGACGTGGGGGCGCTGGAATGCGGCGCGCATTGGTCCTCGGACCAGAAGACGCTGATCCATCAGGCGCGCACGCTGGAGAAGCCGACGGCGCTTCATAACAATTGCTCCGGCAAGCATTCCGGTTTCATCTGCGTCTGCTGCCATCAGGATATCGATAGCAAGGGTTATGTCAGCTACGATCATCCGCTGCAGCAGCAGATCCGAGACGCCATGGGGGACCTGACGGGCGCCACACTCGGTCATGATGTCTGCGGCACCGACGGCTGCTCCATTCCGACCTATGCCGTGCCGCTGAAAGCACTTGCTCATGGCTTTGCGAAGATGGCGACGGGTCATGGCCTCGGCCCCGAACGCGCGAAAGCTTCCCGCCGGCTCATCGAAGCCTGCATGGCCGAGCCCTTCTATGTGGCCGGCACCGGCCGTGCCTGCACCGAACTGATGCAGATCGCCCCCGGACGGATCTTTTGCAAGACGGGCGCGGAAGGTGTCTTCTGCGCGGCTATCCCGGAACAGGGAATTGCAATCGCATTGAAGTGTGATGACGGCACCACGCGCGCTGCCGAGGCCATGGTTGCCGCGACGCTTGCACGCTACTTCGAGAAGGGCGGCAAGGAACATGCCGCGCTGAGCGCTATGGCAAATAAATCGATGCGCAACTGGAACGGCATCCATGTCGGTGATGTCAGGGTGACAGATGCCTTTGCCTGATCGCTGCCCCGATCGCTGCATTGTTAAATATATAAGTTATAAAAAAATAAGAATTACCTAATATAAATGGAGGCACGTCCGGCGGTCAGCCGTGTCTTCGCCGCGACGGAGCGCATGAATACGGTTCCTCCTGATCTGCGAGGGCAGAACATGTTCGCAGGCCGCTATTTGTGGTGGATGCTGACTGGCATCACCCTCCTGATGTTCTTTACGCTCTGCTTCGATTACTTCACCTGGCTTGCGGTCCAGCTCTCCAATTGTGTGGAAATGGCCGGCTCCTGCATGCCGGTGGTGCAGTTCATGGCCGGTACGCTGAAAACTGCAGGCGTGTGGATTGCGATCGGGATTCTGTTTGGCGCTGCGCTGCTGCGGCTGAGCTATCTTTCGCTGCTGCGGCTTTGGGGGCTGCCGGTAACCCTGTGGTTTGTGGCCTCCATGCCCTTCCTGTTGTTCGTCGCGACCGGCGAACGCCTGCAATGGGCCGCGATATCTGAAGCGCTTCCGTTGGCTTTCCTGTTTCTCGCCTCCTTGCTTGCCTATCTTGCCATTCCCTTCGAGGATGATGGCACCAAGCCCCTCGGCGCCTCGACTGTCCTACGCGGCATTGTCTACGCCGCGGCCTTCTATGGCGTTCTCGCCGCTGTTGCTGAAATGAACTGGCTTTCATCGATGGTGGCTAAGCTTCTAGGCATGCCGGCGCTCGCGGCCATCATTGCCAATGTCCAGCCACGCTTCCACGAGGTACTGACGCTTGGGTTCGGCAATGTCCTGCCTGGTGTCTTCGTGCTTATGGTTTTCATCGCCGCGCTTGTCCTCAGCCTGCTGCCGCCGGGCCTTGTTCCTCCGCTGCGCCGAAAGCGGGTCAAGCTGAGGCAATTGCGACATTGAGTTCGGCGTAGGGCTGAAGCCTTTCCCTAGGCATTTCTGCGGGCACGATCAGCCCCGCCACTTCGCCTGCGGCAAGCACTGTGCAGGGTGAAACGAGATCGAATTTCTCCGCCGTCAGCAGCACATGCGTCTCCGCCGAACACCGGGCGATATGCCGCTTGATGGCCGCCTCCTCGAAATCCCCGGTCGAAAATCCGTGCACGGGATGGACGGCCGTCACGCCGAGGAAGAAGAGATCCGGCCGCAGAGCGGAGATTGCAGCCATTGCGACCGCGCCTGTCGCCACCATGGAATGCTTGTAGAGCCTGCCGCCGCAGAGGATCACCTCGGCCGTCGGGTGATGCTCCAACTCGGCGGCGATCGTCGGGCTGTGGGTGGCGATCGTGAAGGCGATGTCGCGCGGCAGGTGACGGGCAACTTCTGCCGTCGTCGTGCCGCCGTCGAGAAATACCATCTGTCCGGCCTTCACCATCTGCGCCGCCCTCGCGCCGAGCCGCGCCTTGACGTCGGAAGCGACGTCGCGGCGGGCCGTGAAGTCTGGCAGGTCGGGGGCAATGGGCAAGGCGCCGCCATGCACGCGCTTCAATAGCCCTTCCGCCGCCATTTCGCGGAGGTCGCGGCGGATCGTGTCTTCCGAAAGCTCGAAATCCTCCGCCACGCGCTTGGCGATGACCTGCCCGTCGCGGCGCAGGATGTCGAGAATGAGGGTCTTGCGTTGGCTGGTCAGCATGAATGTTCTTGCACGAAAATTTACGGAGTATCGTGAATATGCACGAATTGACTCGACATTCAAGAAATATCGTGCATTTTCGCGAAATCCCGTGCATGAGGCCGGGACTTGATGGAGTAGATCATGTTGATTTTGATTGCCGGGCCTTACAGGTCCGGAACGGGCGATGACCCGACGAAGATGGCTGCCAATCTCAAGCGCCTCGAGGAGCCGTCGCACGCGCTCTTCAAGGCTGGCCATGTGCCCATGATCGGCGAATGGGTGGCATTGCCGGTGTGGAGCGCCGCCGGCGGCAAGTCGGTGGGTGACGATCTCTACGAGGAAATCTTCCATCCGGTCGCAGGCAGGCTGCTGCAGCTTTGCGAGGGCGTTCTGCGCCTGCCGGGCGACTCCAAGGGTGCCGATAATGACGTCCGCATCGCCACCGAGCGCGGCATTCCCGTCTGGTATCGGCTGGAGGACGTGCCGGGTTGCGCTTGAGGCCCTGCCTCTTCTTCCCGAGAGGGGGAAGAGAAAGCGCCCCGGCGTCTTTCGCCGGTCCTGAAACTCGCGCTATAAGGCTCCCCGAAAGGGGAGTCTCACTATGCACACACTCTATTTCGCACCGGGTACCTGCGCTCTCGCAAGCCTTATTGCCCTGGAAGAATCCGGCCTTTCCTTCGATACGAAGAAGGTCAATACGCGGGAGAACGAGCAGCGCTCGGAAGCATTTCTGAAGATCAATCCGAAGGGCCGCGTTCCGGCACTCGCCACCGACCGTGGCGTATTGACGGAGTCGACGGCGATCCTCGCCTACATCGCCCAGACGGCGCCGACTGCGAAACTCGCCCCGCTAGACGATCCGTTCGAGTTTGCCCGGCTGCAAGCTTTCAACGGATATATCTCTTCCACCGTGCATGTGAACCACGCCCACCGCCCGCGCGGATCCCGCTGGGCTGATGACGAAGCTGCGCTGGAATCGATGAAGGCCAAGGTGCCGCAGACCATGGGTGAAAGCTTTGAGCTTATCGAGGCCGCCCTGTTCAGGGGGCCATGGGTGATGGGTGACAGTTATACGGTCGCCGACCCCTATCTTTTCGTCATGACCGGCTGGCTGCCGTCCGATGGCGTGGATCCCGCGCGTTTCCCGGGGATCAGCGCGCATTATGCCCGCATGCTGGAACGCCCTGCTGTTCAGCGCGCGCTGGCACGCGAAAAGGCCTGAGCACGGTACGCAGATATGAGCTTCTTCGGCGCCCGGTACGTCCAGGCGTCAATCAGCCGTTGCTTGAGTTCATCGTCGCCGATGGCGGCGATCCGCACGGGCAGGTGCGGCCAGCCGACATAGTGGTTCGTCTGAAAGTAGATGTCTGGCGCCATCGTCAATAGATGTTCCTTGTGGTCGATCGGGATCGAGATCACCACCGTTTCGTCGTTCTTGACCGCGACGAAGCTTTTGCCCCCGACCTTCAGCGCCAGGTTGCCATAAGACGTGCTTTCCTCGATGCCGGAAAGGCCAGCCTCCTTTGTCAACCGCTTCAATCGCGCCAGAATGCTCGCTATGCTTTCCATCGTAATGTCCGCCCTGAATCGTCCCCGGGCAGATTCTATCATATGTTCAGGCGCATTTCTCTAGTTGTCGTTGCAGGGGGGCGTCCGGGCGCGGGGACCGGCAGCGGCAGGTCGGCAAGCTCCCGCGGCGACATCGAGGCGATATCCGGGTGATCGAGAAGATCGTCACCCCTGTCATGTTCGCTTTGCGGAACCCTGGAGACAGGGTTGGATTGGTTCAAGAAAAACTTCAGCAACGACATCTTGCTCTCGCTTTCTGAGGGCGCAGCTCGGCTTTTGGCGCAATGGATTTCAGTTGGCCGCGCGTCCAATCTAGTCATGGAATGAAGATCGGCGTCCAATGATCGCAATATCAGCCGCGAACGCTTGCTTTTCAATTGAGATTACCGGTTTCCTGCTATAGGAAAACTATATGAGAAATCTCAGCTCTGTGCATCTCAATGGCCTTCGCGCACTGGAAGCCGTCGGTCGGCTTGGCTCGCTTCAGGCGGCCGCAGATGAACTTGGCGTTTCCGTTGGCGCTGTCAGCCAGCAAGTCATCAAGGCCGAAGCCCAGCTTGGCCGACTGCTCTTCGAGCGCACGCCGAAGGGCATGCTGGTAACGGAAGCAGGCGCACCTGTCCTTGCCGCCCTGAACGAGGGCTTCCTCCGTATTTCGGAAGCCGTCTCGATGGCGCAGCGAAAGGACGAATGCATCCTGACCATCTCGGTCGCGCCGGTTCTCGCCGCCCGTTGGCTGGTCTGCCGCCTCGACCGGTTCATGGAGCGCCACCCGGAAATCAACCTGCGCCTCGATGCGACGACGAGGCTCATCAATCCGGCCGCCTCCGATATCGATGTCGCGATCCGCGTCGGCAAGGGTCAATGGCCCGGCGTGAGGATCGAGCACCTTCTGGATCAGCAGGTCTTTCCTGTCTGTTCTCCGCAAATGGCCGCGAAACTCAAGAGGCCGGCCGATATCCTGAAGCTCCCGGCCGTCATCGATGCCCATGCCATGTTCACATGGGATGTCTGGATGCAGGCGGCCGGCCTATCCGGCGCCCCGCCCGCAGTACGCCACAGCTTCAACGATGCCTCGCTTTGCCTCGATGCGGCGATTGCCGGGCAGAGCGTGATGCTTGCCTGGCAGACGCTTGCGGGCTTTTCCCTGCAGGAGGGCCGGCTGGTCGCACCCTTCGGCATCCGCGCCAATACCGGCGACGGCTATTATTTCGTAACAGCCGAAGGCAGCCGCGAGCCGAAGAAGGTGCGCGACTTCAAGGCCTGGATTCGCGAGCAAATGGCTGAAACTGCCGCGATCTTCGGCTGATCCTCAAATCTCGATCGGCTCCAGTGAGCGCTTGCGCTGCATCTCCAGATAGGCCGGACGCGACTGGCAGCGCTTGATCCAGGCGTTGATATTCGGATGTGCCTCGAAGAGCGCGGTTTCGCTCTGGGCATAGCGCAGCACTTCCGCGATGTTGAGATCGACAACCGTGAAGCGTCCGCCGACGATCCAGTCCTTGCCGTCGAGATGCTTTTCGAGAACCGAGAGCGGCCGCTTCATGGTACGGCACGCGACATCGACCACCGCGCGTCCTGCCTCGGTGTTTTCCCTGCCGTCATCATAGGTCGAGACGATCTTGCCCGTATTGCCATCGAGTTCGGAAACCGCCCAGACCGTCCACATCGTCATCAAACCGTCTTCCTCGACGGTATTGCCGCCGAGCTCGCCGCCATACTTGCGCGCAAGATAGAGGTTGATCGCCAAAGACTCGTTCAGCACGAGATCGCCGTCCTTGAGGGCGGGGATCAATGCCATCGGATTGAGCGCAAGGAACTTCGGCGACAGAGTATTGATAGGCGCGTCCGGCGAGAGCGGATTGGCAAGCCGTTTGGCCTGCAACACCGGCACGGACTCGAATTCGATCCCGAGTTCCTCGGCCATCCAGTAAACGCGGGCCGAACGCGAGCGGTAAACCCCATAAATCGTTAGCATGGAAATGTCCCTCTTCTTTGGTGCGCCGACCCTAAAGCCAGCGCGATCGTGAAGAAAGCATCCGCGGATGATATGTCGATGAAAGCTTTTGATAGCACTCAGGAAATCCGGTTTCGCTCGACGGTCAGCTGCTTATAGCGGGAGTTATTGTCAGCAAGCTCGTCAGAAACCTGCTTCTCCCACTCGAATCCCATCACGGCGCCCTTGCCCATCTCCTGGAAGATATTGTCGGTGATCACGGCCGAACCGGCGCCCTCCGCGACCGAGACCGCGCAGCCGACCGGCGACTTGCGCACGACATTGCCGTTGACCACGACATTGCGCAGATAAGGCCCCCAGCCGATCTGCAGCCCCCAGCGCGGTGCATCCTCGATGACATTGCCAGACACCAGCGTATCGGCCTCCGCCGCAATACCGATGCCGAAGCCGACCTCGTGCTTGTAAGGCCCCTTGAGCGTCAGGTTGCGGATGACATTGCCCGTCACACTTGCCAGCCGGCCGCCCTGGTCGAAATTGGCAATCGATATGCCGTTTGCCGCCCCGTCGATCACATTGCCGGAGACGACCGCGCCGACGAATTCGAACTCCACGTAGATCGCCGTCTCGCCGGAGCGGCGGCATTGGTTGTTGCTGATCAGGATGTTGGAGCCGGAATTGGCGCGAACCGCAGTGAAGGCGCAGTCGGAGATCTGATTGTTCGTCACCGTTACGCCATCGGCGCGGAAAATATTGATGCCGTTGCCGTTCTCGCCGGTGCCGCCATCATTGGCGCGGATATTGAAAACGCGGTTGCCGGACACGACCGTGCCATCCTCGGCCTTCTTCCAGCGGTGCACCAGAATGCCGCCATTGCCGCAATCCGAAACCGTATTGCCCGATATTTCAAGTCCCGAAGATTCCACAGCATAGATGCCGGACTGTCCGGCGCCGGAAACCGTGCTGCGCTCGATCCGCCCGCCGCAGCGCTCGAGCTGCAGCGCGTGCTTGCGGCTGCCGATGATCTGGCAATTGTCGATCAGGACCTCACCGACACCGGTGAACTGGACGAGCCCGCCGGCATAGTCCGCAAGCAAGCGGTTCGATCCGTCGATCACGAGGTTGGAAAGCTCGATGCGGCCGACATTTTCGGCTGCGAAGAGATGGCCTTCGCCGGTATAGACGATCCGCGTCGCACCGGGCACGCCACTGATGCGCGTATTGTCCGGCAAGGTCAGGTTGGAGATCCGGTAGGTGCCCGGCGGCAGGAAGACCGGTGCGTTCTCGCGAGCCGCCTGCTCGATCATCTGCTGCAGGTTACGGTTCTTCCTGTCGCCGCTCTCGGGAACGGCGCGATACCGGACCGTATCGATCGAGCCACGCAGGTCGGGTTGCTCCGCACCAACGGGAGCCGCAGTCATGGCTGCCGCGGAGGCGGCCAGCATGCCAAGCAGATCTCGTCGGGAGATTTTGCTGAAATCTTTCTTCATATCGGTGCCCACGCAGGAAACATGCCAGTAGAAATGTCCTCTTTTGATGCATATCCGCAAAAGAAGAATAACCGTCGGTCGAGTAAGAAACGCAACCTCCCGGATATTGTCGTCTTGTTCACCTTTCCATTTAAACAACCTGAAGGAAATGCTCGCTATTTTGGAAAGCGGTTTCAATTATGACTATTGTGGACAGCGCCTGAGGTTACCGGGAGAACAGCGTCATGAATGGAATTGGTGCCCGGCGTTGGGAATCTGGTGATAGCTTCAGTGCCGAGACACAACGTATCGTAGCTGCCACCGAGGCAATGATGGCGGCGACCGCGCACCATCTTTCCGAAGGCATAGAGAACCTCCGCCTCAAGGCGATCGTCCACGAGCTTCCCGATTTTCTGTACGTCAAGGATCGCGACGGCCGCTTCGTTTTCGCCAATGCTGTCACGGCGCGCAGCCACGGATTTGAGAACGCTGCCGAGATCGCCRGCAAGCGTGATTTCGACCTGTTCGATTTTGAGACGGCCCGCCGGTATTTCGATGTCGAGCAGGAGATCATGTCGGGCGGCGAGCCCCGCATTGACCTGGAGGAATTCGTGCCGCTGCCTGATGGCGGTACCATGTGCCGCCTGACCTCCAAGATACCGCTGCGCAACGATCGCGGCGAAGTCGTCGGGCTCATCGGCGTCTCCCGCGATATTACCGAGCGCAAGCGGCAGGAAGAGCTCTATCGCGGCCAGGCGAACCTCTTGGAAATGATCGCCCGCAACGAACCGCTGCCGATGATCCTCGAAGCGCTGGTGCTGATGATCGAGCGGCAGATGACCGGCATTTCCGGCTCGGTGCTGCTGCTGGACAGCGAGGGTACGCGGCTCTACCACGGCGCGGCTCCCAATCTGCCCGGCGCCTACAGCCGCATGATCGACGGCGTTGTCATCGGCCCGAAGGTGGGCTCCTGTGGCACGGCAGCCTGGCGTGGCGAAACCGTCATCGTCGAGGACGTCATGGCCGACCCGCTCTGGGAGGATTTCCGGGCGATGGTCAGCCAGTTCGGCTTCCGCTCCTGCTGGTCGACGCCGATCTGCACCTCGCAGAAGAATGTCCTCGGCACCTTCGCGCTTTATTCGAAAGAGACGCGGCGCCCCACCGAACACGAAATGAAACTGGTGGCGCTCGCCACCCACGTCGCCGGCATTGCCGTAGAGCGCAAGCGTGTCGATGACCGCATTCATTTCATGGCCCATCACGACGATCTTACGGGCCTGCCGAACCGTGCTTTTCTGAAGGAGCGCATGGCGAAGATCCTCGATCAGGCCCGGCGCAACAACCGCAAGGTCACCGTTGCCTACATCGATCTCGACAATTTCAAGGAGATCAATGACACGAGCGGCCACGCCGCCGGCGACGAGGTGCTGAAGGAAACCGCCACGCGCATGGCGAATTGCGTACGGGCTTCGGATATGGTCGTACGCCTCGGCGGTGACGAATTCCTCGTCGTGCTCGTCCACCAGTCCAGTCACGATGCCGGCATCATGCGGCGCCTGCGCGATCTGCAGAAGGCGATTTCCAAGCCGGTCCGCTCCGTTGTGGGTGAAATCGCTGTCACCTCAAGCATTGGCATCGCCGCCTTCCCATGGGACGGCGCGACAGCGGACGAACTGCTCACCAATGCGGATCGCGCCATGTACCGCGCCAAGCAGCTCGGTCGCAATACGCTGCAATATCACGACGGCGTTGTAAGCGATTCCGTCGACCTGCCGCTCACCGAACAGGAGGAATTGCGCCAGGCGATCGTCGCCCACCAGCTTTTCCTGCTCTACCAGCCGCAGGTCGATGTCGCGACAGGCCGCGTTACCGGCCTCGAAGCACTGGTGCGCTGGAATCACCCGATGAAGGGTGTGATACCGCCTGCCAATTTCATTCCGCTTGCGGAGGAAACCGGTCTCATCGTGCCGCTCGGCCTGTGGGTGCTGAACGAGGCCTGTCGCCAGGCTCGCGCCTGGCAGGACATGGGCCTGACGCCACTGACCATTGCCGTCAATGTCTCGCCCAAGCAGTTTGCCGATCCGGACTTCGCCTCCCACGTCGCCGAGGCGATCGACAGCCATAGGCTCAATGCGCGATGGCTGGAGCTGGAGGTGACCGAAAGCGTCATCATGCAGGATGCGGCCAGAGCGCTCGCGATCATGCTCTCTCTGCGCGCGCTCGGTGTGCGCCTGTCGATCGATGATTTCGGCTCCGGCTATTCCTCGCTTGCGGCACTGAAGACCTTTCCCTTCGACCGGCTGAAGATGGACCGCTCGCTGGTCGAGGCTCTGCCTGCAGATACGACTGCCGTTGCCATCGCGTCGGCCGTCATTTCGCTTGCCCAGACACTGAAGCTCTCGGTGCTCGCCGAAGGCGTGGAAACCGATGCGCAGCTGGAATTCCTGCGCCACGCAGGATGCGAGGAGGCACAGGGCTATCGCTTCTCCGAGCCTGTTGCGCCGGAAGAAATCGTCGTCATGCTGCTCGCGCGGGGCGCTTGATCACTTCACCAGATCGGCGACCGTCTCGATCTCGTTCGTCCATATGCCGCCGGAGTAATTGGCTGGCAGTTGCGCAAAGCGTTCGGCACTGTCGATACCGGTCGAAAAGCCGCCGCCGTGATAGGGGCCGATCACGAAGACCAGCGTATTCGCATCCTGCATGCGGTTGAGGAACCTGTCGGGCCAGCCCCACAGCCAGGGCGCGTAATTGATCGGCACCAGCATCATCACATTCCTGCAATCGGCAGGCAGCGCACCCGTCCAACCATAGCCGATATAGCCGGTAAGGCAGCCCATGAGACTGGCGCGCGACGCCGTGCGGATCTCGGGCGCCAATTGCCTGAAGCGATCGATCGGCTCATCACCGCCATAAACGATGATCCTGGCGCGCCGCTCAGCCGGCAGGCCATTCAGCACGGCAGCGAGCTTTTCGCCCTCCGCGGGGTCGCGGCTTTTGACATTGATGAGCAGATGTTTGTCCGGGAAGGTAGAAAGCACCTCATCCAGGGTCGGCATCTGACCGACGCCTTTGCCACGAAAAGGAAATGTCTTGCCGTTATCGGCGGTGTAGCCATAGCCGATATCGAGCATCTTCATCTCGGTCATGGAATGCTCCCGCGTCACGCCATGCCCATCTGTCCGGCAATCGAGTGTCCAGTCATGGAAGATGGCAAATTGCCCGTCCGTCGTGGGGTGGATATCGACCTCCACCACGTCCGCACCCGCATTAAAACCCGCCTGCATGGAGCGGATCGTATTCTCCAGATAGTCGTGCTTTGGCGGCAGCATGCGTGTAGCCGTGCAGGTGTCGTTCTTGAGATCCGTCTCATCGAAACGCTGGGCAATGCCGCGATGCGCCAGAAGCAACGGCTTGCCCTCGCGATGTTTGGCTAAAAAGCTGGTATTGTTGAGATAAACTGCGGCGGCAAATACGAGAATTGCCGCGCCTGCATATTTGAGCTTCCGTCCCATCATCCCCTCCGGCCGTGCCTCGGCAATGGCTAGAAAGCGATTCCGGTGGTTCTTTGGCTCATTTGGGGCTTTTGTGCGTTAAAGCTCGCCTTCACGTTGCAGAAACCCTATGTTTAGCCCAGAAAACAGGGAGATGGTGATGGCGGCGATTGCACTTTTTCACTCGGTCTACGGATTGCGGTCCCTTGAACGCGACGCCGCGGCGCGTCTGCGCGCGGCAGGCCATCAAGTCGTAACGCCGGATCTTTACGAGGGAAGGGTAGGGGGTACGCTCGAAGAAGGCTTTGCCCTCAGGAAAGAGATCGGCTGGGCCGAACTTTGCGGGCGCGCTGAAAAGGCGATCGCCGACTTGCCGGCATCGGCCGTCCTCGGCGGCTTCTCCATGGGCGCAGGCGTAGCCGCGAGCCTCTGGCCGGGACGACCGCAAGCGGCCGGCATCCTCTTGCTGCATGGTATCGCAGAAATTCCGGCAAACGCGCGCGAAGGCATTCCCCTTCAGGTCCATCTGGCGGACCCCGACGAGTTCGCGCCCGCGGACGAGGTGGCTCCATGGCGTGCGCATGCCGCAAGAGCTGGTATCAGCCTGGAGGTCTTCCTCTATCCCGGCGCCGGCCATCTCTATACCGATCCGTCGCTGCCTGACTACGATGCAAAGGCGGCGGAGGCCACCTGGAGCCGCGTCGACACTTTCCTCGCGGCGCTCTGAACCGCTCAGGGACCGTTCACCAGCTTCAGAATGAGCTGCTGGATATTGCCGCCCTCGCTCATTTCCACGCGGTCGAAATCCCGGCCGCGCTGACGTTGCCTGTTGGAGAGCTCTCCGAGCCGCACCGTCAGCTCCGGCCTGATCTTCTTGCAGCCGGGATCATCAGGCACGGAGAAGCCGTTGCTCAGCGTCTCGATCTCCTTGACCATTTCGATGATCGTCTCGCCGTGCCAGCGCTCATGTATGCGCACACCCGATATGAAGCTCTCCCAACTTGCCTTGGTCGCCGCCGGCAGGTCGTTCGGCGCCTTCGGCAGCGTGTAGATGATGATGAGCTTCGGCTTTGCAAAAGTCAGCGTGCAGGCACTGCCTTGCTGTTCGTATTTGCGCGTCCAGGTCAGCTTGAAAGTCGTATGCGCGATGACCCGGCCCGGCCCGACCTGCGGGCCGCGCTCGCCGATGGACTGGTAGAGCTGCATGCCGGTGCGGCCGGCGATTGCATATGCCTTCACTTCCTCACTCGGTTGCCAGTCGGTTGCCGCGGCCGCGGCAGGCAGAGCCAGCCCGAACGCCACCAACGCATATCCGAAAACAGTCCTCATATGCCTCTCATCCGCTTCCTTGCCGAGCGCGGGCGAAGCTAACGAGGCTTGGCGGCGGATGCAATGGACAGAGGCCGCATAGCCCGTCTTCACCGCTGAATTTGGTTCTGCGTATCCCTCTGGCGCAAAACGCATTTCCCACTATCTTTGCTGTCATGAGACCAGACGCGCTGCTCTATCCCGCCCCCGAAGGGCTCTATTGCCCGGAAGGCGGCTTCTATGTCGATCCGGTGCGGCCGGTGGAGCGGGCGCTGATCACCCATGGCCATTCCGATCACGCGCGTCCCGGCCACGTGAATGTGCTCGCCACCCGCCAGACACTTGATATCATGCGCATCCGCTACGGCGACGGCTTCTCTGCCAGCGAACAGCCGGTCGCTTTCGGCGAAGAACTCGTCGTCAACGGCGTGAAGGTAAGCTTCCATCCTGCCGGCCATGTGCTGGGCTCGGCCCAGATCGCCATCGAGAAGAATGGCACGCGCATCGTCGTATCGGGCGATTACAAGCGCCGGCCCGACCCGACCTGCGAAGCCTATGTGCCCGTGCCCTGTGATGTCTTCATCACCGAGGCGACCTTCGGCCTGCCGGTCTTCCACCATCCCGATCCGATCGACGAGACCGGCAAGCTGCTCGCCTCGTTGCGCCAGTTTCCCGAACGCACGCACCTCGTCGGAGCCTATGCGCTCGGCAAGGCACAGCGTGTCATCCGCCTGCTGCGCGACGCCGGTTACGGCGAACCGATCTATATTCACGGCGCGATGGAACGTCTCTGCGATTATTATATCAGCCAGGGCATCGATCTCGGCGAACTGCTGCCGGCCACGATCGAAAGCCGCGACAAGTCCATTTTCAAGGGCGCCGTCGTCGTCGGCCCGTCCTCTGCCTTTGCCGACCGCTGGGCCCGCCGCTTCAACGATCCGTTGCCGTCCTTCGCCTCCGGCTGGATGATGGTGCGCCAGCGCGCCAAACAGCTCGGTGTCGAACTGCCGCTCGTCATCTCCGACCATTGCGACTGGCCGGAACTGACCGAGACGATCACCGAGCTTGCCCCGCAGGAAGTCTGGGTCACCCATGGCCGCGAGGAGGCACTGGTGCGCTGGTGCGAGTTGCAGGGCATCAAGGCCAAGCCGCTGCATCTGGTGGGTTATGAGGACGAGGGGGATTGAAGCATGAAAGCCTTCGCCGACCTCCTCGACCGCCTGGTCTTGACCCCCGGCCGCAACGGCAAGCTCAAGCTGCTGACCGACTATTTCCGCGACACGCCCGACCCTGATCGCGGCTATGGCCTTGCTGCCATTGCCGGCACGCTGGAGGTGCGCAACGTCAAGCCCGCCATGCTGCGCGAACTGGTTCTGGAGCGCATGGACGATGTGCTCTTCCGCTACTCCTATGATTATGTCGGCGACCTCGCCGAAACCATCTCGCTGGTCTGGGACAATGAACGCGATGTCGACCGCTCTGCGCTCGCCCAGCCGCGTCTCGGCGAGGTGGTCGTCAGGATGAATTCGCTTGGCCGCACGGAAGTGCGCAGCTTCGTGCGCGACCTGCTCGACCGTCTCGATTCCTCCGGGCGCTTTGCCTTCATCAAGCTCGCGACCGGGGCATTGCGCATCGGCGTTTCCGCCCGCCTCGCCAAGCAGGCGCTTGCCGATCTCGGCGGCAAGGAGGTGACCGAGATCGAAACTCTATGGCACGGCCTGCAGCCGCCCTATGAATCGCTCTTCAAATGGCTGGAGGGTGGTGAGGAAAAGCCGGTGCTTGCAACGCCTGCGATCTTCCATTCCGTGATGCTTGCCAATCCGGTGGAGGAGGGCGATCTCGATAGTCTCGACCCCGCCAATTATGCCGCGGAGTGGAAATGGGATGGTATTCGCGTCCAGCTCTCCCGCTCCGGCGAGACACGCAGGATCTATTCCCGCTCCGGCGACGATATCTCCGGTGCCTTTCCTGATATTCTTGATTCGATCAGCTTTTCCGGCGTCATCGACGGAGAGCTTCTGGTTGGCGGCACGGCGCGTTCCAACAACCCGACCCGCACCTTCTCCGACCTGCAGCAGCGCCTGAACCGCAAGACGGTGACGGCACGGATGCTGGAAGAATATCCGGCTTTCATCCGCGCTTATGACATGCTTTTCGACGGCGACCAGGACGTGCGCGGCAAGCCCTATATCGAGCGTCGCGACCGGCTCTCGGAAATTATCGACCGCGCCCCGCACGACCGCTTCGACCTCTCGCCTCTGGTGCCGTTCTCCACCTGGGAGCAGCTGGACGATCTTCGTGCTGCCCCGCCCGATCCCGTTATCGAAGGCGTGATGATCAAGCGCCGCGACAGCATCTATCAGGCTGGTCGCATGAAGGGGCCGTGGTTCAAGTGGAAGCGCAATCCTTACAATGTCGATGCGGTGCTGATGTATGCCCAGCGCGGCCACGGCAAGCGCTCCAGCTATTATTCCGATTTCACCTTCGGCGTCTGGGCGGAGGATGAGGATGGCGAACAGCTCGTCCCTGTCGGCAAGGCCTATTTCGGCTTCACCGATGCCGAGCTCGAAGTGCTGGACAAGTTCGTGCGCAATAACACGACCGAGCGCTTCGGCCCGGTCCGCGCAGTGCGGGCGGACAAGGAGTTCGGCTTCGTGGTGGAAGTCGCCTTCGAGGGAATCAATCGCTCCACACGCCACAAGTCGGGCGTAGCCATGCGGTTCCCCCGCATCGCGAGATTGCGCCCCGACAAGCCCTCCTACGAGGCCGATCGCCTGCGCACGCTCATTGCTATGATCGACGCCAAGGCGGGTTGATATCACCTGCCTGCGCAAAAATGACGCAGTCCCCCGTTTTCAACAGCATGTGTATTGGCGGCAAGGTTCGTCCGGTGCAGATTTTTTGGGCCGGGGAAATGATGGGTGCCGCGTATGAGCTCGCAAGAACGAAATGCCTTTTTCCGTCAACGCCGCGGCGTGCTTGCAGGGATAGCCGGCTCTCTTATGCTGCCTCGCCTCGCGAATGCCTTCGATGTCCCCGATGTTCCAAGGCTCGCCAAGCATGACTATGCCAGTGTCCGCCATCACTTCCGCACCAAGCTGCTGCAGAAGGGGCCGGCGCCGGATAAATATGAGCCGCTGACGGCACCGGCCGATGCCGACCGGATATTCTACCGCTCCGGCTATGGCGGCGAGCTGGAGTTGACGGCCTGGGTGTCCAAATACAAGCGCGGGACCAAGTCGAAGCCCGGCATCCTCTTCCTTCACGGCGGCAATGCCATGGGCATCGGCCATTGGCAGCTCATGAAGCCCTACGTGGATGCCGGCTATGTGGTGATGATGCCTTCCATGCGCGGCGAAAACGGCCAGATGGGCAATTTTTCCGGTTTCTATGACGAGGTGGACGACGTGCTTGCCGCGACCGAGCGCCTGCGCCATCTGCCGGGCGTCGATCCCGCGCGCCTCTTCATTGCCGGCCACAGCATCGGCGGTACGCTGACCATGTTGACGGCGATGAGTACGCATCATTTTCGGGCGGCGGTGCCGATTTCGGGCAATGCGGATGCCTTCCGCTTCTTCAACCGCTATCCCGAAGACATCCGCTTCGACGATTCCAACGCGCATGAATTCGAGGTACGCACGGCGCTTTGTTATGCGCACAGCTTCAAGTGCCCGGTGCGTGTGCTGCACGGCACGGAAGAGTCTCATTTCAACGATCGCGCCGATCTTCTCGTTTCGCGTGCCCGTGCGGCCGGTACGCATATCGAAGCAGATACGGTTGACGGCAACCACACTTCGGCACTGCCGGCCGAGATCGCGCAGAGCATCGCATTCTTCCACGGTGTGGCGGCCTGACAGCTGCCGGATGCATGTCCGGCAGGGACCTGCGTCATCCGTCTTTTTCGGCGGGTTCCAGCTTCTGGCACCAGCCTCGCGCCAGCCGCGAATGCCATCCTGTGAGCAGATAATGCTGTCTCCGTGATCGCTGATGAGGGTGGTTTCATGAATTTTCTGCGCCGGGCTTTCCCGTTTGTCGGGCTCGCGGCTGCTGCAACGATGCTCAGCGGCTGCAACATTCTTGTCCCCGATGTCGCAGCCGATTCGCCTGCGCGCTTCGTGCAGGAGATTTCACCGGTCTTCTACGAGCCGCCGGGCGTCGATCCGCGTCGCGTCAAGCCGCTTCCCGATCAACCGGTGCCGCATACACGCGAACTCTACAGGACGCAGTTCAATCAGACCTATGGCCTGCCGGTCAGCAACCCGCTGAACCTCGACATGGGCATGTACGGCCAGGTCAGGGACGGCGATTTCACGCTGCCGGCCATCCCCGCCACTCGCATCCGTCCGGAATATCTGCGCCAGGAGGTCGAGTACCAGACCAACGAACGCCCCGGCACGATCGTTGTCGATACCCAGGACCGCTTCCTCTATTTCGTTGAAGGCAATGGCAGGGCCATGCGTTACGGCGTCGGCCTCGGCCGCGAGGGATTTGCCTGGAAGGGCCGCGGCGTCATCCAGTGGAAGCAGAAGTGGCCGCGCTGGACGCCGCCGGTCGAAATGGTCTCCCGCCAGCCGGAAGTTCGTCCCTTCTCGGCGGAAAATGGCGGCATGAATCCGGGCCTTGCAAATCCGCTCGGCGCCCGCGCCATGTATATTTTCAAGGATGGCCAGGACACGCTCTATCGCATTCACGGCACGCCCGACTGGCAATCCGTCGGTAAGGCGGTTTCCTCCGGCTGCGTACGCATGCTCAACCAGGATGTGGTCGACCTCTACGACCGCGTGTCGGCCAAGTCGGAGATCGTGGTGATGTAGGGCTGCAACAGGGCGGGCGAGATCGTCTGCCCGAAGCTGGACACGTCTGCGTGATGCTATGGTTTATTTAGTATAAGCCGATAGATTTTTTCCTTGTCGATTTCGGCATTGGACGAATCAGGGGTGAGTTGCGTTTATGGCAAGCCCCGCATCACGAAGGAAATCAGTCCCGCGTCATGAGCCTCGATAACCCCATCTCCCGTCGTAGCTTTCTTTCCTTTTCGGCTTTGACAGCGGCTTCCGCGCTGGCAGGCTGTGCCTCCACTTCGAATACGGTCGAAAATGGCGGCATGTCGATCAGCTACCGTTCGCCCTTCCGCGCGTTCCAGACGACGAGCGTACCCAGCGAAGCAGAACTTGCCGTCATGTACGGCCCAATCGAAGACGGCGGTTTCCTCATCCCCGCCGTTCCCTACCAGCAGATCGACCCGCGCTACTATCGCCAGCAGGTCGTGGATCCGACCGGCCAGCCGCCGGGCACGATCGTCGTCGATACGCCCTCGCGCTTCCTTTATCTCGTCCAGCCCGGTGGCATGGCGATGCGCTACGGCGTCGGTATCGGCCGCGAAGGTTTCGCCTGGTCGGGCAATGGCGTCATCCAGTGGAAGCAGAAATGGCCGCGCTGGAAGCCACCGAACGAGATGGTCGCCCGCCAGCCGGAGCTTGCGAAATACTCAATCGAGCGTGGCGGCATGGAGCCAGGCCTCTTGAATCCGCTCGGTGCGCGCGCGCTCTACATCTTCTCGAACAACGAAGATACGCTCTACCGCCTGCACGGCAACCCGGAATGGCGCTCCATCGGCAAGGCCGTCTCGTCGGGCTGCGTGCGCCTGCTCAACCAGGACATCATTGACCTCTACGATCGCGTTCCCAACAAAACCCCGATCGTTGTTTGGCAGTGAGCTGCGGTCGGGCGTAGCCCGAGCAATCGATCCAGTGAATCGATTGCAGCAGCGAACGCCCGAAGCGTAAGCGCAGGGCTGGAAGGGTGCCTAACCCCAAAACACAAAAACCGCCCAACACGGGCGGTTTTCTTTTGACTTGATAGTTACGCCGCCTCAGCGCAAATCCCAGCCTTGCACCCCGAGGCAAGCAGCGCCTTGTCCGCCACCTCGACAAACAACTGCCGAAACCACGACGCCCGCTCGTCCGCCCTGTCGACCCGCCGATACAGCATCGACACAGGATCGGCCGGCAGCTCGATCGGCGGCATCGAGACCTCGAGATTGTGAAGCTGCGCCATGCAGCGTCCGAGCGATTCCGGCACGATGGCAATCGACGGCATGGCTCTGAGCGCCGGCGGCACCGCCGAATAGCGGGGCACAGTCGCCACCACGTTGCGGCTCAAACCCACCTTGTCGAGCGCGGCATCGACCGCCGTCGTCGCACTACCGACGAAGGAGATGGCGATATGCGGTGCGGCGACGAAATCCTCGACGCTGATCGGCGGCTTCAGTTTCAATTGCTGCGGATCGTAAATGGCGACCGAACACTGCTCGAACAGCGGCATGCGGATGTGCCAGGAGGCGGGTTCGCCATGAACGGAAATGCTGAATTCGTAGGCGCCGTCATCAAGCATCTGCGCCGCATCGCGTTTGTCGGCTGCCACGCCCACGAGCCGCGCGCCCGGCGCAAGCTGACGTAGCCGCGCAACCAGCGGGCCGAAGAAAGCGGTTTCCAGATTGTCGCACATGCCGACGCGGAATTCACCCTGCCAGGTCRATGGGTCGAAACCCTTGGGCGGGCGGATCGCCCGTTCGATGCCGGAAAGAGCATCCTCGATCGCTGGGGCGATCGCCAGCGCCCGCGCTGTCGGCTGCAGGCCGCGGCCGACGCGTATGAAGAGTTCGTCGTCCAGCGCCTCGCGCAATCGCTTGAGCGCGGCGGAAAGTCCGGGCTGGCCGAGCAACAGCCTTTCAGCTGCACGGCTGACATTGCGCTCCTGCATCAGCACTGAAAAGGCAAGCAGAAGGTTCAGATCAATTTTGCGAAGGACAGCATCATTCATCATTATGAGTAATACCTGACATGGCTACTATCAATTTGCAATAGGGTTTGAAGCTGTACATTTTCTCGTTCCCTGCCGCCCGCCAGCCTCCCGGCGACGACGGCAGCAAAGAAGGAACCGAGATCGATGACCAATTCCCCATCTCCACGCGGAGCCGGCCTGGCGTTGCTGCTGCTCTGCGCTGCGAATTTCCTTGACGCCATGGATGTTTCCACCATCGGGGTCGCCCTGCCTGCCATCCAGACCGAACTTGGTATGCCGCCAACCTCGCTTCAATGGGCCGTCAGCGCCTATGTGCTGGGTTACGGCGGGTTTCTGCTGCTCGGCGGCCGTGTCGCCGACCTCTTCGGCCACCGCCGCGTCTTCCTCTGGTCGCTCGGCATCTTTGCGGCCGCCAGCATTGCCGGCGGTTTCGTCGATAGCGGCCCGACGCTGATCGCTGCCCGCCTGGTAAAAGGCATCGCCGCAGCCTTCACCGCCCCGGCGGCCCTTGCCCTGCTGCTCTCCGTCTTCGGCGAGGGCGAGAAGCGGGCAAAGGCGCTCGGCGTCTTCGCCTCGACGGGTGCCACCGGCTTTGTGCTCGGTATGGTGCTCGGCGGTGCCGCCACCCTCGTGAGTTGGCGGGCAACGCTCGTCATGGGCGCTCCGGTCGCGATCCTCACGCTGGCGATCGCTCCCTTTGTCCTGCCTCCGGATGCGCGGCGCGGCGAGGGACGCAAGCATTTCGACTGGGCGGGCGCCTTGACGATCACCCCCGGCCTGCTACTCTTCGTCTTCGGCATTACCAACGCTGCCGCAGCCGGCTGGAATGACTTCTTCACCTGGGGCTCGCTCGTTGCCTCCGTGGTGCTGATCGCACTCTTCCTGATTGTCGAATCGCGCCATGCCGATCCCATGGTGCCGCTGCATATCTTCCGCCGGGCAAAGCTCAGCCATGCCAATGCCATCGCCGCTTTGTTCCAGGGAGCCTATGTCGGCTTCCAGTTCATCGCCACGCTCTACTATCAGGATGTGATCGGCTGGTCGGCCTTTGCCACCGGCTTCTGCTTCGCCTTCGGCGGTGTCTGCGTGATGTTCCTTGCACCGCGTTTTGCCACTGTCGCGCAGAACCGCGGCACGACGGGCCTGATGGCGGTTGGCGTCGGGCTGCAGGCGACGAGCTATATCCTCTGGGTTGCTCTGGTCGGCCACATCGATCCGATCATCCTGGTTGCCTTGAACCAGATCCCGCTCGGCGTCGGCTATGCCATGACCTATCCGGCAATCCAGGTTGCAGCACTGTCTGACGTCGAGGAAGACAAGTCCGGCCTTGCCTCCGGCCTGCTCTTTGCCTCCTTCCAGATCGGCGGCGGCATCGTGCTTGCGGCCGCTTCCGCCATCTTCGCCGCAGCCCCGCACTTCGGCTGGGATCCCTATGTCGGCGGCATCGTCTTCGTGGCGCTGCTGGCGATCCTGATCACCCTGCTTGCTGCTGTCGGCCCGAAGAGCGCCACGCTTCGCCCGCAGGCCTATCAGGCAGCGGAATAATGCAAATTGCCCGCGCCGGGGTGGCGCGGGCATCGTCTTTCAGGCCGTGCTTGGCCTCGGCCTATATGCTTGCGTTGAGATTTCCGCGCAGCCGGGTCAGCATGTCGCGCATGACCGCCATTTCCTCCAGCGTGCAGCCGATCGCCTCGCCGATCGACGACATGATCGTATTGACCTCGCCCCTCATCGACTGACCTTTCGGTGTCAGCGACACGATGACCTGTCGCTCGTCGCGGGAATCGCGGGTGCGCTTGATGAGGCCGTTCTGCTCCAGCCGCTTGAGGAGAGGGGAGAGCGTGCCGGAATCGAGATCGAGCTGCTCGCCGATCGTCTTGACCGGCAGTTCGGCTTTTTCCCATAGAACCAGCATGACGAGATATTGCGGATAGGTCAGGCCCACCTTGTCAAGTATGGGCTTGTAGGCGCGGGTAAAGGCATGCGCCGTCGCGTAAACCGCGAAACAGAGCTGCTTCTCCAGCCGCTTTTCCTCTTCCGGTATTTCCATCACTTTCGCCGTTCTCGCTTTCATCGCTATCATCCTCAGAGGTCCCATTGTCCTCTTTTCAAATTCCGAATGCAATTTGCAAAATTCACTTGCGTACAATTTAATTGGGCATTATTAAAAACTCAACCCGAACGAACGGGGCCAACCAAAGGAGATTGTCATGCCTATTCTCTACACGACCAAAGCTTCCGCCACCGGTGGCCGCGCAGGCCGCGCCGTTTCCGAAAACGGCGTTCTCGACGTCACGCTGACCGTGCCGAAGGAACTCGGCGGCGACGGCGCAACCGGCACCAATCCCGAACAGCTCTTTGCGGCCGGTTATTCCGCCTGCTTCCTCGGTGCTTTGAAATTTGTGGCCGGCAAGGAAAAGGTCAAGATTCCCGAGGAAACCACCGTCTCCGCAACCGTCGGCATCGGCCCGCGTGAAGATGGCGGCGGCTTCGGCATCGAAGTGGCCCTGACCGTCAACATCCCGGGTGTCGACCGCGAAACTGCCGAAAAGCTCGCAGCTGCCGCCCACATCGTTTGCCCCTACAGCCACGCCATGCGCACCTCGACCGAAGTTCCGGTCACGGTTGCCTGATTACTTGCTGCGCCAGTGAACAAGGGCCGGGGCAATGCTCCGGCCTTTTCTTTTGGATCAATGCGCCGCCTGCTGTGCTGGCCCGGGCAACTGATCGGCATCGGTCAGGGTGCCGAGGAAAGCGACGATATCGTCGATTTCCGATTCCGTCAGTGCCGGCGGATCGCCGGGCTTGCGGCCGAAGGGCGGGTCCTGATTGAGATTGCCCCAATAGGCCTCCGGTATATCGTCATATTTGCGGATCGTGCCGTCGGCGTTCTTCGGATACCAGCGGCCCGGATCGCTGTCGCGTGTGGCATAGAAGGAGACGACGTCGCGCAGCGAGTGGAAATAGCCATTGTGGAAGAAGCTTTTCTTAAGCGCCACATTGCGTAGCGTCGGCGTGCGGAACAGACCGCAATAGTCCGGCCGATCCTTGAAATCGGTACGCTGAGGGCCGCAAAGGCCGAGATCATGGTAGTTGGGGTCGGCATTGGCCGGGATTGCCATGTTGCGCGGTACCGCGAGACCGAGGAAGCCGAAGTCGGAAAATTGCGGCGGCTCCCCGTCATTGGCGGGCTCGCTCAGATGGCAGCTCGAACAGTTTCCCTTGGCCGGGTCTTCGAAGAGTTCGCGCCCGTGAAGCTCCTGTGCCGTCAGGGTGCCCTTGCCGGCAAGAAAGGCGTCATAGCGACTGGAATAGGGATAGAAGTCTGCGCCGCTCTGCTCGAAAGTGCTGAGCGCCTCGACTGCCCCTTGGAACGCATCCCGGGCATTGCCGAAGACATCCTGGCCGAAAATCTCCCTGAAGTCGCCGGAATAGGCTGCCTTGCTGAGCGAGGTGACGACCTGGTTTTCGTCCTTGTTGCCCATTTCGAAAGGCGAAAGCAGCGGGATCTTCGCCTGGTCATAGCCATGGTCCACCCGCCCGTCCCAGGTCAGGCCGCCCGTTGGCCCATTGTCGACGCTCTCGTCGCCTTCATCCTCGGAATCGTAGAAATGTTCGGTGAAGGAGGGGACCGCCTGCAGGTAGCGCAAGGTCGGCACCGCGCGCAGGCCCGGCCGGTCCAGATGCGCCCCGCCCATTTCGACCGGTGTCGCGGTATCAGGAGCGAAACCATGATGCGGGTCGTGACAGGAGGCGCAGGCCTGCATGCCGGAGGCCGAAAGCGAGGAATCGAAGAACATCTTGCGGCCGAGTTCCGTCAGCGCCTCGGCGCGGGCATAGGCTTGTGCCCGCGACATCGGGCCGGGGTGCGCGCCGCCGGTGACGGCCGCGCTGCTTTGCCGCAGGGGAATAAGGCTGAAACCAAGCGTGCTGGCCGCCAGACCAAGCGCCAGTCCGGACCGCAGAAGCCAGATAATCTTTGTCGCCATGTCAGCGATTCCAACGAGTTAACATAATGCATGCTCATGATCGAACCTGACTGCAACAGATTGATGACGCGCGCGTACCGGCCGCAGCAACAACCCGCCCGATGTCACAAAGTTGATAGATGGCGGGAATAGCGTCTCGCCTGCGCTGGGTCTTTCCACGTCCGCCCGACGCCCCTCTAGCCACGCCCCCTTAGCCATGAGGTATCCCGCCATGACCAGACTGAAATTCCTCCGCAATCTTTCGCTGGCCGGCTCGGCCATGCTGCCGCTGGCGCTTGCCACGGCCGCCCATGCAGCACCCGCCGGCATGGACAAGATCCAGAATATCGTCGTCATCTACGCTGAAAACCGCAGTTTCGATAACCTCTATGGCAGCTTTCCGGGCGCCAACGGCCTCGCCAATGCAAGCGAAAGCCAGGCACGCCAGCTCGATCGCGATGGCGCGCCGCTTTCCGAACTGCCGCCTTCCTGGGGCGGTCTCACCGCCAAGGGTGTGACACCCGCCGTCACCGAGGCCCAGTCCGCTCACCTTGCTAATGCCGTCTTCTCGATCGACGATCCCAAGGGCTTTGCTCAATCGACCAATGTCATCACCCGCGACCTCTGGCACCGCTTCTATGAGGAGCAGATGCAGATCGATGGCGGCAAGAACGACAAGTTCGTCGCCTGGGCCGATTCCGGCAGCCTCGTCATGGGCCACTATGACGGCTCGATCCTGCCCATGTGGCAGGTCGCCAAGAAATACGTCCTCGCCGACAACTTCTTCCAGGGCGGCTTCGGCGGCTCCTTCTTCAACCACTTCCAGCTGATCTGCGCTTGCGCACCCTATTATGCGGATGCCGACAAGAGCCCCGCCAAGCCCACGATCGCCAAGGTCGATGCCGACGGCATTTCGCTGACCGTTGCCGAAAATGCACCAAAATCCGCGCTCGACGGTGCCCCGAAATTCGTCTCCGACGGCAACCTCACGCCGGATTTCTATGCCGTCAACACCATGCAGCCGCCCTACCAGCCGAGCGCCAATGCACCGGCCAAGGACGGTGATGCAGCCTATGCCGATCCCTCGCAGCCCAACACCTTGCCGCCGCAGCACGAGATCACCATCGGCGATCTCCTGTCACTAAAGGGCGTCAGCTGGGCATGGTACGGCGGCGCATGGCAGGCAGCCCTCGATGGCAAGAACGCCACGCCGGTGCCGAACTTCCAGTTCCATCACCAGCCCTTCAACTACTTTGCCAATTTTGCGCCGGGCACGCCCGCCCGCGCCGAGCATCTGAAGGACGGCGGCCTCGGCGGCGAAGGCTTCATCAAGGATATCGACGACGGCAAACTGCCGGCCGTTTCCTTCTACAAGCCGCAGGGCAACCTCAACGAACATGGTGGCTACGCCGATGTCTCGAGCGGTGACCAGCACCTCGCCGATCTCGTCTCCCATCTCGAAAAGAGCCCGCAATGGGGTCATATGCTCGTCATCGTCACCTATGACGAAAACGGCGGCTTCTGGGATCACGTCGCTCCGCCGAAGGCCGACCGCTGGGGCCCGGGCAATCGCATTCCAGCCTTCATCATCTCGCCCTATGCCAAGGGCGGCATGGTCGATCATACGCAATATGACACGACCTCGATCCTGCGCCTGATCACGGCCCGTTACGACCTGCCGGTGCTTCCGGGCCTGCTTGCCCGCGACAGGGCGCTGGCGCTGAACAACGAGCCGCCGATGGGCAACCTGACGGCATCGCTCGACCTGACGCGCTGATCGTCACGATAACGTTGTCTTCTCCCCAGACATTGGGGAGAAGACTTCTTGCTTTCGGATGTCTTATCCGTTGAGCGCGCGCATGCCGACTTCGCTATAGCGATCTCCGACAGCGCGGGGCAGGGCGCCGGCGATTTCCTCGAGATCCTGCTGCGTCAGATCAACGGCAGCCGCTCCAAGATTTTCGTCGAGCCGCGTGCGGCGGCGCGTGCCGGGAATAGGCACGATATCTTCGCCCTGAGCCATCACCCAGGCGAGCGCCAGCTGTGCGGGTGTTGCGCCCTTGCGGCGCGCAATCTCTTCGACCACCGCGACCAGTTCGAGGTTCCGCTGCAAGTTCTCACCCATGAACCGCGGCGAGCTGCGCCTGTAGTCGCCGGGCGCGAGTTCGTCGACAGACTTGATCACTCCGGACAGGAAACCGCGTCCGAGCGGCGAATAGGCGACAAGTCCGATCCCGAGTTCACGCAGCGTCTGCAGCACGCCGTCTTCCGGCTCGCGCGACCAGAGCGAATATTCGCTTTGAACGGCAGTAATGGGATGCACGGCATGCGCCCTGCGGATCGTCTCGGCACTCGCTTCCGACAGGCCGATATGTCGGACCTTGCCGGCTTCGACGAGTTCCTTCATCGCGCCCACCGTCTCTTCGATTGGCGTATCGGGATCGACACGGTGGAGATAGTAGAGATCGATATGGTCGACGCCGAGCCGGCGCAAAGACCCTTCGCAGGATGCCTTTGCATAGTCTGGCCGTCCGTTGGCCGACTGGGCGCTGACGCCGGGCATCGCTCCTGCTGCGCGTACGATGCCGAACTTAGTTGCCAGTACCACCTGGTCACGCCGGTCCTTGATCGCTTCCCCAACAAGTTCTTCGTTGGTGTGCGGACCATAGGTATCGGCCGTATCGAGCAGGGTGACGCCGCGCTCGAGCGCATGATGGATCGTGGCGATCGCCTCACCTCTATCGTCCGCCGTTGCGCCATAGGCCCAGTTCATGCCCATGCAGCCGAGGCCGATCGACCCGACCTCAAGTCCTTGCCCGAGCCGGCGTGTCTGCAATCTTCCGTTTGTCATCTCTCATCCTTTCTTCCGCCTCCTCATAGGAGGCGATTTTGCCGTCGAGGACGCGAAGGCAGGATTCGAGATCGGCCACATGGGCCCGGACATGCTCACGATGCTTTTTGAGCATCTCGCGACGCTCGCTGAAAGTGGCTTTCCCGATACCGGCAAGCTTTGCATAAAGCAGCATGTCGCGGATCGGCATGCCGGTCGTCTTCAGACGGCCGAGAAACTCGATCCAGGAAAGGATTGAAGCGTCGTAGTCGCGTTGTCCGGATCGGTCGCGATCGGCATAGGGCAGCAGGCCGATACGCTCGTAATAACGCAGCGTATGAGCCGACAGACCGCACCGTTTCGCGAGGTCACTGATCTTCATGAAACACCTGTTCTCGTCACGACGCCAAGGAAGCTACGGCTTCGAGCGCGCTCTAAGTCAAGAGGCTTTTTAAGGCTGATTTTGCAGGCGTCTTGTCCCCGGCAGCAGAATGATCACGCCAGGTATTGCAGGTCTCGCCTCAGCCCATCCGCATTGCCCCCGGGCATTTTCGCCTCGAGCGACGCATGCGTGCTTTCCCAGATTGGCAGAGCCTTCTGCAGCACGGCTCGCCCCTCATCCGTCAGCCGGAGTAGCCGGCCGCGCCGGTCTTTCGGGTTGGGCACGATGTCGACCAACCCCCTGCGCTGCAGCGGTTTCAGCGCTGCCGTCAGCGTCGTCTGGTCCATGGCAAGCAGGCTTGCGACCGGGCCCATCGGCGGCGGTTCCGGCCGGTTCAAGGACATCAGCAGCGAGAACTGCCCGTTGGTCAATCCGACGGGCCGCAGCGCATCGTCGAACAGGCGGCCAAGCGCGCGGGCGGCGCGCTGTACGTGCAGGCAGAGGCACGTGTCGCGCACCAGAAGCGTCGTAGAAAATGGAATCATTATCGCGTTTGACATGATCCATTTCTATTGATATCAATCTATTTAGTCAAGAAGAGGAGACTATTTGCCGGAACGTGCCGGCCGCGCCGGAGGAGGGCGTAGACCATGCTGAACAAGGTAACTCAAAATCCCGTCGTTTCCCGCGAGCAATGGCTTGAAGCCCGCCGCTCCCTGCTCTCGAAAGAGAAGGAGGCGACCCATCTCCGAGACAAGGTGAATGCCGAACGCATGGCGTTGCCCTGGGTGAAGGTGGAGAAGGACTACATGTTCGACACGCCTCAGGGGCCGAAATCGCTCGCCGACCTCTTCGATGGCCGCAGCCAGCTCATGGTCTATCACTTCATGTTCGGCCCCGAATGGGAAGCCGGCTGCCCGGGCTGCTCGTTCCTGGCCGATCACCTCGACGGCACGTTGGCGCACCTCAACCACCATGACGTCACCCTTGTTTCCGTCGCCCGCGCGCCGCTCGCCAAGATCGAGGCCTACAAGACGCGTATGGGCTGGAAATTTCCCTGGGTTTCGTCTTTCGGCAGCGACTTCAATTTCGACTATCACGTATCTTTCACGCCCGAGGACCTTGCCAAGGACAAGGTCTTTTACAATTTTACTTCCGTAGCGCCTGATGAGGCCAATGACGAACTGCCCGGACTTTCGGCCTTCTACAAGAATGAGAAGGGCGAAGTGTTCCATACCTATTCGAGCTACGCCCGCGGCGCGGAAGAAATTCTCGGCACGTTGATGATCCTGGATCATGCCCCCAAGGGTCGCAACGAGGATTCGACGATGGATTTCGTGAAGCGTCACGATGAATATGAGGAAGCCCCCCAGGCCTCATCTTGCTGCCACTAACGCAATTCCCGCAAAACTGTCGTGGTTTTGCGTTCGGAATTGCATGAAGCATCCAGCCAGCCATCCATCATCCGGAGGAGAAGGACGATGAAGACTGCAGAAGTGCTGAAGGAGCATGCTTTCCTGGAGAAAATGGTCGGCGACTGGATCGTCGCCGCCTCAGACATGACCGGCGACAAGCCTTGGCAGGAGACCGTGCGCTCCCTGCAGGGCATTTGGTTCGTTGCCGAAGGAGCCGGTCAAATGAGCGACGGCAAGCAGGCAACGACAATCCTGACCCTCGGCTACGACTCCAGCAAAAGCAAATATGTCGGCAGCTGGATCGGCTCGATGATGGATTACATGTGGGTCTATGAGGGCGAGGTCGATCCCTCGGGAAATGTTCTGTCGCTCTTCACCAGAGGGCCGGCCTTCGAAGGTGACGGCCTTGCCGACTATCGCGAGCAGATCGCCTTTCTCGACGACAATGTCAGGACCTTCACATCGAGCGCCAGGGAAGCCGACGGCACCTGGAAGCAGTTCATGGAAGTCAAATACACCCGCAAGGGCTGAAATCGCCGGGGCATCTCAAGCGCAATTCCAGCAAAAGTGCGAGAGCGGTTTTGTGTCCGGAATTGCGTGCAAACAACGAGACAGAACTCAAGCGTGGACCGAGGAGAACACGATGTCCAATACGCATGGCAAGTTCATATGGTGCGAACTGATGACGCCGGATCCCGATGCGGCGGCAAAATTCTATGGATCGGTCGTCGGCTGGACATCGAGCAAAATGCCGGCGGCGGACCAGCCGGAATATGTCATCTTCGAAGCAAACGGCGTCAGGGTCGCCGGCATGATGCCCTTTCCTGCAGAGCTGGAAGGGCAGGGCATTCCACCGAACTGGACTGGTTATGTCGCCGTCGACAATGTCGATCAGTCGGCACGCGACTTTTCCGCAAATGGCGGCACCATCCGCCGCCAGCCGGCGGATATTCCAGGCATAGGCCGTTTCGCGGTCGTCGCCGATCCGGACGGAGCGGTGCTCTGCATCATGACGCCGCTGCCGATGGAAAACCCGCCGCCGGAATTGCCCTTCGACACGCCCGGCCATGTCGGCTGGCGCGAGCTCTATGCCAATGACGGGGCAAAGGCTTTCGACTTCTATTCCAGGCTCTTTGGCTGGACGAAGGATCAGGACTTCGACATGGGGCCAATGGGTGTCTACCACATCTTCGCCGAACACGGAAAACAGACCGGCGGCATGATGACCCGCCCGCCTGAGGTCGGCATGGCCTTCTGGTCCTACTATTTCACCGTGCCCGCGCTCGATGCTGCGATCGAGCGCACCAATGCCGGCGGCGGCAAGGTCGTCAACGGTCCGATGGAAGTCCCCGGCGGCTGGGTCTGCCAGGCCGTGGATCCGCAGGGAGCGTTTTTCTGCCTCTCGGCGGCTGTGCGGTAGTCATCGTCAACAAGGAGGGAGCACGCATCCGCGCGCTCCCTCATCTCTGCAGGCCTTACCCAGCCCCTCCCACACTTGCAAAGAAGCCTTCAGGACTCTCCACCTCCACGAGCTTCTTCCGCTCGATCAGCCAAAAGCGGTTGCCGACCGCGCGCACGAAGCTGCGGTCGTGAGAGACGAGCAGGCAGCTCGCCTCATGCGCCAGCAGTTCGTTTTCCAGTGCTTCCTGACCCTCGATGTCGAGATGGTTCGTCGGCTCGTCGAGCAGGTAGAAGTTCGGCTGCGTCAGCCTGAGCACCAGCATGCCGAGCCGTGCCTTCTGCCCGCCCGAGAGCAGTTTGACCGGCTTGCCCTGCATCTCGATCGTCATGCCGGCGCCGGCAAGCAGTGAGCGCGCCCGCTGGTCGCCGACATCGAAGCGGCGGATGATCGTCTGCAGCGGCGTGTCGGCATCGCTGAGATCGGCAAGCAGCTGATCGCCATAACCGAGCACCAGCGAGGGCGTAGCCTTGATGCCTGCCTTTGCTGTTTCCGGCTCGGCGATCGCCGCGCGCAGCATGGAGATCAGCCGCGACTTGCCGGCGCCGTTGAGCCCGAGCAGTACGATGCGGTCGCCCTGGCAGATGAACTGCTTTCCCGTGCGGAAGAGCAGCGTGCCGTCAGGCGTGGTGACTTCCGCATCCTCAAGCGTGACCAACACCTTGGCATGCGTGCCGCGATTGGCGAGGCGGATTGCGCCTGCTGAACGCTCCAGATGCGCGGGCTTTGCCGTTTCCTCCAGCTTTTCGGCGCGCTGTTTCAACTGCTTTGTCTTGACCACCAGCAGGTCGCTGCCGGAATTGATGCCGATATTGTTGAGCTTGGCCGCCTGTTTGCGCAACTGCTCGACCGTCTTCATATCCTTCTCGTAACGCCGCGCATCGGATGCGTCCGCCTCGTCGAGTGCCGCTCTCGCCCGGCTGTAGGGCAGGGCGAAGACCGGCGATTGCTCCGGCCGCAGGAAGAGCGTCCGGTTGGTCGTCGCATCGAGGAAGGCGCGGTCGTGGCTGGAGATGATCACGGGCGTATCGCGCGGCAGCGCGTTCAGCCAGTTTTCCACCTGCGCGATCTTTTCGAGATCGAGATGGTTGGTCGGCTCGTCGAGCAGCAGCACGTCCGGTTCGTTCACCGAGGTGCGGGCGATCAGTGCCAGCCGCTGCCAACCGCCGCTGAGCTGTCGGAGCGGCCTCTCGCGCAATTCCTCGGGCACTTCGAGCGATTCCAGCACGACATCCGCACGCCAGCTTTCGCCGTCGGCCTGATCGGGAGGAAGGGCGTGAAGCACGGCGTCACGGAAGCTCGCGTCGAGAAGTGCCGGCGGCACATTCTGCTCCACATGGCCGATGGTGAGGCCGCGCGCCCTGGTGAGCTCGCCTTCGGTCGGTTCCAGCTTGCCCGTCATCAGGTTGAGCAGGGTGGATTTGCCGCGCCCGTTCGCAGCCACGAGGCCGATTCGGTCGCCGRCATTGACGACGAGATTGAGCTTCGAAAACAGCGGCGCGGAGAGAACGATGCCGAGATTGCGGATATTGATGAGGGTCATGATCGTATCCTGGTCTTGCCAAGCGATCGCGCATATCCGGGGCTTCCAGCCATCGACGGAAAAGCGCGTTATGCTTGGCGGATTATGAAATGCTTGCAGCTTGAACGGCGGGCATTCAGGTGCAGCAGTGCCACTAGGGGCAGACCAGGAAGAGATTTGCGAGAAACGGTCTCTGGTCAGCCCTGCAAACGCATTTGCAGGGCGTTGACTGGGCCACGCTGGCGATGATGCCGGAAATAGATATTCATGCGCAGCCCTCCTTTCTTTCTCGATTGCACGAGGGAAATACCATTGCTCGCGCCTGGAAACAAGGGATCACGATAGAGATAGCCGCATCGCACTCGCACCCCTTCACACCATGCCGGCAGAAATCAGCCACACCGAAGTCTTCATGTCGCAGCCGCTTTGATCCCGACACAATCGCCTCCTAGCGATGTCAGGCGTCACAGGGAGGCACCGCATGCTCATCGCTCATCTGCCGGCAGGCTATATTCTTGGAACTGCAGCGCGACGCAGGGCATCATCCTCTACCGTCATGGCGGCAGCGCTGATCGGCAGCATCGCGCCGGATTTCGACATGATCTATTTCTACGCCTCCGGCGGCCGGGTTCATCACCATGCCTATGTCACGCATTGGCCGCTCTTCTGGCTGGTCGCGGCGGTCCTGGTCCTGCCGTTCCTCAAATGGCTCCGTCCGGACTGGCTCGCCACCGGTTTCGTCTTCTTCGCAGCCGCCATGCTGCATATGGTCATGGATACGATCGCGGCGCCGCTCCTTTGGTTGGCACCTTTCTCCTTTCATGAGTTCGAACTGGTTCGGGTCCCCGCAACCCATGCCAATTGGATCGTGAGCTTCCTGATTCACTGGACATTCCTGCTGGAAATCTCGATCTGCCTTTCGGCGCTCGCCCTCTTCCTGATGCGCCGCCGACGCGCCGAAGCCGGTCGACCTGCGGTCTGACCAACATGCGACGGCCTCGCGCCGGTCCCGGAAAGCTGCATTGAGTTCTGCTAACGGAGGCTTACCGGAGCAGTTGCACAACACCCTGTGATCGTTATAAGCCGCCGTCCAGGGCTGAAGAGACATTCATGATCGGGGGCGAAATGATGGCAGTTGGTGACGACGACTATGTTTATGACGAGGCGACAGGCGAATGGCGCCCGGCCTCCGAGATGGCTGCAGCCGCGCAGGCTGCATCCGAGGTTCGCGACGCCTCCGGAAACGTGTTGAAGGACGGCGATTCCGTCACGCTCATCAAGGACCTGAAGGTAAAGGGCGCCAACCAGACCCTGAAACAGGGCACGGTTATCCGCTCGATCCGTCTGACAGATAATCCCGAAGAGATCGACTGCCGTCACGATACGATCAAGGGCCTTGTCCTGCGCACGGAATTTGTCCGCAAGCGCTGATCAACGCTGGTTGCACAAGAGCGCGCAGCCGTTCTGCGATGCCGGCCGCGCCGGACAGATTTAAAGCGTGGCAGCGGATCCGAGAGATCGCACCACGCTTCAGTCCTACCGCTTCAGGCTTCCCAGGATCCCCCGCACCAGCGCCCGGCCGACCTGCGTCGCCACCGTACGCGCGACGCTCTTCATCGCCGCTTCCATCACCGTTTCGCGCTGGTAGCCGGAACGGCCGCGCGGCTGTGCCTTGTCGTCGTTATCGCTGCCACCGAAGCCGGGTAGGGTCCAGCCTGATGTCGTGCTGCCCTCCTGCGGCGCCGGCGCTTGTTCCTGCGCCCGCTTGGCCGCGTCGGAATCTGCGGCCTTCTGGGTGCGGGCGGCCAGCATCTCGAAGGCGGATTCACGGTCCACGTCCTCGTCATAGACGCCGAGTACGGGGCTGTGATCCATGACCAGTTGGCGCTCGGCATCCGTCAGCGGTCCGACGCGGGCGGACGGCGGGCGGACCAGCGTGCGCTCGACGATCGAGGGTGCGCCCTTGGCTTCAAGCGTCGAGACCAGCGCCTCGCCGGTACCGAGCGTCGTGATGACGGTGGCGCAATCGAAGGCCGGGTTGGGGCGGAAGGTGTCGGCCGCCGTCCTCACCGCCTTCTGCTCGCGCGGCGAATAGGCGCGCAGCGCATGCTGCAGACGGTTGCCGAGCTGGGCGAGCACCGTCTCCGGAACATCGAGCGGGTTCTGCGTCACGAAATAGACGCCGACCCCCTTGGAGCGAATGAGGCGCACGACCTGCTCCACGCGCTCGATCAGCACCTTCGGCGCATCGTTGAAGAGCAGATGCGCCTCGTCGAAGAAGAAGACGAGCTTCGGCTTGTCGGGATCGCCCACTTCCGGCAGTTCTTCGAAGAGTTCCGAAAGCAGCCACAGCAGGAAGGTGGCGTAAAGGCGCGGGTTCATCATCAGCTTGTCGGCGGCAAGCACGGAAATCTGTCCGTAGCCATTGTTCGAGGTGCGCATGATGTCAGTGATCTTCAGGGCCGGCTCGCCGAAGAAATGTTCCGCACCCTGTTGTTCCAGCACCAGCAGCGCGCGCTGGATGGAGCCGACCGAAGCCTTGGAAATCAGACCGAACTGGCTGGAAAGCTCTGTGGCATTCTCGCCCATATAGTTGAGCAGCGCAGTAAAATCCTTGAGGTCGAGCAGCGGCAGGCCGGCCTTGTCGGCGATCTTGAAGGCGATGTTGATGACGCCTTCCTGCGGCTCGGAAGCATCCATCAGCCGGGCGAGCAGCAATGGCCCCATCTCGGCGATGGTGGTGCGCACACGATGGCCTTTCTCGCCGAACAGATCCCAGAAGATGACCGGGAACTGCTCGAGTTCGTAATCGTCAAAGCCGATCTGCTCGGCTCGCTTGGTGAGGAAGTCCTTCGCTTCGCCCTTGGCGGCGATGCCCGAGAGGTCGCCCTTGATGTCGGCGGCGAAGACCGGTACGCCGGCGCGAGCAAAGCCCTCGGCCAGCACCTGCAGTGTCACCGTCTTGCCGGTGCCGGTGGCACCGGTCACCAGTCCGTGACGGTTGCCGAACTTGAGGTCGAGATATTCGCCCTTGTTGATGCTGTCATCAGGATTGCGGCTTGCGCCGATGAAAATCTTGCCGTCCTCGAGCATGTAGATTGTCTCCCTCGGTCGATGCCGCCGCTCAATTCCAGAATATGCGGAGTGCTCTTTCCGCACAGTCATGCAAATATCGTTTCTCTGTTATAAGCAGGCGACAGGAGACGGACAACTGCCTGTGTTAAAACGGAAAGCGGGAGCGGACGCTGACAGGGAGAGCCGCTTGAGTTGCCCTCTCAATTCGATTACGTTGACGTTAACGTCAAAAACAGGAGGCAGACGATGAATGAGATTGTGACTGAAATCGCCAATCGTGTGGGCATTGCGCCTGATCTGGCCGAAAAGGCGCTCGGCATGATGCTCGGCTTCCTGCAGCGCGAAGCGGCCGATGGTCCGGTAACCGAAATGATCGAGAAGATCCCGGGTGCCACCGAACTCGTTGCCCAGTTCAACGGCGAAGGTTCCGGCGGTGGCGGCGGTCTGCTCGGCGGCCTGATGAGCGCGCTCGGCGGTGGCGGCATCATGGGCCTCGGCCAGCAGTTGATGAGCGAGGGTCTCGGCATGAGCGAAATCACCTCGCTCGCCAAGGAAACCATCGCCATCGCCAAGCAATATGCCGGCGAAGAGGTGGTCGATCAGGTGGTTGCCTCCGTTCCCGGCCTGAGCCAGTTCGTTTAATCCGATCCGTCGTTTCAGTGAGCCCTCGGCATCGCCCGAGGGCTTTGTTTTTCAAGCACTTTCCTCGTTCTTCCCCGAGTGTTTCACGGCTGGGCGAGCCCGATCAACGCTGCTATTTGGGCCCGTCGGTCACCCGCCACCCCGCATATTTTTCTCAAACGCGCAATCGCCTTTTGATATGAGATCAAACCTTCGGGAACATCGCGCGCTGCATGGAAATTCGCGCTAATCCTCCCTAGATTAAATCAAGCCGGATCTTTTACCGACGGCCGGATCGGCTGGAACGATGCATGCTCAAATCTCGTTTCATATCGGCCACATAAGAAGGAATTTGGTCATGCGTACGGTGATTGCAGCAGCCTCGATCATCCTCCTCGGTTTCGCCGCCCCGGTCTTCGCCCAGACCCTCGGCGATATGGATTATTCCGGCCGCTTTGGCGGCATGCCGCCCGGCACCGTCCCGGACGCCAACTCAAACGGCGGCGGCATCTCGATTCCGCTGGATCCCGTTGAAAATGACAATGTCACAGTCGTTATTCCGTCGGAGCGGACAGCCTGCCCGAAACATGGCACGCGCGCTTATCGCAATGCCGAGCGTGACCACACGCTGGCAGCGGCCTGCCGCTGACGGTCGAGGTGGACAGAGAGCAGGAACGGCTATTTGCCGTTCCTGTGAAGGATAACGCCCAGTTCATGCCACTCGCGGCCGTCGCGCTGGATCAGTTCGTCGGCGCAGGCGGGTCCCATGGTGCCGGGAGTGTAGGGATCCGGAATGCGATCGTCCTTCGCCCACTCGTCAAGGAAGGGCTGCACGGCCGCCCAGCCGGCCTCGATGCCGTCGGCGCGCTGGAATAGCGTCTGGTCGCCGATGAAGAGGTCGTAGAGCAGCGATTCATAGCCGGTCGTCTTGCCGATATCGAATTTGTCGGCATAGCGGAAATCGAGCGAGACCGGCACTGTGTCGACGGATTGTCCGGGCGACTTGATGGAAATCTCCATGCTCATGCCCTCATCGGGCTGCACCTGGATGACGAGCCTGTTCGGCGGCAGGCGGCGGTTGACCTCCGTCTCGCGAAACTGCGCGAAGGGAACCGGCTGGAAGGTGATGACGATTTCCGTATCGCGCGCGGTCATCGCCTTGCCGGTGCGCAGATAGAAGGGAACGCCGGCCCAGCGCCACGTATCGGCATAGAGCTTCAGCGCCACATAGGTCTCGGTCTTGCTGGTAGGCGAAATGTCCTTTGTATCGCGATAGGCGGGCAAGTCGGTACCATTCAGCGGACCGGCGGCGTAAGCCCCGCGCACGCCATTCGCCTTGGCTTCCTCTGGCGTATAGATGCGCAGCGCCTTCAGCACCTTGCTCTTCTCGTTGCGGATCGCCTCGGCGTCGAAACTGTTCGGCGGCTCCATGGCAATCATCGCCAGAAGCTGGAAGAGATGGTTGGGGATCATGTCGCGCAGCGCGCCGGTCGCGTCGTAGAATTTCCCGCGTGTGCCGACATCGACGATCTCCGAGGCGGTGATCTGCACGTGGTCGATATAGCGGTTATTCCACAGCGACTCGATCATCATGTTGGCGAAACGCGCCGTCATCAGGTTCTGTACAGTTTCCTTGCCGAGGAAATGATCGAGCCGGTACACTTGGCTTTCTTCGACCTGAGCGAGGATGCGCTCATTCAGGGCACGCGCTGACGCGAGGTCGGTGCCGAACGGCTTTTCGATCGCCACACGGCGGAAGCAACCCTCGCTCTCGTCCATTAGCCCGAGACTGGCAAGTTTTTCGACAATCGGCCCGAAGAAGCTCGGTGGTACGGCGAGATAGAAGGCCGCATTGCAAGTCTTGCCAAGCCGCTTGCCGATTTCGAGGAAGATATCGTCCTTGGTGAAATCGCCCTGCAGATAAGAGATGCGCGGTCGCAGGCTCTCCCAGGCTTCGTCCTTCGCGCTTGCCTCCTCGCCTTCGAGATGGGCGAGAAAGGCATCCAGCCGCTGGCGCAGGAATTCATCGTCGCCCGGTTCGATACCGACGCCGAGGATGTTGAGATCCGTGCCGACGAGGCGGCTGCGGGTGAGATTGATGATGGCCGGGACCAGCAGTCGCCGTGTCAGGTCGCCGGTGGCGCCGAAGATGACGAGAGTGACGGGCGGGGTGGGGTGAGCGTCCATGCGTGTCATCTCCTGCTGAATTGTCCGGCCGAATATAAAGCGCTCCGGCTTTGCCGCAAGCACCTTGCAGCTCAAGGATAACAAGTGTTTGACACGGCGCCATAATTATATAAAGACATAAAGATATCGTTATGTCATTGGGTGGTGCATGGTCTATCTTGTCAGCGCAGGCTTCTTCCTCACGGCTGCTCTTGCTCTTCTCGGTTCGCCCGGACCGGCAATTGCTGCTCTTCTGGCGATCGGCCGCCAGCATGGCATGACGACCGGCCTGCGCTTCTATCTCGGTCTGCAGATCGGCCTGGCGGTTGCGGCCGCAGCCGCTGCTGCCGGCCTGTTGTCATTGATCGCGGCAATCCCCAAGGCAATGTTGATCATGACGGTCGCGGCCGCTCTCTATCTGGTCTGGCTGTCGTGGAAGATTGCATCGGCACCGGTCGGGGCTGATCTCTCGGCCGCGCGTGGGCGCGCTTCGCCGACCGTTGCTGGTGGTGTCGTGCTCGGTCTCACCAATCCCAAGGCCTATATCGCCTTCGCCTCGCTGTTTGCCGCCTATCGGCTCTCGCAGGATGGCGCGCTGGATATGCAGGCCAAATGGGTGCTCTGCGTCCTCGTCATGATCATCGTCGACATTTTCTGGCTGTGGCTGGGTGTCGTCTTGGGCAAGATGAGGCTTGAGCCGTCGAGCGAAAGGATCCTCAACATCTGCTTCGGCCTCGTCATCCTTGCGACGGCTGTCCTGTCGCTGGCCGAGCTTGCTGTCTCCTGAAAGAAAACGGCCATTGCGGAAGAACCTTTCGCAATGGCCGTCGTAGAACGTTGGTCGCTTATGCCTTGGAGGCGGACTTGTCGGTGGTCGTATCGGTGGCCGGCTTTGAACCGGCGCCGTCGGTTGCCGGCTTGTCACCTGTGCCATTGGCGGGCTTGGTCTCGGACTTCGCCGGCCATGTGATGTAGTAGTTCTGCGAGCCGACCTGGCCGAAATAGACTTCGTTGCCGGTGCCCTTCTCGATGAAGCTGCCGTTTTCGCTTCTGACAAGGCGGCCGTGCGAATCGCGTTGCAGATGGTCACGCAGGAAGTCGTTCCAATCGTCGGTCTTGATGTCGGTCCCCTTCTTCTGGTCGACATCGGCCTCCTTTGGATCGGTCACGTCCCAGGCCTTGATCGAAACGCCCTGGGTCGGATCGGTGACCGTCAGCTGGCCCTTCTTGAAGGCGGCAAGCATGGCGGCCTCCTGGCTACCCGCGCCCTTGGCGTCTGCCGCGGCCGTCATGTTCTGGCGCAGCAGCGCCATGAAGGAGGCGGTGGTGATATCGGTGCTGGCGACCGTATTGCCGGCTGCGTCAGTCGATCCGGCCTTGCCGGCATTGATCTTGTCGAGCATGACCGAGAGCGCCGAGCGGGTCTGCGAGGGCAGGCTGGAATAATCGTGGTCGGTCGTGCTGCTGCTGGAGCTGCTCTCTGAAGAGCCGCCCTTGATCACCTGCAGCGCGATCTGCGCAGTCTGCAGCCTGATGTTGGAAACAGAAGAAACCATCTCAAAATCTCTTTGTCGGTCCTCGCGCGCAATGCGCAAAGGCGTTTAACGGATAGCGATCAGCGTCGATGACGCCGGCAAAAGCACGTCTGGATTGAGAAACCCCAAGACGGATCGCTACACTTCAAACTTTGCGTGTGGCTTGCGAAATGACGACAAAATGATGCCGGCAGCGATGGATGAATCGCTGCCGGCGCCAGAGAAATCAGGATTTGCCGGTCAGGCCTTCACGGCCACCATGAAGAGACGCGGGAATTTCAACAGTACCTTGCCGTCGGCCGCCTTCGGATAGACCCTGTCGACGCGTTGCAGATAGTCGGCCAGAAACGCCTCGCGATGCTCTTCGCCGGCATGGTCGAGATAGGGGCGAAGGCCTGTTCCCTTGACCCATTCGACGATCGCTGCGGCATCGTCCATCGGGTGATTGTAGATCGTATGCCAGATGTCGACCCGCGACGACTTGGCGATCAGCCGGCTGTAGTAGGTCGAAGGAGGTGGCAGCACATTGCGACGTACGCTCTTTTTCTCGAAGGCACCCTTCCACGGGCCGGCATGGGCCGTTTCCTCCATCATCAGATGGCTCGGCTCGCCAAGATTGTCGGGCATCTGTACGGCGAGCACGCCGCCCGGCGCCAGCCCGTCCATCAGCCGGTCGAAAATATCGAGGTGGTCAGGCAGCCATTGGAAAACGGCATTGGCAAACAAAAGGTCCGCCGGTTCCGACGGCTGCCAGGTGGACAGGTTCGCCTCGACGAAAGCCGTACCCGGCAGCCGTTTGCGAGCGGCTTCGAGCATGTTCAAATCGCTGTCGAGGCCGGAGACATTTGCCGCCCCATAGCGGTCGATGATCAGCTCTGTCGAATTGCCTGGTCCACAGCCGAGATCGACCGCGTGGCGCAACTCCGTCAGCGGCACCTGCGCCAGCAGGTCGCGCGCCGGGCGAGTGCGTTCATCCTCGAATTTCACATACTGGCTGGCTGACCATGCCATCATCGTCTCTCCTCATGTCGGGCCGCGTCCTACGACGCGGCGGATGCAAATTTTGTCTATGTCGCCGCCAACAGCGTGATTATCTCGAACGCGAGACCGGCCCGGTGGGAAAAGTTGGATATCCAGTTGAAAAGCATCAGGTGTCAATGCGGCGCTGACATGACGTGTAGCTCCCCTCGGATAAAACGACTGGTCACCGGACGGATCGAGCGTGTGTTCCGTAAGCCGCCAACGGCGGTGGGCTACGCGCACGCTGTGTCTTTTATGCAGGCCGAAATGTCTGGGACGCACCAAAAAAAGATCACCCCGCCTTTGGGTCGTCAAATGGGGAATGTGTTTAACGTCGGCGTGGTGCCCCGACGGTCTCTTTGCTCTCAACTGCGGCGCATTTGACCTATGCCGCCAGTATCGTGATCCCGTGGGCGTTTGCAGCGGCCCGCATACGCGCCACCGTTTCCGGCGACGGGCTGCCCTGCGGCTGCTCGGTAACGCCCTCGGTCTCGATGAATTCTGCCATGTCGCGATCGACGATGGCAGAAAAGACTGCGGGGACGGTTCCGTTGTTGGAATAGCCGTGCACCATGAAGGGGGCGATGGTGACGATGTCGCCCGCGCTCGCCTGGATCTCTTCCGGCCCGGTATCGGTCAGCCGCCAGATCGTCAGCGTGCCCTCGATGATCCGGAAGACTTCCGGGCTTGCATGCGCGTGACGCGGCGTCTTACCGCCGGGCGCAACCGTCATGTCGAAGATGTTCAGCCAGTTGCCGGTGAGGCGAGCCCGTCGCTCGACCTTGTCGCCCAGCACGAAGAAGCTTCTTGCCTCCGTCCGGGCATCTGTTTTCACAAATGAGTTGGACATGGTGTCTCTTTCTTTTTCTTGCGGGGCGGTCCGATAGACCTTCGCGGTCGTTTTGGCAACCGCCGCAAAATCGGGGGAGGGGCGAAGAACAAGCGACTTTGCGCGCTTTCGGGCTCCGAAGCCGACCGCGATCATATCGGTATGGCTTCCCCGCAGCGCAAGTGCGACAGGTTGGCCGTCGTCTTTTCTGTAATATCGTCGACACAGAAGAGGCGCATAGAACGCGCCGATCCTTCCCTGCCAATCCGGCATACCATCAGCGGAGCACCCCCATGTCTTCTCTTCCCATCGTCGGCGCCGCCATGACGATCAACGAACTCGAAAACCATCGTGACTGGCTCTTCGAAAAGTCTCGTGATCTCGAACTGCAGAGCTTCATCAATGCAGATGTTCTGAACGGCGATTGGACCCCGCGCGCCGATCACGTCAGGACGCTGCTCGACGGCTACAAGGGCCGCGTCGGCATCCATGGCCCGTTCTGGGGATTCGTCATCGCCTCGCAGGATCCGGATATCCGCGCCGTCGTCTCCCGCCGTATGCTGCAGGGCCTCGATGTCTGCGCTGCGATCGGCGGCACGCATATGGTCGTCCACAGCCCCTATACGACGTGGGGCTACAACAATCTCGACAACAATCCCGGCGAGCGCGAAAGCATTGTCGATTACTGCCATCAGACGATGCGCGATGCGGTGAAGCGCGCCGAGGAAATCGGCTGCACCCTCGTCATCGAGAACATCGAAGACAAGGACCCGCATATCCGTGTGGCTTTGGCCGAGAGCTTCAACTCGCCGGCCGTCGCCGTCTCGATCGACACCGGCCATGCCCACTATGCCCACGGCTCCACCGGCGCCCCGCCAGTGGATTATTACGTCCATGCCGCCGGCAACCGCCTCGGCCATGTGCACCTGCAGGATGCCGATGGTTATGCCGACCGCCACTGGGCGCTGGGCGAAGGCACGGTCAACTGGCGTGCGATCTTCGCTGCCCTTGCCAAGGTCGAAAGCAACCCGCGCCTGATCATCGAGATCAAGGACAAGTCGAAGATCATCGCTTCGGCTGAATACCTGGCTTCGATCGGCGTCGCCCAGTAACGGAGACAGGCGGCGGGCTGATTATCCCGCCGCCGTCCGCTTTCAGGCAGGCGCATCCTTCGACCGGCGCGTGAAGGCAACCGGCAGGCAGAGCACGTAGAAACCTGCGCCCAGGACCCAGACAAGCCCCGGGAAAACATCGCGCGAAGCGAAGTAGATGGTGCTGATCGCCAGCGGCCCGATGATCGAGGCAAGGCTGGTCATGCTCGCAAGCAGCCCCTGCGCACGTCCCTGATGATCGTTGTCGACGCGCCCTGTCACCAGAGACTGCAGGGCGGGCGCCCCGATGCCGCCGAGGCAGAAGAGCGGCATCAGCAGGAAGGCCATCCAGCCCTCTGTCACCAGCGCGATGATGATATAGGCGGCGCTGTCGGCGACGATGCCGATCAGGAGCGCACGGTGCTCCCCCCATCTTTCGCTGATCGGCCCCGCGATGAAGGCCTGCACGACGGCATGGAAGAAGCCGAAAGCGGCGAGCGAGAGGCCGACCATCATCGGCGACCAGGAAAACTTGTCCTGACCATAGAGCACCCAGATCGTGCCGCCGACCTCGCCGACAAGCGCAAGGATGAAATAGGCGCCGGCGAGGGGCAGCAGCAGCCGGTAGCCCAGCAGCCAGCGGAAATGCGCCAGCGGCGAAAACTCGTGGCTCTCGGGCTTCTGTACCGGTTCTGCGCGTCTCCGGCAGAAGGAAGAGGGCCATCAGCAGGTTGGCTGCATTGAGCCCTGCAGCGGCGATGAAGGGCAGCCGCACGGAAAACTCACCCAGCACGCCGCCGATCGCCGGTCCGGCGATGAAGCCGATGCCGAAGCAGGCGCTGAGCTGACCGAAGCGGCGCGTGCGCTCGGCATCTTCGGTAATGTCGGTCACGCAGGCGGCAGCGACCGCATTGCTGGCACCGGTAATGCCGGCGATCGCCCGGCCGATGAAGAGCAGCCAGAGCGATGGAGCAACGGCCATGAACACGTAGTCGAACGCCGCCCCGCCAAGCGACAGCATCAGCACCGGCTTGCGGCCGAACCGGTCCGACAGCGACCCAAGCACCGGAGAGAAGATGAACTGCATCAGCGCATAAAGCGCCAGAAAGGCACCGAATCGCCATCCGAGATTGTCGGTATGGCCGACATCCTCCAGGAGCCGCGGAAAGATCGGCAAGGTCAGCCCGATGCCGGCCGCATCGAGAATGACGGTGGCATAGATGACGGTGAGCGCCTTTTTCATGGGATTACCCGAAAATTTATCACTGATAAGTTCCTTATCGCTGATAAATTGAAATGGCAACAGGGAATGGAAACAGGATGAAGGTGGATCGGGCGCAGATCGTCGACGAAGCGCTGAAGCTCTTGAACGAGGTGGGCATCGATGCCCTCTCCACACGGCTGCTCGCCGATCGGCTGAATGTGCGCCAGCCCGCGCTTTACTGGCATTTCAAGAGCAAGCGGGCGCTGATTGAAGCCATGGCCGAGGAGATCATGGCGCGCGGCCACACCCACGACTGGCCGGTCGTGCCTGAGAACTGGCGGGACTTCATGCTCGAAAACACCCGTGATTTCCGTCGCACGCTCTTGAGCTATCGCGACGGTGGCCGCGTGCATGCCGGCACGGAAACCAGTCCGCAGGACCTTCCCAATGTCGAAGCCCATATCGCTGTCCTCGTCGGAGCGGGCATGGAAGCGGAATTCGCCATGGAACTGCTCGTCGCCCTTGCCCGCTACACGGTCGGCTGCGTCATCGAGGAACAGACAGAACCGCCGCCGGAGCAGGAAAAGCTCGACGCTGCGGCAGTCGATTTCCCGCTCACACACCGGGCAATTGTGCATTACCGCACATCCGGCCACGAAGCTTTCTTCGAAGCCGGGCTGCAGATGATGATCTATGGCGCTGAACGGCGGCTCGCAGAACGCGCCTGATGCTCAGTCGCGCATTGCCCAGCGAATCCCGGCAGCGACAGACAGTCCCAGCATCGGCCAGATCGCCCAGAATGTCCCGTGCCATGTCAGCATGTTGATGGCGACGATTCCAACGCCGATGACGGCGAGCGCGGCGACGCGATGGTCGAAACGGTCCTGCATGCGCACCCAAATCATGGCCGCGACGAAGGCGAAGGCGAGCAGCGGCCATACAGCCCAGAACTCCCCCTCCCAGGTGGCAATATTGATGATCAAGATCATGGCGCCGATGACAGCCAGAATGCCGCCAAGCTTGCGCAGCCTGCCGCGCGGTGCCACCGATCGTGGTTTCGGCATCTCGACAGGCCGTTCGGAAGCGGCCGCCGGCTTCTGTGGCTCCGGACCGACAGCGCCGATGCGGACGGCATAGCTTGGCACCGCGTCGGCGATATTCTTCATCTCCAGGGCCCCCAGGAAATCGAATCCGACTGCCACCTTGTTGCGCACCTGGTCATAGACCGTGTTGGAGATCACGATCCCTCCGGGCGGTGCAGAGGCCTGCAGGCGGGCCGCGATATTGACGCCGTCGCCATAGATATCCTCGCCTTCGACAATGACATCGCCGAGGTTGATGCCGATACGGAAGAGCATGCGTCCGTCCATCGGTCGTGCCGCATTCTTGCCGGCAAGCTCGTTCTGAACGTCGATTGCCGCCCGGACCGCCTCGACAACGCTCGGAAAATCGGCAAGCAACCCGTCGCCCCAGGTGTTGACCACGCGCCCGCCATGGGAGGCGATCAGGCGCGACATGGCATCGCGATAGTGCTTGAGCATGGCGAGCGTGCCTTCCTCGTCCTCGCCCATCATGCGCGTATAGTCCTGCACGTCGGCTGCAAAGATCGTTGTCAGCTTGCGTTGTGTCTCGCTCATGAAGTCCCCCATCGCCGCCGGCATATCGCTGGCTTCGTCACTCTATAGATGGGATCGCAACCTTTGGTTCGGTAGCCCGACGGCACGGGCCATCGTTTTGCGACCGCCTAGAACTGTGTAATCACACTGATGCCGGTGCCCTCGGCCCTGTCGAGCGTCATCAGCGCCGGTACTGCCTCTTCAAGGCTGATGCGTCTGCCGATCAGTTTCTGTGGCGCGATCTTGCCGGCAGCGAGCATGGACATCATCGCATCATAGCGCCAGGCCTGCATGCCGTGGCTGCCGTAGATTTCCAGCTCATGGCCGATCACCTGCGCCATCGGGATCTGCGGCGTCGAATGCTCGCCGAGCATCAGCCCCACCTGCACATGCCGGCCGCGCCGGCGCAGGTTCTTGATCGAATTGAAGCAGGTGACAGGGTGGCCGAGCGCATCGATGGAAACATGCGCGCCGCCCTTGGTGATCTCACGCACCGCTTCGGCCACGTCGCCGACCGCGGAAGCATTGATCGTGGCGACAGCCCCGCATTCGCGCGCAAAGGCAAGCTTCTCCACGGAAATATCGACGGCGATCGCATTGGCGCCCAGTGCACTGGCGATCATGATCGCCGAAAGCCCGACGCCACCGCAACCGTGCACGGCGATCCATTCGCCCGGGCCGGTGCGCGCCTGGTCGGCGACGGCGCGGAAGGAGGTGGCGAAGCGGCAGCCAAGGCTCGCCGCGGTGGCATCGTCCACGCTTTCTGGCAGATGCACCAGATTGGTGTCGGCATAGTCGATCCCGACATATTCGGCGAATGAACCCCAATGGGTAAAGCCCGGCTGAAACTGGTTGGGGCAGACCTGCTGGTTGCCGGAATGGCATTCGCCGCAATGGCCGCAGCCGGAAACGAAGGGCACCGTCACCCGGTCGCCGACCTTGAAGCGTACGACGCCCTTGCCGGTCGCGACGATCTTGCCCGCAAGCTCGTGGCCCGGCACATGCGGCAGACGGATATCCGGGTCATGGCCCATCCAGCCGTGCCAGTCGCTGCGGCAGAGGCCGGTCGCGCCGACCTCGATGACCACGCCGTCTTCCGAAGGCGTCGGGTCCGGCACGGTGCGGATCTCAGGCGCCTGTTCGAAGGCTTCGTAATACATGGCTTTCATCTGTTCATCTCCTTGTCCGCCCGCGCCTTTCCGCCTGCCATGATGGCACGCGGCAGTGGCATCCATCCAGTCGGCCTTTCATCATTTTCCTTTATGCACCCATCGTTTTAGCACCATCAAACGCGCATCAATATTTCAATCGTAACGCGGTCTCCGGCATTTTCTTGCGTCGATGTTTCAACCGTCAATTTGCGCTTGACCGCCCCCGGCAGTGAGGATTTTGCTTTGCCGACTTCAGGAGGAGAGCTGAAATGCGCGTCGATACGTCACCCCGCACGACCACATGGACCTATGTCGACGGAGAATGGATTGCCGGCAACCCGCCGCTGATCGGGCCGACTTCGCATGCCATGTGGCTCGGCTCCACGGTCTTCGACGGCGCTCGCTGGTTCGACGGCATTGCGCCCGATCTCGACCTGCATTGCCAGCGCGTCAACCGCTCTGCAGTCGCCATGGGTCTGAAGCCACTCAAGACTGCCGAAGAGATCGAGGCGCTGACTTGGGAAGGGGTCAAGAAGTTCGATGGCAAGACGCCGATCTATATCAAGCCGATGTATTGGGGCGAGCATGGTTCGCCGGGCAGCGTCGTGACTGTTGACGGCGAATCGACGCGTTTCGCACTCTGCCTTTTCGAAGCAGCAATGGGCGGCCACGGCGGTTCATCGCTCACCGTATCTCCCTATCGTCGCCCGACACCGGAAACCGCGATGACCGACGCCAAGGCGGGCTCGCTTTATCCGAACAGCGGTCGGGCAATTGCCGAAGCGAAAAGCCGCGGCTTCGACAACGCGCTGATGCGCGACACGAACGGCAATGTTGTGGAAACCGCCTCGTCGAACATCTTCATGGTCAAGGACGGGGTGATCCTGACGCCTGTCGCCAACCGTACCTTCCTCGCCGGCATCACCCGGCAGCGCATTCTCGGCCTTCTGCACAAGGCCGGCTTCGACGTGCGCGAGGCGACGCTCTCGGTCGACGATTTCATGGGTGCCGACGAGATCTTCACGACCGGCAACTATTCCAAGGTGGTCGGCGTCAACAGGCTCGACGGCCGCAACTTCCAGGAAGGTCCGGTCACCCGCAAGGCGCTGGAACTCTATATGGATTGGGCCTACGGCCGCTCCGCGAGTGATGAGTAGCAAGCTGCGCTGCCGCGCAGTGCTGCAATTGATCCAGTGAATCAATGGCAGCAGCGAACGCCCCAAGCCATGCGAAGGGCCTGCGGTACGGCGCGGTTCACCTACCTCACCCCGTACAGTTCAACCCCGTCAGGGAAGCCTTTCAACCGATGGCTTCCCGCCGAAACCGCATCCTCCGGCTTCACCGCCTCGAAAAACGCCTCCGACATCAGCAACTGTTCCCCAAGCTCGCTGCATGCGCCCTGGATGCGGCTCACAAGATTGACGTCCCCGCCGATCAGCGTGAAATCCAGTCGCCGGCCGGAGCCGATATTGCCGTAGCTGACCTCGCCATGATGCAGCGCGATGCCCGCCTTGGCGCCGATGCCGTCATATTTGAACCCATCGAGCGCTTCGAGGATCGCCCGTGCCGCCGAAAGCGCTGCATTGCAGGTACGCGTCGCATCATATCCGGGGAAGAAGGCGAGCACCGCATCGCCCATGAACTTCAGTACTTCGCCGCCTTCGTGCGTAATCGCCGGAATGACCCGGTCGAAATAGGCATTCAGCAACCCGAGCACCGTTTCGCCCGGCAGGCGGTTGGAGAGTTCGGTAAAACCTCTGAGGTCGCAGAGCAGGAGGGCCGCCTGCATGGATTCGATTTCGCCCTGGCGGATGCGGCCGGCCAGGATGCGGCTCGCCGTCAACGGGCCGATATAGGTGTCGAGCAGGCTGAGTTCGACCTGGCGCAGGATACGGAGTTCGCTGGTATTGCGCAGCGCCGGGATTATGCGTTCGATCACCTGCATTTCCCATGATGTGAAACCGCCCGGCCGCTTGGTGCCGAAGATCGCGGCGCTGACCGGGCCATCGGCATTGCAGAGGGGCGCGATCATCAGCTGCACGAGCGCGCGTCCGGCAAAGACATCGATATGCTGCCAGCGGCCATGCGGGCTCTGGCCCGGACCGACGACGAGCATCTCACGGCTTTCGAAAACCTTCTGAAGCGGCGTGTTGGCAATGGCAAGTCGCGTTCCGTGCTCGCGGTCATGGATCTCCACCGGTTCGCCTGGCGCCCAGGCGATGGTGCGGCCGATATATTCCGGATGCAACGTCATGAGATGCAATGTCAGCCGGTCGACCGGAACGCCGAGCGCACGCAGGCGGCGGCCAAGGCCGGAGACAAGGCCGACCTCGTCGAGGGCATGGCATTCGTCGCCGGTCAGCCATTCGATGAGGCCGAGCACCGCCGTCGTGTTGAGACTGCCGGCGGGCGTCCTGGTTTCAACGGCATAGTCGATGTCGAGCAGATTGTTCATGGGTGTTCTCCTCCTTGGGAGCGGGGGCGCTCAGTGAGCGCCGCCGCCGGAGACTTGGCCGGGTTTCTTGAGGAGCAGGGTGGCAAGCAGGGCCACCACAAGGGCGACGCCGAGCAGGAAGAAGGTGTCGCTGAAAGCCATGATATTGGCCTGCTTGCGCAGCTTCAGCGCGATGGCAACGACTGCCTTGTGAGTGGCAAGCGCCTGATCGGTGACGCCATGGTTCATGAAGTAAGCGGTCATCCTGGCGACACGGTCGCGGGTGGCTTCCTCGAAGACCGAGACCGAGTTGGTCAGGATATTCGAATGGAACTGCTCACGCTTCGACAGGAAGGTCTGCAGCGAGGCAATGCCGACGGCACCGCCGAGATTGCGCATCATGTTGAAGAGCGCGGAAGCCGAGCCGGCATTCTCCGGCTCTATGCCTGCTGTGGCGATCGCCGAGAGCGGCGTGAAGACCAGCGCCTGACCGACGGCACGCACGACATTCGGCCAGAAGAGCTGATCGCTCGCATAGTCGCCTGTCATATGCACATTCATGAAGTTCGAGACGGCAAAGAGCGCAAAGCCGACGATGATCAGCAGGCGAATATCGAACCGCTTCATCAGGCGCGGCACCAGCGGGATCAGCAGGAGCTGCGGGATGCCGGTCCAGGCAAGCACAAAGCCGATCTGCTCGGAGTTGTAGCCCTGGATGCGGGCCAGGTAGATCGGCAGCACGAAGACCGAGCCATAGAGCGCGATACCCAGCAGGAAATTCGCAAGGATGCCGAAGCCGAAATTACGGCGGGCAAACAGCCGCAGGTTCAGGAGCGGATGGGCGACTTTCAGTTCGATGATGAGAAAGAGCGTCAGCGAGACGGCTGCGATGATCGAGAGCCGGACGATGAACTCCGAGCCGAACCAGTCTTCTTTGTTGCCTTCTTCGAGCACGGTCTGAAGCGCGGCAAGACCGATCGCCATGGTGATGATGCCGGGCCAGTCACCCTTGGCGAGCAGGCCGAGGTTCATCGGCGCACGTTCGAGCGAAGCCCAGAGCATGCCGACCATCAGGGCGCCGGGAACGAGGTTGATATAGAAGATATATTCCCAGCCCCAGTTTTCGGTGAAATAGCCGCCGATGGTCGGGCCGATCGCCGGCGCAAACGTCGCCGAAAGCGCAAAGAGCGCGAGGCCGATCGGCTGTTTCGGCTTGGGCAGCAGCGTGATGATGATGGTGAAGGCCATCGGGATCAGCACGCCGCCGGTAAAGCCCTGGATGGCGCGCAGGATGATCATCTGCTGCAGGTTGACAGCGAAGGCGCAGGCGACCGAGAAGACCAGGAAGAGGATGGCGTTGACCAGCAGATAGTTGCGGACCGAAAAGACCCGGGCAAGCCATGCGCTGAGCGGAATGACGACGATCTCGGCAATCAGATAGGAGGTCGAGATCCAGCCGCCATCGTCGGTGCCGGCGCCGATAGCGCCCTGGATATCGGCCAGCGAAGCATTGACGATCTGGATGTTGAGGATCGCCATGAAGGCGCCGAGCGTGGAGCCGACGACCGCGGTCCACATGCGAAGCGGGCTCATGACGGGTTTGGCAGCAGGGACGATCGCAGCGGCAGGGCGCGCGACCGAATTGCTGTTTGCGGCGATCTGAAGCGTAGCCATGACTTATCTCCTTCCGGCTCTGCGGAAAACTGTCTCATGACGCTGTTCGGGTGATAATTGAGAAAGGAATGGAAGGATCATCCAGCAGGGGTGGATAATCCTTCCGCCGCGGYCGCGGAGGTCTGGGCGGCCTTGGTATCGATGTCGGGGATCACGGACATGCCGGAGCGCAGCAGGCCGGCAAGGCGTTCGTCGTCGATGACGATCTTGACCGGGATGCGCTGGACGATCTTGGTGAAGTTGCCGGTGGCGTTGTCCGGTGGCAGCAGCGAGAATTCGAGGCCGCTGGCCGGCGAAACGCTGTCGACATGACCCTTGATCGCAACATCGGGGAAGCTGTCGACCTTGATCTCGACCGTCTGGCCGGGGCGCACGAAGGTCAGCTGCGTTTCCTTGAAGTTAGCGATCACATAGACCGCATGCAGCGGCACGACCGCCATCAGCTGCGTGCCCGAGGTGACATACTGGCCGACGCGGATCGAGCGGGCACCGACCGTGCCGTCAACGGCAGCGACGATTTCCGTGTAGGAGAGGTTGAGCTCCGCCTGGCTGGCGGCAGCAACGGCGCGGTCGCGCTGGGCAAGCAGCTGTTCACGCTGGGTCTGCAGCACCGGCACCTTGTTCTCGGCGGCGACGACAGCGGCCTGATCGCGCTCGACCGCAGCGGCGGCCTGATCCTTCAGCGACTGGCTCTGTTCGGCGCGGGATTGCGTTCCGGCACCATTGGTAATCAGCCGGCCGGCACGGGCCGCATCGGATTGGGCGAAGACAAGCGAAGCCTGCGAGGCATCGAGTGTCGCGTGGGCCTGTTCGATGATCGACTGCTGCAGCGAGATCTGCGCGTCGAGATTGGTGACGGCAGCCTCGGCTGCTTTCACATCGGCCTTGGCCTGCGAGAGCGCTGCCTGAAAATCACGGTCATCGATGCGGGCGAGAACCTGTCCGGCCTTGACCGTGTCATTGTCGTTGACGAGCACCTGCTTGATATAGCCGGCGACCTTCGGGGCGACCGTCGTATAGTCGGCCTTCACATAGGCATCGTCGGTGGATTCGATGAAACGGCCGACGGTCCAGTAATGGTGACCGAAATCACCGGCGAAGGCGGCGCCGGCGAGCAGGGCTGCGGCGATCACGGCGCGCTTGAAGAACTTGCGGCCATTCTTCTTCGGGGTCTCCACGGCCGCTGCCGCTGCAGCCATCGCTTCGGCGGCGGGGGCGCTTTCGGCCGGCTGGACGGTCTTGAAAGCTTCGTTGCGGGGCAGTTCAACCATTGTCCTTCTCCATTCGTCTTTGCTTCGTTCGTGCGAAGCCCTGTTCGATGAGTGGAAGATGGACCCAGCAGTACTTTCTGATAATCTGCTGTTTTCGGGAAGGATCATCAACTCTCAGCGGATAATCGAGGAGCGATATGGATCGGCTGACCAGCCTCACAGTCTTCGGTCGGGTGGTGGAGTGCGGCGGTTTTTCCGCTGCCGCGCGGCGCCTCAACATGTCCGTCACCATGGTGGGCAACCACGTGCAATCATTGGAAGATCGCCTCGGCGTGCGGCTCCTGAACCGCACCACACGCAAGGTAAGCCTGACCGAGACCGGCAAATATTATTACGAGCGCTCGTCGCAGATCCTGGCCGATCTCGAAGAGGCGGATCGTGCTGCGGGTGCTCTGAGTTCGACGCCACGCGGCACGCTGAGATTCTACACCAGCAGCGCCATCGTCCGTTTCCTGCTGCCCGTCATCGACGAGTTCATGACGCTCTATCCTGCCGTCCAGATTGATTTCAACATCGGCGAGCGCGCGGTGGACATGATCGAGGACGGATATGATCTGGTGATCCGCACGACGCCATCGCCGGATTCGAGCCTTGTTGCGCGCAAGCTGACGCCCTGGCGGCATTTTCTCGTCTGCTCACCCGATTATCTGAAGACCCACGCCATGCCGACGACACCGGCCGAAGTCGCCGAGCACAATTGCCTGCAATATGCCTATTATCCCTTCGGTGAGGAATGGCGCTTCGAGGATGCCGGGGGGCGGCAGGAGAGCGTCAAGGTGGGCGGAAGCATCATTTCCAACAGCGCCGAGACGTTGCGCTATCTGGTGCTGAACGGGCAGGGCATCTTCCTCGCGCCGAGCTTCGTCGTCTTCGAGGATCTGGAGGACGGCCGCCTCGTACGGATGATGCCGGACTATCGCGGCGTCGAGATCCATATCAACGCCGTCTATCCGAACCGCAGCCATCTGCCGACCAAGGTGCGGCTGTTCCTGGATATGCTTGTGGAGCGGTTCGCCGAACACCGCAAGTGGATGGCGTGAGAAAGCGTCCGTTGGGACTGTTTATCCCGTTGGACGCTGTCTGAGGTCATCTCAGTCGACTTGCAAGACGATCTTGCCCTTTGCATGCGGGCGTTTGCCCTCCAGCATCTCATGCGCCGTGATTGCCGCATCGAGTGGAAGCACATCGCCGACATTCGTTTCGAGTTCGCCGGCATCGACCATCGCAGCGATGTCACGGAGCTCATTCGTCGTGACATTAACGAGAAAGAAGAGCGCGTCGACGCCTTTTGCCTTGGCAAGCTCCTGATCCGGTTGCGAGACGGCCGAAATCAACCTGCCACGGCGCTTCAGCACCGCGAAGGAACGCGTCTGCGTCTCGCCGCCGACAAGATCGATGACGGCATCGACATCGCGAGCGAAATCCTCGAAGCGCTGGCTGCGGAAGTCGACGACCACATCGGCGCCGAGCCGCTTGACGGTGTCGATATCGCCGCCGCTGGCCGTCGCGATCGCTTTCAGCCCGGCCTTGTGGGCGAATTGCACGGCATAGGCGCCGACATTGCCGGCCGCGCCATGGATGAGGACGGTTTGTCCGGCGGTAAGCTTGGCATGGTCGAACAGCGCCTGCTTCGCGGTAACAGCGATAACGGGGATCGAGGCAGCTTCGACATGGCCGATGCTTTTGGGCTTTGCAGCAATCATCCCGGCGACTGCAATCGCATATTGCGCATAGGCGCCGATGAAGCGGGGATTGGTAACGCCATAGACGGCATCGCCGCGGGCCACGTGCGTAACACCTTCGCCGACCGCTTCGATCGTGCCCGAGAGATCGGAACCGAGTGTCAGCGGCAAGGGCTGGGGCAGGGCGCTGTTACCGGATCGGATCCAGCCATCCCAGGGGCCGACACCGGCCGCATGTACCTTGATCAGAACCTCATCCTTGCCGGGCGCAGGGATCTCTACCTCCTCCTGAATGATAGCTTCCGGCGGTCCGAACGCGTGGACCCTGTAGGCTTTCATGGTTTTATCTGTCTTCGCGACATTCTCCACTGAGGTGGTCATTGTTCGCTCCTTTGTGTGACCGGGCTTCCGGTTTCGATGGAGTGAAGATGCCGCCATCGAAGGCTTTCGATAATCCATGCTGTTCGGGAAGGATTATCAACCATCAAAGGATAATCCGGTCCGGCGGCGCTTCCTGCCGGACCGGCATTCTATCACGGACGGACCGGAGAGCCGACATATCCGGCGGACTGGATATAGGCGATGGGGGCAAAGAAATTGCCGCCGGCATTGAAAGCCATAAGCCCTTCCTCGCTCAATGCCGCCCGTACGGCCGGACGGGCAGCGACGCGCTTCATGAAGGCAGGAATAGCTGGAAAAAGATCGAGATCGATCGCGATCCAGGGCGACCAGTTGAGGCAGACGAAGAGATAGGCATCCGCGACCGTGAAATTCTCGCCGGTGAGATAAGGGCCGGCAAGCCTTCCGTTGATCCAGCCGAGGCGCTTCTGAACGACCGCACGCATCGCCTCATGCACGATAGCGTAATCAGCATTGAAGAGCATCACCATCGGCTTGTGCAGCTCCGATGTGATGAAGTTCAGCAGGGATTGCACCTGATTGCGGCCGAAGCTGCCGATTTCGGGCAGCATACGTCTTCCATCAGGAGCGCTGTCTGCAAGAAACTGCACGATCGCCGGCCCCTCCGTCAGTACCTTGCCATCATCGAGCATAAGCGCCGGCACATAGCCGTTGCCATTGATCGCGAGATAGTCCTCGCCGTTGCTGGTGCGATGTGTTTTTCGATCGACCGTGATGAGCTCGATATCGATACCGAGCTCCCGGCAGACGATATGCGGCGAGAGCGAACAGGCGGCCGCGTGCATGTAGAGCTTCATGTTTTTCTCCTCCTGCGACGGTGCGAAACCGTCTGCATCAATCCGTTGGACATTTGTACTATTTCGCATAAAATTCTCTTGGTCAATTATTTTATGCGAAATGGTACAAAATGAGCGAGAAGAAGCGCGGGCGTCCACGGGCCTTCAATGCGAAGGTGACCTTGCAGAAGGCAAGGGAGGTCTTCTGGGATCGGGGCTTTGCCGGTACGTCGCTGGATACGTTGAGCGCGGCCACTCAGCTCAATCGTCCGAGCCTCTATGGCGCCTTTGGAGACAAGGAAGACCTCTATCTCGATGCACTCGAGGGCTATCGCGCCGAGAGTATGGATGTGCTTGCCGATGCGCTCGATCCATTGCTGCCGCTGCGCGAAAACCTCGCACGTGTCTATCAACGGGCTCTGGAGATCTATCTTCACGGCGAAACAGCCGCGCGCGGCTGTTTTCTCATCGGCACTGCAACAGCCGAGGCGATCCAGCATGAACGGGTTCGGGAAGTATTGAGCCGAAGCCTGGACGATTTCGACGGCGAGATCGAAAAGCGCCTGAAGCTCGCCATAGAGCGGCGCGAGTTGCCGGATGGAGGCGACCCTCACACTCTTGCAAGGCTCGCCTCCGCCGTCATGCATTCGCTGGCCGTCCGCGCTCGCGCCGGCGACAGTCGCGAGACGCTGGAAGCCCTGGCACAGTCCGGCGTCGACATGATTTGCGGTAAAGCCTGAACCTCAGGCTTCCTCGCTCTTCGTGCGCACCAGCCATGTGAAGGCCGCACCCGCAAGAAGCAGGACGCAGGTGCCGAGAAAGACTGCCGGCATGCCGATATGCCCGCCGACAAAGCCGCCGAGAACGGGCCCGGCGACCTGTCCCACATATTGCGACGAGATGGACAGGCCCAGAATACTGCCGGCGGCACTATCAGGCACACTATGCCGGATGACCGCGGTGATGCAGGGCAACAGCCCGCCAAGCGCCAGTCCCATCAGGAAGCGCAGGCCGATCAGCTGCCATGAGGCGTTCACGAAGGCCTGCGGAATGAGCAGCAGTCCCGCGATCGCGAGCGCGCCGGCAATGACCGGCCAATGGCCGATCCGGTCGGCAAGCTTCCCGAGCCGCGAGGCAGACAGAATGCTGCCGAGCGCTGCCGCCGACATGACGATGCCGGAAATCATCGTTACCTGGCCCTGGTCGGGCACGATCTGTGCCACATAGACGGTGATGATCGGCTCGATCGACATATTGGCGAGCATCAGCAGCAGCCCGGTTGCCAGCATTGCGACGACCGGCCGCTTGTCGGGAATGGATTTCCAGCCGCCGGATGCCTTGGCCGCCTGTTTGCGGGCCGCCGACTTCTCTTCCTTGATCAGGAAGGTCGTCGCCAGGAAGGCGAAGAAGATCATGCCGCCGGCCGCCAGAAACGTGCCCCGGATGCCGATGATAGGCGGCAGCGCCCCGCCGATCAGAGGACCGACAAGATTGCCGGCCATGATGCCTGACGAGAGCACGCCGAGCGCCCAGGCGGACCGGTCTTTCGGCGTCTGTGTCGCCACCAGCACCATCGAGCCGGATGCATAACCGCCGGCCAGGCCGACGAAAAGGCGCAGCGCCACGAGTTGCCAGACGCTGCCGGCCATGCCCATCAGCGATATGGCGATCGTCATGCCGAGGCTGGCGCGCACCAGCATGAGCTTGCGTCCGTAGATGTCGCCGAGCCGGCCCCAGATCGGCGCCACGCAGGCGRCAGCAAGGAAGGTCGCGCCATAGGCGATGCCCGACCACTGCACGATCGCCGCATGGTTACTCACGCCGAGCTCCTCCACATAAAGCGGAAGGAACGGAAGCAGCAGCGTCATCGCCACAATGGTCGTGAACGAGCCAAGCAGTGAGATGACGAGGTTGCGTTTCCAGTAGGCGGAGCCGGGCGCCACCTTCGCGGCGTCCCATTGCGTATCGGTCATTGCGGATCTTCTTCGGTACAGTCTGGCTAGCGCCAAGATGAAGCTATCCTCACTTTACGCACCGCCCCGCGGCCTGCCAAGGACGGATTCCGCCCGATCCGACCTGCCCCCGGCGCAAAAGGCGGCTTGAAAGTCAGGATCGGGCCTCCAACTGATTGCAAATTGAAATCAGATTATCGAAGGAGGAAGCGATTATGACCAGCAGGAACGAGGCCCGGGCACGGATGCTGCGCGATCTCTACGCAGCCTATATCGATCAGCGGAAGGATATCGTCGATGCGATGCTGACGGAGGACTTCACCTTTTCCAGCCCGCAGGACGACCATATCGACCGTGCGACCTATTTCGAGCGCTGCTGGCCGAACGAGCCGGCACTGACAGGCTTCGACATCGAGTTCCTGGCGGTCGACGGCGAAGAGGCTGTCGTGCGCTACCGGGCCGAGATGACCAGCGGCAAAGCCTTCCGCAATATGGAAAGCTTTCGCTTCGACGGCGAGAAGATCTCCGGCGTCGATGTCTATTTCGGCCGAAACACTGGCTAGAAAAACCGTATCGCAGATGTCGCGATAATGATGATTGAAACTGCGACCATCAGCGGTTTCACCCGCAGGCGCTTGACGAGGATCGCCCCGAAGGGTGCCGCGATCACCCCGCCGATGATCAGACCCGCTGCCGAGCCGAGCTCCGACCAGCCGAGTGTCAGCAAGAAGGTGATCGAGATCGTCAGCGTCACCGCGAACTCGGTGAAATTGGTCGATCCGATAACCCGCTTCGGATCATGGCCGCGGCCGACGAGCGAGCTGGTGACGATCGGTCCCCATCCGCCGCCGCCGATCGCATCCAGCACGCCGCCGCAAACCCCAACCGGCGGCACCATCCAGTCGCGGACATCACGCTTCGGAGCCGGGTGGAAAGCCTTCCAGAGAATGAGGAGGCCGATCACGATCAGATAGGCCGAGACGAAGGGCTCGATCACCTTGCCGTCGACACTGGCAAGCAGGAAGGCGCCGACGGCCCCGCCGATCATGCCGGCCGGCGCCAGCCGCGCCACGAGCTTCCAGTCGACATTGCGGTGCCAGGCATGGGAAATGCCCGATGCTGCCGTCGTGAACAGCTCCGTCACGTGCGTCATGGCGCTGGCATTGGCGGCTGGCACGCCGAGCGTCAGCAGGCTGGTCGTGGACAGCACGCCGAAGGCCATGCCGAGCGCGCCATCGATGATCTGTGCGCAGAAGCCGATGACGATGAAGAGGAAGAAATCCGTGCTCATGAAAATCCTTGACGAGCAAAGGGCTGACCGAAGGCATACTGCAAACACGCTGAGGGCGAAAAAAGTTCCGGCTCAAACGTTCGGCGAGTGCCGTTTGAGGCGGATGACCTTGAAGAACCCGTTCGGGAAAACCGGCAAGATTTCAATGGCATCGAAGCCGCTCGTGCGCGCCCAGTCGGTGATCCGGCTGATCCGGAAAGACGAGCTCCAGCCGATCCGCCGGGCAAGCGGCGCCACCGCGTCCTCGATTGCTCCCTGCAGCCCTGCGCCGTCGCCGAGCTTGCTGGCCAGGATGATCTCGCCGCCCGGCCGCAAAACACGCGCGCATTCGTCCAGTGCCCGTTCCGGCTCGGGAATGAGCGTGATGACGAAGGGCAGGCAGACGGCATCGAAAGACTTGTCCTCGAAGCTCAGCGCATGAGCGTCCATCACCTGTAGGTGCCGCACGTGGAAAAGCTTGTGGCGGGCAATTTTCTCCCGCGCCTTGGCGATCATATGCTCGGAAATGTCGATGCCCGTCACCCGGGAGCGCCGGGGATAGTGCGATAGCACCAGGCCGGTGCCGACGCCGATCTCCAGAATGTCGGTGCCGGCGCCAGCGGCAAGCCGTGCTAGCGTACGATGCCCATCACGCAGGAGACTGCGATAGACCCGGTCATAGACCGGTGCCCAGCGCTGATAGATCTTCTGCTGGTCTTCCGCCTGATTTTGAATTTGACCCCGATTTTGAACTTGTCCCATGAGAGCGCCTCCTCCAGACCCTGCCTTCAAACTCGTGAAGGCAGGCTCCGGTTCCGGCGCATGGCAAAGGACCTGTCCAACCCGCTGCTTTTGCCTTCAGCGGAAAGGTCTTTTCGTGACCAAGGAAGCTTCGATCACTCTGCCGGCGGCGTGCGCAGATTGGTTTCGATGGAGGCAAGCTCGTCACTGACCGAACCGGCGACCACGCCACTGCCGCGCAGCGACTTATTGGAAATGTCGATCATCGGCGCGAAGCTGGCGGCCGGCATGCGGACATCTTCCTTCACCGGCTCTTCGACGGGCAGGGCGTCTGCGAGGCTCGGACGATCGCCGCGGGCCACTTCGAGCTGGCCGCTGAGGATCGAGCGTTCGGCGCGGAGCTGGCGGATTTCCGACTTGGCGATTTCGAGGCTCGTCCGCAGCTGGCCGATTTCGTAGCGGTCGGTGTCGAGGCGCGTATCCAGATCGTGCTTGAAGGCTTCGATTTCGCGGTCGCGCTTGCTGCGCTGGCTTTCGGCCTCACGCAGCTTCATGACAAGATCGTTGCTGTGGGCAGCGAGCTCGCGGCGGGCAGCTTCGCTTTCTGTGCCGTTGAGGCGAACGCGGTTGAGCTCGTCGGTCATCCGCTCCAGGCGCGCCAGCGCGGTGGCGAGTTCGCCCTTCGTGCGCTTCAGTTCCGCGCGGGTCGACTGCAACTCCTCGTCCGTCATCTTGTTGCGGCTGTTGGCCGTCGACAGCAGCTTCTCGACGAGTTCGGACTTCGAACCGATCGCTTCGTGCTTGGTGCGCAGGTTGGCGATTTCGAGCGTCGACGAGGTTTCCAGCGTCTCGAACTCGGCTTCCAGGCGGCGATGACGCTCCTCGGAAGCGGCCAGATCCTGCTTCAGGTTGGCGACGGAGGACTGCAGGCCGCGCGTCAGCGCCTCATGCTCAGAAAGGTTGCTCTTGAGGTGGGTGCGTTCCTCATTGAGGCGGGCGATTTCGCGCAGCTGGATGCTGTTTTCGCGGCGCGAGCTTTCGGTGAGCAGCTGATGCGCCGTGGTTTCCAGCTCCAGCTTCTCGCGGGTACTCGCCAGTTCGCGGCTGCGCGCATCATGATCCTGCTGCGTACGACGAAGCTGCGAGGAAACGTCGTCGAACTGCAGCGCCCGGTCGCGGATCTCGCGTTCGGCGTCGATCAACCGCGCTTCGACGACGGTGAATTCTTCCCGTGTCAGCTCATGCACGCCCTGCAGCTTCACCAGCTCTTCGCGGTAGGTGCCGGCTTCGACGCGAAGCTGGCTGCCGTCGAGCTTCAGCTCCTTGTTGTCGGCGGTCAGGCGCTGGTTTTCCTGATCGGACTTGCGCCGCGCATTGCTCTCATAGTCGAGCAGCGAACTCAAACGCGAACATTCGGCCCTCAGCGCGCCCGTTTCGTTGAGCGAGTGGCTGTGCGCGCCGAGCAGCGAGGAAACCCGCTCCTGCAGCGACGTCAGGCTGACGAGCAGCTCTTCGGAGGATTGCTTGTTCTCCTCGATTGCCGTGCCGAAAGCCTGGAAATCATCGACTTCCGAAACGTTGTACTGCACTGGCGGCCTCTCCACGAGGCCCGTCTGTTCGGTGATGGAAAATGTCTGGCGATGGCCCGATACTCTCGAACCCGGCTTGACCGGTTCTTCATTACGACGAAAAAAGCTCATGACCATCATACGCCCCGAAGTTGATGTCAGAAGTCCCTGAAATGATTTATGCAATGCTAATTAAGCAGATCCTATCAAAGGTTGTGCTAACCCTCCTTGATAGCCCTGGATTGCATCTAAGACGTGCGGTTCACCATCTGTCAAAAGCGCCCACGAGAAATTAACAGTTTTTTATTGAAATATCGGCGGCGTCCCCTAAGCG
>NZ_JBFTME010000014.1:0-163106 GCF_056396805.1 Rhizobium sp. 05N49
AGCGACACCCTGCAGTGATACTTGAGGATACTCAGCAATCATTTCTTCAAACATAGAGAGAAATTGCTCGCCTGTTCCGACAAAATCATCCACTGCGTATTTCGGCAGCCCACTATTTAACAGCTTTTGATTGAAAGGTGAATCACGAAATACAAATTTATCCGGAAATTCAACAGTTGCGATAGCTTTAAAGTCGTAGAGGATCGCATCTCCGCTTTTTGTAACATTGCTATTTTTTCGCCGTAGCGGAAATAAAACAATCCTCCCTTCATGCAGGGAAGATATTTCCTGCATAACTTTAAATATATGCTTGTCGTAACTTTTAATTACATCGTAGTATTTGATGAAATCAATTACTATATCTTTCGATGGTTGATCAATATTATCCAGCATCGCCACCAAGAGATCGTAGTTATCTTTCGAGAGGGAAAACCTCTTCGACTCAAGATCCAGACCATTTTTCGCCATTGCATCCTTGAGGTTAATTATATCACGGACAGTTATAGGCATCAAATTCCAACTTCATCCATATATCCCCTAGCCCACTGCATATGGCTGCGCCGTTAGCCCCAAAACCTTTGCGTCCTGCTGCGCTGGCGCGTAGTTCCCTCACATCAATTGATGCACAATTATAGGTCGAATCGCAACGCACGCGGAAGATTTGTCACTGTTTCATTTACTGCCAGAAATATCCTATCAGCGTCAAAAAGTTGGACGATCGGGACATCAGGAAGCCGCTTTGTGATAGGTCTCGTTGCGTTAGTGGTGCGATTAGCCCTCAGGCGGCTACAGTCTTTTCTCCTATCGCTCCCACGAGTAGCACGGTCGTGGCGCAAAACCTCATTGCCTCCCACCATCTCCGCCCTACCTCCACCCTGCCCCACATTCGCGGGCACACCACCACACCCTGGAGCGACACCGTGGCGGCCTATACCACCGATGATGCGATGCGGGAGCTGTCTCAGGTTCTCGGCAAGGCGCCGGCGGGCGCCGTCAGTGGAGAATGGGAAGCGACCACGATGCAGGCGGGGCATTCCTCCCGCACGGGCGGCTTTCGCGATGCGGCCGGCAACCACTTGGAGGAAGGCAAGCCGGATAGTTTGAGCATTGTCGGCGAGATCGTCGAGAAGCTGGAGGCAGGCTCGGCCCAAGGTGGCGATGGCCCCGGTTTCAACAAGGTGCTGATCCGCTGGAAGAAGCCGAAAATTCCCTTCATGCGTGGTCAGGTGACGATCGAGACCAGCTTCGACCGGTCGATCGTGCCGCGCGGCGTCGACGATCCCATCTATGAGGCGGCAGCGGCCGCGCGGCGCGCCTTCTGGCAGGGCCGCGGCGCGGTCGATGCCGGCTTTGCCGCCGAGCGCGGCGCGGCCAACAGCTACAACCAGACGAAATGGTTCGGCCCGCACCGGCGCGTGCTGGCGATCCGCGGGGATGGCAGGCTGCTGCTGGCCACTGACGGGCTTTCCACCCCCTGGGCGGGCGTTGCCGAGCCGGAGAATGGCGTGGAATGTGAGCTTTTCATGGAATTCGGCGCCGATGCGCTGGATGCCGGAGGCATAGACAACTGGGGCAACCTGTTGATCAGCCTTGGCGATCTTGTGGCCGATGGCCATCGCCTCGCCCGCGATATGGAGAAGCACGGCGCCATTCTCTTCTGCCGGCTGACGGAGGATTATCGGCCGTTTCAGCGCATCATGCTGAGCCGCGATAACGGTCGCATCGAGGGCCTGCCTTTCGGCGCCGTGCCGCTGATCCGCGTGACCGCTGTGACCGAAGCCGAACTTGCGGGACAGGACCTCGACGAGGAATGGGGCGTGACGGCGGCCCGCAATGTGCTTGCCAGCCGTGGCCTTTCGCGGGCGCTGTGACGGCGCGTTCGGCGGCACTTCTTTTCACGAAACACCCTCCCTCCGCACCCGCGACTCCTGCTACACATCCTCACTCAGCAGAAGGAGCGCACATGCGCCTGTCCACCCTCATCCTCGGCCTCGCCCTGTCGGCGCTGATCGCCTCCTCGGGTTTCGCCGCGACCTACAAGACCCCGGAAGCGCTGCTTCAGGCCCTCTACAGATTCGACACGGACAGCGCTGGCGATGACGGCCCCTCGCCCTATTCGGCCTTCTTCTCCGACCATCTGAACGAGATGCTGCAGGCCGATATCGACAACACGCCGGATGGAGAAGTCGGAGCGATCGATTTCGATCCCGTCATCGCCGGACAGGATGGCAAGGCAAGCAATGTCGAGATCGGCGAGYCGATCCTGCTGGACGACCGGGCCGAGCTGGAGGTGCAGTTCCGCAACGGCGAAGAGGTGACGCTCTATTATACGCTGGTGAAGGAGCATGGCGGCTGGAAGGTGGACGATATCGCAGACCAGCAGGGCGAACAGCCGTGGAGCCTGAGTGCGCTGCTGAGTGAAACGCAGTAGGGGCTCCCGTTGGCTCCTGGATGGGTGCCCGCCAGTGACCTCATGCCCTCCTCGCATCGGCACGAGGGCACGAAAATGGCGGGAAGCATCGCCCCGCACTCGGGCGGCCTCTTCCGGCCCGGCCCGTCCGGTCGATGATGCGCTACGGCCGCGTTCCGCTATGCTGGGACTCGCGCCTCCCACCGCCACAACCGGAAACAGCCCATGCCAGACATCCGCATCGACCCTTTCCCCTCGCCCGAAGAATTCGCCGCCCTCTGGCCGGCTGCCTGGGATGGTGCTGAGGCGCCGGATTTCACCCCTATCCTGTCGCGCAGCCTTGCTCATCTCGGCGCTTATCATGACGGGCGGCTGATCGGCTTCGTCAATGTCGCCTGGGATGGCGGCATCCATGCCTTCCTCCTCGATACCACGGTTCATCCGGATCTGCGCCGACAGGGTATCGCGACCGCGCTTGTGGTGGAGGCGGTGCGGGTTGCCCGGGAGCGCGGGGCGGAATGGCTGCATGTCGATTTCGAGCCGCATCTTCAGGGCTTCTACCGCGCCTGCGGTTTCAGGCCGACGGAGGCCGGCTTGATACGGCTGACCTAGAGCTGGGCTTAAGACAGAAGCGGCCGGTAGCCGCCGCCGGGCTCGCGCCGGGTCAGGAAGAAATGCAGGAGGTTGGCATAGCCGCGCGCGTCGTCGATTGCGCGGTGTGTGTGCGGCACGTTGCCCAGCCACTCGCGCGGATAATGGGCGATATCGCATTCCCAGGGGCTGCGCCCCGTCGCGCCCGCCACCAGCGACATGATGCAGAGCGGCGGATGGCGAAACAGGCGGTCGGCGATCCACGGCCCTTCGAACAGCGGCCGGCCGGTGAAGCGCTTCAGGTAATGATCAATCCAGGGAGCGTCGAGCGTCACGGGATGGGCGGCAAAGATCGGCTCGGCCCGGAAGGCCTTCACCCAGGCGGTGAAGCGGGCCATGACCTCGGCGGCAGGTTCGGGATTTTCAGTCGCGGCCGCGAAGGCCTGCGGATGCGCCTGCCAGAAGGCCGTGGTCACGGGGTCGCGTCCGGCACCCTCGAGCGGCTGCAGCACGGCTTCGAATTCACCGAGCATCTGGCCGGTCTCGGAAACGGCGACGGAGGCGAAGGACAGCATCGAATGGGTGCCCGGTATCGGGCCGTCGAATTCGCAATCGGTGACGATGTAGATATGCGGCACGCGCGGTATGCTCCTGCTTCGGTGGTTTGGGGAGCATAGCGGGATATTTGCGCGTTGCCATCGGCTTTGGGGTGTGGCGCCGCACTTCCTTCTGCGGAGCAATCGCCTGGCATCGGAGCGCTAAAACGCGGGCGTCCAACCTGCCCTTCAACCGCCTGCGATGCTGCTCGCCTGATCACCCCATCCGACAAGAAAACGCCCGGCCACCTCATGATGACCGGGCATCGTCTCGACCCGCGCCGTATCAGGCTTTGTGGGATCAGTTGTTGTGCGCTGCGCAGGCCTCGTCCATCGGCGTTGCATTGCTGGTGCCGCCCTGGGTCTGTAGCTTGCCGGGACCGGTGCCGCTGCTGCTTGCAGGGTCAGGGCAGTGAACCTTGTTCGACTTCATGCTGCCCATTTTCGTGCTGCCGGTCTTCATCTTGTCCGTTGCGACAGGCTTCTTGGTTTTGACGCCGGCTCCGCCGCCGGAATCAGTGGTGTTCTTGTCCATGGTGGCGCCTGTCGGGGCGGGGTTGGACTGGGCGAAGGCCGATGTGGCCATGCCAAGGGCGAGCAGCGTTACTGCGACAATTTTCGTGCGCATCGGTATTCTCCTGATGGGATCAGTTGCTGGTAGTTAAGGAACCGACGATCGCAGACATTGTTCCCACGAATTTGATCATGCTGCCCGGGCCCTGCCCCCTTCTCAATTTTCGAGCAAGCACCATCTCTGATCTCAATCACCGATGATCGATCGTTTCGGAACGGCCAGAGGGGAAACAGGCCGCATAAGAGGCGCGGAGGAAACGACCCGCCGCACCCGCCAAAAACCACCTCCAGCCCGGAAAACCCCGCCGGGCTTTTTCTTGGCCCAGCTGCCGCAGCGCGCCCTCATCCCTCCGCCATGCCTGCAAGCCGGTGCCGTTCATCGCGTCTCTCCCGTCAAAACCGGCCAATCCTTTCGGGCTCCACGGCGCGGCGCCGGAAGGCAACCGGATCAGAATTCAGGGCCATGGTTTTTGCGCCTTGCGGCGGTTATCATCGCGGCCTGGAGACCCGTCAGGGCCTTGGTGTCTGGAGCTTCGACCTTGCGTTCCTATTCCTTCGGGCCGTACATCCTCACTCCTGAGCGGCAGTCGCTGGTGAAAAACGAGCGGCCGGTGCGCCTCGGCAGCCGTGCGCTGGAGATCCTGGCAGCCCTGGTGGAACGTCCCGGCGAAATCCTGGGCAAGAGCGAACTCGTCTCGCGCGCCTGGCCGGAAACCTTTGTCGAGGAAAGCAATCTCAAGGTCACGGTCTCAGCCATTCGCCGCGCGCTCGGCGATGCCGCCACCGATATCAGCTATATCGCGACGGTGAGCGGCCGCGGCTATCGCTTCGTCTCGCCGGTGCAGGTCTCCTGGGATGGGGAAAAGCCGGTGCCTGCCGCAGCCATGCCGCCGCGCGCGCATAACCTGCCGGTTTCCACGACCCGGCTGGTGGGCAGAAGCGATGCGGTGAAGACGGCGCTGGATGTCCTCGCCCATTCCCGCCTTGTGACGATCGTCGGTCCCGGCGGCATCGGCAAGACCCGGTTGGCGCTTGCCGCCGCCGATGAGCTGACAGGCGCGTGTGAACACGGCATCTGGTTCGTCGATCTGGCACGGGTGAGCGAGGCGGCGCTCGTGCCGACCTCGATTGCTGCGGCGCTCGGGCTCAGGGTGCATTCGGCCAATATCGAGGCAGCCCTCGCCGCCTTTGCCGCCGATCGCGAACTCACTCTGATCCTCGACAATTGCGAGCACGTGATCGAGGCGGCCGCCGCCTGCACCGAGATGCTGCTTGCCGCAGCACCAAGGCTGCGTATTCTCGCGACCAGCCGCGAGCCGCTGCGTATCTCGGCCGAACAGCTCTACCGCCTGCCGCCGCTCGAAACGCCGCCGCAGGGCATCGCGCTCTCCGCCGCCGAAGCGCTGGCCTTCCCGGCCGTCGAACTGTTCGTCGAGCGCGCCGCCAAGAGCTTTGCCGGTTTCGAACTCGGGGATGCCGACGCGCCGAACGTTGCCGAAATCTGCCGCAAACTGGATGGGCTGGCGCTGGCGATCGAACTCACCGCGCCCCGGCTCGATGCCTTCAGCGCCGGTGAGCTGCTCGATCTTCTCGCCGAACAGTCGCATCTGTGCAGCCTGCGCTCCGGCCCCGACCGCCACCATACGCTCGCCGCAACGCTCGACTGGAGCTACGGGCTGCTGGCCGAGCCCGAACGCATGCTCCTGCGGCGGCTCTCGGTTTTCGCCGGCGCCTTCAGCCTGGAATCGGCCTGCGCCGTCGCGGTCGACAAGGGCCATGCGCGGGCGCAGTGCATGCATGGCGTCGCAAATCTCGTCGCCAAATCGCTGATCGCCATCGAGCGCGGCGAACTCGGCACGCAATACCGGCTGCTCGACATGACGCGCCGCTACGCCCTGCAGAAACTGGCGGAGAGCGGTGAGCACGAGGCGTTGCGCCAGCGCCATGCCGAACACCTCCTGGCGCTTGCCGAACGCGCCGAGGCCGAGTGGAAGATCCGCCCGACGGCGCAGTGGCTGGCCGAATATGGCAGCAAGGTCGATGATATCCGCCTGGCGCTCGGCTGGGCCTTTTCCGGCAGCCGCACCACCGCGCTCGCCGTGGCGCTGACGGTCGCCGCAATTCCCTTCTGGGAGCATCTGTCGCTCGTCGAGGAATGCCGCGTCCGCGTCGAGGGCGCGCTCGGCAAATCCCTTGCCGGTCACAGAAGCCTGCGCGACGAGATGAAGCTGCATCTGGCGCTCGGCACGGCGCTCTTTCACACCTGCGGGCCGCTTCCGGAGGTCAAGGCCGCCTGGACGATGGCGCTCGGTTGCGCCGAAGCGCTCGGCGATGTCGAAAGCCAGATGAGCTGCCTCTGGGGCCTCTGCGATTACGCCACCTGGACCGGCGACCACCGCACGACGCTCTCGACCGCCGAAAGGATCAGAAAGCTCGCCGAGAGCATCGGCGATCTGGCCGCCCGCAACAATGTCGAGCGGCAGACGGGAACGGCGCTGCGCTATCTCGGCGAACTCGGCAAGGCCCGCCGTCATTTCGAACGCATGATCGCCCGCTACGTGCCGCCGGTGACACGTTCGGATATTGCCCGCTTCCAGCTCGACCCGCGCTCGGCCGCCCGTGGCACTCTCGCCAATGTGCTCTGGCTGCAGGGCCATCCGGAAAAGGCCGTCGCGATGGCCGAACGCCAGCTGCAGGAGGCGCGCGCCGCCCAGCACGCCCTGGCGCTCTGCAATGCCCTCATCCACACCACGTGCCCCATCGCGCTCTGGACCGGAGACCTCGCGGGCGCCGAGCCCATGCTCGCCACCATCGAGCTGCACATGGCCGAACATGCGATGACGATCTGGATGGCGATGGGCCGCTGCCTGCGCGCCGACTGGCTGCTGCAGGGCGGCGATTCCACGGGGCTTGCTCTGATGAAGGATGCGCTCGACGAGCTGGATGAGGTGGGCTTCCGCATGCGCTGCCCCTTCTACGCAGGCATTTACGCCGCCGGGCTCGGCGAATACGGCGATGCCTCGGCCGGGCTTGCGGCCATCGAGACGGCCATCGCGCGCGCCGCCTCGACAGGCGAATTCTGGTGCATGCCGGAGCTCTTGCGCATCAAGGCCGATCTCCTGCGCAGGGAAAGTGCCGCACGCACGGTGGAGGACCGCGAAGCGCTCTATCTGCAGGCGCTCGATCTCGCCCACCGGCAAGGCGCGCTCTCATGGGAGCTGCGCATCGCGACGACGCTTGCCGAGGAATGGTTCTGGCAGGGGCATGGCGCAAGGGCAAGCGATCTGCTGGCGCCCATCCATCGGCGCTTCGCCGATGGATGCGAGACCAGCGACCTCCTCCGCGCCCGCCTGCTCCTCGATGCCCTGCCGGCCGCAAGCGATGGACACCGCCTCGCCGGCCAGCTGCACCAGGGCCTGTCACGCCCCGACGCGCTCGGGTGACCGTATGCCGCGATCGAGCATCAGCAGAAGCGGCGCAATCGCACCGATACAGGCAAAGACCGTCAGCGCCTCATCGTAGCGCGTGCCTCCATCGGCCAGGAAATGCAGCATGGCCGGGCCGAGGCCGGCCCCCATTGTCAGCGCCATGTAGTTGATGCCGAAAAGCTTGCCGAAGCTGCGCATGCCGAACCGTCGCGCCAGCAGGAAACCGATCGCATCGCCCTCCGCCCCGGTGGCGAGGCCGAAGAACACGGCACTGACATAGGCCGCCGCCTGCCCCTCCGAATTCAGAAGGATCAGATGGCCGGCAACGGGTGCGAGAAAGGCGAGCGCCGTCAGCGGCACCGGTGGAAACCTGTCGAGCAGCGCCCCGAAGCCGAGGCGCATGACGATGAAGGAGAGCCCCACCATGCTCATCACGAAGGCCGCTTGCGCCGGCGCCGCACCACGATCGGCGAGCTGCACCGGCAGCGAGATCGAACCCGCGGCAGCCGCGAAATAATTGAGGAAGAAGGCCGCCAGCATCAGCCAGAAACTCGATGTCCTCAGCGCCTGCGGCACGTCATGCCCCTCACTGCGTGCAGCCTTGCTTGCCGCCGGCGGATCGCGAATGACGAAGAAGGCGACGGGCAGCGTGATCGCCATTGCCGCGATGCCGGCCGCCACGAAGGCGAACCGCCAGCCCCAGAGCGAAATGATGAAGGCAAGTGCCGGCGGAACCGTGGCGATCCCGAGCCCGACGAAGGAGAGCATGATGCCGAGCGCAAGGCCGCGCCGTGCGCTGAACCAGCCGACGATCACATAGGTATAGGGCACGCCGGTCTGCGCAGCACCGAGCAGGCTCGCGATGGTGACGGCGGCAACGAAGGCTTGCAGGCTGTGTGATGTGATGCCGACGGCAGTCAGCCCGAGGGCCATCAGGATCGAGGATGCGATCAGCACCCGGCGCGGCCCGAACCGATCCGTCAGCGCGCCGACGACGGGCGACATCAGCCCGTTGACGATGGCGATCGGCGCCACGACGGCGGCGACCGCCGTCCGGTCCCAGCCGGTATCCTCGACAATCGGCAGGATGAAGACGCTGAAACCGTAGATCAGCACGATGCCGATGCTGAAATACATGCCGAGCCCTGAGCCGACCACGATCGCCGCCGGCCCGAGCCACGCTGTCCTTCTCTCCATATCATCCCCCTCCGGGCGCCAGCCCCCAGCGGCCGGTTTCCTCCCGGTGAAAGGTGAAACGGCCCATGCGCCTTCACCGAATTTCCCCGATCTTCACCCCGGCCGCAAGCGCCGCCGATCTAGAATTCCGCCAATTGCCCGAACAGGAAAACCATCCGCTATCCCGAGGAGAAAAGCATGTCACACGAGCAGATGAGCCAAACCCAGCCCGAAAACCCGGATCGCCGCACCGTATTGCGCGCCGCCGGCGGCATTGCGATCGGCGGCATGGCCGCAGCCCTTTCGGTCAGCACCAAGGTCTCGGCGCAGCAGGCGCCGGCAGCCGCCCGCGACCCCGGTTCGCTCGGCGCCCGCCTGCAGGGCGTCCAGCATTTCGGCCTCACAGTGCAGAACATGGAGCGCGCCTATGAATTCTACACCGCCGTTCTCGGCGGCACGGAAGTCTTCCGCCACGGCGATTTCCAGGGTGATGCGGTGCAGAACACGCTGCTGGCCGACCAGGAGATCATTGCCAATACGCTCGGCGTCAATCCGCGCACCATCGGCGTGCCGGATCTGCGCGGCGGCGCCCAGCGCCTCGACGTGCGCTTCATCCAGTTCGACAATGTGGTGATCGAACTCCTGCAATATCGCGATGCCGACCAGCCGATGGGCGGCCCGAAAGCCTTTGCCGAGCCGGTGGAGCATATGAGCCCGGCCTTCCCGCGCATGATGCATATCTGCTTCTATGTGCGTGACGATGTCGACTTCAACCAGTTCATCACCGATCTCGAAGCGGAATCCGCCCGGCGCGGCATGACGCAGGTGCGCGCAAACCGCATCATCCGCGTCACCACGGAAGAAGAACGCAAGGCGGCGCCCCAGGACACCAACACCAACAAGGTGACGGTCGCCCCCTCCGATGGCTGGGAACTGATCTACTGCAAGGGCCCGGAAGGCGAACAGCTGGAATTCGTCAAAGCGCTCGGCCCGGTGAAGAAGCGCTTCGCCGATGCGCATGACGCGCATATGCGCCTCGCGAGCGCCAACTAAGACCATCCCGCAATATTCGACATCCAGGCCGCGGCTCCGTTGCGAGCCTTCGCGGGACAAGGAGACATGCCATGAAAACTCTTGCCTATCTGCAGATATCGGCCTTGCTGCTGGCGGGCCTCTTTCCGGGCCTCGCCGCCGCCGAGGGCGGACCGGGCGCCGGCTATGCGAAGATCTCTGACGGCGCCTATTCGATCGTCGCCGAAGTGCGCGCCAAGCCCGGCAAGGAGGCCGAGCTTCGCGCCGTCACCCTGCCGCTGATCGATCTCGTGCGCGGCGATCCCGCCAATCTCGTCTATTTCCTGCAGGAAAACCGGGAAAGCCCCGGCCATTTCATCTTCTACGAGATCTTCGCCAATCAGGCCGATTTCGAGGCCCATAACGCCATGCCCTACGTGAAGGACTGGTTCGCCAAGCTGCCCGATCTCGCCGATGGCGGCGTCAAGGTGATGCGCATGGAAGTGCTCGCACCCGCAGGCAAATAGCGCAAACCACAGGAAACGGAACGGCGTCACCACCAGGTGACGCAATCCTCAACGGATCAGGGAGTAGCGACATGAGACTTGAGGGCAAGGTCGCATTGATCACGGGAGCGGCAGGCGGCATCGGCCATGCGGTGGCCGGCCTCTTCGCCACTGAAGGCGCCATCGTGATCGCCGCCGATATCAAGCTGCCGCAAAAACCCTATGCCGGCGATGTCGAGACGATCATGCTCGATGTGACCAGCGAGGAACAATGGGCATCGGCCGTCGCCGCCATCGTGCGCAAGCACGGCCGTCTCGACGTGCTGATCAACAATGCCGGCATCATCGCCTACGAGCCGCTGGACAAGCTGGAAATGAAGGACTGGCAGAAGATGATCGCCGTCGACCAGACCGGCGTCTTCCTCGGCATGCGCGAGGCGGTGCGCGTCATGCGCAAGCAGCAGGCAGGCGCGATCGTCAATATCTCCTCGATCTGGGGCAGCGCCGCGGTCTCGGGCGCCCATAGCTATCATGCCGCCAAGGGCGCGGTGCGCAACATGTCGAAGAACGCCGCCATGACCTATGCCGGCGAAGGAATCCGCGTCAATTCCGTCCATCCCGGTTTCATCCACACGCCGCTGACCGACGCCCAGAACCCGGACCTGAACAGGATCGTGATCGACACGACCCCGATGAAACGCGGCGGCCAGCCGATCGAGATCGCCTATGGCTGCCTGTTCCTCGCCTCCGACGAGGCAAGCTATGTCACCGGGGCGGAACTGAACATCGACGGCGGCTATCTCGCGCAATAGCGCCGGGCCTGCTCCTCGCCTTCGTCATCGCCGCCGAGCAGGCGCTATTTGCCGACATATGTCTTCAGGAAGGCTTGAACACTGGCGATCGACTGTTCCGCCGCGGCAGCATTATATTCCTCCACATGCCCGAAGACCGTCTTCGGCTTGGTCATGGCTTCATCATCGAAATCGTGACGCGCGCCGGGATAGATATGCAATTCGACCGGCGGCCCCTTGCCGCTGAGATTGGCGATCCRCTGCCGGCAACGCTCCGCCGGGCTCCAGTCATCGAGATCGCCATTCAGGATCAGCGTCGGCACCGTCGCATCGCTCTCATGTGGTGCACAGACCGGATAATAGGCAACCGCCGCCCTGAATTTCTCATCCATGAATTGCTCGTTTCCCTCGATCTTCGTCGCCTCCAGCGTCGCAATCCCACCCGCTGAGAAGCCCATCAGCGCGACGCGCTTGCCGTCGACGAAGCCGCTCTTCGTCAGGAAGTCCAGCGCCCCATAGGCATCGAAAACCCGATCGGGAAGATAGGTCTTGCAGCTGTTCTCGATATTGCGCGTGGTGAAACTGTCGACCACGAGCGTGACATACCCCCAGGAGACCAGCCGCTCCGGCCAGACGTCCCTCACATGCGGATGGATGCCCCCGCATCCGTGCATCAGCACGACAGCCGGAAACGGCCCGTGGCCCTGCGGGCGGGTGAGATAACCGATCAATGGGGTCGCCTGCGGTACCGGCGGCACCTCGCCCTGCTCTTTCGCCTTGCGCTCCAGAAACGGGCTCGGCTTCACGACGGCACTGTCGAAGTGCACGAGTTCGTCGGCTTGGGCCTGCGGAAGGATGAAAAGGGAGACCGTGAGACAGAGGAGGAACTGGAAGAACTTCACGGGATGACCTCGTTCCGGATGACAGGCTTAAGCCCACAGCGGAAACTTGGATGAAGTGATGCGAGGGTCAAGGTGATGCGGCAGAGAGGCGCAGTGCGCCCTCTTCCCTCATCTCCTCCTCGTGCTAGCACGAGGGATGGCACTGAGATCCAGCGTGCCCAAGCCCTTGAGCAGGAAAGACTTTATTCTTTCGCCGCTAGTGGTCATTCAGCGCAGGAACGACAGTATTGCCGATGTCACCCTCACGGGTACCAGAAGCCTTCACCCTCTTCGCGAGCCATCGGTTTCCAGGCACTGTCATGTTGCCTCACATCAGCGAAACGCCGCTCAATCGTCCTCAGAACCTTCTGATCATCCGTGATGACTTCGTAGAACGTACTGTCGATCGCCCGGATGACGACCCAGGCCTGGTCGGGGTTGGCCGGCAGCGATCCGGTAAACTCTCCCCATATGACCTGAAGCGTGTCCTGCGCCGCTGCCGCCAGATCCCGACCGCTCACGGGCTTGCCAGACTGCGCCATCGCATGCAGAAGCTCACCGCCGGGACCGTTGGCATCGAACCACGGATAGCCTGCATCGACCGCCGACACTTTCCATGAAGCCTTCAGGGAGCGAGGCACAAGGCACTGCAGGACATCACGCAAATCGAAAGGAAGTGCTCGTTCGTGAGGGCCATAGATTCTCAAGGTCTTCATGGCGCGTGCCCCGAATGCGAGACGGTTCAATGGCTAAATGCGGAGGCGAACCTCTACTCCGCAGCCTCCCCCCGCTGCGGCTCCACTACCTCCACCGTCACCTCCTCCAGCGGCGCCAGAATCTCCACCTCATACGAGTAACCCTCGAGCATCGTATAGGTGTGCTCGATCGTCTCGATCTGCTTTTCCGTCTTGCGGATGGCGTCGGCGATGGCCTCGCTGCGGGCGCGCAGCATGGAGCCGAGCACGTCGGTTTCCGGGCGGCGTCCGAGGCGGTCGATGTGTTTGCGCACGCGGGCGCGGTGGCGTTCGAGCTCCAGGATGTGGAAGCGGCTCTTGACGATGTCGTCGGAGAGTTTGCGGCGCATGGCGGCCACGGGATCGAAGCTGCCGGGTTCGCGCTCGTCGAGGATCACCTCGTTGACCAGCGATTCCAGCATCAAGACGCCTTCGAGATCCCTGGGATCGGCAAGCTGCGGATCGTAGCCTGTATCGTCATAGACACGCCGGCGCACGGGATCCTGCAGCAGTTCATAGGCGATCTGCAGCCGGTTGAAATTGTCGACATCGCCGCCGGCATCCGGATGCGCGCCCTTGGCGGCCTTGCGCCAGGCAAGCTTGATCGCCTCTCCACTGGCGTCGCGCTCCAGTCCGAGCATGGCATAGGGATCGATCACGCCGGCATTTCCTTCATTCACTGCTTCGTCCCTCCGAGACCTACCGGCTGGCAGACGCCGCATCAAGCCCCGAAACACGCTGCCATATTTGCGGCAGCTCGGGACGAAATTGTGGAACGGCGCCGATTTTCCCACAGATGAAAGGTTAATGCGACGAGTTTTCCCTTTGGTGTGGCCGGCAGAAAGGCTCGATCCCACGGCACGGCCTGCCCCTCGTTGCGAAGTTTGTGCGGCCGCTGCCTAAAAAAGCCATGGCCGACCCGCCTCATACCTCGGCCAGCAGTAGTATCGAACCACGCCCAGGTTGCAAATGCGACCCCCGTCCCGCAATGATACAGATCCGTCAGCATAGACTAACACTCTGCCAACCATTTGAATCATCATCAATTCTCGCAACCGCGAAAGACATGCCACAATATTACCGCTTGCTTTTTGCCCGAAATGCTGGCACCAACTGCGACACTCGGGCATTTCGCATGCCGGTGACTGGACTGAAGTGGTAATGTCCGGCTGGAGCGCCAATTCCGGTTGGGCGGCATGGGTGACACCCATGTGCGTAGATGTTCTTTCCCCGTACGTGACGTCTCGACTGACCCTTCGCGTCCGGCTTCCAGGCCGAAACGCGAAAGCTAAAGCCGTCCGCCTCCCCACCGCCGGGGGTGCGGATAAACTAACTACCAATGGGAAAAGGACTATCCCCCATGGCCACCAAGGGCACCGTAAAATTCTTCAACCAGGACAAGGGTTTTGGTTTCATCACGCCGGAAGGCGGCGCGAAGGACGTTTTCGTCCACATCTCCGCTCTCCAGGCTTCTGGCATCCAGTCGCTCCGCGAAGGCCAGCAGGTTTCCTTCGACACCGAGCCGGATCGCATGGGCAAGGGCCCGAAGGCTGTCAACATCCAGGCCTTCTGATCTGATTCAGGTCTTTCTGCTTCGGCAGGCGACGGCGCTCCGCAAGGGGCGCCGTTTTTGTTTGCGGGTTCAAGGTTCGGATTCCAAAGACCCCTCCCCAACCCCTCCCCACAAGGGGGAGGGACTAACCCGAGGCGCCACCTCGCTCCTTCCAAAACGTCTGACATGTGGAAAGCGGGTGCGGCAAGGTAAGCCCCTCCCCCTTGTGGGGAGGGGTTGGGGCGGGGTCTTCAACCACCCGCACGAAGCCGCGTGATCTGAATGCGATCCGCTACCCTGCAGCAGAATAATCCCGCGAAAACTCCCGCGCCGCCATCAAGACCGGCATCAGCGCCCTGCCCGCCTGAGACAGCCGGTATTCCACGCGTGGCGGCTGCTCGCCGAAATCGCGCCGCTCGATCAGCCCGTCCTCTTCCATCTCCCGCAAGTGCTGTGTCAGCATCTTCTGAGAAATACCCGGCATGTCCCGCTTCAGCTGCAAGGTGCGTATCGAAGGCTCGTCAAAGAGCCGGAACAGGATCGGCAGTTTCCAGCGTCCGCTGATCATCTTCATGACCCGCGCCACATGCGCAACCGAGCCGTCAGGCCCGAGGCAGGCGGAGCGCTCTTCCTGGTCCATGGGCACTTTTAAGTGCGTAATTGTGTCGAGCATCATCCTGTTCTTCTGTGTTGCATCCACTCCAAGATAGGAACACGGCCATGGATTTGAAACTCGACGGCAGGACAGCGCTTGTTACCGGCAGCAGCAAGGGCATAGGCGAAGCGATCGCGCGAGGGCTCGCCCGCGAGAAGGCCACCGTGATCGTCCACGGCCGCGACAGGGGCGAGACGGAGCGTGTGGCGCGCGAGATCATTGCCGAAGGCGGGCGCGCCCATGCGGTCACCGGGGACCTTACCATCGACGACGAGGTGGAGGGACTAATCGCCGAGGCACGGGCGCTTGCCGGCCACATCGACATCCTCGTCAACAATGCCGGCGGTTCGGGCCAGCCGGAGGATTGGGCGGCAAGCCGTCCCGCCTCCTGGGCCGAAGCCTATGACCGCAATGTCCTGGCAGCCGTGAGTGGTCACCACAAGGCTGCTGCCCGAGATGCGCAAGGCAGGCTTCGGCCGCGTCATCAACATTTCCAGCCTCGCCGGCCTGATGCCGCCGGCCGGCAGGCCGGATTATTCCGCCTGCAAGGCTGCCATGACCGCCATGACCTCTTCCATGGCCAAGGCAGTGGCGACCGAAGGCGTGACCGTCAACACGATCTCGCCGGGCACGATCCGCAGCGCCCGCCTGGACGCCCGCTTCCGCGAGGTGGCCGCCGAGCGCGGCGTGGCTGCCGATGCCGCATGGGAGACGATCGAGCAGGTCGCGCTGCCGCTCTTCGCCGAAGTGCCGATGGGTCGCGTGGGCACGCTGGAGGAGATCGCCGACGCGGTCTCCTTCCTCGTCAGCCCGCGCGCCGGCTATATTACCGGGGTGAATCTCAGGGTGGATGGCGGGATGCTGCCGGCGATTTAGGGTGGGTGCGGCAGAAGACCCCGCCCTGTCCAACTGAAAGATGGGCGACAGATTGAACCGAAGATATGGGCATAGTTCCGGTGCTGTGGCGACGCAGTTTGCAGTGGGCGACACCGGCCCCGTGCCCTCCCCGACAGGCGCATCCTGCATCGTGAAGCGGGCAATCTGACGAGCCTCGGCCGGCCGACCGATAAAAGCGATTAGCCGCAAGCAGCATCGATGCTGGTTGTGATCGCGTGGCATCAGGCGCATCATTCCGGGAAGAGGATGAACGGAGAGGAGAGATAAGATGACCTGGTTCAAGGCATCAACGATGCTCGCTGCCGCCGTGGCCGTCCTGCCGGCCGGAATGGCTCTAGCGCAAACGATGACGAGCGTGGAGATCAAGGCGGCGCTGGAGGGAAATTCGATCAGCAACGAGAATGAGGTTCAGTACTTCAATCCGGACGGCACGGCGATCTACCAGAAAGGCAGCAAGAGAGCGAACGGACACTGGAGGATCGAAGGCGACAAATTCTGCTCCGACGTGATCACGGATGTCCGCCTTCTGGAGGCCGAAGACAAGCGCGAGGGATGGCAGTGTCACGCGGTCATAGGCGACAGCAAGCGTATTGGCTTCCTCGTTGAGAACCACGCAGATTCCTGGACGGTCTCCAAGGGCAGGAAGGTCGAGTAGCCTCATTCATTCTTCACCCAGATAGGTCCCGATATATTCGCCACGTTTCCAGAGCGTCGCACGCAGCCGGGCCTCGACCCCATCCGATGTCGCCGCCTGCAGAGACAGCATCTGGTCGGCGATCACCTCACCCCGCTGCAGGATCGCCTCGATGGCAGCCGCTTCCTCCACGGTATCGGCATAGTCGGGCATCGCTTTCAGCCGCAGTTCCGCAAACATTGCCGCTTCGTGCAGCTCGCTGCGGAGCAAGACGAGCTCCGTATCGTCGCTCCGTTGGAGCGGGCAGGCCTGCATGCAAAACTCCCTCTCTGGATATCGCTGCCGTCATAAGGTTGTATCCGCCAATGCGGACAACAATCAAGGAAATTATTCCTATCTTCGATCACGATCCATATCAGCGAGACTTTTTCGGAAGCTCGGGACGCTCGATAGCAAACAAAGACAGGGTGATGTTTCGCACCGGCACGCGGCGCTCAGGCCGCCTCGCTGTGGCGTTCCACGAGCTCGGCCCATTCCATTGCCGCGTGCCGGCCGAGCACCGTCTTGTCATTGCCGATAACGGCGGCGATGCGCCGGAAGAGTTCGTCGGCAAAGGGCGCGGGCCTGCCGGATTCGGCATTGCCGGTCGGGCGAAGTACCGTGCCCTCGGCAAGATGGATCATCTCAACGCTGAAGCCCTCATGATCGCCCGCAAGCTCGGCAGAGCCATAGAGCAGCAGGCCGTTATCGTTGCGGCCGAGAATGGGAATGACGAGTTCGTCGAAATCGAAGCGCAGGCTGAAGGGGTTCATCGAACAACGACCTCCTGCTGGATGCGCTCCGCACGGATGAGCTGCCGCTCATGGCGGCCGGCGAGCAGGACCACGAAGCCGGCGGCAAGAAAGAGGCCGGCCAGCGGCTGGATCATGCCGATGGCATGAGGGCGGCGACCGGCCTGCCCCGGCGCCTTATCTCTTGTTCCGGAATGCTCAGACAACATGCGCCAGCTCCTGCATCGGCTTTGATTTCAGCGAAGCAGGAGGATGCGATGGCAATGGTTGTCGGATGGAATGGGGCGGCCGCCTATGCGTCCAGCGAGACTATATCCTTGGCGACGTCGGCGAGATCGCTGTCGAGCTGATGATCGCGCCCCGGCAGCGCGCAGACGACCGCATCCGGGATCGCCCTGGCGTAGAGCTCGATATGGGCAAAGGGCACGGTATCGTCTTCGCTGCCGTGATAGATGAGCACGGGCAGGCCCTCCGGCAGGCTTTCGGAAAAGTCGTCGCACCCGACAATCTCATCGCTCTCCCACCCGCCCGCGCCCATGAAGGGCGGCGCAATGAGGATGACCGCACCCGGCTCGAATGTCGGCCAGTCCTCGGCAAGCGTATGCAGAAGCACAGTGCCGCCGAAGGAATGGCCGATCAGGATGGCGCCATCCTCAAGGGTTTGGAACTCGGCGACGATAGCAGCTTTCCAGGCCTTGTAATGCGGATCGCCCTCATCGGGCATGCGGGGATAGCGGATGGCGTAGGCATCGCCGAGTTCACGCGCCAGGCTGTCGACGAGCTTGTTGTCCCACTGGTCATGCGTGGTTTCGCCCGCACCCTGGATGAAGAGGATCTGTGTTGGCATGGAAGTGTCCCCCGATGTCGCCATCAGGGAGATGGGTCATCGCAGCGGCAGGACAAGATTGATGGCCTACACCGCGATGGCGTTTCTCCTTCGCTCAGGCAACCTGCCCGGACGTCGATCTCAGGAATTCGGGATTCCGAGAAGCTGCTGCTCGAAAGCCTCGACCAGCCCGTAGGGGGCCGTTTCGCCGAACAGAAGCATGGTGAGCTTGGAAGCCTCCACTGCCGCTGTCGTACTGCGCGCGAAGAGCTCCCTTTCATATGCAAGCAGTGCTGCCTCGATATCGCCAGACGATGCCGCGATGGACTTGCCGAGTTCGGCGCCGTCATAGATCGCGAGATTGGCGCCTTCTCCTGACGGCACCATCAGATGCGCGGCATCGCCGAGAAGGGTCACGCCGGGAACCCGGCTCCATCGATGCGTCTCCGGCAGCGTGTGGATGATACGTGGCACCGGCCCCACGTCGCATCCGGTGATCAGCGCCGTCAGCGATGGAGCCCAGCCGTTGAATTCCGCGGCAATGCGGCTTGCGGCAGCTGCCCGCTCGGAGACGTCGATGCTCTCGACCCACGCCTTCGGCCTTCGCAGGGCGATATAGGCGTGAAGAACCCCGTCCGGCTCGCGATGCGCCATGATGCCCTTGCCGGGCGCGAGCGCGAACATGGAGCCGCCGCCAACAGCCTGCGCGCTGTCGGAGTGACGGACATCGGCATCGTTGAGCCATGTCTCGAAGAAAACCAGCCCGCTATAGGTCGGCGTCGCATCCGTCAGGAGCGGCCGCACTTTCGACCAGGCGCCATCGGCGCCGATCAGCAGATCGGTCGTCGCAAGCTGCCCGTCAGCGAATATGAGTTCGTGCCGTCCATCCCCAAGGGATCGCGCCGACGAGAGCTTGTGGCCCCAGTGCACCGCATCCTCCGGCAGAGACTCCAGGAGAATGCGCCTCAGTTCGCCTCGCTGCACTTCGGGACGCCCGCCCTTCCCGTCATCGGGATTGTCCATGAGGAGCGTCCCGTCCTTGTCGAAGAAGCGGGATTGCTGTCCGCCGGGATGGATAAGGTCGAGGAACTGTTCGTAAAGGCCTGCATCCTTCAGGCCGAGCTGGCCGTTGAAATCGTGGATGTCGAGCATGCCGCCCTGCGATCTCGCCTCGGGAGAGGCATCGCCTTCATAGACCGCAGCGCGGATGCCGTTGATGTGAAGGACCCGCGCAAGGACGAGGCCGCCGAGGCCGGCACCGATGATGGCAATCGGAATATGCATGTCAGTTCTCCGGAATTATTTAAAATGGAATGTCATTCCATAGTTGGAATGTCGTTCCATCCATGTCAAGGTGAGGCATGAGAAAACCCGATGGAAAGCGAAGACAGGATTCACTGACGAGGGAACGCGTCGTCGATGCGTCCATCGCCATCCTCGACGAGGGTGGGGAAAAGGGGCTGACCTTCCAGGCCCTTGCGAAAAGACTGAAGACAGGCGCCGGCGCGATCTACTGGCATGTCGAAAACAAGAGCGACCTCCTCGTGGCGGCCTCCGACGCGATCGTTATCAACGTGATCGCCGCGCGTTCGGCCGGCGGATCTCCCGCAGATAAGATCCGCGCCCTCGCCCTCGACCTGTTCGACGCGCTGGACGAGCGGCCGTGGCTCGGCTCGGCCTTGGCGCAGGCACCAGGATCGATGCCGACAATCCGCATCCTCGAGCATCTCGGCCGGCAGGTTCGGGCGATGGGCGTGCCGCATGACGATGAATGGACGGTTGTGGCCGCACTTCTGAACTATGTGCTCGGCGTGGGGGGCCAGAACGCGGCCAATGCCGAGATGGCGCGAATGCAGCATCTCGAGCGCGACGCATTCCTCGGCGAGATCGCGCTGAGACTATCGGCCCTCGATCCCAAGGATTTCCCCTTCGTGCAGAGCATCGCCCCGAAAGTGCCTGACCATGACGACCGCGCCGACTTCCTGACCGGTATCGACCTCTTTCTTGATGGCATAGCGCGAAGGATCGCCGGCAGCCTCACGGTTTCGGAAAGCGCGGCAGGGAAAGAACAGCCGTAACAGGCGAGAGATGATGGAGGCGAGGAAACATCCTCGCCTCCATCAACGGAGAGGCCGCCACGTCACCCTGCAGTGACCGCCTTGCTTCTCCGCAACACCACAGCGACGACAAACCCGCAGATTGCCGTCATTCCGCCGACCAGAAACACGCTGCCATAACCAGCCCGGTCCGCCAGCACGCCGGCGAGCGGCCCGGTCAGTCCGTAGGCGAGATCCTGAAAGGCCGAGAAGCCGCCGAGCGCCGTGCCGCGCAGATGCGGGGCCACGAGATGCACGACCTCTCGCCCCATGGCGGGAAAGATCATCGAGCAACCGAGGCCGGTCATGAAGGCGCCGATGAGCGCCACAGTGGGATCGGCCGCCGTCCAGATCAGCAACTGCCCCATCGCCTCGACCGCAAGCGAAACCACGGCCACCGCAAGCCCGCCGTAACGATCCGGCAGGTGGCCGAAGACGAGGCGCACCAGCACGAAGCCGCAGCCGAAGGCAGTCAGTCCGAGGCCGGCATGATCCCAGCCGAGATCGCGGAAATAGAGGGTGAAGAAGGACCCGATCGCCGCAAAGCCCATGCCCTGCAGGCAGACGATCAGCCCATGCAGCCAGATGCGGCCGATGACGGCGGCAAGCGGCGGCCGCTCCCTGTCCGGATGGGCGGCGACGGCCGGCACGCTGCGGATTGCCGCAAGCCCCAGCAGGGGCAGCGCGGCGCCGACGGCCATCGTCCCGGCAAAGCCGAGATTATCGAGGAGCAGCAGGCCGAGCGGCCCGCCAAGCCCGAGTGCGCCATAGATCGCCGCGCCAATGAGCGCCAGCACCCGGCCGGAGCGCTGCGGCCCGACAAGCCCGATGCCCCAGGCAATGACGCCGACGGCGACAAGGCTTTCGCCAAGCCCGATCAACAGCCGCCCGGCAACGAGAATGGCGAAGGCCGTAACCGGGTTCTGCAGCGACAGCCCCGCGGCAAGCGAGATCAGCGCACCCGCGACATAGAAGGCGAGCCCGCGCTGCACGGCGACCTTGGTGCCCCTGCTATCCGCCAGCCCGCCGGCATAACCGCGGGTAAGGATGGTGGCGAGAAAGGCAATGCCGACGCCGAGACCCGCCCAGCCATTGCTCAGGCCGAGCGCACCCGTCACGAAGACCGGCACCACGGGAAGCGCGATCGCGACGCAGAGATAGGAGATGAAAAGGATCGCGGTCAGCAGGTAAAGCCTGGCCTGCTCGCGATCACTGGTAAGACGGAAAGCCATGAAAACCTCCTGGCTGTTCCCTCGTCGACGGGCACAAAAAAACGCACTCCGACCGGCGAGGATCGATAAGTGCGTTGCTTGACGTCAAACGCTTACGGCCAGAGGACTGGCATGGGCCGGGAGATACGGGATATGTGGAGAAGTGTCAACGGTGGCGCTCGGGTAGTCGCAGGCGAAACAATGCCCGGCTCGCGAACGACGCGCATCTGTCGGGCTGGAAGAATCCCGTAACTTATGCACTATTCCGCAGAGCCCGCGCGCTGCCGAAGCCGTGCACAAACTGTTGGAATCCAATGATTAAAGATCTCGCGCAACTTCTGCACTTCGACTCCGAACAGCAACTCTCTACCCTGAATCCCGTCCCCGACAGCGTTGTCACGGAAATCGCCGCACGCCACCCCGGCATTTCCCAACAATATCTCGAGTTCCTGCGTGCAGTCGGAACCGGCGAAACGGCAAGAGGCATGTATGTCTACCAGCCCGACCCCGCATCGTCAGTCAAGCAGCATACATCCTATCAGCTTTACAACTCCCCTGCCTATGCTTCGCTCTTCGGCCCACGTAAAAGCGATCCCATTCCCGCCGATGCGGTGGCAGTGGCCGACGCCGGCGCCTCTTGGCGCTATTGCCTTTGCCCCTCTCTCGGGGAAGGTGTTTTCTGCCTCGATATGGCGGGTCCCACATTCGACAAAGAACATGACGACTTCTTCACTTTCGTCGCCACGAATGTGATCATCAACACGCTGGCGGAGGATGCCTCGCCGCATTGACGGGGCAAGCCCCGATCAAAACGCCGGACATTTGCGCCACTGGTTCAATCAGCTCCTACCCGACCACCGGCACCAGCAGCAGCCCCAGCTGGGCCGATTTCACCACGGCCTCGTTGAACCGTGAGCGATCGACGAGAACATCCCGCTTCTTCCCCCACAACAGGCCGGCAATGAGGTTTCTCGCCTTGATGCCTTCGAGTTCCATCCGGCGCGCGAACCTGCGTATCTTGCTGAGCGGCAGGAAGACCAGGTCCTTTTCCGGGCGCACGAAATCGGCGCTTTCGGCCTCGGTTTCCAGAAACCGTTGCTGGATGACCGGCGCCGGCTCGATCTGGTAGGCGGCGAGCCAGGAGCAGTGCCAGAAATGCGCGTCGATCAGCGAATAGGTGGTGGTTTCGGAGAGCATGCGCTTTGCCGCCTCGGGGCCGATGACATAGCCTGCCAGCCCTACCCGGTTCTGATAGACGCGGGTCGCGCCAAAACCGCCGGCCTCATCCTGCCACGCGCGCTTGCGGTTGAGGATATGACGCCGCGGGGCGAATTCGAGGTCGTAGACGGTGTTCCATGGCTCGTTGCGCGCTTCGATATTGGCAAGAACGGCCGCGATATCGTCTGACAGCACCGCATCGTCTTCGAGGATGAGTGTTTTCGCACCATGCTCGATCACTGTTTGCCAGGCCTTGCGGTGGGAGTGGAAGCAGGCGATGTCCTGCCGCCGCGTCGGGCTCGGCCAGTTGCTGGCGGCCGTCTGGCAATCCTCGTCCGACAGGTCCGCCGCCTCGAATGCATCGAGAAACTCGTAGGAAAGGCCAAGTGCGGCCATCTGCCGGATCTGGAAGCTCCGCCGAACCTCCTCCGCCTTCCTGCTGATGATCAATATTCTCAAGAGAGCTCCCTGGCGCCCGATACTGCCCCGCGCAAACATATAGCCATGTTCCGATGCGAGCAAAAGTGCGGAATTCGCCAGGGTCCGGACTCATGGCAGGCCGGCGGTGAGGCAGACCGCAACCCATCGCCCGGAAGATCCAAAGGGGCGAATTGCTGGGGGAAGAGATAGCGAGTAGAATCCGGGAGGTTAATTCGACCATAGGGAGTGGGCCAATGAGCAGACTGTTAATCCTGTCAGCCAGTGCCATCCTGGCACTAACGTCCGTGGCGTCCGCTGCGCCGGCTATGCAACCGCTAAAGATTTCCAAGGAATGCAGCCAGTACACCGGCGAGACCCCGAGCTTCTGCACCATTACGGAATCGAACCTCGCGGCGATCCCGGCAGGCACAAAGATCCTATACTATGGGCCGGTGACCGGCAGTCCCCTTTTCGGCAGCAGCACGGCTGTTATTGCCGTCGGAAACGGAGACACGGCGGTCGGATACTGCGTCACCTACGACACCGCCAGCCCGATGCAGGGAACCTGTGCGTTCCATGCCGGCAGCGGAACGCTTGCCGGGTTCCAGGCGGTCGTCAAGGTCACGGTCGACGACAAGCAGATCTATCACTGGGACGGGGGCTACCTACTTGGCGCCGCCAAGTGAGAGCGAAGGAAATCCTGCTCTCGTTCGGCTGTTTGCCGTGAATTCATACCCCGAGTCATAACCAGCCGGTGACAGTGGCGGCGCCACAGACGGCTGCAAGGAAGCTCGTCGCTGATCGATCGTACCGGGTCGCTATTCGGCGGAAGTCTTGCCGTCGAAAACCGCGTGCCCTCACTGCGGATAAAGCGTCGAGACGCGCCCGGCGAAATAATAGGCGACGATGCCGATCCATTCCCGGATGCCCGTCGTCAACAGGTCGACATTGTCAATCGGATGGCCGACGGACAGCGTCAGGCCCTCTTCACCGGTCGTGCGGTAATCTGCGGACCAGGGTGTGACGTCCATGCCGAGATTGCGGAAGATTGCCACTGCCCGTGGCATGTGGAAACCCGATGTCACGAGCAGGCAGTGGTTGAGGTTCAGCCGCTGCAGGATCACCCTTGTATTGATGGCGTTCTCATAGGTATCGCGCGACTGGGTGTCATATTCGACGCGAGCCGGATCGATATGGAAATCGTCGAACATCCTGCGGATGACGTCCGCTTCCTTGACGTAGCCGCCGAGAAGACTGCCATCGCCGCCGGACATGATGACCTTGGCATCGGGATAGACACCGGCCAGCCGCACCGTTTCGATATAGCGGTCAGCCGCATCATCCAGGTTGTAACCGCCGCGCACGCCGTCGACCTTTGTCGCGATCCCGCCGCCAAGCAGGACAATGCAGGCGACATCGGCAGGTGCGGCCGGCCGCGGAAAACGATCCTCCAGCTCCTGCACGATCAGCGCACCTGATGTGGTGTAAAAGCTCACGAAGATGAGGACCAGCGACAGGAGCCCGGCCGCGATGGCGGAGCGCCGGAAGGAAAAGAACATCAGGAGCACGCTGAGCGCCATCAGGAGGAAGAAGATCGTCACCGGCTGGGAAACGATCCAGAAAATCTTGGCGAAAACAAACATGGGCGTGCTGGGGTCCTGCTGAAACGCGGCCACGAAACCTTATTCGCGGATTCGGGGCAAGTCCGGTTTTTCGTGTGAGGCCGCAGTGGCTGAGGAAAGTCTGTGCAGAGCGCAGCGGCGACCCGAGACCCTCCCCGCTTCGCGGTTCAACTCCTGAATTTACGCCGGAGTTTACCGTAACGTACTTCCCCGGCATGTGCACAATGTGCTTAGGACTCGGGCCTGCTGGGGAGCGGAAACGGAGGGTTTCTTTGAGACATCGTCAGAGGGAAAATCCGCAACGGCAGCGCTTTCGGGCGAGAGCCATGCTTGCCGTGACGGCATCGATCTTCATCGCTTCCGGCTCGGCGCACGCCGCCCAGGCAGCCGATCTCGTCATCGCCGTGCCCAACTGGCCGTCCGGCCAGGCGACCGCCAACATTCTCAAGGTTGCGATCGGCAAGACATTTGGCCTTGAGGCCGACCTGCGCGAGATGGGCGAGCTCAATGCCTTTGCCGGTCTCGAGAGCGGCGAGCTCGACATCCACCCGGAGGTCTGGCGGCCGAACCTCGATGCGGCGATCGAAAAATATGTCGATGACAAGAAGGCGGTAGTTCTGGCAAAACGCGCCGTTGCCGCCTGGCAGGGCCTCTGCGCCACCGAGGACGCCGAAAAGGCCGGCATCAAGAGTGTCAAGGACCTCTCGGACCCTGAAAAGGGCGCCCTGCTCGACACTGATGGTGATGGCCGCGGCGAGCTTTGGATTGGTGCGCCGACCTGGACCTCGGCAAGCATCGAGCGGGTACGCGCCCTGAGCTACGGCTACGCCAAGAACCTGGCGCTGGTGGAAGCGGAAGAGGATGTCGGCATGGCCGCCGTCGATGCCGCCGTCGCCACCGGCCGGCCGATGGTCTTTGCCTGCTACGCGCCGCACAACGTCTTCGAGCTGCACAAGGTGATACGGCTGCAGGAACCGGCCTATGATCCCGCAGAATGGAAGATCGCACCCGGCAGCGATCCTCTCTGGATCGAGCATTCGAAGGCCGATGTCGCCTGGCCGCCATCGGAATTCCACATCGCCTGGTCGGCATCCTTCGGTCAGAAACATGCCGATGTCGCCGCCTTCCTGCAAAAGGTCGACCTGACGCCGCAGGAAGTGACCATGATGACCTACGCGCTGCAGGTGGAGCGCACACCGCCTGCCGCCTATGCGGAAAAATGGGTGGCCGACAATGCCGCCCGCATCCAGGGATGGGCAAAGCCATGAGCCGGACATTGCAAAAAGCCGCCCTCGCCGCGCTCGCGCTTAGTTTCGCCGCCTGTGTCGCCCTTGCTGCCGGCACGCAGATCTACGATCCCAAGACGCGGCAATGGGTCGATTACGACAAGAACACCGCCCGCAAATACTTCGCCCGCAACAAACAGGTTCCGGATGCCTTCCGCCGGCAGGTCGTGACCTTCCGCACGGCGGAGGAGCCGGGCACGATCATCATCGACGGCAACCAGCATTTTCTCTATCTCGTGCAGCCCGGCGGCCAGGCGATACGCTACGGCATCGGGGTCGGGCGCGAAGGCTTCGGCTGGGCCGGCATCGTGCGCGTCGGGCGCACAGCCGAATGGCCGACCTGGACCCCGCCCGCCGAAATGGTGGCCCGCGATCCGAACGCCGCCAAATGGGCGGCCGGCCAGCCAGGCGGCCCGGACAACCCGCTCGGCGCCCGCGCCCTCTATCTCTATGCCGGCGACGCCGACACGATCTACCGCATCCACGGAACGCCGGAATCCTGGTCGATCGGCCTCGACGTATCCTCAGGCTGCATTCGCATGAACAATGACGACATCATCGACCTGCACTCACGGATCAAGGTCGGCGCCAAGGTCATCGTCCTGATGCAGGGCGCAGCCCTCTACAAGGGCGTCTGACGGTGGATGGCATCAGAGCGTGAGTGTTTCAAACGGGGGATCAACATGCGCATTTTCCTGAAGAGCCGGCCGCTTCCGGCCCTGCTCCTTTGCTCGCTCGCGGCATTGGCGGCCTGCCAGTCGGCCCCGCCGCCGGACCAGATGTCGCGCACGGCGGTCGAGACCGCGCCCGCCGACCTGCAGCTCCTCTGCGCCGATGCCGCCGCGAAGCAGGCCGGTCTCGACAGGGCGAAAATCCTGCCGACCGGCTCGCGCCCGGTCGAAGCCGGCGGCTTCAGCGTTGACCTCGATGCCTCCGGCCGCAAGTTCGCCTGCGTCATCGACCGCACGGGCGTGGTGAGGAGCGTTCAGCCCGCCTAGGGGCGGACCGCCTTCCCGAAGAGAACCCCGAAAAGACCGCTGTGCCGTTGCGAGGTGATGGGCTCGCCGCCCGGCTGCCGCCGTTCTCTTTTGAAAATTATCCGGACTGTCGGGTAATCTTCAAAAAAGAACGGTATGGTAGCAATACGGATCGGATCTGCAGCACCCCATTCATTCATTCGGTTACTATCTGTCTGAGGAGGAAGGTAAATGCCGTTTGCGGAATCTCAGGTCAACACATTCACGGTCAATTCTCAGTACAGTACTGTGACCACCCAGCTGCCGGGCGGCGGATGGGTGATCACATGGGCCTCCACCCTGGAGGATGGCAGCGGTACCGGCGTCTACCAGCAGGTCTTCGACGCCACAGGCTCCCCCTCCGGTCCTGAAACCCGAGTCAACACCATCGTCGAGGGCAATCAGGAGATGCCGGCCATCGCCGCCCTTGCCGATGGCGGTTGGGTGATTACCTGGGGAGACCAGGGCATCTCCACGCCTGGGGTCTATCAGCAGGCATTCAACGCTGATGGTACGCCGCGCGGCAACGAGACCCAGGTCAACACCTATGAAGGCGGGGGACAGGGGCTACGGTCGGTCATGGGGCTTTCTGACGGAGGCTGGGTCGTCAGCTGGCTGTCGGTAGGCCAGGGCGGGACCTATCAGCAGGCCTTCGCCGCCGACGGCTCCAAGGTCGGTGGAGAGACCCTTACAAACGCCAGTTCGATGGCGGCGCTCGATGACGGCGGCTGGGTCGTCACCGGGACCCTGCAGGACGGTTCGCAAACCGGCATATTCCAGCAGATCTACAATGCCGACGGCACGCCGCACGGCGGGCAAACCCCCGTCAATACCTACACCGATTCCTATCAGGGCAGCCCGACGGTGGTGACACGTGACGGCGGCTGGGTCGTCATCTGGGGATCCAATGGCCAGGACGGTTCGAGCGGCGGGATCTATCAGCAGGCCTACAATGCCGATGGAACACGGTTCGGCACCGAGACACGCGTCAATACCACAACCGACGGCAACCAGGGCTACCATACCTCCGCCGCATTGGACGGCGGCGGCTGGGTGGTGATCTGGCTCTCGGGCGACGCCCACATGATGCAGCAGGCCTACAATGCGAACGGGACGCCACAAGGCGTCGAGACCCAGGTCGATACCGACGGCATGTATGCCTCGAACCAGAAGGTGACGGCTCTTTCCGATGGCGGCTGGGTGGTGACCTGGACGGTGATCGGCAGTTCGGAGACCTTCTATCACGTCTATCAGCAGGCGTTTAATGCCGACGGGACGAAAAACGGCGACGAGACGCTCCTTAACACGCTGACCCATACCTACAAGGATATGCCCCAGGTGGCAGCACTCGATGACGGCGGTTGGGTCGTCAGCTGGGCGTCCGACAGTGATTACAACGACGTCAACGGATATAATGACGGCATCTTCCAGGTCCGCTTCGATACCGACGCCCATGCGGTGGAGATTCCCGGCAGTCGCATCTACGGCACCTATCCCGACAAGAACCTGGTCGGCACACCCGCAGACGACGCCATCTACGCAAGCTCCGGCAATGACACGCTGACAGGCCTTGCCGGCAACGATCATCTGGACGGAGGATACGGCCACGACCGGATGACGGGTGGCCTCGGCAACGACACCTACGTCGTCGACACCGCTGCCGACAGGGTGATCGAGCTGGCGGGCCAAGGTACCGACACGATCCTTGCGCAGGTGAGTTACTCGCTTGGGGCTAATGTCGAGAACCTCGCCTTCGTCGCGGAAGGCAATCTCTACGGAAGCGGCAACGCGCTCGACAACGTCATGACGGGCAACAGCGGCAACAATAGTCTCGGCGGCGCAGCGGGTAGCGACACGCTTTCCGGTCTCGACGGCAACGACTATCTCGATGGCGGCGCCGGCAATGACACGCTCTACGGCGGCTCCGGCGATGACATACTCGCTGGCGGCACCGGCGACGACACCATGGATGGCGGAGCTGGAAACGACAAGTACAAGGTCGACAGCGCCGGCGACGTCGTCCACGACACCGGCGACGACCCCTCGTATTTCACCGATATCATCTATTCCACCGCCGAGACCTATTCGCTCGCCGGAACGGGAGCCGAGAGCCTGATCCTCCAGGCGGGCGCCGTGACCGGTATCGGCGATGCCGGCAACAACCAGATAACAGGCAATGCCGCGGCCAACACGATTGTCAGCGGCGGCGGCAGTGACGGCCTGGCCGGCGGCGGCGGCGCCGATACTTTCGTCCTTGCCGCACCGAGCCCATCGAACTTCGTTTTCATCGGCGATTTCGGCGCGGACGACTTCCTGTCGTTCACGTCCAGCGACTTCCAGGGCATGACGGCATCCACGCTGGATTACCATGTCGGCAAGACCGCGATCGGCACGGACGCCCAGTTCTACTTCAACACGTCCGACCGCACGCTCTATTGGGACCATGACGGCACCGGAGGAGACGGCGCCGTCGGCATTGCCATGCTGAACGGAGCCTATGTCCTCCAGTCCGGCGACTTCCTGTTCGCCTGACAGGCGTCGACCACGGCAGGAAGGGCCTTTCTGTTGCCAAGGGAGGAGCGGTTCAGCGACCGCTCGCCCTTTTGTCACCCTTACCCGGCCGCAGCAGGTTATTTGAACTCGTCATAGAGCGAGAGCAGCGAGGCCTGCTCGGCGATCGTCGTCTTGATCGTTTCCGCCATTGCCGGCTTCTTGCTTTCTACGTCGATGGCGTCCTGGAAATTCTGCAGCGTCTCCTTGGAAGCCTCCAGGGCCTGCGTCCGGATGCGCTCGACCATGTCGGCATCGAGATGGCCGACCTTGAGCGGCAAAAGGATCTTCAGCCCCTCGATGATCTCATCCTTGTCGATTGCCCCCTTGCCGGTGGGATCGAAGGTCGACCAGCGGTCTTCGGCGGCATCGATATCGAAGATCCTGTTATCGGCATTGGCAAGCCGCTTTTGCGCGGCCATGTATTCGTCCTTGCTCATCATCCCGTCACCATCGATGTCGGCATCATCGAGCGTTTGCTGGGCGGTACGATCGTAGAGGTCGGCGAGCAACTGGTCGTCCGATTTTGCAGGAAGCGCGTTCGCCGCTTCCCCTGTTGTCTTCTCGTATTTCTCCTCGCCGAAAACGGAAACGGCGACCCTGGGCATGGCATTGAAAACGCTGCGGACTGAATTATCGGAACCGACGATCACGGTGTCTCATCCTTCTGTTTGGCGTGTTGGTGCGCGCAAACTGGAAAGCGGAGCTTGCATGAAACTGGCCGAAAACCTGTGTCGGCGCCTTGTGTTATAACGGTAACGAAATTCCCGAAACAGCAGCGCCCGGGACGGGAGGGCCGTCTATTCTCCCGCCTGCAGAACCGGGGGATAGGCGGCACTGCCCTCCCCGCCGAGCCGCTCCAGCATGATCTCGATCAGCGCCCGCACCTTGGCCGGCACATGCGGCCCCGGCGGGCGCACCACGTAGATCGCGCCCTCGTCCAGATAATATTCGACCAGAAGCGGCACGAGCGTGCCCTTGCGGATCTCGTCTGAGACGATGAAGGACGGCAGCTCCGCCACGCCGAGCCCGGCAATCGTCCAGCCCAGGTGCACCTCGGCATTATCGGTCAGAAGCCGTCCATTCGGGCGGATCGACACGATGCGCTTGCCGGCACGGAACTTCCATTCCGGAATATGGCGCCCGGAATAGATGATGCAGTCATGCGAAAGCAGGTCTTCGGGCTTCTCGGGGCGGCCGTTGCGGGCAAGATAATCGGGGCTGGCGACGATGAAGGGCCTGACCGGCGCGATGCGGCGCGCGATCAGCGAGGGATCGCGCAGCTCGAAGAGCCGGATCGCCGCATCATAATGTTCGCTGATGAGGTCGACGGCGCGCTCGGAGAAGGAGACATCGATCTCGAGGCGCGGATGGCGGCCAGCAAGCTCGGTCAGGATGGGGCCGAGATAGCGCTGCCCGAAGGCAAGCGGTGCGGCGAGCCTCAGGCGCCCGGTAACATCGCCGCCGGCATAGGTGGCGACCGCATCCCGCGCCTCCTCGAGTTCGGCAAGAATGCGCCCGCAGCGCGCCTTGAATTCGAGCCCGGCCTCCGTGGCGCTGATGCCGCGCGTGCTGCGGTTAATCAGCCGCGCCCCAAGATCAGTCTCCATGCGCGCGATACGCCGGCTGACGATCGACTTGGACACGCCGAGGCTCTGGGCGGCGCGATTGAAACCGCCGCTTTCGACCACCGCCACGAAGCTTCTGATATCATCCAGGTCGATCATCTATGTTCCACTGAGCGCAACACCCTGTTGCCGGAAGCGGGCATTGTGCCACCCTTTGCCCCGCTTTACCTTGGCTTCGACTCTATTCAGCCTGATGGCTACTATCATGACCGATATGGTGCCGCCAATGGCGGCCGCAGGTGGATGCGCGCCAGCAGAACGCGCGCGCCCGCAACGAAGAGGCATTGTCTCGGACAAACTATTGCACCCGCCGGAACATCTGGCCTGAAACATAGTGGCTGAGCGTATAGGAAGGGCAAATGGCCGACACGCCGATAGCGCGGAACATCGCTGCTCGATGGGATGACGCCAGACATGGCGAGCGCTCTGTCGCGCAGCCGCCGATCGTCGTCATCCAAGGCGGCGCTAACGGCGATCTGCCGGCAAGGCGTGCGCGCAGCGAGACGCACGCTACAGCCCTGATCCATCATCTTCCGGTCCCGGTCCTGCAGCTCGATCCCACGAGCCTCTGGGCACTGCTTTCCGGATCGAAGGCCAGGGGCGATGCCGAGCACTTTCTCACGGCGGGCATTTCGCAGGCAGGCCTTTTCGTCAGCGACGCCAACGAGATGGCTGTTTCCCTTTTGCAGGCATCCTCGTGCGACGACCTGCAGGGGCCGGCAAGCTATCTGTTTGCCCTATCGCCCCAGACCGGCAGGAGACTGATGCGCGCATGGTTCGAGGGGACGAAGCTCTTCTCGGAGGTGATGAAGATGCGCAGCTTCAAGGGCGCCATGCTGGATGTCAAACTGTCGGTCACCTTCCCTTCGGCCGAAAGTCCCGAACCGCTGCTCATCGTGCTCACGGATATCACCGATCGGAGACAACCCGGCGAGCGCGAGGCCGACCCGCTGCATACGGCGCGGCTCTCCATGCTCGGCAGGCTCGCGACTTCGATTGCCCATGAGGTCAACCAGCCGCTTGCCGCGATCGTCACCGACTGCGAAACCGCAAGGCTGCATCTGTCACGCGACGAGCCGAACATCACCAAGCTCAAGGAGATTGCCGCGCGCATGGCGGCGAGCGCCCATAGGGCGAGCGAAATCGTCAAGCACGTCCGCGGCATGGCAAGCGGCCAGGCGACGATACGAAAGCCGCTCGACCTCAATGAGATCATTGGGGATGCGCTGTCCTTCGTCCGCCACGAGACCGATATGCACGCGATCCGCATTTCGGTCGCCTGCACGCCCGGCCTGTCCGCCTTCCTCGGCGACCGCATCCAGATGCAGCAGGTTGTCGTCAACCTGCTCCTCAATGCCATCGAGGCCGTCGTCAGCAGCGGCAAGCGGCCGCGCCGCATCGAGATCGCCACAAGCGCGTCGGGCCAGAGGATACAATTCTCCGTCCGCGACAGCGGCGACGGCATATCAGCCGTCGATCTCGGGCGGATATTCGACTGCTTCTACACCACGAAACAGGACGGCGTCGGCGTCGGCCTCTCCATCTGCCAGTCCATCATCCTTGACCACGGCGGCGATATCAGCGCCGCCAACCACAATGGCGGCGGCGCCCTTTTCTCCGTCTCGCTGCCGGTGGCCGCAACAGAGACCGATCGGTAGGCCCAACGCCGGCGTCGGACTGACACTGCAGATCGAGGTTGTGCATATCGGCACTGATGCCGGACCGAGCCTCCTGACCGCTTTCCTTTGCTGCGACTGGCCGCTATTGCGTGTCAGCTAAAACACAGGAAGGCGACCGATCATGACACGCTCCATCAAGTCCATCGCGGTATTCTGCGGATCGAACTTCGGCGCAACGGACGATTTCGCCGATGGCGCCCGGGCGCTTGGCCGGGCCATGGCCAGCGAGGGCATCGGCCTCGTCTATGGCGGAACGACCAAGGGCCTGATGGGCGTCGTCGCCGATGCCGTGCTCGAGGCCGGCGGCACGGCGCATGGCGTCATCACCGAAAGCCTGCATCAGCGCGGCCATTCGCACCCGAATCTCACGACGGATGAAATCACGCCGACCCTGCGCCTGCGCAAACAGCGCATGGCCGAACTCGCCGATGCCTTCATCGCGCTGCCCGGCGGCATCGGCACGATCGAGGAATTGATGGAGGTCTGGACGATGAACCAGCTCTCCGAGATCGATAAACCCGTCGGCCTGTTGAATTCTGCGGGCTTCTTCGATGCCTTTCTCAAGTTCATCGACCACATGGTGGAGACGAAATTCCTGCCGCCGGCGCATCGCTATTCGATTTCAGTGAATGCCGATGCGGGCGGACTGATTGGAGACCTGAGGGCGTTTCAGCGGGTCGACGTGCCCAAGTGGTTGTGAGGGACAGGCTCTCCGCCGCGCCCCGTCGCGGCAGTGTCTTCGGCGACACGCGCCTCTAGCAGCGCAAACATCGTCTTGGGCACCGAGGCGCGCCTCCTCTCTCCCTCATCCCTGTGCTTGTCACAGGGGTCCAGCCTGCCAAAACCCTTGGGCAGGAGAGATTATTTCGCTTGCCGCATATGTCGGCCGTCATTCGCCGCACGGACGCGCGGTGGCTGGCTTCTCTGATATCCCTGGCCCGGCGCCAGCGACGCAGAAATGAGGGAGAGGAAAACCACGCTCCTCTCCACCCAGTCAGCCTCAGCGTCCCCCAAGCTCCTGCCCGACCAGCGACAACCAGTAGCGCACCCCATGCGCAATCGCCTTGTCGTTGAAATCATAGGCCGGGTGGTGCAGACCCGCGCTATCCCCGTTGCCGATCAGGATCATCGCGCCCGGCCGCTTTTCCAACATGTAGGAAAAGTCTTCAGCTCCCATCGACTGCACGTAGGCCGCTTCCACCCGCTCCTCGCCGGCTACCCGCGCAGCCGCCGCAACGACAGCTGACGTCCTGCCGGCATCGTTGACCGTCACCGGGTAACCCGGCCGCCAGTCGATCTCGGCTTCCGTCTCGAACAGCTTCGCCGTGCCATGCACGATCTCGCGGAACCGCTGCTCGACGGCCTTGCGCGTATCCGCCTGCATGGTGCGGATCGTGCCGCCGAGGCGCACGGAGGCGGGAATGACGTTCAGCGCCTTGTCGTTGCCGGCTTCCGAGAAAGTGACGGAAACGACGACAGGATCGAAGGGATCGGTGAAGCGCGAGGCGATCGATTGCAGCGCAGTCACCATATGGGCGCTGACGAGAACGGGATCGCGGGTCATCTGCGGTGCTGCCGCATGCCCGCCCTTGCCGTTGATGGTGATGACGAAACGATCCGCACCCGCCATGAAGGGGCCAGCGCGCGTGGCAAAGGAACCGATTTCCAGGCCCGGCTCGTTATGCATGCCGTAGACTTCGTCGATGCCGAAACGCTCAAGCAGCCCTTCCTCGATCATGACACGCGCACCACCGCCGCCCTCTTCCGCCGGCTGGAAGATCAGCACCACCTTGCCGGAGAAATCCCGGTTCTCGACAAGACATTTTGCGGTGGCAAGCAGCATGGCCGTGTGCCCGTCATGACCGCAGGCATGCATCCGGTTGGTGTTTTTCGAGGCATAGGGAAGATTGGTCTGCTCCGACATCGGCAGCGCATCCATGTCGCAGCGCAACGCAATCGTCTTGCCCGGCCCCTTCGAGCCCTCGATGACGGCGACGACCCCGGTCTTGGCAAGCCCGGTCGTGACGTCATCGCAGCCGAATTCGGCAAGCTTGCCCGCGACGAAGGCTGCCGTCTCGGGCAGGTCGAACAGCAGCTCCGGATTCTGATGGATATGCCGGCGCCAGCCCTTGGCCTCTTCGGCGACGGCTTCGATGGTGCTCATGATGATGTCCTCGTGATGGTGCGGCCGGGCGTGGGAAGCGGCGGCCGAAGGTGGGGTGGCGCAAGATTAGCCGCTGAGGGGGCGGTTTGCCAACCGGGGTGCGAGAAAACCGACAATCGTCTATCGACATCTCCTCGAATGAAGAGCTTGCTTTGGGCACTCAGCCCATCATCCTCACCCTCATTCTGTGGCAAGCACAGGACTGAGGGAGGTATACGAGGTCCGAAGTCTAGCCCCCTTCGGCCCCCGTTTACCCGAACATGCCGGGCGAATAGACACCATCGCTTTCCAGTTCCCGAGCGCGCTGCTGCAGCCAGTAGAGATACTGGTGGATGGAACTGGTGGTCTGGTCACCATTTCCGGAATGGAACGAGTATTTCTCGGCCTCCCCGCTTTGAATGAGGTAGGTGATATAGTCGATCCGCGGCTTGATGGCGTCGTCAGGCAATGTTGCGACATTGGTCTCATACATGTCGTTGCTCTCGGGCTGCGGATTGTAGCGCTCCGGATGAGCGGCCGTCTCGGCATCATATTCCGCCTTCAACTGCTGGACATGGGCTTCGCGGGCCGCGAGTTCCGCTTTCACCTCGGCTGACATCGGCTGCGCCGCGCCCGGCGGCAATGAGTGCCACTCGAGATGGGAGTAGTCATACCTCGGGATGCCATAAATGGCCGGCGCAAGCGCGCCGACAAGATATTCTCTCTGCGCCTGCGACATGTTCGGGTCACGGATCATTGCTTCGAATGCTTCCTTTGACATCGCCGGCTCGCCAGGAGGCAAAAGGATCGGGGCTTGAGAATTTGGCGGCAGATGCGGTGTGCCGCCTCCACCCGTCGGCTGGGCGGTGACTTGCCGCGTGCTGCCATCCGCAAACGCTATTGTCAGCGATGATGATCCCGCGGAGTAGAGCTCGACGGTGATGACATCGTCGGCAGCTGCCCAGCTATCTAGCTAATTTCTTTCCCGGTTTAGATGTATTCCCCGAAGTCGAGGTTGTGCTACAGAGCGAAAGCTATAGTTGGGAAGGTCTGATGCGCGCGTTTGCTCTACTGCTAATCGTGGTGTGTGGGTTGGGTTATGGGTATTGGGACGCCTACGTCGAGAGAGCCATCGAGGTGCCGGTCATAGCGCGTGTAGTAACGCCGTGGGAAATGTATTTCGATTCCGCTGATCTTGGCGCCGATAACGGGCAGATCTACATCAAGGTCTTCTGGGAACAGCCGAAGGATCCGTCACTACGAGTATCATCCATTCGCGTGCGCGGTCACGTCCTTGATAGCGGTCAGAAGATTGCTAGCTTCAATGCTCCTTGCCAGCGGGTGCATAGCACCTGGCTCGCAGATGCAAAGTGGATCTATCAGGGCAGCCCGAACACCGACCTACTCTGCTTTGTCAAGGTGGACTACATCAACAAGCCTGATACTCCTGGTCAGCTGCTCAATATGGACACCGCTGAGGCGAAGATCGCTAACATGCGGCTGAGCTACACTGCAGAGGTGAAAGCGGTCAGTCGGCCTATGCGCTATGTTACTTGGATCAATGAGCAAGTCTTGAGTATCCGAGATTCCCTGGCCGCGCCTTTCCAGCGTCAGTAGCTGCCCAGCTATCTAGCTACGCGCATAGGAGTTGGAATTGTTGTGGGATCGCGTTGGATTATAAAGCCGCTCGAAGCTGGGAGTTACGCTTGCGCCTCATACTGATCGCCCTGATGTGCCTCGTGGGAACGTCTGCGAGTGCAGAAGATCCGGAGCTAGTAAAGCTCGGCGACGACTACAGGTCTTGCGTGAAAATTTACGCAACCTTCTACGGCCAAAAATCCTGTCATCCGCCATCTGAGTTGCTGCCAGCCATCGCCGCGCATTGCCGCCCTCAACGTGACGCGATAACGAGCTATCTCTCTAAGAAGACCAGCAATGATGTGGTTCAGCAAACCCTCGAGCTGGTCGACAGCCAGGTGAGAGAGCAGACTACAGCTACGATCGTTGATGGGCAGATCAAGCGCGACTGTCCTTAAAGTGCGCGCTGTGCCGGCGAACCATCAGCCAGCTACGTAGCCAAATAGCCAAGTGTGCAAAACGAGAGCGCGGTTCACAATCTCGCTTAACAATTGAAAATCGCCGTGCTTCAACAACCCAACTATTTTGGGGTTGGGTAATGGGCGACGACTCGAAATCTTTGGCAGAATTGGCTGCGATGAAGGCGCGCGGGGAGATCACCGCAGAGCAGTTTGAGGAAGCGCGCAAGCTGTTGTCATCACTTCCCGGCGCTTCAGAGCAGCCACGACCTCAAGCGCCAAAAATTCCGAAGAAGAAGGGAGGCTGCCGCAGGATCTTCTTGGGGTTGGTGATCATCTTCGGAGGGTTGATCTTATGGGGTTCATATCTCGAAAGTCAGAAGACGCCGGAACAGCGAGCCCAAGAGGCTGCAGAACGGGCTGCGTCTGAAGCCAAGCGCAAGCAGGAAGCTTCAGTAAGGGCTGCAGCAGAGAGTGCCGAGAAGGCGGAAGAGCGCAGAAAGGGCTTTCACTGCCTGTCATCATGGGATGGTTCCGATCGCGAGCTGGTAGACGCTGTGAAGAAGTCCCTGCGTGAGCCGAGTAGCTTTGAGCACGACGAGACCAGGATCTCCCCTGTGAACGCGCAGGGCCAGCATTTTGTCGTCATGACCTTCCGCGCCAAGAACGGCTTCGGAGGCACCAATGTCGGGTCTGCGACAGGTATGATCCGCCAATCCGATTGCTCGCTTGTCCGTTGGGAAATGGTCGACTCGTAAACACCTACTCTGGCAGCTTTGCTGCCGGACCATGGCTTTCCAGCAACGCAAACCACCGAGGTTTCGATGTATTCTCTTCTGGATCACGACGATTTCGCCAAGAGTCGGAAGGCGCTCCTTGCAACATGCGCATCTTTGTTGCTGGTAGGTCATTTGCAAATCGTAGGCGAAAGTCTGACGATCCTGGGCCTGACATTCAAACTCGATCGGACGGTCCTGATCGGATTTGGAAGTATTTTCCTGATCTACTTCACTTACGCATTCGTAGTCCGATCAACTGAACTCTATTTCTCGCGACGAATCGGGGCTGTTCAGCGTAGGCTTGCCGAGCTTGTCAATGAGATCCGAAATGTAGATACCGTTGCGATTCACCTCGTCGAGGAGATGCTGCAAAAGATCAACGAGACTGTGGTTAGTCTCGAAGACACTACGAGTTACCTTCAGGTGCGAGTGTTGATCGGATTGGAAATTGCTCCGCCTTTATTGCTGGCTGCTTATACGGCCTACAATGTGAGCGCGATCGAGTCTTCGATTAGATTCTTCCGCCTGTAGCGATAGCTGCCGAGCTATCAAGCCAGGTAGCCCTTCACGAATCTGCACGGGTGGGTTTCACCCAGTCCATCAGCCAGGGAGCCCGTCTATGCGCATCTTTAGAGAAATCGTCTTGTGGATCTCCGGCATTGTTGGGTTCTTCTGCATGGGCTTGGCGCTCGGAACTTTCGCGGAGTTCTTCAAAAGCAACGCCTTCGGTGTTTATGAGATAAGTCGGCCTCTAGGCGTAGGGCTGCCGTTGCTGTTTGTGTGTGTCCGCCTCTGGACGCTGGAGCGTCGCGCGGCCGCGAAGGTTGCCCGAGCGGATTGATACGCCCTACCGCGGCCGACGTTCCCAGGTGCCCTATCCTCCTCTAGCTCTCTCCGCAAATAGCTGCTTAGCTAGGTAGCTGGTTTTGCCATTGATGCTGATGGTCGCCGTGCGGCCATTGACGGTAACCTGCACCGCATCTGCTGAAATGCCTTCGCCGAGCTGCAGCGTGGCCGAACCGGAAACCCGGATCTGATCGCGCCCGTCGCCTGCGGCATATTTGAGGATGGAGCCGCCGCCGGTCTGGATCCGGTCCGCGCCCTTGCCGCCTGTTATGACGGAGCGTTCGTAGGTCTCGATGACATCGTTGCCGGCCCCGCCATCGACCGTGGAGTCGCCATAGACGGAGATGTAGTCATTGCCGTCTCCGGCCTCGACGGTCGAATGATCGTAACCGCTCACCCAGTCGTTGCCCGCCCCGGCGGTCACCTTCGAATGATCGCAGACGGATACGTGGTCATTGCCGTCTCCGGCGTCGATGATGGAATGATCGTAGGTATCGATGACGTCGTCGCCCCGCCCACCGCTGACGGTCGCATGATCATAGGCGCTGATGTAATCGCTGCCGTCGCCGCCATCGACCGTCGCATTGGAATAGGCCGAGATCTCGTTGTCACCGACGCCGGACCTGGCAGCCCGCCACTCCTCGATCGTCGTCTTTGAAGACCGGTACGTCGACGACTGCAGGATTGCGGACATGATCGAACTGGTGACTGTCATGCGTGTTCCCCCGTGCGGCGCCATGCAGAATGGCGGGACGCGCCCCCGCATCCCCCACTACAGTTGAACACTCATATTCCAATATAAACTTGCGCGGGCATTGCGTCGGGTCGTACGCATTGGATTCCACAACCATCGGCTTCGGAATCCCACGGAAAAGATGGCATGGGCGGCTCTCCGCGCCCATGCCATCTAAGCATTTCTCTCATTCCGGCTGGGGCTGGCGCGCCTCACCCCTGCACGCTCGCCTTCCGATAGGCCGCAACGGTCATCCACACCGCCGACAGCAGGAAATAGAAGGCGCCAAACCCGGCATAGGGCGCAATGTCGAGAATGCTCGGCGCCGCGGTCCCATAGGCCCGGCTGATCATGAAGCCGCCGGCGAGCGTCGATTGGGCGCCGCTGAGGATCATCACCCACTGCGCGCCGTAAATGCGCCAGCGCCGCACGGCCGCCGAAAGCTGCAGCAGGCCGGAGAAGATCGCCCAGATGCCGAAGACCGCGAGCACGGCATAGGTGCTATCAAGCACGGCGATGATGACGGCGAGCGTGGTGATCGAGCTGACGGCGACGTTAAAGGTCTGTGCGGGGTTCGCCTTCAATCCGCCATTCGAGCGGGCGTCCACGAGGTTCGCCACCGCATCCCAGGCCGGATAGATGACGAGCAGCACCGACGCGAGCGCCGATTGGCTTCCCGACAGACTGGCCGCAAGAATGGCGGCGATGATCCAGCCGATCGAAAACAACGCACGGACGAAATAGTAGGATCGCAACCAGCTCGATTGCGCGGAAGATTGGTTTTGCATGACAGGCTCCTTGTTTCGTCTTCCTACTAGTAGGTAGATCATTTTGAGGAGTCAATCGTCAAACGCACCGCCCGCTGTCATGATGAACACAAGCGCGTGAGCGAGCCCGCAGCGCCAGCTTGACGCTTTGCCTACCGGCAGATAGGCAAGCTGCATGGAACAGACGACTTCGGAAAAAATCCTCGATATAGCGCAGTCCCTCGTCGTGGCGGGAGGCTATAACGGCTTCAGCTATGCCGATATTTCCGAGGCGGTCGGCATCCGCAAGGCGAGCATCCACCACCATTTCCCCACCAAGGCCGAGCTCGTGCAGGTCCTGGTCGATCGCTATACGCAGCGCGCCGAATCCGGCCTGAACTCGTTGCGCGAGCACGTCCCCGGCCCAGTCGATCAGCTGCAGGCCTATCTGAACTACTGGCAGAAATGCATTCTCGATGCCACGGAGCCATTCTGCGTCTGCGCCATGCTCGCGGCCGAAATGCAGATGCTGCCGGAGCCGGTCGCAGCCCATGTGCGCCGGCATTTCGAGAACCTGGCCGCCTGGCTGACCTCGGTGCTGAAGGCCGGCGCAGAGCAGAAGCTCTTCCGGCTCGCGAGATCGCCCGAGGAGGAAGCGCAGATCCTGATGGCCTCCGTCCATGGCGCCATGCTGTCGGCCCGCGCCCTCGGCGAACCCCGCCTCTTTGCCGCGATCGTCGGCCCGCAGCTCGCCCGGCTCAAGGCCTAGAAGCACTCGCGGCCTGCGCCGATCTTTGGAGACGGGCCGCGGCAGTCTGATGCAGCCGGGCGATCATCATCTCAGGGAGAGTGATTTCTTCCGCGCTGCGGGCTTGCGCGGCGTCAACGGCAGGCCGGCATCGCAATTGCGCGCAACCAGCGTTTCGGTGACGGATTCGTCCGCATAGGTTTCCTGCATCCGGATATAGACCGCCGACAGGGTCGGATCGAGCGAGAGCGCTTGCCGGACCAGGGATTCGGCCCTGTCGGCATTGCCGCAAGCCATGCTGGCGGCAACCTGGTAGAGCGACTTGCGCCGGGTCTGGAACGGCAGCGTCACGGCAACGCGCATCATCTCTTCGAACCGGCTCAACGCATAGAGCGCCGCCACCCGCTCTTCGGTGATCCAGACCGGCAGGAAGGGATCGAGCGTTTCGGCGCGATCGAGCATTTCGAGGGCGCGCTCGGCCTCCCCGGCATAGACGTAGAAGGCAGCGCTGCGGCCGAGAATATAGGCGTCGTTCGGTGCGAGTTCATGGGCGCGGATGTGGTGGTAGCGGGCCGAAACGAAATCGCCCGATTTCATCTTGATCGCGCCCATGATGCGATGGGCTTCCGGGTCGGACGGGTCGAGGGCGAGCGCATGTGCAACCTGCTGTTCGGCCTTGTCCATGTCGAAGCTCGGCAGGTTGCTCCACGAGCAGACATGCATTGCGAAGGGACGGCCGAAACCGGGGTCGGCCACCATTGCCCGCTCGAACCAGCTCATCGCTTCATGGATGTGAACATCCGCCACGCCCACCAGGCGGTGATGGTCGAGCCCGCGCAGGTAATATTCATAGGCCGTCATGTTCTCCGGCCGCTTCAGCCGTGCTGCCGCAAGTTCCGACTGTTCGATGCGTCCGGAGACCGTTGCCGCGACACGGGCGATGATCTCGTCCAGCACATCGAGCAATTCGCGAAACGGGCGCTTGATCCGGTCCGACCAGATGACGAGCCCCTCTCCCGTCTCGGTCAGCGCGATATTGACCCTGAGGTCCTCGCCCACCTGCCGGATCGAGCCGCTGATGACATAGCCGACGCCGAGAAGACGGCCGATCTCGACCGGGTCTTTCGTCGTCAGGGCGGCCGCCGCCGAGCGGGAACTGACAAATAACCCTTTCAGGCGGCTGAGTTCGAGCGTCAGGTCGTCGGTAATGCCCTCCGCCAGGAACCATTGATCCGCAACGTCGCCAGACGCCACGTCGAAGCGCGTCACCGCGATCGAGTTGGTCCGGGGAGACTGGGCGGCGCTGGGGGCGGAGCGCGTTGGAGCGAACTGATAGACGTGGCGGTCCACCAGTTCGGTGACCCGGTAGATCCGGATCGGCTCCAGAATCCCCTTCAGCCGTCTTTCGCCGATATCTTCGAACCCGCACGGCGAGACCCGCCGCACCTGGTCGTAAAGCAGCCCTGAAACGTCGATTGCGCCGGGTGGCGCGGACGCCTCGATGCGCGCGGCGATGTTTACGCCGTCGCCACGCAGGTCCGAGCCGACGACCACGACATCGGCAAGATGGAGGCCAAACCGCATGTCGCCGCCGCTCGCTCCAGGAAGCGCAGCGATCTCGGCGCGCGCCTCGATGGCGGACCGGAGCGCATTGACGGGACTGGCGAATTCCGCAAGCAGCGCATCCCCCGCCGTGCCGAACACACGGCCGTCATGGCGCTGGACGACGGTGCGAACCGTCTCGAGCACAGTATCGATCCGGGTAATCGCTCCCTCTTCGTCTGTTTCCATCGCAGAGGTGGAGCCGACGAAATCCCCGACCATGATCGTGGCCAGCTTGCGCTGCATTCTCGATCCCTCCCGCAACAGAAGCCTGTGATGACGCAATGTAGCACATTCGCGGGCGTGGATGTTTTGCGATTGGCAATGCTTACGATTTGATGGCAAGCCGGTGAGACATTGGGCCGCTTCTGGCCCGAAACAGTCATTCGACGGTCCGACCATAAAAGGCGGATTCGCATCGCCTTTTCAGTCGATGAGGCCGCTTATGCAAGTTCTAGAAGGCGGACACTCGTCCTCGATGTCCAGCTACTTAGGATTGCCAAAGCGGCTCTACCCGCTCAATGCGATATCTCTTGTCAAATTCTTTGAGCACCATTTCCAGTGTTGCCTGGAAAGTACTCCGGTCGAACATCGTGGATTTAGGCTCATGAAGGTAGCGCCAATCGATGAACGCATCTTTGTGCTGGTACAGGACGTGACGAATACTGTAGTCAGTATGCAAGAAGTTGGGATGATATGGCGCCACTGATCTCTTGAACTCCGCGTCAAGTTTCTCCTGACTCTCGGGCTTAAGCTTATCAAACAGCTTCGCTAGGTCGTGCGATTTGGCAGTTTTCGGATCATCGAAGTCAAAAACGAACCACGCCTTGAGTGCCAGCTCCATCGACAGTGCCAGAAGCATAGGCTCCACGCCAACATGCACAAGTTGGCAAACACCATCGAGCTTTTCAACTTCTCGATCGGGGAAGCTTTGAGTCTTTAGCAAGATCCCTTTTGCGGCTTCGCCGATTTTTATGGCAGTCGATAGGCGAGCACTCATAAGAGGTCCTTTTGATTGATGCGACTTGATTTTGGAGACTGAGCGGAGCAATTGCAAGAAAGCTATCAACTAGGCCAAATGGCGCCGCGCGGCGACAATGCCAATCGTAGAGCAACTGGGGGTCGTCTTCAGGGCCTATCGGAAAGTGGATGGCGACCGAAAGTTGTGGCGTAAGTGGCGCAGCTGCCACGCGGCCAACTTGCGCCCTCATGTCGGCCACTTCGCTCTGTGGCGCTGCTCCCCAAAAGCTGCCGTTCGGGGCGCCTCTGGCCATGCCAGCAATCTAGATACGGAGCCTCAAAGCCAGCATATCGCATCGGAAATTAATGCGAAGGCATGCGCTTGGCCGCTTAAACGAATTGTGCCACCCCCATGAAAGTGCCAACCTTTATCTATGAACGTGACGCGGCGACAACACTATGTACGGCGACACTACCTTGAAGGATGGGCGAGCAGCGGCACCGTGGCGGTCGTGCGCAAAGATGGCGCTTCGTTTTCGACAAATCCTGCAAACATTGGGCAAGAGAGATTTTTACCGCCTCCCGGCAATAACTTTGGACGATGAACATTTCGCTCGGAAGATGATCGATGCTCCAGGGGGTAATCCGAGCTTAGTCAAACTCAACATGGGTTGGCTGGATGCCTTTGCTACGCCTTCCCGTTTGCGTAGGCTGCTTGAAGCGCGTGGTTTGATCGACGATGCGCTGGAAAAGGCGATCCGAGACTCCCTGACCTGGCGTAGTTGGCGATAATGCGTCGGTACTTACTACTCCCGTACGCCTAACGAACGGCAGCCATAGTCCCTTCTTGATCTAAAAACGGTCAGTCCTCTCGCGGCCCCAGATCGACCACATCTCCCTAGCTGAGCCCTCGTCCGCTTATAGCGCATAGTCGTCGTGCCCATCGGTCAGGCGCAGCTTGCGTGAGATCAAGGAAAAATCCGCTGACCGTGCCACATTCCCGGACGCATGACGGCGCCAGGCAACGAGTTCAAGCATCGATCCTGCGCACCCGAGAGGAAACACCCAGCGGAAATGGGAGGCGTGCGACCATGAGCGTTCCGGACGAGCCGAAGGTTCAGCCCCGAATTCGCATTTCCGGCGAACCGCGCGCATGGATGCCCGACATCGGCTTGCGCTCGACAATCATGGCGGCGGCAGCAGTGGCCGGTCTGGCCGGTGCTTTCGTCCTCTTCCTTCTGGATTTCGGTTCGGCAAGCCGGCTTGCTCTTGCCGCAAGCACCTGTGTTGCCCTTGCCTTCCTGTTGATCGACATTGGTGCCAAGCTCCGAAACGGCGATTTTGGTCTTGACCTGATCGCAGCCCTTGCCATGGGCTCGACCCTCTGGTTCGGCGAATATCTCGCCGGGGCGATCGTCGCCCTCATGTATGCGGGCGGCCAGTTTCTGGAAGCCTATGCGCATCGGCGTGCCGACGAAGGCATGTCGGCCCTCCTGGCACAGGTGCCGCGCACCGCACTTCGCCTCATGGAAGACGGGCTGGAGGAAGTCCCCATTCCCGACATTGCGGTCGGCGATATCCTGATGATCCGCAGGGGCGATGTCGTCCCTGCCGACGGTACTCTGATGTCGGAGAGCGCATCGATCGATCAATCCGTCCTGACCGGAGAAGCCTTTCCGGTCACCGTCTCCAGCGGCGAGCGGATTTCGAGCGGCGCCACCAATGCCGGAGACGCGATCGAGATCAGGGTGGAAAGCCGCGCCGAAGACAGCACCTATTCCGGCATCGTCAAGCTGGTCGAGGCATCCCGACGTTCGAAGGCGCGGATCGCGCGACTGGCTGATCGCTATGCGATCGCCTTTCTGCTCCTGACGCTGGCAATCGCGGCCGGCGCCGCCATCCTGTCCGGTGACATGGCGCGCATCGTCGCGGTTCTGGTCGTCGCAACCCCCTGCCCGCTGATCCTCGCCGTTCCCGTGGCGCTCGCGGCCGGAACCTCGAAGGCCGCCAAGGCGGGTGTGCTGGTGAAGGGCGCAGGCCCGCTGGAGATCCTGGCCGACGCCTCCGTCGCGGTCTTCGACAAGACCGGCACGCTGACGGCGGGCGACCCCGAGGTCGTCTCGATCGACGGGCCGGAAGGACCGGACAGGATCCTGCGTCTTGCCGCCTCGCTCGATCAGGCATCCTCGCATGTCGTCGGCCGCGCGATCGTCAGGGAAGCCCGGAGACGGCAGTTGGCGCTGTCACGCCCGACGGACGTATCGGAGCTTGCAGGCGCCGGCATTTCCGGGCTTGTCGACGGGATCAGGGTAAGCGTCGGCGGCGATAATTACTTCACGGCGGATGGCAAGCCCTCCCGCCCGCCTGAGAAAGGCCGGATGCAGGCAAAGGTCTTCTTTGACGGACAGCTCGCCGGCGAAATCGGCTTCGAGGATCGGCTGCGCGGCGATGCGGTCGAGCTTGTCGGCAAGCTCCGCAAGCTGGGTGTCCGCCGGATCGTCCTTGCGAGCGGCGACGAGCGCAGCGTTGCCGCCGCCATTGCCGGATCGCTGTCGCTGGATGCCGTCGAGGCGCGGCTCACCCCCGCCCAGAAGGTCGAAATCGTCGCCAGGGAGCGCACAGCCGGAAGGGTCATGATGGTCGGCGATGGCGTCAACGATGCTCCGGCGCTTGCAGCTGCCGATGTCGGCATCGCCGTCGGCGCCACCAATCTCGCGGCTGCGGCGGAAGCCGCCGATATCGTCCTGATCCGCAACGATCTGAACAGGATCGCCACCGCAATCGAGATCGCCAGGCGCTCCCGCGCCATCGCCGTCCAGAGCATTTTCGCCGGCATCGGCCTCTCGCTCGTCGCCATGCTCTTCGCGGGCGCCGGTTTCCTGCCGCCGGTCACCGGCGCCATGCTGCAGGAAGTGATCGATGTGGCCGTGATCCTGAACGCGCTCAGGGCACTGCGCTAGATAGCGAGCCCTAAACCTTGCCCAGATGTTTCGGCCAGAATTCCTGATGGACTGCGGCGGCTTCCTCTTCGAGGTTCGTCGGTCCCTCGACGGTGACAATGCGCGCGCCGGTCTGCAGCACCGCCCGGCTCGGCACGTTCAACCCGATCCCGGCAATCTCGCCAAGCCGTACCTCCGAGCACGCAAATACCATGCGCCCGATGCCCGACCAGTAGATCGCCCCGGAGCACATCGCACAGGGCTCCGTGCTGGTGTAGAGCGTGCAGTCGGCAAGATAGGCGGTGTCGTAGTGTTTTGCAGCCAGTTTGACGAGGTTGATCTCGGCATGGTTCGTCATGTCGTGGCCGGTGAAGACGCTGTTTTCGGCGCGAAGGATGACTTCGCCGTCCCTCACCAGCACCGACCCGAACGGCTCGTCGCCGTTTTCCATCGCGGATTTCGAAAGCGCAATCGCCTCACGTAAAAAGGCCTCGTGGTTTTCCATCAGCATCTCCCCCAAGAGCTAGAGCGGGATGATCTTCGCTTGGATGCGGGAGATTTCCAAGGGGCAGCAATCGCAGCAAGCAGGCTACTGAATGAAATTGTCGCGCTCGATCGGCCGCTTCATGAAGACCTCGGTGTGCTTGATCACATCAGGAATGTCCCGGAACGGCGGGCAAGGCGTGAAGCCGAAAGCTTCGTAGAGCGAAACTGCGCTCTTCATATAGACCGTCGTATGAAGCAGCAGCATCGATCTCGGCCCCTTGCCGGCTTCGGCCATGATCGCCTGCAGGAGTGCCTTGCCGATACCGCGCCCTCGAAAGGCCGGGTCCACATAGAATTTGTGGATCTCGGCCGCGCCCTCGTCGAAGGGTGCAAGGGCAATGCACCCTGCCGGTTCGCCATGCCATCTGGCCAGCAGAAGCGGAGCGTCCGCCTGACTGTACCTTGCTGCCAGCGCCTCGTCGTCCTCGCTATGGAAAAAGGTCTCTACCACCTCGGGCGGGATGTCATAGGCGCGGCATGCCTCCGCATCCCAGGCGCCAAACGACCTGCACAATTCGCCACTGATGGTGAAATCCTCAGCAGTGCATGCCCTCGAAATCGACAGCATTCCCATGTCCCCCGATCCAGCTCGACCTTCATACACATTTTCTAATATTCTGGACAGGGATCCACGTCCCTGTTGCTGATGGCATTTGCGCGAGAAGGCCGAAGTTCTCTGGTTCAGTGGGCAAGGAAGAGCGGCAGCTGGCATTCCTCGATCATCCTGCGGGTCACGCCGCCGAACAGGCTCTGCTGCCATCTCGGATGATTGTAGGCGCCCATGACGATCAGGTCCGCCCCCATGTCCACCGCATGCCGGGTGATGATCGCATCGGCGCTTTTGCCTTCGCTCGAGAGCCGATCGACCTGAACCCTGACGCCGTGCCGGGCAAGGAAGCCCGCTATGTCGGCGCCCGGCTCCTCGCCATTCGCGCGCATGCGCGCGACCGGGTCGACCATCGTCACATGAACGACCTCGGCTCTTTCCAGAAGATCGAGCGACTGGCGGGCCGCCCGTGCCGCCTCGTTGCTGGAATCCCATGCGAGCACCACGGACCCTGGCGACGCGGCGATGGCCTTTTGCCCGCGGTTGATCAGGATCGGCGTCGGGGTCTGGAAGAGCGCGCCATCGAAGATCCGCTTTCTGAGGTCGGCATCTTCTGCCGCGTCGGATCCGAGGAGCACGATATCGGCATAAAGCGCGCGCTCGGCAAAATCCTCGTCGGCCCATGCAAATTCCGTATAGAGATCCTGCACCTCGAACGAGAGGTCGCTGCCCGACAGGGTCTCCTTGATCTTCGCGGTCGTGGTGGCGAGTTCGTCGATCTCGCGCTGCCTCTCATCCAGCCAGATGGTGGAGATGGCATCGTACTGGCTGAGCGATGGGGCCGCGCCGATGGAAACGGCAAGTGCGGTCAGATGAGCCCCGTAGGTGGCGCAGAAACCCGCCGCGCCGTTCAGGTCCCGCTCGAATTTGTTGCTCTTGAGGATACCAAGAACTGTCGTGATGGCCATGATGGCTGCCCTCCGTGATGGATATCCCCACGGTAGCGATCCGGCACGCCATGGTCTTTGACATCGGTCAACACGATCGGCCGGCAAACCCGCCCGCCGGACATGGATGACAGGTCGAAAGGCGAGCCGAAAACGGCCCGTAACCTACCGTAAAATACGTTGCGCCGCGGGGCACTCCAACTATGCTGCAGGTGCTAACAAAACTCCCGTGGCCGGCAGCGCCGCCCATGCGCAATGCGGACGAGGATCGAGACTATTACTTCCAGCAATTAGGTCTTTGAACTCCCGCCGAGAGCGGTGAGCCAGGAGGTTTGACATGTTTGGCATGTGGTACCCTTCCCATCTCTCGAAGTTTGATTTTGCAACCCAGTTCGGCCCGGCCGGCATGGCCTTCGATTATCTGAGAGACGCCACCCAGCGCAGCGTTCTCTTCTGGGATGTGATGCGAAAGCGCGGCAATCAATATCGTGTCCATTCGGAAGCGGCAGCACCCCATGTGCTGAGCTTCACGCCCGAGGTGCTGCTGGACGGGCGCGACCTCGAGCGGCCGGTCAACTACGCGCTGGTTCGCATCGTCCCGCCCGAGGGCACGGACATCGACGAAACACGCCGGCCTTTCGTCGTGGTCGATCCGCGTGCCGGGCATGGGCCGGGCATTGGCGGCTTCAAGGCCGACAGCGAGATCGGTGTTGCACTCGCAGCCGGCCACCCCTGCTATTTCATCGGCTTCCTGCCGGACCCGGTCGCTGGCCAGACGCTCGAGGATATCGCGCTTGCCGAAGCGATCTTTCTGGAAAAGGTCATTGCGCTGCATCCGGACGCTGACGCAAAACCCTGCGTGATCGGCAATTGCCAGGCCGGCTGGGCCGTCATGATGCTCGCTGCCATGCGGCCCGAGCTTTTCGGCTCGATCATCATCGCCGGCGCCCCCCTTTCCTACTGGGCCGGCAAGCGCGGCGAATATCCGATGCGCTATACGGGCGGCCTGCTCGGCGGCACCTGGCTGACGGCGCTGACCGGCGATCTCGGCCACGGCAAGTTCGACGGGGCATGGCTGGTGCAGAATTTCGAAAACCAGAACCCCGCCAATACGCTCTGGACCAAGCAATATAATCTCTATTCCAAGATCGATACCGAGGCGCCGCGCTATCTCGGCTTCGAGCAATGGTGGGGCAATCACGTCAATCTGAATGCGCAGGAAATCCAGTTCATCGTCGACGAGCTCTTTGTCGGCAACAACCTCGCCGCCGGCCGCATCGAGACCTCGAAGGGCGAGACGATCGATCTCAGGAATATCCGCGCGCCGATCGTCGTCTTCTGCTCCAAGGGAGACAATATCACCCCGCCCGCCCAGGCGCTCGGCTGGATCGCGGATCTCTATGACAGCGTCAACGAGATCCGCTCGCACGGCCAGACGATCGTCTACACGGTGCACGAAAAGATCGGCCATCTCGGCATTTTCGTCTCCGCCAGCGTCGCCCGCAAGGAACATGGGGAATTCTCCAGCAATATCGACCTGATCGATGCATTGCCGCCCGGTCTCTACGAGGCGATTTTCGAAGCCAGGACGAATGCGACCGTCGGCAGCGATCTTGTCGAAGGCGACTGGATCATGCGCTGCGAGGAGCGGACGCTCGACGATATACGCGCGCTCGGCTGCAACAATGCCGCCGATGACAGGCGTTTTGCGACGGCGGCCAAGGTCTCGGAAATCAACCTGTCGCTCTACCGCACCTTCGCCCAGCCTTTCATCCGCGCAATGGTGCCGGAACAGGCGGCCGAAGAGATGCGCAGGCTGCATCCGCTGCGGCTGCAATACGAGCTGCTTTCCGACCTCAATCCCCTGATGGCGCCCATTGCCGACCTTGCGGTCGACGTGGAGGAAGAGCGTCGTCCCGTTGCCGCAAACAATCCCTTCCTCGCCTTCGAGCAGATCGTTTCACACCAGATCGTCGCCGGACTCGACGCATGGCGTGAAGGGATCGAGGCGCTCAGCGAGGCGGCGTTCCTCACCGTCTACGGCTCGCCGTTCCTGCAGGCGGCGGTCGGCATCGATCCATGGAACGAGAAGCCGCACCGTCGCGCAAGCAAGACAGCGCTGCATGCCCAGGTGCTGAAAACAAGGATCGAGGAGCTGAGGGCGCGGATCGACAAGGGCGGCCTGCAGGAAGGTCTGGCGCGCAGCCTGCTCCATGTCGCCATGGCGCATGGCGCAGCCGACGAGCGCGGCTTTGCCGCCATCCGCCGGATGCGGCGCGTCGAGAACAACATGCCGGCGATGACGCTTGCCGAATTCAAGGCGCTGATCCGCGACCAGTTCCTCATGCTCGTCATCGATGAGCAAGCTGCCGTCGACGCGATACCGCAACTCCTGCCGGCGGACGAGGAAGCCCGCCGTCATGCCCTCGCCTCCCTTCGTGAAGTGTTGAACGCGCGGGGCCCGCTTTCCGGCGAAGCCGAGCAGCGCTGGCAGAAGATCGTGGACCTCTTCGGCTTTTCCGCAGCACCCCTTGCCGGGCCGGTATCGGCAGGCAGCCCACCGCCGATCAGCCCGACACCCGGCAGCCCGACGCCACTCAGGGCCGTCAGGCGCGCAAAATAACCGGGCGCATCAGGGCTCGAAACGGTCATTCAACAGGGAGCGGAGGCACATGCCGGATTGGGAAAACCCTGGCGAAGCCAGGCAGCACGAAAAATATGAGCGGCTGATTGTCAAGGCAAGGCAAGCGCCGCAGATGACCACCGTCGTTGCTCATCCCTGCGACGAGTCATCGCTGCGCGGAGCGGTCGAAGCCGCCGAAGACGGGCTCATGCGTCCGGTCCTCGTCGGGCCGACGGAGAAGATCAGAACGGTTGCAAAAGCCCATGCCATCGATATCTCGCCCTTCGAGCTGGTCGATGCGCCGCATAGCGATGCGGCGGCTGCGAAAGCCGTGGAGATCATCCGCGAAGGCCGCGCCGACCTGCTGATGAAGGGCAGCCTGCATACGGACGAGCTGATGCGGGCCGTCACCTCGACGGCCACGGGCCTGAGGACGGCACGGCGCATCAGCCATGTCTTCGTCATGGACGTGCCGAACTATTCCGAGACGCTCTTCATCACCGACGCCGCCATCAACATCGCCCCCGATCTCGATGCCAAGCGCGATATCATCCAGAACGCCATCGACCTCTTCACGGCGATCGGCCTCGGCACGCCCCGGGTGGCGATCCTTTCGGCGGTCGAGACGGTCACGTCGAAGATCCCCTCGACCATCGATGCGGCCGCACTCTGCAAGATGGCCGAGCGCGGACAGATAACAGGCGGCATCCTCGACGGACCGCTCGCCTTCGACAATGCGATCGACCCGGAAGCGGCACGCATCAAGGGCATCCGGTCCGAGGTCGCCGGCCGGGCGCAGATCCTCGTCGTGCCCAATCTCGAAGCCGGCAACATGCTGGCGAAGAACCTGACCTTCCTGGCGCGGGCGGATGCGGCGGGCCTGGTGCTCGGCGCGCGGGTGCCGATTATCCTGACATCGCGCGCCGACAACGTCCGGGCGCGCCTCGCCTCCTGCGCCGTCGGCGTGCTCTTTGCCGAAGCGCGCCGGCGTACGGCGCCGATTCAGGGCGGTTGATGCCATGGACACGCTTCTCGTCGTCAATGCCGGTTCCTCCAGTCTGAAATTCGAGGTCTTCGCCGCCTCGGACCCGCTTGCGCGGCAGGTGAAGGGAAAGTTGGAGGGCATCGGCACCGCGCCGCGCCTGACGATCAAGAACGCCGCCGGCGAAAAGCTCGCCGACGCCGACTATCCCGGCGAGACCGTTCCCGACCTGCCGGCGGCCATGCGGCTGGTCGGACAATGGCTGCGGGAACGGCACGAGGGGCGCCTGGTCGCCGTCGGTCATCGGGTCGTCCACGGCGGACCTGACCACAGGCACCCGGTGCGTATCGACGCGAACCTGCTGCGCGACCTCGAACGCTACACACCGCTTGCGCCGCTGCACCAGCCGAACAACCTGGCCCCCATTCGCGTATTGCTGGAAAACCAGCCGCAGCTCGCCCAGGTCGCCTGTTTCGATACCGCCTTCCACCGCGGCCATGATCCGGTGACCGATCACTACGCCATTCCCGCCCATTACTTCGCCGAGGGTGTGCGGCGCTATGGCTTTYACGGCCTCTCCTACGAATATGTTGCCGGCAGGCTCGCCGAGATCGCGCCGGATATCGGCCGGGGCCGGCTCATCGTTGCGCATCTTGGAAGCGGCGCCTCGCTCTGTGCCATCCACGAAGGCAAAAGCATCGAGAGCACACTGGGCTTCACCGCTCTCGACGGCCTGCCCATGGGCACACGATGCGGGCAGATCGATCCCGGCGTGCTTCTCTATCTGCTGCAGGAACGCGGCATGAGCCCGGCGCAATTGCAGGATCTGCTCTACAAGGAGTCCGGTCTCAAGGGCCTGTCAGGCATCAGCAACGATGTCCGCGATCTGCTGTCGAGCGACGAGCCGGGAGCCGGTCTCGCACTCGATCATTTCGTCCATCGCATCGGCCTCAATGCCGGCATGCTTGCAGCAGCCCTCGGCGGTATCGATGCCTTCGTCTTCACCGCAGGCGTCGGTGAAAACTCGCCCGTCATGCGCGAGCGCATAGTCCGCAAGCTCGGCTGGCTGGGAGCAACGCTTCATGAAAGGGCCAACGATGCCGGCGAATTGCTCATATCCGGCGACGACAGCAGGATCGCGCTCTACGTCGTGCCGACGGACGAGGAACTGATGATCGCACGTCATACTTTTGCACTTGTCGCCGCCTGACCGGCAGACCTTTCAACCAACAAGAGGGGCAGATGATGATCCCGGACGTGAAGGCCAAACTTCTCGAGGGCAAGCGTGGCCTGGTGGTGGGCATCGCCAACGACCAGTCGATCGCCTGGGGCTGCGCCAGGGCATTCCGCGCGCTTGGCGCCGAACTCGCGGTCACCTATCTCAACGACAAGGCCAAACCCCATGTCGAGCCGCTGGCGGACGCATTGGAAGCGCCGATTTTCCTGCCGCTCGATGTGTCGGTGCCGGGGCAGCTGGAAGCCGTGTTCGAGAACATCACCGCATATTGGGGCGAGCTCGACTTCGTTGTCCATTCCATCGCCTTCTCGCCGAAAGATACGCTGCAGGGCCGCGTCGTCGACGCGCCGCGCGACGGTTTCCTGAAGACGATGGACATATCCTGCTGGTCTTTCATCCGCATGGCCCATCTTGCCGAACCGCTGATGAAACGCGGCGGCACGCTCTTCACCATGACCTATTACGGCAGCCAGATGGTGGTGAAGAACTACAATGTCATGGGCCTCGCAAAGGCCGCACTCGAAAGCGCCGTGCGCTACATTGCCGCCGAACTCGGACCGAAAGGCATCCGTGTTCACGCCATCTCCCCCGGCCCGCTGGCGACACGCGCAGCATCCGGCATTCCCGAATTCGACGAACTCCTGAACAAGGCCGAGGAAACGGCCCCCACGCGCAGCCTCGTCTCGATCGACGATGTGGGCATGGCGACCGCCTTCCTGGCGCATGACGCGGCTCGGCTGATCACCGGCGATACGATCTATATCGACGGCGGCTATCACATCATCGACTAGGTCACCAATGGGTGACAGCCTTGCCGGAAGTGCCCTAGCAGTTCGGGCGTACCTGCGCGGACGTGTCCGATCCGGGAAGCCCCGAGGCGGTGYCGGTACCGGTCATGCCGTTGCAATCCGGCGTTCCCCTGCTCATGCCGTTGCCGGTGCCGGAGGCGCCGCGCACGGACGGATTTGTCGTATCGGGATCGGGCACGATGCTGTTGGTGGTGCTGTTTGCGTCCGGCGCCAGCGTATTGCCGGTGCCCGTGCCTGTACCTGTACCTGTACCGGTGCCCGTCCCCATGCCGGTGCCGGATGTGCCGGGGCTGATGACGCCGTTGCCGGACGTACCGCCAGCACCGCCCGTGCCGCTTCCCGCACTGCCCGTGCCGCCACCGACGCCTGAAGTCTGCGCCATTGCTGATGTCGCGAGGCCGATGGAAAGGATGGATGCCGTGATGAGCTTGAGAAGCATGAAAAACCTCCATTGCGCTTCATGGGTCATCAGGCACAACTTGGTACATCCGCCTAGGTTCCGCTCGTCACAACAAGTTTTGGACGTCAGTCAACGCGCCTCGGCGTCCGAAAACGGACCGCAAAGCGATGTACGCCCGCCCCTCCAGGGGCGCGGCAATGGCGTGGCATGGGATCGATATCGGGCTCGACCGTGATCAATGGCACAGCGCAAGGGCGCGCCCGCGCCCTGCGATATCATGGGCGCGATGGTGTTCGACCGAGAGAATGTCGATCAGGTCGGCCAGTCTGAAGTGATGCTCGACGCCGCCGACATCGATGTGAATCTCGCTGTCGCTGATGTGTAGAGCGACGGCAACAAAGTTTCTCTCTTCGCCTTCATCCAGTACAGATACAATAAACAGAGGCCCCTCCCTCTTTCGCTTATCCCTTTTTATAGAGTAAATCGGTGAATTCTTTATTATTAGCAGTTAATAATAATTTGTACTCAATACATTGCTGGAATTCAATATGGGGTGGGCAGGACCTGGCCATGCGCTCCTGTTCCGATCAAAGGCAGGCGGGCCGGAAGTTGCCCTGTCCTTCACTTCTCCAGATGGCCGGGAGCATTGAGCAATTGCACTGCGCGTGCGCCGCATCGCTGTTCAAATGGCCAGCCACGCCCTAACTAAGGGCGGTCACCATTGTCAGGGAATGCGCCGATGACGATACCCACGACACTTGCAGACTGGCTTTCTCCCGGTCGAACCGCATTGCTGGTCTACGATATGCAGATCGGCATTGCCCGGCAGGTGCCCGGCGCGGAAGAAACGGGCCACCGCATCGCCGAGATCGTCGCTGCCGCAAGACGCGCCGGGATGAGAATTGCCTTCTGCCGCCACCTTTCCCTGCCGAGGCCGTGGATGGGGTCGTTTGCGACGCGCATGGCAATGGCATGGCAACGCACAGATGACCCCGAGGCCGTGAAACCCTGGTTTCTGAGGGACAGCGAGGCGGTTCGGATCATTCCAGAACTCTATCCGCAGGAGCAGGATTTCGTGTTCGACAAGCTGGGCATGTCGGCTTTCGAGGGAACGCCGCTCGCAATCGCCATGCGCGATGCCGGCCTTTCGGCACTGGCGATCTGCGGAATTGCAATGGAGATCGGCATAGAGCCGACCTGCCGCCACGCCGCCGACCTTGGCATCGTCCCGATCCTGATCGAAGATGCATGCGGATATGGGGACGCGGACGCCGCCAGACGATCCGTCGAGTCGCTTCGCTTCATGGGCGACACCATCCTGTCGAACACGCAGGACTTCCTGTCAGCCGTCGCCCGTCCGCGCTAGCGCCGGCCCTCTTCGGCAGCAAAATCTTCGAATAGCGACCGCCGTCAGGAATCGTCCTGCGTGTCGCTCTCGAGCATCGTCATTGCCCGGAGCGCTGCGTCGTCACCCTTCAGGTGAAGGTAGTTGATAATGGAGCCGAGACTCGGATCGCACATGTCCGCAGGCATCAGCACGCCCGTCGTGTTCATCTCGTCGCGATCGACAAAACCGTCGCCGTTGTGATCCATGCGGGCCTGCATGTCGACCGTCGGCTTGCCGTTGTCATCGAGCTTCAGTCCGGGCATCAGGACCTGATTGAAATCCGCGAACTCATCTGCATTCAGCTTGTTGTCACCGTCCCGATCAAGCTTCGTGAAAGCATTGTTGAGCATTTGCGACAATGGGTTTCCGGTAACTGGAGCTGTCATGAAATCGACCTTCAATATTCCCTGATTAAAACCGCGCGTTGAGCGCGCCCGTACCATTAGGTTGTGAAACTGGCGCAAGGCTGACGGAGGGCCGCGGACGGGTCTCTACTTCCTGTTGTCGGTCAGCGCCGTCTTGTCCGAGCGCGTTCCGCCCTTCGCCAGGGAGCGCGGACTGTCCAGGAAGCGCGACAGCATGTTCCGCTTCCTCTTGCGCGGGATGAGATCGATATCGCTGACAAGTTTGGCGCCGCCTTTGCGCCGTTCCAGCGTGATCTTGCGGCTGTGGTAGACTTCGAGCTCGGCCCGGTGCGCCACGCTGAGGATGGTGACTTTTGGAAGTTCCCGGATCACCATCTCCATCATCTTGTCCTGGCTCTTCTCGTCGAGCGCCGAGGTCGCCTCGTCGAGAACGATGATATCGGGGTTGTGCAGCAGCAGCCGCGCGAAGGCGAGCCGCTGCTTTTCGCCGCCCGACAGGATCTGGTCCCACGGAGCCTCTTCCCCGAGCTTCTCGTTGAGGTAACCGAGCCCCACCTTGTCGAGCGCGCTCTTGATTTCGTCCAGCGACCAGGCGTCGGCGGCATTGGGATAGGCGACGGCCCGGCGCAGCGTGCCGGAGGGGATGTAGGGCCGTTGCGGCAGCATGAATAACCGCCTGTCGGCATGGAAATCGACGCTGCCGTGGCCCCATGGCCAGAGACCCGAAATGGCGCGCACGAGCGTACTCTTGCCCGAGCCGGATTCACCGGCGACCAGCACCCGCTCGCCCGGCTCGATCTCGACCCGGGTTTCCGTAACCACGGCGGTTCCATCGTCCAGCGACACCGCCAGATCATTGAGGCTCAGCATCGCCTCGCTCCCGGTCTCGCCATGCTGGATGCGCCCGAGCGCATCGCTCTGTTCGGCCCGTTCCAGCCCGTCGAGAGACATCATCAGCGAAGCGACGCGCCGTGCGCAGGCGTTCCAGTCGGCAAGCCGCGGATAGTTGTCGACAAGCCATCCGAAGGCGGTCTGGACGATCGCGAAGGCCGATGCCGCCTGCATCACCTCGCCGAGCGACATGCTGCCTTCGAGGAATTTCGGCGCGCAGAGCAGCACCGGCACGACAGGCGCAATCAGCATCGACCCGTGCGATACGAAGGTCGTGCGCATATACTGGTGCGCAAGCTGCGCCCACTGATGGAGAACATTGTCGAAGGTCTTGTTGAGGTCGTTGCGCTCCTCCTCCTCGCCGCCGAGAAGCGCGATGCTTTCGCCGTTTTCGCGCACATGCGTCAGCGTATAGCGAAACTCGGCTTCTACCTGATTCTTGACCTCCGAAACCCGAACGAAGCGCCGGCCGATGACGGCAATCGTCGTCGAGGTGATGCCGGCATAGAGCACAGCCGTGACGACGAGGAAGCCGGGAATGGTGATCGACATCCCGCCGATCGGCAGCGTGAGCGCGCCGCCGATCGTCCAGAGAACCACGATGAAGGTCGAGGCCGAGAGAAAGGCCGAGATGACGCCGGCGACGAAGTCGACGGGCGATTCCGTGGCGATCCGCAGATCCTCGGAAATGCGCGCCTCCGGATTCTTGTGATCGCCGCCGATCAGGTTCAGCTGATAGTAGCGCCCGTTCGCCAGCCAGCGTGCGATCAGCGAGGTTGCAAGCCACCGTCGCCAATGCCGCTGGATCATCATGCGGACATAGACCTGTGACGTCACGAGAATGACACTGCCGGCCACGAGCGGCAGGAAGATCGCACTCAGATAATAGACGGTACCCGCATCGTGCCGCTCGATGGCATCGAATATGCCGCGGTTCCACCTGTTGATCCCATACTGGAAGCCGACATTGGCGCCGATCATGATCAGCAGTCCGATGGAACATGGCCAGGCGAAACCATCGCCCTTGCGGCTCCAATAGCCGCGCGCGCTGATCCAGAACCGCTTCAGCAGATATTTCTTGCGCGCCTCCTCGGCCTCCTCCGGGCTGAGCCCCGGATCGGGTTCGATAACATCTGGCGGCGGCGCGACATCGACGGTTGATGCCTTCCCCTGATGCGTCTCCTCGACGCCATCAGCTTCGGCGCCGTCGACCGATTTCGATTTCAGTTTTGTTTCGGCCATGTGAGCGAAAACGGATTACCAATCGAAAGGTTTCACGAGCGCGGTCAAGCTTGGTGTCTGCTGGAAACAGGTAGGTGAATAGACGGCCGTGACCGGATCAAGAGGTCCGGGAAAAGCCGAACCGCTTCCTTTATGTGGCACTCGCCATCTGTCGGCCCCCGCCGTCAAATCCGTAGGCGCGCTGCACGAGAGCGACGCGAATTTCGTATTTCGAGTACCACTCTTCGCGGCCTCTTCGTTGTGCTTCAGCATGGTCGACGAGGGCTTTCCATGCGCGGATACTGTCTTCGTCCTTCCAGAAAGAGACCAGTATTCCAAAGCCATCTGCCCCGCGCGCGCTTTCGAAGCCAAGATACCCCGGTTGTTGGCTCGCAAGTTCGGTCATTGCGTAACCGATCTCGCCATATCCATCGTCTACGTTTGTTCGCTGCGAGGTGAAGCTGACCATATAGTACGGCGGTTCCGGTAGCGCGGCTATCTGCATGTGATTTCCTCTGTTTTCGAGACGGAAGCAAACGTCGCCCGCCTTCGCCCGCTCGAGAGATGACCGGAAATGGGTGATGCTCGCCCGCAAGCGCTCAGGTTACGAAGGGCATGATATCCACGCCGTCACCGGGAAACACGGTGATGTGCGGATGGTCCTCGAACAATCGTGCGGCGTCATCAGCCGTTTCCGCCTCGACCACGAGATAGCCGCAGAGTGGATTGAAGGCTTTGGCGATGCCGTCCCTGGTTATGCGTGTCGTCTTGCCGACCATGCCACCTCGATCGAGGATGGACGCAGCGTTTTTTTCCTCCCACGCCGCCCACTGTGCAACGCCAACGGTATCGATCGCATCCTGCTCGGCTTTGGTCAGCTTTCGGAAGGACGCAAAGTCTTCGGGCTTCATGGTGTAAACGGCAAGAAAACGCGGCATTGACGCTACCTCCTGTGCTCAATTGTGCGTCAGCTTACACCCACTCGTCGGCAATCGCCCGCGCAGCCCCAGAGAAATTGCGACCCTTGCCTCGTTTTTACGTGCCACTATCCCGCAGCCAGCTTTACGCCGAGTAGAGCTTGCGGCCATTCGCTTCGATGGACAGTCCAGCAGGATGTAAAAATCCCCTCTTGTTTTCAGTTGGTTGCGATCTTTCTTCGATGGCTTGGGAATATTCGCCCCCGCTCCCCGATCTTGTCTGTCAGTGGCCAAAGAGTTGCTGTCACGGGACATCCGCGTGGCCGACGGCCAGGGAAAGGCGTCATGCCTGGAGGGTCCATGATCTCATTGAAGCGATCGGTCGAGGTGGAGTTTATCTCCGATATCGTCTGCCCCTGGTGCGCGATCGGCCTGCACAGTCTCCTTGCCGCGCTGAAACGCGTGCAGGATTCGATAGAGGTGAAGATCTCATTTCAGCCTTTCGAGCTCGACCCCGCCATGCCGGAAGGCGGTGAAGACAGCACGGCCTATGTCGCGCGGAAATATGCCCTGTCGGCAGCGGAGGCCGCTCGCAATCGTCAAACCATCCGTGCGAGAGCGGCCGAGGTCGGCTTCGATATGGCGTCGATCGACAGTCGGCGTCTCTACAACACGTTCGACGCGCACCGGCTGGTTCATTGGGCCGAACTCGAGAAGCGCCAGATCGGCCTCGAGCTTGTACTTTTTGCAGCGCATTTCACCTATGGTGCAGATGTTTCCAATCTCGATGTCCTTGCCAATGCGGCGCAGGTGGTGGGGCTCGATCCTTCGGCCGCCCGCGAGATCCTCACATCGGGCGCTTACGCCAACAAGGTCCGATGCGCTGAAGCGGATTGGCATAGCCGCGGCATCCGCTCCGTGCCGACACTCATCCTTCAACGGAAATACCGCATCTCGGGTGCGAGCAGGCCGCGCGACTACGAAGAAGCGTTGCGACGCGTAGCGGCTCAGCAGCCGGGATAGTCATCAATTCATCTTCCATTCCAATCGATATCGACAGGAGAAGACCATGATCACCCTCAAGAGCCTCGGTCTCGCCGAGGCGGACCAAATCATCAGGGCCGGCATCGCCCGCGCGTCCGAGATCCTCTCGCCCAGCACGCTGTGCGTTGTCGATGTCGGCGGAACCGTCATCGCGCAGGCGCGCATGGACGGCGCCTCGCTTTCGAGCGTCGCGCTGGCCTATAACAAGGCCTACACCGCCATCTCCACCCGCCTCGCAACGAGCTTCATCGCCACGATTGCCCAGCCCCACGGAGACTTTTACGGCATTGCCAATGGCCTCGGCGGCCGCGCCATCATCTTTCCCGGCGGCATGCCAGTTAGCATTGATGGAGAGGTCGTGGGCGCGGTTGGCGCCAGCGGCGGCAACGGCGAGCAGGACGAGGACGTGGCCCAAGTGGCCGCCAAGGCCCTCTCGGGCAACTGATCCATTGCGGGAGGCAACAATGACCACCATCATGATCACAGGTGCCGGCAGCGGCCTTAACAACGGTGCGGCCATCGAGCTCGCGCGGCGCGGTCACGAGGTGATTGCCTGCGTCGAGAACTATCCGCAGCTCCGCGCGCTGGAGATCCAGGCAAGGAACCACAGCCTCGCCCTGCGCATCGAGAAGCTCGACGTCAACAATGAGGGCGATCGCAGGCGCGCCGCATCGTGGGACATCGACGTGCTTGTCAACGGCGCCGGCATTATCGAGGGCGGCGCCATCATCGACATCCCCCCTGAAAACATGCAGCGACAGTTCGAGGTCAATGTCTTCGGCCCGGTGCAGCTCACCCAGGGAATAGCGCGCAAGATGGTCGCGCGACGCAGCGGCAGGATCATCTTCATGTCGTCCGTCGTCGGCATCCTTTCAGGCCCGTTCGTCGGCGCCTATGGTGCCTCGAAGCACGCTCTCGAGGCCATAGCAGAGACAATGGCCACGGAGCTCCAGGAATTCGGCGTGGAGGTGGCGGTCATCAACCCCGGCCCCTATCTCACCGGTTTCAACGATGCCGGATTCCTGGCCCCGAAGAGCTGGAACGACGACCCGGAAGAGCGCGTGTTCGACTACGACAAGCTGGCCTTCCCCTTTGAACAGTTCGAGCCGTCGACCGTCTTCAACGCCATTGCCGATGTGATCGCAGGCAAATCGCAGCTCTTCCGCAACATCGTTGCGCCGGAACTTGCAGACGGCGTTCGCGAGCAATCGCAGCAGGTATGGACCCGGACGACAACCGATGGTCTCGGCACGCGCGCCGGCCTGGTTCAGCGGTCATATGATCTGAAGCCGGAAACGCTCGTCACATCACAATAGGCAGGGGCATGGCATCGACCGCCGCAAAGCGCTCAATCGCTCCGGGTCATCACTATGCTGCCAGCATGACATCGGCACCCTCGATGACATAGGTCGCATAGCGATGGTCGCGGATCAGGCTTATCTTCTGCCCCCGCCATTCGAGCAGCATGAAATAGGAGGGACCATCGGACACTTCGGCCGATACCAGCAATATTTCCCGGCCTTCCAGCCAGGCCGGCTCGATCCTGACCGGCGGATATTCGGCATAATAGGTGAAGAACCGGCCGACATCGGCGGCACCGGAGATTTCCGGCCGACGCGCCTGACGCAGCCGGACATCGTCGGCCAGCAGGCGGCGCAAGGCGTCCCAATCCCGGGCGTTGAACAGCGCTGCAAAGTTCAGGGCTTCCGGACTGGGCGGTGGCGCGACCTCGCGCCGCATGCCGGAGACGGCGCGCAAACTCGCCCGGCCGCGCGACAGATGCGCCTTGACGGCATCGACACTCAATTCGAGCAGCGCTGCGATATCCGCAAGCGACTCTCCGAGCACGTCCTTGAGGATGACCGCGCTGCGTTGCGGCACCGGCAATTCCGCAAAATGGCCAAGCGCTATCAGCACCGTGTCCTGCCGGATCAGCGCATCCTCCGGGCCGACGGCGCTGACATCGGCGAGATCGAAGGCCGTCTCGAGGGGCTCCGCCCGGCGTGTATCGCGCTGGCGCAGGGTATCGATCGCCTTGTTATGGACGACGCGAAACAGCCAGGGGCGCAGCGGCGTGTCCGGCGGGATCGAGCCCGCCGTCGCAAATGCCCTGGCAAACGCCTCCTGGATCACATCCTCGCCGTCGATGACGGAGCCCACCAGACGCGCCGCATAGCGATGCAGCTCGGGGCGAAGCGCATCCGCTTCGCTCGCGAGCGCTGCGAGCAGAGTCTTCCTCTCTTCATCCTTGAGGGCAGCGTCTTCCGTCATTCGATGACCGTCACTCCCGTATCTCCGCGCACCGCGTAGACCATCGCCTCGGCGAGATCAGTCCTGCCGATCAGGTCGGCGACCATATCGCCAAAAGCCCGTGGCGTCATGTCCGGCCAGGTGGCCGCCTGCTCGGCAAATGTCCGACCCGCCGCCGCGGCATAGGCACCGATGCCGGTATCGCCGACACCGGTTCCGGCAAACATCTGCCGGGGAACGATCACCCGGAAGCGCAAGCCCAGGCCGAGCTGCGTCGACAGGGCCTCGGCATATTTCGCAATGAACCACTGCGCGCGCTTGGCGCCCGCATAACCGCCCGATAACGGCGAGCCCTGCACGGCGGCTCCGCTGGAAACCAGGACGACAAGCCCGCCCGGCGCCATCGGCAGGGTCAGGGCAGCCTGGACCCAGTGCAGCGCGGCCTTGACGTCCACGTTCCAGTTGGTGGTGAATGCCTCCCAGCCGATCCGGTCGATCCGCTCCATGGGCGGCTCCGCACCGGCATTCATGATGACGAGATCGGGTCGCCTCTCTTCGATGATGCGCCATGCCGCATCGACATCGGTTGCATCAGCCGACAGGGCGGTGAAGGCCGGTTGTTCGCCCGCCTCCTGCATGGCCGTCACGTTCCGGGCAACCACGGTGACGTCGGCCGCGCGCGCCACGAATGCCTCGGCAAGCCCCCTCCCCAAACCACGGCTGCCGCCGACAACAACAATTCGCTTTCCATCCAGATCCATCTCTCATCCTCATTCGGGTCGGGTCAGACCGTTCGACGACGGTCGCAACAACGACGTTCCAACGAGGCAAAAAGAGTCATCTCCATCTGCGATTTGTGGCGGCCGGCGTATAAAGATCCGGCTCGACCGAAATTCCAGGGTCATCGATATCGGCCTGGATCACCGCAAGCGGCCATGGGTTCCGGCAACCCTAAGAACGGTATCCGCGAAGGTCGGCCGGATGATTGCGTGCAATTTTCTGATATTGTACATTCCCGCGACTGCATTGAAAGCTTCCGTCCGGGGTCTGTCATGCGAGGGGAACAACGATCTGATGGGCCGTCTGCGGCTCCCGGACGCGACGATGACGACCAGATCGTTCCCATCGCCGGCATCGCTTTTTCGTCTATCAAACTGATCAAGAAAAACAGCACGCGCAAACTGCGCAATCGCCTGCTCTACGGCATGGGCTCCACACATCCCGAAATCATCAACCAAGGCGGGGAAGCGGCTTCAGCCTGACCCTGGAGCGCCGCCGCCATTCCGGAAAGGACCTGCCAAGTGACCCAGGATTTCAGACTTTCCCGTCGCGGATTTTGTCTCTGCTGCGTGGCCGCCTCGACATTCGCTGCATCCGGAGGCTGGCTCAGCCCGAAACAGGTATTCGCGAAGGCTCAGGGTATCGTCGATATAATCCGCGACTCCGCCGCCAAGGAGCCGATCAAGGTCCATAAGGCAAGGGCCGGCGTATCGATCCTCGAAGGATCGGGCGGAAACATCGCCGTCCTGACCGGCGCGGACGGAAAGGTTCTCATCGATGGCGGCATCACCGCGTCCCGGCCGCGGGTACTCGAGGCCCTCGCCCGACTTGGCAAACAGCCGATCACTCATCTCATCAACACGCACTGGCATTTCGATCATACGGATGGCAACGCATGGCTGAACGCCGAGGGCGCGGCCATTCTGGCGCATGAAAACACCTGCAAACACCTGATGTCGGTCGTGAGGGTCGAGGACTGGGATTACGAATTCCCGCGACCGCCGCTCGCCGCCGTGCCTTCGGAAACCGTCGGCGACGAGATGTCCCTCAAGCTCGACAAATCCACCCTGATGCTGAAGCATCATCCGAATGCTCACACCGATGGCGACATCTCCGTCACCTTCGGCGAAGCAAACATCGTCCATGCCGGTGACCTCTACTGGTACGGCATCTATCCGTTCATCGACTATTCGACCGGTGGCGGGATCGACGGAATGATCAAGGCGGTCGAGGACATCCTGGCCAATGTCTCCAACGACACGATCGTCATCCCCGGTCACGGCCATCCCGTCAGCAACAAATCGGAACTCACCGAGTACAGGACGATGCTGGTCGAGATCCGCGGGAACGTCTCCAAACTGAAAGCCGCCGGAAAGCCGATCGACGAGGTCCTTGCCGCAAAGCCGACAGCCGAATTCGATGCGAAATGGGGGCAGTTCCTTGTCACCCCTGAATTGTTCACGCGCCTCGTCTATCATGGCGTCTGAGAAGATCGCGCAACGGCAAAGCTGTCCGCGCCGTTGCGAGATCCGCACCGTCACGGAGGAGGCATGACGAAGCATCGGCATCGTATCTATTCGGTCAGCGTCGCAAGCGTTTACCCTCACTATGTCGCCAAGGCCGAGAAGAAGGGCCGCACCAAAGCCGAGGTCGATGAGATCATCTGCTGGCTGACGGGGCACAGCCCGGAGAGCCTGGACGATCAGCTGACGCAGAAAACCAGCTTCGAGGATTTCTTTGCGCAGGCGCCGGCGATGAACCCGTCCCGGTCGCTGATATCTGGTGTCGTCTGCGGCGTGCGCGTCGAAGAGATCGAGGAGCCGACCATGCGGGAGATCCGCTACCTGGACAAGCTGGTCGATGAGCTCGCCAGGGGAAAGGCGATGGAGAAAATCCTGCGGGCATAGCCGCGGTCCGGCCCCTGGCTATGACTCCGCGCCTTGGAGAGCAATCCCGCTGGCCGGAGCATTCCGGTAGCGGAAATGCCCTACCGGCCGACTGCGGCACCAAGGCTCTCAAGCGCCTCGCGCACCCGCCCGCGTGCCGCCTCGGCAAGGCCGAGCACCGGGCGCGGCGGCGAAAACCGGCCGAGGCCGATGAGATCGGCAATCGTATACATGACACGGAAACTGCCGAATTCCTTGAACAGCGCCCAGAGCGGCGTGAAGGCATCGTTGATGCGCCCCGCCTCCGTGGTGTCACCTGCCTGCGCGGCCCTCGTCAGCTTCAGCGCCTCGGCGGGCAACAGGCCCGCAATGACGCTGTACCAGCCATCGGCGCCTGCGAGCAGCGCATCCGCCGCAATCCAGTCGCCGCTATAGCCGAGCGCGAAACCATCCGGCGTCACCGTACGGAGACTTTTGATCTCGCCTGCAATATCGCCATTGGCCGGCAGCGGCATTTTCACCGCCTTGACGGTGCCAAGCCTGGCAAGCCGGGCGATCAGCTCGGCGCTGAAGGTGAATTTCGTCGTGCCCGGATTGTTGTAGATGCAGAGCGGCAGCTGCCCGGCATCGGCGACAGCAGCAAAATGCTCGTAGACCTCGTCGTCGGTGAGCGGCGTATAGGAGACCGGCGCGAGCAGCAGGCCATCCGCCCCAAGCTCCCGCGCATCCCTGGCGAGCGCCTGCGCCTCATCCGTCCGGAGCGCGCCGACACCGACGATGACAGGGATCTTGCCGCCGACGGCAGACATGGCCGCTTCCACCGCCCGGCGCCGCTCCTGGCGCGACAGGAAGGCATAGGCGCCGGTGCTGCCGAGCAACCCGATGGAATCTGCGCCCGCGGCCTCAATGCGGCCGAGCAATGTGGCGAGCGCGCCGGTATCGACAATGCCCGAGGCATCAGCCGGCGTGATCGGAAAGGCGGAAAGGCCATGGAAAAGCGGCATCGGGAATTTCCTTCTTATGCGCGTGACAGCAGGAGCTTCATGCCGGCGGCACCGAAGACGAGCGCCAGCGTGCCCTCGATCCAGCGCCGCGCATGGCGATACATGCGGATCATCGGCGCGGTGGAGAAGACCAGCGCATAACCGCAGAAGATGGTGATGCTGAGAATGGCGCAGCCGGCGAGAATGACGGCGACGGTCGCCGGCGTCGCGCCCGGGCCGAGACCAAGCGTCATGGTCGCGATCCAGCCGAGCAGCGCCTTCGGGTTGGTCAGGTGCATCAGCAGGCCGCGGCGATAGAGGCTGAAGCCCGAGGCCGGCTTGAGGGCATCGAGCGGCCTGCCCTGCTTCTCATCCGAGGTCATGGCGGATTTGCCGGCCTTGTAGGCGAGGAACATGAGGTAGAGCCCGCCGGCTATCTTCAGGACAACGAGCGCCTGGGCATATTGCGCCAGAACGGCCGAAACCCCTGTTGCCGCCATCGAGCCCCAGAAGAGCGAGCCGCTGACGACGCCTGCGGCAATCATCAGCGCCGACTGGCGCCCCTGATGCATGGCGACACCCATGATTCGCATATTGCTGGGACCGGGGCTGGCTGCGGCGATGATATAGGCGGTGAAGACAAGGGCAAGGTGATGCGGATCGACGGTCATTCTGGTTTCCCAAGGTCGTGATTGGCGCGTATGCGGCCGTCACATGCCGTTCAGGAGCTTGAACGCGATCAGCCACATCACGCAAGCGATGATGGTTTCGAGAATGCGCCAGGAAACCGGCCGTGAAAAGATGGGACGAAGCCAGGCCGCACCATATCCCAGAGAAAAGAAGAACAGGAAGGAGCTGCTCGCCGCCCCCGCGGCAAAGGCGGCCTGATGGCCGGCAAAACGCGTCGAGATCGTGCCGAGCAGGATCACCGTATCGAGATAGACATGCGGATTGAGCCAGGTCAGCGCCAGGCACATGGCCATGGTCTTGCCGAAGCTTGCCCCTGCCCCGTTTGCAACCTGCAGCGCGCCCGAAGACCAGACCGCCGAATAGAGGCTTTTCGCCCCATACCAGATGAGGAACGCCGCCCCGCCATAACGCATGACCGGATCGAGAAAGGGCATGAGCTTCACCGCCTGCGCCAGGCTGGTGACGCCGATGACGATCAGGATCGCATCCGAAAGCGCGCAGGCAAGGCAGACGGCAAAGACATATTCGTTGCGCAAGCCCTGGCGCAGGATGAAGGCATTCTGCGCGCCGATCGCCACGATCAGGCTGAGGCCGGCCACCATGCCGGTGAAATAGGTCGAGATGTCCATGATATCAGAGGGTTCCGTCGCGTTGTTGCAACGCTCCGTAGACCGATCGATCGGATTAGGCTAATTAATCATCCTTACGTCAATTAAGCGCAGCTTACCCATGATCGATTATCCTGCCCTTCGTGTCCTGCTTGCCGTGGTCCAGACCGGCAGCTTCGAAAGGGCCGCCGCCATCCTGAACGTCACGCCCTCTGCCGTCTCCCAGCGCATCAAGCAGCTGGAAGAGCGCGTCGGTGCTGCCCTCGTGGTGCGCGGAACGCCGTGCACGGCAACGGAAAAGGGCGACTGGCTCTGCCGCCACATGGAAAATGTCGGCATGCTCGAAAGCGAATTGCTGGAGCACCTGCCGGCGCTGAGCGACCGCGACAATCCCGAACAGCGCGTCACGCTGCAGATCGCCACCAGCGCCGACAGCCTCGGCGCCTGGTTTCTGGAGGCGATGGCCGATTTCTCGAAAAGCTCGAACTACCTCCTCAACATCTCCATCGAGGATCAGGACCACGCAGCCGAATGGCTGGAGCGCGGCCGCGTCATCGCCGCCGTCACCAGCATGGAAAAACCGGTCGCCGGCTGCCGCCGCTACTCGCTCGGCGCGCTGCGTTACCACGCCGCCGCCAGCCCCGAATTCGTGCGCCGCTATTTTCCCGACGGCGTCACCCCGGAAGCACTAGCCCGCGCCCCTTCCTTCACCTTCAACCAGAAGGACCGCCTGCAGGCGCAATGGATCCGCCGCACGCTCAAGACCGACGTCAACGTACCGACCCACTGGCTGCCGGCCACACAGGGCTTTCTCGATGCCGCCCTGCTCGGCATGGGCTGGGGCATGAACCCGATCCAGCTGACCGAGGCCCACATGAAGGCCGGCCGCCTCGTCGAGTTGATTCCGGACACGCCTCTCGATGTCGTCCTCTACTGGCAGATCAGCCGGCTCGCCGCAGACCGGCTTGCCGGCCTGACGCGGACGGTGATCGAGGTGGCGAGGCGGTCGCTGGTGTGAGGGTGATGTGGGGGGGAACAACGGTGCTTTGGGCCGGAACCGACATTACCATGCGATTATCCCGAGCACACCGACGGTGACGGTGGCTAGAGCTGGCTTACGCGGACTTTGCAGATGCAGCGGCATTGGAGTCAACAACAGTAAAAATTTGCCACAATGCACGAAGGCATGATTTCAGCCCTGTTGTTTCGTTGCAGTAGGATACGGTTCCAAGCATGCCTCTGCTTCTAACCGGAATTGATTAGCAACCGTAGAGTAAATTCATTCCGTTCGTTATTACGTGTTTTGAAAAAGGCCATTCTTCAAAAAGGTATTTCTGGGATCCATAGCGTTTGCGTGACCTAGAATAAATCTAGATTTACTGTCGAATATCCGGTTAATTTCTTCATTTTAAGAAATATCAAAAGTAGTTTCGGAGTCGAAATCGGCTGAAAACAGCCTATACCTACTAATCATTTCGATACATATACCACGATCAACAACAGGTGTATTGTTGTCACGGGACACCAATAAATACTTCTGCATGCATAGTGGAGAGCGTGGAACAGTAGTTTCGACCTCTAGGTCGGCTACCGATGGTCTGATTTAACAAGCCAAACGGGGGATAAGTAAAGATCATGAGGAGTTCAGTTCTATACCGCGTAGTGGTTGCTGGTCTGTTGGTAACCACTTCGACATTGGCATATGCGCAAGACAATACCCAGGAAAATACTCAGGACGACGCTATTGGAGGCCCGAGCAAAGCGTCACCGAAAGCGAAAGTCCATTTCATCAACTTGAAAAATGGACAGAAGATCCCGAACGGGACCATAATTTATTTTGGCCTTTCCGGCATGGGGGTGGCTCCCGCAGGAATGGAGAAGGAAAACACTGGTCACCACCATTTGTTGATCGATGATGCCGCTAAAGACCTGTCGGGAATGGACCGCGAGATTCCCAATGACGAAAACCACTTGCATTTTGGCGGCGGGCAAACCGAGTACAAAGTTGACCTGAAGCCTGGCCCCCATACATTGAGGCTGGTCGTTGGCGATGCCAAACATATACCACACTCAAAGCCTGTTTATTCAGATATCATCCGCATCGTAGTTACCGACGAGCAAGACCCGACACCCCCTCTTGACACTCCGCGTTTCCTTGTCGACTGCGAGGGTTGCCAGGAAATGATCGTGCTTCCAGGTGGTCCCTTTATGCAAGGCAGTAAAGGCGGCCCCGCGAGTGAAGATCCGCGCCATGAAGTCAAGGTAGCTCCGTTCGCTATCGCCAAATTTCCCGTTACCTTCGTCGAATGGCAGAAATGCTATGACGACGAGGCCTGCAAGATGATGCCTGACGATCACGGCTGGGGACGCAAAGACCGTCCCGTGCTCAATGTAAGCTGGGACGACACTCAAGATTACGTCAAATGGCTCAGCGAGAAGACAGGCAAGACGTACCGATTGCCAACTGATCCGAATGGGAATATTCAACCAGGGCCGGTACGACGACCCGTTACTGGTGGGGCATAGACGTTGAACCCGGCCAGTACGCCAACTGCAAAAACTGCCGAGAAGATGGCATGGAACCGATGACGGTATCGGTCACGGAATATGCCGCCAACAATTATGGCCTTTACGATACGCTGGGAAACGTGGCGGAATGGGTCGAGGATTGCTGGCATTCGTCATACAAAGGTGCACCGTCAAACGGATCGGCTTGGAATAAGGGGGGCAATTGCGACCAGCGAGTGCTGAAGGGCGGTTACTACGATTCGGACTCCGCCGCCATCCGATCAGCTTCACGAGCGCGCTACGACAAGGATGTTCGGTATTCCGGCAATGGCTTCCGCGTTGCGCGGACGGTTGATGAGACTGACTGACAACGATCGGAGTGAGACTGAGGTTGGGTTTTTCCTTCAACGAAACCCAGCCTCCCCTCGGGAGTAGAGGTAGGCGGGATGACCTGACAAGATTTGCTGTTCTGCGCGCTGTCGCGCCCATCCGGCAACGGAATCGCACCTCATGCTTATACTGTCGGCGGTCGCTCCATCCGGCCCGGAGAAGATCATGATCAAGACGGTTTACTTCGCAACCAATCGCCAGCCGCTGCTCGATCCCACCGATCCGCAGCATCAGCGCATCATCGGTTTCGGCACCGAGCTCGGGCCGACCAGCGGCATCGATGTGCGCTATGGCAGCGCCAAGGTCGACGTCAATCTGTCGAGGAAGACCAATGTAATGGTGCCGGGCTCGCTCGCCGTGGCCAGCCAGCAGCTTCTCTTTGCCGAGGGCGAGGCGGCGACGCTTGGCAGCGACACGATTTTCGATGCCATCCGCGCCTCGATGAAGGCCGACAACAAGCCGACGATCGCCTTCATCCATGGCTTCAGCAACAGTTTCGTCGATTCCATCGAGCGCGCCGGGTGGCTCAGCGCCTTCTACGGGCTCGACGTCAACATGTTCGTCTTCTCCTGGCCGTCGCTCGCCTCGCTCCTGCCCATACCCACGCCCTTCGGCGATTACGCCCATGACCGCAAGACGGCGGCGGCATCCGGCATCGCGATCGCCAGAACCCTGCGCCGCCTCAGCGATTTCGTCGACAAGCTCAGCGAGGAGGAGCGCTGCGACCAGGCCATCCACCTGATCTGCCACAGCATGGGCAATTATGTGATGCGCAACGCGCTGCAGGCGCTGATGAAACTGCCCGAGCCCGCCTCCCCGACGCTTTCGGCCGTCAACGCCATGACCTCGCTGGACGGCGCGCCGTTATCGCCGCTCCGCCGCTATTTCGACAAGGTGATCCTGGCCGCCGCCGACGAGGATGCCGACGCCTTCGACGATCCCGTGAAGTTCAAGTTCCTGCCCCGGATCTGCCGGTCGATCACCGTCTACTATTCCGAGAAGGACTGGATCCTGAGCACGCTCAGCAGCGGCACGAAATTCAATGGCCCGCGCCTCGGCGCCGACGGCCCCGACAATATGGGTACGATCAGCGACAAGGTATCGGCCGTCGACGTCAGCGCCGTCCTTTCCCCATCGGAGCCGGAAAACCATCAATATTACCGGGTCTTCCCGCAAATGCGCGACGACATAAAGGCCGTGCTGACCGGCACTGCACCCGAAAAGATCGCCAATCGCCAGGCGATCGGGCAAGGCCGGTGGCGGCTGGTCAAGAGGGCCGGAAAACCCTCGTGAGCGGCGTCGGTTCGGCGCATTTCTAAACCTGTGGCTGGCGTTCGGCCTCGGCGAGCCCGCGGAACTTTCTGTCCGGTCTGCAGCCCGAAAGAAAAACCCTCCCCAACCCCTCCCCGCAAGAGGGAGGGCCTGACCCTGAGCACGGCGTTTCTCCCCCGAGACGGTAGATGTGGAGGAAAAAGGGAGCAGCACGTTAAGCCCCTCTCCCTTGTGGAGAGGGGTTTGGGGCGGGGTCTTTTCCAAACCGCAATCGCCCGCAAACATCGCGCAAATCTATTTCGGCCGCCCCGCCCTGTTCCCCCGGTCTCCAGCTTGGCGCGGCTCACGAACAATGCCATACCAAATGCCATAACGGAGCCAGGCATCGATGACCGGGAACGCTTCTCTGCACACATTCGCCATCGGCGATATCCACGGTCGCGCCGACCTGCTGGAGGAGATGCTCTCAGGCATTTCAGGCAAAGCGCGTGACGAAGGGATCGATTACCGGATCGTCTTCCTCGGCGACATCATGGATCGCGGGCCGGAGAGCCGCAGGGCGCTGGATCTCGTCATCCGGACGCTGCGCGACAGGCCGGGCTCGAAACTGATATGCGGCAACCATGACGCCATCCCGCTTCTGATCCTCGACGAGACGGACCCGGTCGCGCGGGCAGATCTTGTCAGCCACTGGCGAGACCTTGGAGGCAGCGAGACCATGCTTTCCTTCGGCCTGCCCCTTGCGGCATCCATCACTGCAGAGGAAATCCGGAGCCGGTTCGGAGACGAACGCCTGCAATGCCTGCGCGATGCCGAGCGCTATGTCGAGCTCGACCACCACATCCTCGTCCATGCCGGCCTGAAGCCCGGCATTGCCCTGGCCGAACAGGAGGCGCAGGCGCTGATGTGGATACGCGGCGAGTTCCTGAATGCCAGCGCCTCGTTCGGCAAGATCGTCGTTCACGGGCACACGATCACCGCGAGCGAACGCGTCGAGGTCTTCCCGAACCGGATTGCCATCGATACCGGCGCCTTTGCAACGAATATCCTGTCGGCGCTTCACATCAGCCCTTCAGGCGATGTCTCGGTGCTGCAGGCAACGGCAGCCGGCCCCGGTCCATGCCGTTTCCTGGAGGGCCGGCCCCTCACCCGGTCTCATGACAATGTGGATCTGCTGTTCTAGGCTTCGCTAGGAAATATCAGTTCGGCTCCCGCCTGAACGGTACCAGATTGGATGCCGACCCCTTGGCAACATCCCTGCCGTCACGCTCACCCGGCTCCGTGCGCCAGTCCGCCGTGATTTCCAGCCTGTGCTGGCTCGCCGGCATCTGGTCGCTGAAATAGCGCGTCGGCGTCGTTCCGAGCATGCGGCGGAACATGGCGATGAAGGCGCTGACGCTTTCATAGCCGAGATCGCCGGCGATCACGGTCACGAGCTGCCCGGCCGCCAGCCGCTGAAGCGCCACGCCGATATGCAGCTGCTGGCGCCAGCGCATGAAGGACATGCCCGTCTCCCGCTGGAACAGGCGGCTGAGCGTGCGGTTGCTGGCGCCGACCCGCGCGCCCCATTCGTCTATGGTGAAGCGCAGGCCGGGCTCGGCGACCATCGCCTCCGTCAGCCGCTGCAGCCTGCGGTCGGCGGGCATCGGCAGGTGGATCGGCTCGAGCGGCGCGGCGCGCAGTTCATCGAGAAGCACGCCCACCAGCCGGTTAAGCCGTTCGGGCGCGATATCCGGACTATCGGGGCGCGGCTCCAGCCGAAAGATCAGCTCGCGCAGAAAAGGCTGAACGAAGAGAATGCCGCATTCGTCCTGCAGTCCGTCGGTTAGTTTCGCGTCGACATAGAGATTGCCGATCCTGACATGGCCGCAGACGCGCCCGCTATGGGCGGTGCCGCCCGGAATCCACAGCGCGCAATTCGGCGGCACCGTCCAGACACCGCCGGCCGCCCTCATCGTCAGCACGCCGCTGATGACGTAGAGCAACTGCGCCTTCTGGTGGCGATGCGGCTCGGACTCGCCGACGAATGTCGTCTCGGTGATGAAGCTGAAGGCCGGCCACGACACATCGTCGATCCGCGCGGGGTCAAATCTATCCGGAATATCCATTGCCGATCCCCATTGCGAGCTTGGCCGACGGCGCGTGACTTATCACAGAAGCCGGATTCAGAGTAACCAGGCATCGTCCCTGCTGCCGAGCAGGCTGCGCCCCTTGCGCTCCGCCTCCTCTTCATCTGCGGCAAAGACGATCGCGAAGCCGAAGGCCTTTCCGGCCGTGACTGCCGCGATCTTGATGGCGGGCGACATCGGCCTGCCGCCGTCGATGACGATCATGCCGCGGCAATAGGCCCTCATCCGGTCCTTGATCTTCTTGAAAAACAGCGCCCTCTCCTTGCGCTCCTCCTGCGTGTCATCGTCATGATCGTCGGGTGCGTGATCCGTGACCAGCACGAAAGGCCGCCGTTCCTCCAGGAGAGCCTCGATCTGATCATTGATGGGAGTTTCGGCATTAGCCTCGGTGCGGATGAAGACGACGGGGAGAAGGGAACGATCCAGAAGCACGGGCAACGGCCTTTCGAGAGTGAAGCAAGTGAGACGAGCCTAGCATTCCGCGCCGAAGCCGGATTTCGCGAAGCTGCCAACAAATGCCGGGGATCGGCCAAGATTTGCGAGGGAGTTCGATGGTTGGCAGCCTTGCCCTGGTGCTTAAGGTCGGATGTGCCCGTTGAAGGCGGCACGTGAAGCCTATTCCTTATGCGTCAACTTCGCCCTGCGGCTAACCGCCCGAAAACCGAACCATATTGCAGCAATTACGAAAATGAGACTCGTCGGAGCACCAAACCCGGCGATTTGCATGACGGTTTCCGCATCAGTGCACTGCACGGCTTCAGGACATCCCCGGTCATAATAGTCGCTCCGTGCAGCAAGACCTGCGAAGGAGAGAACGATAAACGATGTCGTCCCGAAAACGCCGATAAGGCTGATAAAAACCAGAATGCTTGCCTCCGCTAGAACAGAATTTGAGCTTCTCATCTTATCCACCTGATGGGCAATGAAGTCGGCGTTCGGCCTCAGGGAAGACGGGCCTTTTTTACAAGGCGGGGATGGCTGACGCCACAAGTTTCAAGGTTTCGGCGGGCCTGCGTCAATGACAACGCTCCGTTGGGGCCGCCACGAATCTCGTCGGCATAGGGATCGTCCTGCCCATCATCTTCCCAAAAGCATATGCCGCAAATCTCATAGCTCCCCCGCTCTCCCAAAGTCGGATGGTGGCAACACGGACACGGATACGGCTCGTCGGAAGGAGGTTTGACGACATTGTGGAATTTCATGCGGTAAAACTGTGCGATGCCCGCTGTCTTGTCAACGGAGCCTGGCTATCCCCCATGATCGCCGATGAAAAGTAGACGAAGCCCTCGAACCGGCCTTCCATCTGGGCGCCTCGCCTGAAGCGTCACCCAGCATGGCGTTTCGGCTATCGCGCATGGTTGCGATCCGCCGAACGGCCAGGCACTTGAGGATTGCATCCGCAAAATCTAGCCGACCCGCGAAAAGCCTGCTTCTTTCAATATCTCCTGCCCTTGATCGGACAGGAGAAAATCCCGCAGTTCTCTCGCATCGTCCGGAGCGCCCTTGCACAGCCCCAAACCATATTCGATCTTGGGAGAGAATTCCGCCGGGATTTCCACGACGCGGAAAGCTGGATCGGCCTCCAGCAGCCGGGCGTTGGAATAATAGCTCAGGAAAAGGTCGGCTTCGCCGTCAGTGATCAGATAACCGCCGCTCTTGCCGGGCGGTGTCGGCGGCGAATTACGGCCGCCGACCAGTTGCCGCGCGCGGGTTTTCAGCGCCACGCCCATGCCTGGATGCTGCGCCTCCACTAGGTCGAAAACCTCGAAGGCGTAGTCCCCGGAAGGATCGTCGCCTGGCGTCGATGTGCCGATCTTCACCTGGGGATCTGAGAGGATGTCGAGAAAATTCTCCGTCGTGAGGCCGAGATCGGCGCGTGCGATCACGCAAAGCCGATTGCGGGCAAAGCAGACGGGCTCGCCCGTGATGCCGAGGGAAGCGAGGCGTCGCGGATGCGCCAGATTGGCCGAAGCGAAAAGATGGAATGCTTCGCCCGCCTCGATCCGCTCGCGCAACAGGCCGGCAGGTCCGAGTGACAGTGAAATCCCGATACCCGTCATCTGCCCGAAAGCGCCGATGATGGCAGGAAATGCATGCCGCATGCTGCCAGCGGAGAGCACCTTCACGGATTGGGTCATCGACGTTCTCCTTTTCGGTCTCTTTGCCGGAAGAGCGGCACGAAAGCGGTTTCTTCACGCTCACCGCTGCCGAGGCGTGCCGACAGGATCGGAATGCCGTAAAGCGCTTCCAGATAGGCTTCCGTCATCACCTCTTCGGTTGCGCCGAAGACGGTTCTCGTCTGTGGCAGCATGAGCAGCACCTTGTCAGCCACGGCAACCGCGTGGTTGGGCTGATGGGTGGTAAAGGCAATGGCGAGCTTTTCACGGTCGGCCAACTCGCTGAGCAGGGAGAGCACGACATCCTGATTTTTCAGGTCGAGCGCGGAAGCCGGCTCGTCGAGCAACAGAACCGCATTCTCACCCGCAAGCGCGCGGGCAATCAGCACGAGTTGGCGCTCGCCACCGGACAAAGCCTCGATATTGCGCGACGCGTAATCGGCCATGCCGGTGGCGCTGAGTGCCGCCATCGCCTTTTCCACATCGCGCTTTCGCGGCGTCTGGAAAACTGCGATATGCCGGGCGCGGCCCATCAGCACCACATCCAGTACCGAATAGGGAAAGGAGCCGATGAATTCCTGCGGTACGAAGCCGGTGCCCTGGTTGAGTTCCACCCGGCCGGAGGTTGGCTTCAGAAGTCCCGCCAGAACCCGCAGCAATGTCGATTTGCCGCGGCCGTTCGGCCCCAGGATAGCAGTGATCTCCCCTGCCCTCAGGTCGAAGTCGAGATCGCGGAACTGCCAGTGCTCGCCGTCATAGGACTGGCTGACGGCCTCGATGCGCAGCATGACCGGATCAGAATCCACGTGCGCCTCTCTGGGTCTGCTTCAACACCAGCGCGAAGACCGGCGTGCCGATCAGCGCGGTCAGGATGCCGAGCGGGATTTCAGTGGCTGTGGCAGTGCGGGCGACGGTATCGATTATCAGCAGGTAAAGCGCGCCGATGATTAGCGAGGCCGGCATCATCACCCGGTGATCGGGGCCGACCAGCATGCGCGCCATATGCGGCACGACCAGCCCGACCCAGCCGATAGCGCCGCTGACGGCCACCTGCGCCGATACGATGCAGGAGACGAGGATCAGGATCAGCCAACGGAGCGGCTCGACATTGACGCCGAGGGCACGGGCATCCTCGTCGCCGATGGAGAGCAGATTGATGCGCCAGCGCAGGCCGAGCAGCAGAAAGCTGCAGATCAGAACGGGCGCGGCGATCAGCAGGAACTTTTCCCAATTGGCGGTGGCGAAACTGCCGAGCAGCCAGAAGACCATGGCCGGCAGCTTGTCCTCCGTATCGGCCAGATACTGGACGAGGCTGACGAGCGCACCGAAGAAGCCGGTGACGACGACACCGGCCAGTACCAGCGCCAGGATGTTGCGGCGCGCGACGATGCCGTTCAGCGCGTAGACCAGAACCAGGGCCGAAAGCCCGAAGACGAAGGCCGAGCCAAGCAGCCCGTAACGCGGAAAGCCAAAGAGGATGGCGAGCACACCACCGAAGGCAGCACCCGAAGAGACGCCCATCACCTGCGGCCCCACGAGCGGATTGCGGAACACGCCCTGCATCGTGGCGCCGGAAAGTGCGAGACCCGCGCCGGCCAGAAGCRCCAGCAGGATGCGCGGCATGCGCACCGTGAAGACGACATTCGCCTCCGTCGGCGTTACCGGCACGTCCGGTGGCGAAATCGGCGCCCAGAGGATCTCGATTACCCGCGCGAACGGAATGTCGTAACGGCCTATGCCAAGGGAAGCGACCGCGACGAGCGCCAGAGTGACCGCCAGTAACGCGATGATCACCGATGGCGGGCGTCGCGGCAAGACGTCGTCATTCATTGCGCAGGGCGATAGTCGGTGCGGTAGAACTCCCTGTAATAGGCATCCGCTTCCTTCTGCATGTCGATATCCTTGAACCGCTCGGGATAGAGCTCCTTCGCCATCCAGAGTTCACCGAGCGCCATCGCTTCCGGCATCGGATAGCCCCAGGCCTTGGCATATTCCGGCATCAGGTAGACCTTGCCGTTCTTGACAGCATCGATCGTCTGCCAGGAATCGGCCTTCCTGATCTCGTCGACGACGGCCGGATAACGCTCCTGGACGAAGATGACGGCCGGGTTCCATGTCAGGACGTCTTCCATCGACACCTGCTTGAAACCGGCGATCGAGTTCGCAACGTTGCGGGCGCCGGCGCGCTCCATCATCAGGCCGGTATATTTGCCGCGGCCATAGGTGGAGAGGTCCGGATTGGCCATGTAGGTGGCGACGCGCTTGTCTTCCGGGATGTCGGCGAGCCGGTCGGCAACGAGCTTGCGGGTCTTCTTGGTGACCGCGATCATCTCCTCGCCCTTTTCCTTGCGGTCAAGCACGTCGGCGATCAGCCGCACGCCGGTCGCAAAACCGGCGTCGATCGCAGCCGGCTCGTCTTTGACCGTCGGGTTGAGCTTGACGGCTTCGGCCGGCGGCACGTCGAGCAGCGAAATGGCGACGACGGCGAGGCCGGCATCCTCGATCTGCTTGACCATGTCGGCCGGCGCGTAGTTGGTGACGAACACCACATCCGGCTTCAGCTTCAGCAACTCCTCGATATTGACCTTGGTGAGGCCACCCGGCATGGCAAGGTTCGGAAGCTGTGGTGCGAGACGCACATAATTGGCGCCGAGCTGCTTCTTCCACTCGTCGAGTACACCGACCACCTTGTCCATCGCATCCATCTGCACGGCGATGTTGAGCGTCTGGTGCTGCAGGATGACGACACGGCTGACGACGTCAGGGATGTGCACCTGTCGGCCGATCTGATCGGTAACCAGACGGTCGGCCCAGGCGGGGGCAGACAACAATAAACCACTGATAGCAATGGCGATTTTCGCAACGAAAGCGAGACGGGCGATCATGGGCATGGGTCCTCAAGGATGGAGCCGACCGCTAGCATGATATTCGGCCGTATACAACGACGTTATATTCGACTGAATACGTCGATCGCGCAGGAACAAGGAGTGATGTCTGTCAATCGCGATCAAAGCGGCACGCGCAAAAGCGGCCGGCGCACGGCGACGAACAGCGTCTGCCTTGCGCCGATACGTCCTTCTTCAGCTATCGAATGCGCACTCAGTTCATTGACTTGAACGTCTCGAAGATCAGCGCTCTCAGCCAACGATGAACGGGATCTGCATCCATTCGCGGGTGCCACGCCTGGACGATGTCGAAACCCGGCACCACGACCGGCAGGTCGAAAGTCCTGATCTGGCTTGTTGCGGCGGATTTGCGATAGGAATTCGGAATCGCGCCGATCAAATCGGATGCCGCCGCAACCGCGATTACCGTTGGAAAGCTTGGCACGATCAGTCTGACATCGCGGTAGACGCCGAGTTCGGCGAGCGCCCTGTCGACCGGACCGGCAAAATCCGCGTGCGGTGAGAAGAGTACGTGGCCCCAGGCGGAATAGCTCTCGACCGTGATCGGATCTGCATCGAAAATCGGGTGTCCTGTCCTTGCAAGACCCACATACCGGTCTTGAAAAAGGGTCTGGCAACGCAGTTCTCCGCTCTCCGTCGGCAGGACGCCGATATCGAGATCCACGGCCGCGTCTCTCAGGGATTGAACGTCCTTGTCCGATCGCGGCGCAAACCGAAGCCTTACGCCTGGTGCCGCGTTCGCCACAGCAGCGCTCAGCCCCGCGGCAAAAATAAGCACGAACGCCTCATTGGCACGGATGGTGAAATCGCGGCGCACCTCGCGAATTTCCACTGTTGACGGCGGACTGAGCACCGCTTTCACGGCTTCTCTCAACGAATGCACGTCTTCGGCGATCGCCAGGGCATGGGGCGTTGCGACCATGCCGCGCCCGGCCGGCACAAGGATCGGATCGCCGAGCGCAGCCCTCAACCGTGACAGCGTCCGGCTCATGGCTGATGTACTGAGGCCAAGCCGGCGCGCGGCGGCCGATACGCTTCTCTCGCGCAACAGCGCATCCAGTGCCACCAGAAGATTGAGGTCGAGATCGGACATGGTTCAATTTACTCAGACATGGCGTTTTATGCAACACTCGTTTGATTTCGTTGCGTCTGGCGCTTGCAGCCGTCAAGGCCTAACTGGTCGGCCATCCGACAACGATTGGGAGTTTCTCAATGTCCCTCGCCTCCACCGCACCGATTTCTCAGGATGGCCCGGCATCGCCTCGACAGTACATGGCCATCGCACTCATCCTTCTCTCGGCTGTTCTCGTCGTTCTTGATGGAGCCATTGCCAACGTCGCCCTGCCCTCGATCGCACTCTCGCTGCACGTGGAAGCGGGCAGCACCGTATGGGTCGTGTCAGCCTATCAGCTGGCCGTGCTGGTCGCCCTTCTTCCCTGTGGCGCGCTCGGGGAAGTCTATGGCGCGCGGCGGGTCTTCCTGATCGGCGTCGCGCTGTTCACCGCGGCTTCGGCTGCCTGCGCCTTCGCAGGCGACCTTTCCCTGCTGATCCTTGCCCGTTTCGCGCAGGGCCTCGGGGCCGGCGCGATCATGGCGCTTGCCATGATGAACCTCCGCTCGGCCCTGCCGCAGCACATGCTGGGTCCGATCATCGGCGTCAATGCCATGGTCATCGCGATTTCTTCCGCTGCCGGTCCAGGCATCGCCGGCGCCATCCTTTCCGTCACGACCTGGCCCTGGCTCTTTGCGGTCAATATACCGATCGGCATCATCGTGCTGCTCAGCGGCGGTCTGCTGGAGAAGATGCAGGGCACGAAGCGAAAGCTGAACATCAAGGCCTTGCTGGCCAACACGTCGATGTTCATCCTCTTCTTCTGCGGCACCGACCGGATAGCGACCGCGCCGGCAAGCGGCACGGTCCTCATTGCCGCCTCGGTAGCTTGCCTAGTCGTCCTGCTGCGCCTGGAACGCAAAAGCGATGCCCCGATCATTCCGACGGATCTCCTGGCGGCACCCGCATTCCGCGTGGCAGTCATCGCCTCGATATCCTGCTTCTGCGGCCAGATGCTGAGCTACATCGCGCTACCCTTCTATCTCCAGCACAGGCTGCACATGACCCCGGTTCTGGCCGGTCTCTACATGATGCCCTGGCCGGTTGCGACGGCGATCATCGCGCCCTTTTCGGGACGTCTGGCAAACCGCGTCAAGACCGCATGGCTTTGCGCGACAGGCGGCGCGCTGCTGGCTGTCGGCCTCCTTGTGGCAGTTCTCTGCCCGCCCGATCCGAGAGGCATCGCGTTTCTGGTCGGCACGGTGATTGCCGGCCTGGGTTTCGGCCTGTTCCAGACGCCGAACAACCGCATTCTGCTTCTCTCGGCTCCGAAAGCCAGAAGCGGCGCGGCAGGCGCCATGCAGGGCACCGCACGGCTTCTCGGCCAGACCCTGGGCGGAATCTCCATGTCGCTCATCTTCGCGACATTGCCGCTCTCTGCCGCGCTCGAATTTGCGGTCGTCCTGTCGGCTGCCTGCGCTGCAATTGCCAGCCTGGTCAGCCTGAGCCGCGCCCGCTACGAACTGGCGGGACAATCTGGAGCGAGCAATCGATGAGCATTCTGTAAGCCAGGGCCGAGAGCATTCGTTCGTTCCCGGTCAGGCCGATCCCGCAGAACCCTCGCATGCCGACTGCAGCATCCCGAACAGCCAGCTGAGCCCCGCATCCATCATCGCGGCGCGCGGGGCGACAGCACTCAGCCGGAAACGCGGCAGCGGCAAAGGCGCATTCACCGTCGTGAGGCCGAAGCGCGGGGAGTAGAGTGCGGCAAAGCGCCGGGGAACTGCGACCAGCATGTCGCTCTCGCCGGCGATGGCGAGCGCGAACATGAAGTTTGGCACAGTCAGCGCCATCCGCCTGCTCAAGCCCATCTGTTCGAGGGCCGTGTCGACGAAACCGTGCGGATCGCCACCAAGTGAAACGACGAGGTGGCGCATCCCGACATAGCGGTCGAGCGTCGGTTCCTCAGCGAAGGGATGACCGGCGCGCATGGCAATGGCGAAGTCCTCCTCATAGAGCGTCAGGCTGTGGAAGCGCGCCGGAATGTCCTCGGAAGGCACGATCGCAATATCCATGGCGCGCGCTTCCAGCTCGCCAAACGCGTTGCGCCAGGCCCGCGCAGGCGCGCTTTCGCCCTGCTCCGGCAGCAGCTGGCGTATGCTGATATCGATCTCAGGCGCCGTCCTTTCCAATCCCGAAAGCAGCGCGGACAGGAAGACTGCGGAAACACCATCCGGCGCCCCCAGCGTGAAGCGGCGGCTCGACCTTGCCGGATCGAAGGGCTCGGCCGTCGCTATCACGCTTCGCACCCTGGCGAGAATCTCGGCAACAGGTGCTGCGAGCTCCGTCGCGCGCGCCGTCGCCACCACGCCTCTCGGCGTCCTCACGAACAGCGGATCGTTGAGCATTCGCCGCAGGCGCTGAAGCCCGTGGCTGACGGCTGACGGTGAGATGTTCAGCCGGTCGGCGGCGCGGCCGACATGGCCCTCYTCGATGACCGCTTCGAAAAGCACGAGGAGATTGAGATCGGCGCGCGAGAGATCAGTTTCATTCAGCATATCGCTGAAATCATATCATTGGCTTCAGCATCCGAAAACCGGCATTGTTTGAACATGCAGGCTCCGCAGCCGCGCTTCCGAACCCAGGCTGGCAAAGGACCAGGCTAGCAAAGGAAATCTCATGTCACCTTCAAGACGATCCCTTCTCGTTGCCGGCACCGCCGGTCTTGCCTCCCTTGCCGGCAATGTCCGCGACATCAGGGCCGATATGCCGGCAGCCGATCTCGCCCGGATATCGGAAGAGGCCAATGCCGCGCTGATGCGTGGCGATGTCGACACCTACCGGGCGCTTGTGCCGCGCACGCAGGACTTCACGCTCATGTCGCCCTTCGGCGGCACACCGTCCCACGAGGCCGGCTTCACCGAAAAGACCTGGGATGGCATGCGGCAATTCTTCAGGAACGGCACGCTGAAACAGGAAGTCGTCCAAACCTATGCCAGCGCCGACATGATCGTGCTTGCCGTCATCGAGCGCGCCCACGTCGAAGTCGGCGGCCTGCCCGCACAGGATTGGGCGTTGCGGGTGACGCTCGTCTACCGGCGCGAAGGCGGGCAGTGGCGGCTTGCCCATCGCCACGCCGATCCGCTCGGCCATGCCATTACGTTGGAGCAATCGGCGGCACTCGGGCGTGGGGCCATATATTGAGGAGTGCCTTGCGCCGAGAGAAGATGTCGCGACAGAAGCAGAAAGGGAGCGAGCACCCTGCCCGCCCCCTTCCCGTGCTTCACTTGCCGGAAACCGAGTCCCGGAACTCCGCCAGGTCGCGGTTGAAGCGCGGTGCCTCCTCCAGGAATGGCGCGTGGCCAGATTGCGCATAGATCTTTTCCCGAACGGTCGGATTGAGCACGCGGGCGCGGGCGATGCTCGGCTCAACATTCACCAGATCATCCTTGCCGCCATAGAGCAGTAGAACCGGCACGCGCGCTTTGCCCAGGCCCTCGGCAGCCGAAACGGTCATCGACGGCACTGTCCGCGTCATGATCCATGAGGCCATCGCGGCATTGGAGAGCAGGCGCTCGAAGGTTGCCGCATCCGGCTGCGTTGCAAAACACAGGGCCAGGAAGGTTTTGACCGCATCGAGATGCACCTTCAGCCCATCCGAAGCCATGCCGGCATAGACATCGGGATGCGCGGTGATCAGCGCAGCATTGAGTTCGATCACCCCGTCGACATAGACGACGCCGGCAATGGCGCCGTCGCCATAGGCGGCAAGATAGTTCGAGATGACGACGCCGCCGAGCGACCAGCCGACGAGGACAGGCTTGCGAACACCGGTCTCCTTCAGGACCGCCGAGAGATCGTCGGCCCAGCGGCGCCCGTCGCGATAGGCCTCGGCATCGTCAGGCTTGCCCGACAGGCCGTGGCCGCGCATGTCGTAGCTGATCAGCCGAAACTTCTGCAGCTCGGGGCTGCCGACCTGCATGTCCCAGTTGAGATGGCTGCCGAGCAGGCCGTGGATGAAAACGATCGCCGGCCCGGCGGGATCGCCTGCTTCCTGAACCGCGATCTCGACGCCATCGGGCGCCTTCACCGTGTAATTCTTCTCCGCGGCCATGGCCACGGAAGACAGTCCCGCCAGCAGGACCACCACCCAGATGCCGCGCATTATTCTCATCATGCCAAAATCCTTATGTTTAGTGATCACTACAAACTAACCGCTTGCCTTTTGCTGTCAAGGAGTCTTTAGTGATCACTATGGATAAGGTTGTGAAAACACGCCGCGGCGGCCCGCGAACCTTCGACCGGGACGAGGCGATCGACATCGCCATGCGGCTCTTCTGGCGGCATGGATACGAGGGCGTCTCGCTGAACGACCTGACGGCGGCAATCGGCGTCGCGCCCCCGAGCCTCTACTCGGCCTTCGGCAGCAAAGCCGGCCTCTACCGCGAGGCGCTCCAACGCTATTTCGGCTTGCGCGGGCCGGTCTGGGATATCAAACCCACCGCGACCCTTCAGGAGACCGTCGAAACCCTGCTCCACAAGGCAATCGACGCCGTCATCGACCCGGCCGGAGAGCGGGGCTGCATGATTTCGAGCGGCATGATCCAGTGCGGCCCCGACCACGCGGAACTCGCGCGCGAGCTGGCGGAACGCCGCGACGCGATGCGCGACATGATCGCAGCAACGCTCGGGCACTGGCTGGACCGCGACCGCGCCCTTTCGCTGGCCCGCTATCTTGTCGCTGTCCTGCAGGGCCTGTCCGTCCAGGCCTATGATGGTGCTTCGAGAGAGGAATTGCGCCAGGTGTCGGACGAAGTCATCGCGGGTTTAAAGGCGAGAATGTTCAGCTAAAACAGCGCGCCTTCCCGATCAGGCCCGCCTGTCGCATCCCCATGAGGGCTTCATTCCTTTTCCGCGTCCCTGTCGCCATCAGAGGCCCTGGGCTTGCCGCGCGAACGCAGGTTGTCGAAGCCCATATAGTGGTCGGCGTCGGATGTATTCCACTTGCCGGCCAGATAGATGACGGCAACGGCTACAGCGAATATGAGCAGGACATAGAGCGTTTCCATATCTGCGATGTAGCGCGCAGATATGGATCGGACAGTTCCGGGTAATATTCCGCCGCTCTCAGGCCATTGCGAATTCGCCGGCAGGTGCCGCGCGATAGGCTTCGCGGCCGCCGACCCAGGTGCGGCGAACCGCGGGCGCTCCACCCTCGGGCCAGTCGACCAGCACGAGATCCGCCCGCTTGCCGATCTCGATGAGACCGCGATCGGCAAGGCCGGAGGCCTGTGCCGGGTTGCCTGACACGAGCGGCCAGAGCGCATGGAGCGGTGCCACGCCGTCGGCCTTCAGCCTTGCGAGGCCGAGCAGCATCGCCGGATAGTAATAGTCCGAGGCGAGAATGTCGCAGAGCCCCTCGCGGATCATGTCGGCCGCACCGATCGAGGCGAGATGGCTGCCGCCGCGCGTCGCGTTCGGTGCGCCGAAGACGATGAAGTCGCCGGCATCGCGGGCCGCCCGCGCCACCCTGCGGTTCATCGGGAATTCGCAGATCCGCGCCCCGCGCAGCCGGAAGAAATCGCGCGTTTCGATCTGGCTGTCGTCATGCGACAGCATCGGTGCGCCCGCAGCCTTGCCGAGGGCCGCGACTTCCTCGATCGCGCCGGGCACTTCAGGACGGCGTTCCCACATGCTGCGCACGAGCGCCACCATGTCGGCCACCGGAATTTTTGCCCGCTTGGCGCGTTCGGCCATCTTCTCGGTGAAGCTGGGCGTTTCGGGATCCACGGTCGGGAAGGCCGGATCGAGGTCGAACGGCCGCTCCTGCAGCGGGATTGACGGATGCAGCATCACCATCGACGTATGGTCGTTGAAGGCGATCGACGGCAGGCGCGGACCGGCAAGCGCCTCGCGAATGAGATCGATCGCCTCGAAGCAGAAAGTTTCCCAGCGCAGTTGCACCCGATTGTCCACCGTCAGCCGCGGCGTGAGCGTGTCGAGCGCACGCACGATCGCGTAACCGGTTTCGACCGAGCGCAGCCCGGGCTCCCAGCTGAGCGTCAGCGCATGATAGGCGGTCGCAATGCCGTTGGCGGCAAGCTGGCGGTCGGTCTCGAGCAGCGCGGCAGCGACCGGCAGCATCGTGCCGGGCCGCGGCATGACCTGCCGCTCGAAGGCATCGCCATGAATATCCACGAAGGCCGGGCCGAGCAGATGGCCGCGTCCGTCGATGACATCAGCGCCGTCGCGCGCGCCGTCGATACCGGTGATCCGCCCGTCTTCGATACGCACGGAGGCGCTCTCCAGACGATCGCCGAAAACCACGGTTGCACCCTCGATGATCACTGCCGGATTGTTTTGCTGCATGGCTCTCGTTCCAGGAAAAGGAAGGCGCAGCAGCTGAGTCCCTCGACAGGCTGCGCGCAGGCCGCCGCTTCTAACCAGCGGATATGACAAATTTGCGAACGTCGCTGCGCGTCGGCACTATTTGATCGCGGCGGCAGCACTCTTTCCTCCTCGTGCAATCCGGGTTTCCTTGCCCGTATCGAAGCTGCTTTACGGACATGCCCGCGAATGGCACGCTCCATGACAAGGCGACGCTTCGGCAGTTGCTGAACCATAGTCCGGGATTCGATTCGTTTGCATTCCTGCGCGCGGATCAGAGCAGGCAGCGTTAGATTGATGGCCAAGCAGTCGGAAAAGATCGGGGCGCCGCGGCGCAGACAAGGCAAGGGCGCGCCCACCCGGGCTGCACGCGTCTCCGGCCCCGAATTCCTGCAGGGCCGGGATCGCGACATTACCCTGATCGACAGGATGATCGCGCGGATCGACCAGGGCGGATCGACGCTGGTGATCAGCGGCGAGCCAGGGATCGGAAAATCCGCCCTTCTCGAGCAGGCCAGGCACCAGGCCCGCGAGCGCGATCTGACGGTCCTGAGCATGACCGGCGTTCTGGCCGAGGTTCATCTGCCCTTCGCAGCGCTCGAACAGGCGCTCCGCCCGCTGATGAAGGAGGCCGCCAACCTGGTCCCCCGTCAGCGATCTGCCCTGTTCTCCGCTTTCGGCATGCATGATGACACGGGCCCACCCGACATCTTTCTCGTGGCGCTCGCGGCACTGTCCCTGCTGACGGAAAGTGCGGCGCGAAGCCCCATCCTGCTCATTGCCGATGACGCCCAGTGGCTGGACGAGGCGACCTATGAGGTGCTGGCCTTCATCTCCCGCCGGCTGAGTTCGGATCCTATCGTTCTGTTCGTGGCCATGCGCGACGGCTTCGACCGCCTGTTCGACGATCCCTCCCACCTGCGGCTTCGGCTTTCGGGGCTCGGCGAAGCCGACGCCGAACACCTGCTGGACGCCCATGCGCCTGATCTTTCGGCCGATCTGCGCAGCCGCTTCCTCCAGGAGGCCGCGGGCAATCCCCTCGCCCTCCTGGAACTGCCGCGCGACAGGCGAGCGGCTGATATCAGGGATACGACATGGCTTCCGCTGACGGAACGCCTGGAACGCGCCTTCTCGTCCCGTCTTGCAGATCTTCCCGCAGCAACCCGGATGCTGCTGTTCGTGGCGGCGGAAAACGACGGGACATTGCTCCACGAAATCCTGCGCGCCGGCAAAGCCGTATTGGGCGCAGAAGTGGACGTCAGTGCCTTGACGCCTGCCATTGCCGCCAGGCTGATCGACCTTGACGAAACGGAGGTGCGGTTCCGGCATCCGCTGGTACGCTCGGCAATGCATCAGGCGGCAGATCTGGCGACGCGGCACAGGATCCATGCAGCGCTTGCCGCGATCGTTCATCAGGAGCTGGACCGGCATTTATGGCATCGAGCGGCGGCGACGATCGGACCGGATGAAGAACTGGCGGGCGAATATGATACGATGGCCGGCCGCGCCTTGCGCAAAGGTGCCGTCGCCATGGCAATCGAGGTTCTCGAAAGGGCGGCGGCGCTGAGCGGCACGCCGAAAGCCAGGAGCGACCGTTTCCTGCGCGCCGCCGAGCTTGCCGCCGATCTCGGCCAGCCGGACCTGCTGGAGCGTCTGCTGCGCCAGGCCAATGTCAGCGAGGCTGATCCTGTCGCATCGGCACGGATCGGCTGGTGCCGCGAGATGGGCCAGCCTCCGATGGTCAACGACCCCACGAAGATCCCCAGTCTGGTTGGCCTCGCCGCCGAGGCCCATGCTGCCGGCGCCACGGATCTGGCAAGCAACCTGCTCTGGCGCGCTGCCCAGCGCTGCTGGTGGAGCAATGCGCAGGCGGATCTTCGCAAAAACATCCTGATGGCCGCAAACAGGCTCGACTTGCCCGACACCGATCCACGCCTGATCGCCATATCCGCTTACGTCGAGCCGCTTCACCTCGGCGGCGAGATATCGGGCAGGCTCAAGCAGCTTGCAAGCACGAGCAGCGGCAATCCGGTCGCGGCGCGCATTCTCGGCAGTACGGCCAATGTCATCGGCGCCTTCGACCTCGGCGTCGGTTTGCTGACCTATTCGGCTGCCGCCTTGCGCGATCAGGGACGGCTCAGCGATCTCGCGCGTGTGCTCTTTGCTCAGGCCTGGGCAGAAATGGAAGTCGGCGACTGGACGGGCGCGATGCGGGAGGCCGAAGAATCCGTTCGCTTCGCCGAAGAAACGGGAGGCACGCTCTGGATTGCCGCGGCCACGATCGTCAAGGCAAGGCTTGCGGGCATGATGGGCAATCTGGACCAGTCGCAAGCCTTTGCGGCCCAGGCCGAACGCCTGGTCGTCTCGGTCGGCGCGAGCTTCCTGCTGGCAATGCTGCAGATCGCGCGCGGGACGGCCGCCATCGGCGCGGGCCGGCATTGGGAGGCCTATGAGCATCTGCGGCGTCTTTTCATCCCTGCCGATCCGGCCTTCAACTCCGGTCTGCAATTCTTCGGTCTCGCTGATTTCGTCGAGGCCGCAGTCTTCTCCGGGCATGCGGAAACGGCCGAGGAGGTAATCGAGCAGATGCAGCGTGTCGCCGGTCCGTCGCCAGTGCCCTGGGTCGAAACAATGCTGTCCTACGGCAGGGCGCTGCTCGCAACACCCGAGGAGGCCGAGCGGTTCTATCTGCAGGGTCTCGGGCCGGGCGCAGGCAAATGGCCTTTCCTGAGAGGACGTCTTCTGCTGGCCTATGGCATATGGCTGCGACGCCAGCGCCGGTCCGCCGATGCGAGAGCGCCTTTGCGCGAGGCCCGCGACATCTTCGATGCGCTGAGCGCCCTGCCCTGGAGCGAGCGTGCGCGCGAGGAACTGCGCGCTTCGGGAGAAGCGAGCCGCAAGCGGACCGAATATGTCTGGGAAATGCTGACCCCACAGGAGCTGCACATTGCCCAGCTTGCCGCCGAGGGTCTGTCGAACAAGGAAATCGGCGCGAGGCTCTATCTGTCGCATCGCACGGTCGGCTACCACCTTCATCGCATCTTTGCGAAGACCGGCGTCACGTCGCGCTCGGCGCTGCGTCCCATTCTGACCGACGCCATCACGCCTGAAAGCTGACCACCGACCTGTCACCGGACTGGTCATTTGACAGAAGCGAAAGCTCCTGGCCGGGGGCTACCAATGCGGCTGCGTGCAACCTTCCCGGAGAGAAAGACCGTGAAACTCTTGCCCCTACTCGCAACCCTCAGCCTTGGAGTAAATCTCATGATTCAGCCCGCTCAAGCGGCGCCGGACGCTGCCACCGACCCGCGGATCGACCCCCAGGTCCGCGCCTTCCTTGCCGAGATCAACAAGGATCCAAGCCCGTTCTGGGAACTGCCGCAGCCCAAGCCCCAGGAAATCCTGACCGGGCTTCAGAACATGACGCCGGTCGACATGTCGGGCGTGACCACGACCGAGCAGACCATCACCCAGGATGGTCAGAGCGTGAAGATCTACATCATGAAGCCCGAGCACATCACCGGCAAACCCGGCGTGCTGCTCTTCATTCACGGCGGCGTCTGGATCGTCGGCAATTATGAAAATCATCAGCGCCTGCTGCGCGATCTCGTGGTCGGCTCCGGCCAGGTCGGCGTCTTCGTCGAATATACGTCCCTGCCGGAAGCACGGTTCCCCACGCAGCTCGATCAATCCTATGCCGCGCTGAAATGGGTCGCGGCCCATGCCGATGAATTCGGGGCCGATGGCAGCCGCATCGCGGTCGCCGGCAATTCTGTCGGCGGCAACATGGCCGCCGCCCTGTCGATCATGGCCAAGGACCGCAACGGCCCGAAGATCAGCTTGCAGGTTCTGATGATCCCGGCGACCGATGCCAGCGTCGACACCGGCTCCTATCACGAATATGGGGAACAGCGTTTCCTGGCGCGCGCCTTCATGAAATACGGATGGGATCTCTACGCGCCCGACGCCAAGACCCGCGACAACCCCTATGTATCGCCGCTGCGCGCCAGCATCGATCAGCTGAAGGACCTGCCGCCGGCACTCGTCATCACTGCCGAGAACGATCCGCTGCGCGACGAGGGCGAGGCCTATGCCCGCAAACTGAAGGAAGCCGGCGTGACCGTGGCTGCGGCACGCTACAACGGCACGATCCATGACTTCGTCCTGTTGAACGCGATCCGCGACGTGCCTTCCACGCAAGCCGCGATCGAACAGATCAGCGACAATCTGCGTCGCTATCTCGAACCTGCAACGCATTGATCGATGCGGCGACGCGGCGGCCATCAGTGCGCCGCGTCGCCGGCTTCCATCGATCCTGTCCGCACCTGTGCCGCGTGCTGAAGCAGCTCAAAAGATCAAATGATTGAATGGCACACATCGACTGGAGACGATTGGTCGCAGGATCGGGCTCTGATACCAGAGAGCGGATGACCGCACGCCCGAAGACCTCATTCCTGTTCACCCTGATCGCCAGCGGAACCGTGCTCGGTATCGCCGGCACCGATCTGGTGCTTCCGGCCGTCCCGAGCCTGCCGGGGCAGCTCGGCGGAAGCATCGAGATTGCCCAGCTCGTGCTGGCCGCCTATGCATTCGGCACGCTGGTGGGGCTCATCGCTTTCGGCGAGCTCGGCGCACGCTTCGATCCGCGCAAGCTGCTGATCTGGTCGCTTGCGCTTTTCGGCATTGCGTCGCTGGCGGCCGCGGAATCTCCCTCGATCGAATGGCTGATTGCCCTGCGTTTTGCCCAGGGGGCCTTCGGCTCCGGCCCTGCCGTCTTTGCGCCCGGTTTCATTCATGGCCTCTATCGGCATGACAAGGCCGCCGCCGCCATGGGGCGGCTCGGCTCGGTCGAGTCCCTGGCGCCGGCGCTGGCCCCGATTGCGGGCGCCTGGCTGTTGGAGTTCGGAGGCTGGGAGATTTCCTTCGTGCTTCTGGCGGCATCCGCGGCCCTGATAGCGGCAGCCGTCTTCTGGCAGCGCGCCGCCTTCCCGCACCCGCAGCAGATGGAAGAGCATCACAGCTACCTCGCCATATTGAAGAATGGCGAATTCCTGCTCTACGCCGCCAGCCAGGCCCTGTCCCTCGGCGCGCTCCTGGTTTTCGTCTTCGGCCTGCCGGCTGTGCTGACCGGCCCGCTCGACAGGGGAATCGGGGATTTCGTCATCCTGCAGGTCTGCGGCATAACCATGTTCATCCTGGCCGCCAATTCCTCCGCCTGGCTCGGCGTGAAATTCGGAACGCTGAGAACGATCCGCATCGGCACGGCGATCATGCCCTGCGCCTTTCTCGCCATCTTCGCCTATGCTCTGACCGGCGCGTCCAGCCTTTTCGTTCTGGTGCCGCTTTGGGCCGCCTTGAATTTCGGCTTCGGCATCCGCGGGCCGATCGGCTTTCATCGGGCAATATCGGCAGCCCGCGGCGATCATTCGCGCGCAGCCGCAATCGTCATCGCCGCGATCCTCGGCATAGCGGCGCTCGGAACGACTGCCGTCGCGCCCTACATTTCCGTCGGCCTCTGGCCGCTGGCGATGGCCGGTGCGGCAATCTCGATGCTTGCGCTGCTTTCGCTGATCCCGCTCAAGACCCACGATTGAAGGCCGCTTGCGAGTACATCGTGACGTCGTAAATTTTCGCCATGTCTCAGGTCATTCAATCATGACCGCCAGGAACAGCGCCAATGGGATGGGAAGTGCTCGGGAAATGGGGGGAAGACGCCGTTCGCATCGAACCGCTTGCGGGTGGAGTTGCCAATGACGTGTGGAGTGTCCGCATCCGCGGTCAGGTCGCGGTCGGCCGTCTCGGCTCCAGGAGTGACGCCGATCTCGCATGGGAAACCGCGCTGCTCCAACATCTCGACCGGGAAGGCATGGCCGTCCCGGTGCCGATCCCGACGAGTGACGGCCGGCTCTTCGCCGATGGTCTGGTGGTGATGAAATACATGGAAGGCGGACCTCCGGAGACGCAGTCCGACTGGCGTCGCGTCGCCGACACGCTCCGCGAGCTGCACCGGTTGACGCAGGGCTGGCCGCAGCGCCCGGGCTGGCGGTCGTCGACCGATCTCCTGCATGCCGAAAGCGGAACGAGGATCAACCTCTCCGCAATGCCGCCCGAGGCCGTTATCCGATGCCGGGCCGCATGGGCGCGCCTGGCCGGACGCCGGACTTGCGTCGTCCACGGCAACCCGAACAACCCTGGCAACATCCGCATGACCGGCGATCGGGTCGCCTTGATCGATTGGGACGAGTCGCATGTCGACGTGCCCGAACTGGACCTGGTACTGCCCGGCAATGCTGCCGGTCTCGACGACGGCGCGCATGACATTGCCGCGCAGGCATCAGCCGCATGGGAGGCCGCCGTCTGCTGGCGGGACGAGTACGCAGTCAGGCGGCTTGCCGAGGTTCGTGCGGTCTGAGCCGTTTCGGCAGATCGACAGGCGGATAGCCCTCACCGGCGCGGACCTGTTCTGGATAACGCTGTGTCCACGCCTGCGCCAATGGTTTCGCCCGCGCTCGCGTGCTATTGGGCGTCAGCCGAGGGAGTTTCCGACATTGCTTTCGCTTGAGACCGTCATCACATTTGCCGCCGCAGCCACTGTTCTATGCTGGGTACCCGGCCCCGATAATCTGTTCGTGCTGATGCAATCGGCGATCTACGGCCGGGGCGTCGGACTGTCGGTGACGGCGGGCCTGTGCGTCGGCCTCATCTTTCACACCGTCGCCGTGTCGCTCGGTGTCGCGGCAATTTTCCAGACCTCGCAACTGGCCTTCGATGCACTGAAGTTCATCGGCGCCGGCTATCTGGTCTACCTCGCCTACAAGGCCTTCCGGGCCGTGCCGGACGAACTCGAAGCCGGGACCGCGAAAGCCAAGCCCATGTGGCAGATGATGGCGCGCGGCGTCGTCATGAATGTCACGAACCCGAAAGTCGCGATCTTCTTCCTGGCATTTCTGCCCCAGTTTACCTCCACCGCCAATGGCAGCATCGTTTTCCAGATGCTCCAGCTTGGCGGCATCTTCATCCTCTGCGCCTTTACCTCTTTCGCCGTCATCTCGCTGCTTGCAGGCTCGATCAGCGCCTGGCTGAAGCGCTCCGACAGAAGTCAGATCATTCTCAATCGCGTTGCCGGCCTCGTCTTCGTCGGGCTCGCCGCAAAGCTCGCGACGGCTCATCGCTAGGCGCTCCCCGGCATTCCTTTCACGTTCGCTACGCCGGACGCTTCCCCGTCAATAGAGCGACGTCCTGTAAGCCTCTTCGAGCGCGTCATCTATCTTGCGCATTTCGCCGTCATCGGCCGGAGCGCCGGACGTCTGGTCCAGGATGATCTTCGAGAGCGAGGGCATCTCGTTGCGATCCTGGAAGTGCTCCGGATCCCACAGATGCGAGCGCCGGAATGCCTTGGCGCAATGCAGGAACACCTCGCCCACCCTGACCAGGATCGCAAGCTTCGGCACGCGTTCGCCGACGCCCATGTCCGCGAGTATATCAGGGTCGGTCACCAGCCTCGCCTCGCCGTTGACGCGAAGCGTGTCGTCAAATCCGGGGATGATGAAGAGCAGACCGACGCTCGGATTGGTGAGAATATTGGCCAGCGTATCCAGCCGATTGTTGCCCGGCCGGTCCGGGATCGCCAGCGTGTGCGGATCGAGGATCTTCACGAAGCCGACCGGGTCGCCACGCGGGCTGACATCGGCCTTGCCATCCCGGTTCTGGGTGCCGATACAGATGAACGGCGATCGCCGGATGAATTCCTGGGCATGTTTGTCGAGCGCACCCATGCATTTCTGCGCCGCCAGTGCATGCGTCGGCTGAAACAGTTTCCGAAGCGCCTCCTCATCCCCCACGACAAACCTTGGATCGACACTGAACTCCGTCATCGCATCTGCCTCCCACAGCATCATCTTGTCGGACGATCGCTCGCCCTTGATATGACGTACGTACCTCAAATATAGGCTATTCGTCAAGGCGCGCTATCCCGCCGGCCGGCCTCGGCGTCGGGACCGGCAAGGTTTGAACGCAGCTTGCCGGCGGCTATTACCTCCCTGTTAATTGCTGCAATACCGGGTTTTGCAGATGTTCGGGTCAGGTGCGGCCATGGGAGCCGTGAGCCTCAACCTGACATCTGAAAGGTCATGCAATGACACATTTTCCGATCCATAGCCTCGAAACGGCGCCCGCGGCATCGCAAACCGCCCTGCGCGGTCTCAAGGATGCCTTCGGCTTCATCCCAAATATCGCGGGCGCCATCTCGACATCGCCCGTTCTCATCAACTGCCTGGCAGCTCTTTTCCAGAATGTGCATGGCGGCAGCTTCACCGAGCCACAGATCCAGGTGCTGCTGCTGACCAACGCCGTCACCAATGCCTGCGAATGGGCTGTCGGATTTCATTCGTTCCTGGCAATCGAGAACGGCATTGCGGCCAGCGATGTCGACGCCATCAGAAACGGCGGATTGCCGGCCGAACCGAAGTCGGCAGCGCTTTCAAACCTCGCCCGCACCTTGATCGAGACCCGCGGAAGATTGACCGAGGCGGACGTGGGCGCGTTTCTTCAGGCCGGCTTCGACGAGAGCAGGCTGCTCGAGGTGATCGCCGTCATCGCCGCTTCTGCCATCACCAACTATACCGGCAGTGTCACCCGCCCTGCCCTGGAGCCGCCCTTTGATGCCTACGCCTGGGTGAAGCCCTGATATAGAATGCGCTCGGCCGCCCCGGCGGCCAGCCTTCCGTCAGGACCGATCGCACGCCATGACCACAGCTTCCAACGCCTCACGGCCCTCCTACCCCACGTCAGCAGGCATGCTGCTGCGCCAGTGGCGGGAAATCCGCGGCAAACCGCAGCTGGAACTCGCTCTCGATACCGGCATCTCGCAAAAGCATGTGAGCTTCGTCGAAACCGGACGAGCGACGCCGAGCCGGCAGATGATCATCGACCTTGCCGACGCTCTGCAGATCCCCTTACGCGAGCGCAATGCCATCTTCCTTGCCGCGGGATACGCGCCGGTTTACCGCGACGACCCGCTCGACGCCGCCTCGATGCAGGGCATCCATCGCGCGGTCAGGCGAATGTTGCGGCAGCACGAGCCGTTTCCGGCAATCGCCATGGATCGCTATTGGAACGTGATCGAGACGAACGTATCGGCCCCTGCCTTCTTCAGCCGGTTCATCGATCTTTCGCGGCACCCCCGGCCGCGCAATCTCCTGCACCTGATGTTCGATCCCGAGGGCATGCGGCCCTTCCTGATGCGCTGGGAGGAAACAGCCGGCAGTCTTCTGTCGCGGGTCAGAAGGGAAGCGATCGGTCATGTCTCCGACGAACGCACGCAGACGCTTATCGCCGAACTGATGGCCTATCCCGATGTCCCGCAGGACCCGCACTCCGGACCTGCCCCGGATGCCCTGCCCATGATCCCGCTCAGGTTCCGGGCCGGACGCCATACGCTCAACCTCTTCTCGATGATATCAACGGTTGGAACCCCGCAGACGGTAACCGCGGAGGAAATACGCATCGAAACGATGTTTCCGGCCGATGACCAGACCGAAAGCGTCTATCCGGACTTCATGAGCGGAAAGGACGCTGCCGGCCAATAGAGCGTCTGATTGCTCCTRCCGCAGCTCGTCGGCTCACGGTCATCGCAACAGCGCGATGGAAGAGAGCGCGATGACGGAAAGGCCGCCAAGCGCGGCGGTAATGCCGAGCGACGTTGCAATGCCCAGGTTCTCCATCGCAAAGGCGAGCACGAAAGGCGCCAGTGCAGACAGGATCAGCCGCGCCGCCATCATCCTGCCCTGCAGCTTGCCATAGCCCTCGCTGCCGAAAAGAGTGAGCGGCAAGGTGCCGGTGACAATGCTGAGCAGCCCGTTGCCCATGCCGAAAATCACGGCGAAAACCATGGCGCCCGGCACGGATGGGGCCGAGAACAGTAGAACCAGCACACCGCTTGGAATGAGCAGCGCCGCGATGACGGCCAGATGGAGCGGCGGCAGGTTCTTGCCGAAGATCATGTTGATCAGCCGGCTGCCGACCTGCGACGGACCGAACAGTGTGCCGACAAGGGCAGCCGTCGCACCCAGACCGAGGCCGGAGAGCAGCGGCACCAGATGCACGAGCACGGCCGAGCCCGAGAGCGACATCAGCGAAAAGCCCGTGACCATGATGGCAAAACCGAGCCGGCGGTGTCGAGGCGGCAAAGATCCCTGCACCGGCGCGGCGGCGCCCGCTGCGGCGACCCGGGTCGTCGTGCCGCGGCCGGAGAGCCACGCGTGGATGGGCAGGCAGATGGCGAGGTTGAGGACGGCAAAGAGCAGATAGACATTCTGCCAGCTGAGATGCGCATGCAGCGCCGTGGTGATCGGCCAGAAGATCGTCGATGCGAAGCCGGCAATCAGCGTCAGGTAGGTAATGCTGCGGGAAGCGGCCTGCGGGCGGATCTGCACGAGCAGCGCAAAGGCTGCGCCATATTGAACGAGATTGGCGGAGACCTCGATGGCGATCAACGCGGCAACATAGGCTGCCCTGTTGGGCGCGAAGGCGCAGGCGGCAAGAGCTGCGGCCGCCGCCAGCGAGCCGATCGCCATCACCCGGCCGGCGCCGATCCTGTCAAACAGCACCCCAAGCCACGGCGCCGTGAGGCCGCCAACCAGAAGCGCGGCCGAAAGCGCGCCGAAGACCCATTCGCTGGACCACGCAAACTGTGCGCCCATGGCCGGGGCAAGAATGCTGAAGCTGTAATAGAGGGTGCCGTAGCCGATGATCTGCGTCACGCCGAGCCCGAGCACGGCAGCAAGCGGAATGCGTTCGCTCATGTGGATTGCGGGCTCATGCATTGCTCCGGTCTTGCCGCCTCATCCTGCCGCTGTCGGCGGCGGCCCGACGATCAGACAATGCGCTTTCCCTCGGCGTCGAGCACCTTCTCGCCATCCTCCTTGGTGAAGGCGCCCTTCTGCGTATCCGGCAGGATATCGAGCACGACTTCCGAAGGCCGGGCAAGGCGTGTTCCGATCGGCGTGACGACGAATGGCCGATTGATCAGGATCGGATCCTTCAGCATGGCGTCGAGCAGTTGCTCATCGGAAAGATCGGGATTGTCGAGGCCAAGCTCGCCATAGGGCGTGCCCTTTTCGCGGATCGCCTCGCGAACGCTCAGGCCGGCATCGGCGATCATCTTCGAGAGCTCGGCGCGGGACGGTGGATTGTGCAGGTATTCGATCACTTCGGGCTCGATCCCGGCATTGCGGATCATTGCCAGCGTGTTGCGCGAGGTGCCGCATTCCGGATTGTGATAGATCGTAACGTCCATGCTCATGGGGCTGTTTCCGTCTTGGTGAGGGTCTGGGAATTGCGGGCTTCCATCAGCAGCCATCCGGCAAATATCAGCGCCAGCAATGCGCCAAGGATTTCGGCGACGATGAAGCCCGGAAGATCGACCGGGCGGATGCCGGAAAACGTATGCGTCAGCGATCGGGCAATCGCCACCGCCGGATTGGCAAAGGACGTGGACGCGGTGAACCAGTAGGCAGCGGCAATATAGAGGCCGACCAGCCAGGCCACGGCATCGGCACGAAAGCGCAGGCCTGAAAGGATGACGAGGACGAGGCCGAAGGTCGCCGTTGCTTCCGAGAGCCATTGTGCCCCGCCCGAGCGCATGGTTTCAGAGGCCTGCAGCAAAGGCATTGCAAACATCGCATGCGCCAGAATGGTGCCGGCAATACCGCCGGCAATTTGCGCAACGATATAGGCCGGCAGCCACGATGCCGGCAGTTCGCGCCGGAGCGCGAAAACCATCGAAACGACCGGGTTGAAATGCGCGCCGGAGATCGGCCCCAGGACGGTGATCAGCACGACCAGCATCGTGCCGGTCGCCAGCGTATTGCCGACAAGCGCAAGCGCCGTATCATCCGTCAGGTTATCGGCCATGATGCCCGAGCCGACGACGGTCGCAAGCAGCAGCATCGTCCCGAGCGCTTCGGCGACCACGCGCCGCGACAATGGAAATACCGCGCTCATGCCGGCAGGCTCCGCATCATCAGGGCCGCCGATGCCGGGCACAGGCTTGCCGCCTGCCGTGTGGCCAGGATTTGCGCCGGCGCTTCAGCGCGCGCGATCGGCCGGAAGCCGAGCGACGCGAAGAAAGGGGCAGCCGTTTCCGTGAGCAGATAGGCAGTGCCCGCGCCTTTGCGGTGGGCTTGATCGAGAAGCGCAAGGGCGATGACGTGGCCGAAACCGAAACCCCGTCGATCGGAGAGAACGACGATGGAGCGCAGGAGAGCGGCCGCGCCATAGAGCTCCAGCCCGCCGAAACCGACCGTCTCGCCGTCCTGCGAAAACCGGTAGAAGCTGCGGCCGGCTTCAGTGAGATCGTCGACCGGAAGCCCGGCGCCCGAAAGCGCGGCGCGAAGACGGTCATCATGGCCCTCAAGGGCGCGTTGTTCCAGCTCGGGCCTCATGCGTTCGGTATCCGCGAGGCGGGACCCGCAGGCGCGCAGCAAGCCGCGACCTCCGCGGCCGGGGCGCAGATTTCCGGGTGACCGGCGCAGCAATCTTCCATCAGGAAGCGTATGAGGCCGCCCAATGCGTCGTAATTGGCCGTGTAGATGATCGACCGCGATTCCCGCTGCTGGGCAATCAGGCCGGCGCGGTCCAGCTCCTTCAGGTGGAAGGAAACGTTTGACGGCGAGACTTCGAGCTTTTCTGCGATCGTGCCAGCCGCCATGCCATCGGGACCGGCAACGACGAGCATGCGCACGATCTGCAGGCGGGTTTCCTGGGAAAGAGCACCAAATGAAGCGAGGGCTTGACGTTTGTCCATACTTCAATAATCCTTGAAATGTTGAAACGAGGAATAACGCAGATGAACGCGATCGACAACAGCAAAATTCGAAACGACGATATCTCTCTCGGCGAATTGATGAGCGCCCTTTCGGGTGCCAGGGATTCGCCCTTGATCTTCTATTACGACGGCCGCCCGGTGAAGCCCGGCTATCACGTCACCGAAGTCAAGGCCGGGCAGTTCTCCGCGCTCGACTGCGGCGCCAATCCGGAAGCCTGGAACGAGATCTTCATTCAGCTCTGGGATATCGAGGAGGACGACCGCACGCATATGCCGGCCGGCAAGTTCCATGCGATCATCCGCAAGGTCACCGAGCACGTGAAGCTCGACGACGCGGCCAGGCTGACCTTCGAAGTCAGCGACGGGCTGCAGCCGATGCAACTCCATTGCGCCTCCCTGCCGACGCTGCGCGCCGGTGCCGTGCATGTCGAGCTTTCACCGCGCGCCGCAAGCTGCAAGCCGCGTGACCGATGGCTCGCCGAACAGGAGAAGGCGGCCGCGTGCTGCGGCTCGGCAACGGCTGCCGGATGCTGCGGCCCATGATCCCGCTCAGGTTCCGGACCGGACGCCATACGCTCAACCTCTTCTCGATGATATCAACGGTCGGAACGCCGCAGACGGTGACCGCCGAGGAAATACGCATCGAAACGATGTTTCCGGCCGATGACCAGACCGAAAGCGTCTATCCGGACTTCATGAGCGGAAAGGACATTGCCGGCCAAGATCGCCCTTGAGGATCGGCAGTGTCCTGACCGTGTACACTGCTGCCACAGCTCGTCGGCTCACGGTCATCGCAACAGCGCGATGGAAGAGAGCGCGATGACGGAACCTGAAAGCACCATCCGGATGCGAGATTGGCTGCGCGCAGCGGAATGCGCCCGGCCGACAGAAAGCCGGCGGAGGGACCTTCCCTTTGCCAGTCACAGCGATGCGTTGAGCAGGATCGCCGGTCACACCAGCTGCATCGCGACACCACGCCCGCAAGGAGTCACCGACTGCACCCTAGATATAAGGGGGCATGACTTTTGATGGCAAACGCCATGCCCGATTGTTTTATTCTCGCTTAAGTAGATGCTTTCAGCCTCACTGAGCGCGGTGCTTTCGCCTCCGCCTCACGTCATCCGCCCGATTGCCGGCGGCAATGGATAAGAATTTAACATATTGATTTATATTCGTTTTGTGAATTGTCCGTAAGTTGCGATCAGCCTACTCTCATTTCCAACCCGCCAGAAATTACTATTTTCCGCATTCAGCAGGTACGGTACGGAAACGTAGAAAAGCAACTAATCCTTGTTGTCGCCTGATTCCATGCGGCGTTTTATTTCCATCAATTTAAAGGGGTCAGACATGCGTGGCAGCGTTGTCGACACGAAGGCTTCCAGGAAAGCAAAACTTTTTGCGGGCGCAAGTCTTGCGACGCTGGCACTCGCCTCCTGTCTGTTCTCCCCGATGTCGGCGGTTGCGGGTAATTACACCGCCAGCAATGCCACCGAATTCGCCAACGCGGTTACAGCCGCCAATGGCGACCCTGATGGCAGCGCGACGATCACGCTGACGGGCAATATCGCAGGAACCATTGCCGCACTGCCCAATGCCACGAAGCCGATCAGCATCAATACCAACGGCTTCACCATGACCGGCCTGCAGATGATAACGTCCAACGGCAATACTCTGACCTTGTCCGGCACTATCGTCGGCAACATTGCTCAACGCGGGTTTTGGTACAACAGCGGCACTCTTGCCTCGACATTGGTCAACAACGGTTCGATCACCGGCGGCGCCGACGGAAGCTCGACCACCAGTTCAGGCGTCGCCTACGCCGGCCCCGGCATCTTCATAAACAACGGAACGGTAAAAGGCGGCTCCAATAGCGGCGCAGGGTCTGGCGGTGAGGGAATTAACGCCCTCCGAGCGCTCGCGGTCACCAATAACGGCTTGATCCAGGGCGGAGACAGCGTCTCCGCCACCGGGGGCACCGGTGTCAATCTGGGCCAGTTGGCCACGGCCGCCAACCCGGCCTCCCTGACCAACAACGGCACGATCCGCGGCGGCAACGGCGGCGCCGGTGGGGGCGTAGGCGTCCGCCTGGGGGTCGGCGCGACCTACTTCGAAAATAACGGCACGATCGTTGGCGGGAACAATGCTGCCGGGATCATCGTCCAGACGCCGAGTGCCCTGATTATCAATAGCGGAACCATTCAAGCCGGCGCCGGCGGCAGCAACGCGATCTCCGTTGTCGCAGGCGCCACGACGCTGGAGCTTCACGCCGGCTCCAACATTATCGGCAACGTCGTTGGCGGCGCGGGTGTCGATACCTTCCGCCTCGGCGGCGCGGGCACCGACAGCTTCGACGTATCGAAGATCGGCGCAGCAGCCCAATACCAGAACTTCGACAGGTTCGAGAAGACCGGCACCGGCACATGGCTTCTGACCGGCAACGGCTCGGCGACAACAGACTGGACCATCTCAGATGGCACGCTGCTGATTGGCGATCACACCACCCCGACCTCCGTTATCGGCGACATCACCAATGCCGGCACGCTCGGAGGTAATTCCATCGGCACTTTGACCATCGCCGGCAACTACACCGGCAATGGCGGCACGCTTGCGATCGAGAGCGTGCTCGGCGGCGATGCCTCGCCGTCCGACCGGCTCGTGGTGACGGGCAATACGGCTGGCACCACCAATGTGCGCGTCACTAATCTCGGCGGCGGTGGGGCGCAGACCGTCGAAGGCATCAAGATCGTCGATGTCGGCGGCACCTCGGCCGGCAGCTTCTCGCTGCTCGGCGACTATGTTTTTCAGGGCGATCAGGCCGTTGTCGGCGGTGCATACGCCTATCGGCTCTATCAGAACGGTATCGCGACCCCTGCCGACGGCGACTGGTACCTTCGCTCGGCACTCATTGATCCCTCGGGAGTGGCAATCGGCCCCCAGTACCAGCCCGGCGTTCCGCTTTACGAGGCCTATCCCCAGCTGCTGCTCGCCCTGAACGGGCTTTCCACGCTGCAGCAGCGCATCGGCGACCGCTACTGGACGGACGACAACAAGGCGGCATCGGCCAAAGGGCCTGACAATGTCTGGCTGCGCGCCGAGGGCATGCATGCGAGCATCGAGCCCGACAGCAGCACCACCGTCGACAGATACGACTACGATCTGTTCAAGCTGGAGGGTGGCCTGGATGGCGAGCTCTATCAGGATGAGAGCGGCCGGCTGATCGGCGGCCTCACCGTCCACTACGGCACGATATCAGGCGATATCGACTCCCTCTACGGTAATGGTGATATCGACACGACAGGCTTCGGGCTTGGCGCGACGCTGACCTGGTATGGCGACAACGGCTTTTATGTCGACGCCCAGAGCCAGGCCACCTGGTATGATACCGACCTCAAATCCGATCTCGTCAACGGCGCCATGGAGAGCGGCAGCAATGGCTTCGGCTATGCGCTGAGCCTTGAGACCGGACGGCGCTTTGCGGCCTCAGGGCCGTGGTCGGTCACGCCGCAGGCCCAACTCATCTATTCCTCCGTCGACTTCGACACGTTCAATGATCGCTTTGGCGCGCGGGTATCGCTTGATGACGGCGACAGCCTGATCGGTCGGCTGGGCGTGGCGCTCGATCACGAGGAGACAATGCAGCGCACCGATGGCCAAACGGCACTGGCGAAGGTCTATGGCATCGCCAATCTCTACGGCGAGTTCCTGGATGGCACTGCCGTCGATGTCTCCGGCACCGGCTTTGAAAGCAGGAACGACCCTGTCTGGGCCGGCCTGACGCTTGGCGGCTCCTACACCTGGAACGACGAGCGCTACTCGCTCTATGGCGAAGTCGCCGCAAAATCCTCGCTGAAGGATTTCGGCGACAGTTACGCTTTCAGCGGCACCGCGGGCCTGCGCGTGAAGTGGTAGATGCGGCAAAAGCGTTTGCTCATTCGGCCAGCAGAGTGGACGTCAGTAGCGCTTTCAGGCCTTTTGGATAGAGGCCTGGCGAGCCGTCGAGATCGAGCGTTTTAGGGTCATACCATCGAGCGACCCCGAACGTTCCATCGCTCTCCTGGAAGGTGATCACATCCTGACCCTGATAATCATTCGAGACGAAGCCGATCTTGAAGATGAACATGATCTCGTGGCCGCTCTCGCCTTCGAAGACATATATGTTTTCCATGACAAGCGGCCCTGAGAAAACCTCGACCTCGACGCCGAGCTCTTCCCTGAATTCGCGCCTCAAAGCCGCTTCCGAGCCCTCGCAGAATTCAACACTGCCGCCGAGCGGACGCACGCCGGCAACCCGCCCCTTCTTGTCATAGACCTCGGCCGCCAGAAGACAGCCGTTGCGCCAATGGAGACCAAGAGCTTTCAGATTGATTTTCGTACGGGGGGAACTCATGGGATTCTTGCACGCAAGAGGAACATGGCGCGCAAACTAGAAGAGCAGATCGATGGCCGCAATGGGCAGTTGCAATTCTGATGTGAACGATCCCACGCGGAAAGAGCCGATAGCGTTTATCGCAGTGCTGCAGGCGAAGAACGCGCCGCCTCCCTGGACGGGGTATTGGCGGCTGCCTGCACCGCTCCTCCACCAACTCAGAAAACGAACAAGGAAGTGCGCACGCGGCCCCCTCATCCGCCCTTCGGGCACCTTCTCCCCGATGGGGCGAAGGGGTGTCGTTGCAAAGCCTCTCGCTCGTCTCTAAGCATCTCTCGTTGCAAGCCGCGCCGCGTGCTCCCCCTTCTACCCAGCGGGGAGAAGGTGCCCGAAGGGCGGATGAGGGGGCCGCGAACGCACTCCCTTGCTCGTTATCCGACCTGGTAAGGTGATGGGGCCACGACCCTAATAGACGGCCGGTTCTGCGGCCCCTCACCGTCCCGCCAAAAACGTCCCACCCTCGAAAACCTCCGCAAGCACCCGCGTCCCCCTATCCGCCTCCTGTTCCGAAAGCCCCGAGAACCCGAGCAGCAGCCGCGACCGATCCGTAGAGACCACATTCATGCGCGACAGCGGCATCACCACCACGCCCCTTTTCAGCGCCGCAGCAGAGACGGCGGTGTCATCATCCCAGCCGCCCCTGCTCCTCACCGTCAGATTGATCCCCTGATCCGGCAGCAGCACGCTCACATGCTCCGCCAACCGCTCCCGCAGAAACCCCGCCAGCATGTCGCGCGAGGCCCGCAGCCGCTCCCTGAGCCGCCGCAGATGCGCCGGGAAATAGCCCTCCTCCAGGAAATCGGCGATCACCCGCTGCTGGAAGCTTGGCGGGCAGCGGTCGACGGCGGGGCGCACGGCGCGGAAGGCGGGCACGAGGTCGGCGGGGACGACCAGATAGCCGATGCGCAGGCTCGGCAGCAGCGCCTTGCTGAACGTGCCGGTATAGAGAACGCGGCTCGTCTTATCGAGGCCGTGCAGCGAGGCGATCGGGTGGCCCTGATAGCGGAATTCGCTGTCGTAATCGTCCTCGATGATCCAGCAGTCGTTCTCCTCCGCGTAAGCGAGAAGCCCGAGCCGGCGCGAGAGCGACAGCACCGAACCGACCGGATACTGGTTGGAAGGCGTGACGTAAAAGGCGGCGGGAGGCGCGATTGTGCCGTCGAGCAGCCGGGCAATATCGATCCCGTCACCGTCGACCGGCAGGCCGGTGACTTCGATGCCGTTCAAAGCCAGGCATTGCCGGGCCGGCGGATAACAGGGGTCTTCGACGACGGCCCGGTCACCCGGCGTCATCAGCACGCGAAAGGCAAGGTCGAGCGCCTGCTGCGTACCCGCCGTGATGAAGATCTGCTCCGGGCTGCAGCGCACCCCGCGCGAGACGGCGAGATGGGCGCTGATCGCCGCCCGCAGCGAATATTCGCCCTGGATATCGCCATAGCCTTCGAAGGCATAATTCATATGCCGTGTCGCGATGCGGTTCAAAAGCCGCGCCGTGCGCTCGTCATGGGCGATGCGGCCGGTGACGAAGGGCAGCGCCTTCTGCGGCTCCAGGCTCGGCCCCCGCGTCAGGATTGCCGTGGCGGCGGCCGACACGCCGCGGCGGATCGGCTGGCTGCTGCCTGCGCCCGGCGGTTCGATGCGCGCTGCCCCCTCGGGGATGGACGAGGCGATATAGGTGCCGGAGCCGTGGCGGGCGACCGCAAAACCCTCGGCAATCAGGATCTCGTAGGCTTCCGCGATCACGCCGCGCGAGACCGCCCATTCCGTAGCGGCAAGCCGCGTCGATGGCAGCCGCTGCCCGCCTGACAGCCGCCCTTCCGCGACGGCATTCCGTAACGCAAGGTAGAGCTGGCGCGGCAAGGGCGCCGATGACGAGGGATCGATGTCAGGCCGGAATGCTGCCGATGGCCCCTCGCGTCTTCTCACAGCAGTCATCGGCTCTCCTGCAGCCATGCCCTTGTTCCCGTGGTTCATCTCGCCTGACGCGATCCAAGTGGCCCACAGGAACACGACAAAGTGGCTCTGTCAAACACATCGGAATTGCATCTAGTATGAGCCACTTTCTAACGGGATTCGCATTGCAGTGCCTGACGGAGACGACATGGATCATCGAGAACTCGACGTGCCCTATTTCAGCCAGTGGGAAACGCCCGAGATGACACTGCCGGTGCTGGCCGAAGGTGCCGTTGCGCTGCACCGCGATGCCAACTGGAAAAACTCGGGCGCAGAAACGATCGAGGAATATGCGCGCTGGGCGGTCAACGTCTGCGGCATGGCCTGCCTGAAAATGATCCTGGCTGCCCGCGGCGAGGCGCATCCGATCCTCTCGCTCGCCAGGGCCTGCACCCGCCATGGCGGCTATGTCGTCAACGAGGCCGATGCCTCGATCAAGGGGCTGATCTATGCGCCCTTCGTCACCTTCGTGCGCGAGCGCTTCGGGCTTGTCGCCGAGGTGCTCACCGAGCTCCCGACGCAAACCATCCCCGAAATCCTCGCGACCCATCGCTTCTTCATCGCCTCGGTCAGCAGCTCCATCCGCTGGCCGGAGCGCGAGCCGCCGGGCAAGGGCGGCCACCTGGTGCTGGTAACGGCCGCCGATGAAGACAGCGTGCGCTTCCACAACCCTTCCGGCCATGAGCGCGCCACCCAGGCCAATGTCACCCTGCCGCTTGCAACCTTCGACCGCTTCTTCGCCAACCGAGGCATCGCGGTCAGCTTCTAGAGGCTTTGTTTTCGCGCAATTCCGGACGCAGAACCGCTGCACACTCTTGCCGGAATTGCTTACTTTTCAGGAGAATTCCAATGAGCCCTTCCCCATCCAGGCTGCGCATCGCCGTGCTCTTCGGCGGCCGTTCCAGCGAGCACGACGTCTCCGTCATGTCGGCCACCAATGTCATGCGTGCGCTCGACCCGGAAAGATACGACGCCCTGCCCGTCTTCGTCACCAGGGATGGACGCTGGCTGCAAAGCCGCTTTGCCGATGGCGAACTCGCCAAGCCCTCCTCCGGCACCGAACTCTGCCTCCTGCCGGGCGGCCACGGCCGCCTGCTGGCGATCGGTCCCGACGGAAAGGCGACCGAAGCCGGCAAGATCGACATCGTCTTTCCGGTGCTGCACGGCCTGCATGGAGAGGATGGCGCGGTCCAGGGCCTCTGCCAGGTGGCGCGCGTACCGCTCGCCGGCTGCGGCATCCTCGGCTCGGCAACGGCACTCGACAAGGATATCGCCAAGCAGCTCCTGAAGGCGGCAGGCCTGCCGGTGGCCCGCTCCGTGACGCTCGATCAGGACAGCCCGCCGGCGCTCGAAACCCTCGAAGCCGCGCTCGGCCTGCCGGTCTTCATCAAGCCGGCCCGCCAGGGCTCCTCGGTCGGCGTGCGAAAAGTCTCCGGCAGCCAGGAATTCGCCCCTGCCCTTGCTGATGCCTTCAGCCATGACCGCAAGCTCATCGCCGAGGAATTCATCGCCGGCCGCGAGATCGAATGCAGCGTGCTGGAGGATACGAAAGGCGGCCTCTTCGTCTCCCGCCCCGGCGAGATCGCGCCCGCCGAAAGCCACGGCTTCTACAGCTACACCGCCAAATATCTCGACGAGAATGGCGCTGCCCTGAAAGTGCCGGCCGAGCTTCCCGCCGATGTCGAAGCGAAGATCCGCGACATGGCCGCCCGCGCCTTCCGCGCACTCGGCTGCGACGGCATGGCCCGCGTCGATTTCTTCCTGATGGAAGACATGCGCTTCGTCGTCAACGAGGTGAACACCATTCCGGGCTTCACCGATATCAGCATGTATTCCAAGGCGATGGCCGCAAGCGGCGTGGCCTATGCCGAGGTCATCGACAAGCTGGTGGAGCATGGGCTGGCCAGAGGGGCATAAAAGACTGCGTGCCCCTTCTCTCGCCGGGAAGAAGGGGCGGTAGCCCCCACTCACCGCAAAGCCAGCGCCTCCAGCGCCGCCCGCATCCCGCCATGCGCGGCACCATTACGCTGCAGCATCAGCGCCTTCGCGGCCTCGCTCGCCTTGTCGGGATGGCCGCCATCGAAGGGTGGTGCGGGATCATATTCGATACCGAGCTGGATTGCCCGGGCGACATCGCCGCCGGCAAGTTCGGCGATGATCGTGAAGGCGAAATCGATGCCGGCCGTGACCCCGCCCGAGGTGATGATATTGCCATCGCGCACGGTGCGCGCCTTCTCATATGTCGCGCCGACAAGCGGCAGCAGATCCGTATAGGCCCAATGCGTCGTCGCCCGCCGCCCCCTGAGCAGGCCGGCGGCGCCAAGCAGGAAGGCCCCGACGCAAACGGATGTCGCATATTGCGCCTGCCGCCCCTGATGGCCGATGAAATCCACCGTCTCGGCATCGTCAAGCGCATCGACGACACCGGCGCCGCCCGGAATGCAGATCAGGTCGAGCGCCGGGCAGGTCTCGAAACTCTGCCCCGGAAGGAAGCTCAAACCCCGATCGCTCGCCACCGGCTCCAGGTTCTTGGCGATCACATGCGTCTTGACGTGAGGGAAGCGCGATGGAGCCGTCAGCGACGGCGGTGTTGAAAGCCGGCTGAGCACCTCGAACGGCCCGGTGAAATCGAGCTGGGTGATGCCGGGAAAGATCACGAAACCAATGTTGAAATCAGCCATGCCACTCCCCCCGAAATGATGCATGCGATTGCCTGGGCGATCATCGCATTTGCCGGCGGTGGCTGCAATGGCGAGCTGTTGCGGCCGGCCCTGCGCGATCCGCTTGTCGAGCATGCGTGGCCCGCACGCTTACGCCCCGATTTACATCCGCATTTACCGTTGCGTACTTCCGCCGGCAGTTTCAGCCGTGGCACCCTTCGGCCCCGGAGCTCTGGGCTGGAGGTGATGCATGTTGCGCCTGGTGTTTGCATTGACGATCGGCCTGCTGTCGGCGGGTGCGGCTGCCGCGCAGGACCATTCCGCGGCGCAGGAAGTGGAAGAGCGCCTGGCGCGCAGCCGGGCGACGGAAGCGGTGATCTGGGGCATGCCGGCGGTCAATACCCTGCTCATGTACGACCAGATGATCGCGGCCGGCGGCAAGGCCGGCGAGATCATCTACTGGGGCCGGCCGCTCGACTGGCACAATCAGACGCTGACGCCCAATCCCGATACGCTCTATTTCATGGGCTTCTACGATCTCGGCAAGAGCGGCCCTGTCGTGGTGGAGATTCCGCCCGCCGGCGACGACGGCTCGCTCAACGCCAATTTCGTGACCTTGTGGCAGACCTCGCTCGAAGATGCCGGCCTGCTCGGCATCGACAAGGGCGCCGGCGTCAAATTCGTGATCACGCCGCCGGGCTTCGAAGGCAAGCTGCCCAGGGGCCTCCAGCGGCTCGCCGCCGACACCAATACCGGCTATTTCCTGATGCGCTCCAACCTCAGGAGCCATGGCGAGGCAGATGTCGAGAAATCGATCGCCTATGGCAAGCGCGTCAGGTTCTACCCCCTGTCCGAGGCGAAGGCGCCGCCGCAGACGGTCTACCGCGACATCAAGGACGCCGATTTCGATTCCACCATCAAATACGACCCGAGCTTCTTCACGTTGCTTGACCGTGTCGTCCAGAGCGAGCCCTGGCTGCCGCGCGACCGGGCGATGATCGACCAGCTGCGCACGATCGGCATCGAAAGGGGCAAGCCTTACGCGCCCGATGCCGCAGCAAGGAAAGCCCAGGAGGAAGGCATTGCCGATGCCAGGGCCTGGCTCGAGGCGCGTTATGATGCGGGCTTTCCGGCCTTTTTCGAAGGCACGCACTGGACCATGCCGGCCCTGCCCGATGCTGTTCAAGGCCAGTCCACCACTTATGCCGAACCGGACAAATATGCCGTGGATGCACGCGGCATCGGCTACAGCTACGCCTATATCGCCATCAAGCGGCTTGGCGTCGGCCAGTTCTACCTGATCAACATCAAGGACAAGACCGGCAAGAGTTATGACGGTGCCCGCGCCTACAAGCTGCATGTGCCGGCCGATGTGCCGGTAAAGCAATATTGGTCCGTCACCGTCTACGACCGTGAGACGCATGCGCTTCTGAAGGGGGCCGATCGCGCCAGCCGCGCCTCCAATGCCGCCGAGATCAAGAAGAATGCCGACGGATCGGTGGACATCTATTTCGGGCCGAAGGCGCCCGAAGGCATGGAAACGAACTGGGTGCCGACCATTCCCGGCCGCCAGTTCGAGCTGATGTTCCGCCTCTACGGGCCAACGCAGCGCCTGTTCGACAAGGCCTGGACGCTGGCGGATGTCGAACCAATGTGAGGAGAGCAAGGTTATGGCCGCGAAGAAGACAATTCTCACTGCCGCGTCGGTGGCTCTGCTCCTCATGTCGGGCGCAGCATCCGGCGCCGATCCCATCAAGGTCACGCCGGATAATTTCGTGCGCGCCGAGAGCGACATGTACATGGCGGCATCGTCAGGGGAAGCCGGTCTCGGAAAGCTCTTCCACCGCCGCGAACCCTTCGATGTGAAACACCAGACGGTCGTTCGCGGCAACCGGGATACGCTCTATTCCAGCGGTGTCTTCGATCTCGATGCCGGACCGGTGACGATAACAATGCCGGATGCAGGAAAGCGCTTCATGTCGCTGATGGTTGTCAATGAAGACCACTACGTCACCGATGTCTTTCACGGGGCCGGCAGCCACACATTCACAAGAGATGGCGTGGGCACGCGTTACGTCCTGATTGCCGTACGCACCCTGATCGACCCGACCAAATCAGGCGATGCCGACGAGGTACACAGGCTGCAGGATGCCATCAAGCTCGATCAACCAGGCGGGCCTGGTACGCTGGACATGCCCGCATGGGACAAGACGAGCCAGGATACGGTGCGCAACGCGCTGCTGGCGCTCAATACGACAATGGAGAGTTTCAACAAGGCCTTCGGCAAGAAGAGCGAGGTCGATCCCGTTCATCACCTGATCGCAACGGCCGCCGCCTGGGGCGGCAATCCGGACAGCGAAGCGACCTATCTGAGCGTCACGCCCGAGAGGAACGATGGCAAGACCCTCTACAGGCTGCATGTTCCCGGTGACGTGCCCGTGGACGGTTTCTGGTCGATCAGCCGCTACGACGCGGCAGGTTATTTCGTCGAGAACCCGTTCAACGCCTATTCGGTCAACAATATCACCGCCGCCAAGGGCGCGGACGGCTCCGTCGACATCCAGTTCGGGGGCTGCGACGGCAAGCTTGCAAACTGCCTGCCGATCGAGGCCGGCTGGAACTACACGGTCCGCCTTTACCGGCCACACCAAGCCATTCTGGACGGAAGCTGGAAATTCCCGGCTCCGCAGCCGGTGGATTGAACGGGCAGCAATGCCGCCGCCTCGAAAGACCCTTCCTCAACCCGTGACCGATGGATGTGTTTTTGCGACTATTGGCAACTTTAACGGGCCGACTGGGGAATTGTTAATGCCAGGCTGTTAACACCCGCCACCATCGCAATGATGGATTAGAGCATGCAGCCAAATACTGATTGCAAATCTCCGGGCTCAAAGCTGGCTTACAGGACGCTTGGCATATTGGCGGGACTGGCCTTCTTCGCGGTCGGATCATCGCCGCTTACGGCGCAGGGCACAGCTCCTGCCCCAGTCACTGATAACGCCGGAACCGTCGGCGAACGCGTTCAGGCCGCCACCGAGGCGCTGGTGCAGATGTTCGATTTCGGTGCTGATCTAAGCCCGAAAACGCTCATCGAGACCTTGCCTGGCGACTGGGCGATATTGCCGCCGGATCACGGCCTGCCGGCAAGCAAACTGAAGACGTGGTGCAAGTTCAATAGCATCAATCTCAAGCAAACCGATCCACGCTATCCGATCTTTGACGGTCAGAGGGGCCCGGAGGGCATCGCCAGGCGATTTGAACTGCGCCTGTCTGTCGGTGCAGCCATCTACTGGATCTCCAATGTTCAGGATGAGATGCATGTGCTGGGTTATGACAAGCCCGAAGCCACTGAATTGGCCGGCGCGCGGCGCAACCTGGTCATAAAGAACAGCGTTCAGCAAGGCGAGGTCTTTCCGGTAAACGATGATGTGGTCGGCTTTATCAATCCAGCCAGCTCCACCACGCCGACTTTTCTCGTCCGATGCCCGGGTGAGCCCGAGGATACGGCAAGGACCGAACGAAATATCCAGACCGTGAGCACGATAGCGGAAACGCTGGCGCAACGTGCCGCGTTTTTCTCATATGGCCCGGATGGGTCCGTACCCTTTGTCAGCAAGATGCAGGGCAGCTGGACATTGGTCGATGAACCCGCCCGCCCCGAGGTGCGAAACAAGACACTCGCTGACCTATGTCATATCCGCCGCATCGAGATGCGGCCGGACCATCAGCCTCTGCCGATCCTGACCGCGCATGTCGCCGACACCTCTTCCGAGCAGGATCGCCCGGTGCCGGCATTGCAGGATGAATTCGAATTGCGGCTCGCCGGTGACGGTGAGCTGCTGCGGGTGGCCCTGCATGATCCGCTTACCGAGGTGAAACAGGATCCCGAACGTTTTCGCGCTCCACCCGCTGCGAAAGACGACCTGGCGGCCAAACGCCTCCAACAGGCAGCCATTGCGCGCTACCGTCAGGCGACATTGTCCTTCGTATCGCCGGTGACGCTTGTTTCGATCGACGACGACACGTTTATTGAAACCCCGAAGAACCCATGGAGCCAGGCTTCCAGCTACGGCACTGGGCCTGCGGCCTTCAAACGTTATTGGATGAGATGCCCTGAAAACTGACCTGCTGAAATCGTTGCAGCGCCCGTCGGCGATGCGGCAAGCGATAACCAAAGGATGAGCGAGGTCTTCGGTCAATGCGCAATCGGCGAAGCCTGATCCCGAAGATGTGCCCTCGCCGCGAGCATGATCTCGGAAAACCGCGGCAGCGGGCGCAGGCTGTCCAGGTCGTTGTCGTTTTCCATCCATACCCGCAATTCCGGGCCGCTATTGCGAAATACGCGACCCTTGGCTTTCGAAAGCTCTTCACCGACAGAAACGGTCGGGTGCGTCATCTCCCCGCGCCCTGAAACGGCCTTGGAACTAATGACCTGCGAGACTGTTCAAGCTATGACGTTGAGACGACGCTGACGTGCCCGGCTGACTGGGTAAGCGGTGCTTTTTGAGGAGCCTGTCATCATGAAGATTTCGTCCAGATTTCGTTCGGTCGCCGTTGCCGTCATCGCCACTGCGGGAGTTGGCTTTGCCAGCACCGCGCATGCCGATAGCGGTACGATCCGCTTCTCCGTCTACAAGGCCGCCTTCTTCGTCGGCGGCTCCGGAGGCGACGGCACGCTGACCTTCCATGGTCACCGATATCCAATTTCGATCGGCGGCATCTCGGGCGGCCTCGCCTTCGGTGCTTCCAAGACCTATTTCCAGGGTACCGTGAGCCACATACGCCGCGCTCAGGATGTGACGGGTGTGTACGGTGCTGCGGGCGGCGGCGGCGCGCTCGGCAAAGGAGCCCAGGTGATCGTCATGACCAATGACAAGGGCGCCCAACTGGAACTGACAGGCAAGCAGGTAGGCCTGCAGATCAACGCCGATATCAGCGGCATGAGCATCTCGGTGAAGTAAGGCCGTCGCTCGGCCTGGCGCCAGGGACGGTCATTGCAAGCTGATATCTCCGGCGCGCTATTTCCAGGCGGGCTCGTTCTTCTTCTCGTAGTCGCCAAACGCCTTCTTCAACCCGCCCAGCACTTCGGCTGCGGTCTCGAACATGGCCTTCAGCTGCGGCTCGTCGACATCGACGATGTCTTGCCGCAGATGGTCCATCATTTCCTGAAGGCGCATCTGCATTTTCTGCGTATGGTGTCGCGGATCGCGATCGGCTTTGCTGTCCATCGGCAATCTCCTGGGGCTCTGCCAGCCAAACCTTCGACCACCGGTCCCGGTTCCCGATATCGCGCACCACGGCTACAAGGTCCCGTCCGGGACGCTATATCCGATGCCATGTCCTGCCTTGTCCGCTACCGCCAAGCCTGTCCGAAGGAGGATTTGATATGGCTACCGTCAGCGTTCGTTATATCGTCGACGACGTCGATGCAGCGATTGCATTCTATACGCAGTCGCTCGGCTTCGCGCTCACCATGCACCCGGCTCCGAGCTTCGCCATGCTGACCAGGGGTGACCTGCGCCTGCTGGTGAACGGCACGACGGGCCCCGGCGGCGCCTCGCAGCCGATGCCGGACGGGCGACGGCCCGAGCCCGGCGGATGGAACCGCATCCAGCTGGAGGTCGAAAACATCGAGACCGAGGTCGCGCGCCTGAAGGCATCAGGCGCCGGCTTTCGCAACGACATCGTCGCCGGGATCGGCGGCAAGCAGGTCCTCGTCGAAGACCCGGCCGGCAATGCGATCGAATTGTTCGAGCCGCCGAAAAAGCAGTAGAAGCAAAGCACTACACAGCATAGTTTATACGATGGTTGAGCTTCCCTTCCGCCGCTTTCGACCTGCTGCTGTGCCTGGACCGCAAGCGAGCGGCGCGTTCCGCCAAATATGGTTGCCCCCGATCGCATATGGGAACAATATACCTCCGCGATGCGAGATTGCCCCTCGGCCGAAGCCGACCGAGGCGACGACAGTCGATGTGTTCCACCTATCCAGACATTGAAATTCTCGCGGCTGTGTCGGTCTTGCGATCCTAACCTGGAACTCCGGCCCAAGAGGGCCGCGGGAGGAGAACCTGTTATGAAAATCGTCCTTATCGGAGGCACCGGCCTCATCGGATCGAAGACCGCGGCGCGTCTGCGCGAGAAGGGCCACGAGGTGCTGGCCGCTTCCCCGAAAACCGGCGTCAACACCATCACCGGGGAAGGATTGGCAAGCGCACTGGCCGGGGCCGACGTGGTCGTCGATCTCTCGAACTCACCGTCCTGGGAAGATCAGGCGGTGCTGGACTTCTTCGAAACATCGAGCCGCAACCTGCTCGCCGCAGAACGCGACGCCGGCGTGAAACACCATATCGCGCTCTCCATCGTCGGCTCGGAACGGCTGCCGCAGAACGGCTATTTCAGGGCCAAGCTTGCCCAGGAAAGGCTCATCAAGGCATCCGCCATTCCCTACACGATCATTCATTCCACCCAGTTCATGGAGTTCCTCAAGGGCATCGCCGATGAAGCGACCGTCGGCACTGTCGCCCGTCTCTCACCGGCAGCCTTCCAGCCGATAGCCTCCGACGACGTTGCCGACATTGTGGCGGACGTTGCCCTTGCCAAGCCCATCAACGGGATGATCGAGATCGCAGGCCCGGAACGCTTCGGCATGAACGAGATCATCGGCCGTTACCTGAAGGCGATCAACGATCCGCGCACGGTCGAGGCGGATGTCCACGCGCGCTATTTCGGCTCGGAGCTGGATGATCGCTCGCTCGTGCCGGACGCGGGCGCGAGGCTCGGCAAGATCGGTTTTGCAGACTGGTTTCGCCTGTCCGGGCAGCCCCGCTAGCCCGGGGCTCCCGACACGCATTTCGCACGGCAACGAAGAGGGTTACGACGATGAATTCTGCCCTATCCGCATTGCTGGTGGCAGCCGGCATCTGCCTCTCCGGCACTCTGGCTATCGCCGCCGAGGACACGGCGAAGGTAAAATCGCTCATGAGCAAGGATCTTCCCGATTATCCGGGCAAGGAGGGTCTCATGATCTCGGTCGATTACGGGCCCGGAGGCTCCTCGCCCATTCACAAGCACGAGGCGGACGCCTTCGTCTACGTGCTGGAAGGCTCGATCGTGATGCAGGTCAAAGGGGAAAAGGAAGTGACCTTGCATCCGGGCGATACGTTCTACGAAAGTCCTTCCGACATTCACCTGGTCAGCCGTAACGCCAGCAAGACGAAACCGGCAAAGTTCATCGTCGTGCTGGTCAAGAAAAAGGGCGCTCCGGTGGTGATGCCCGTCAAATGACATCGCGACAGCGCCGGCCGGAAGCCCGGAAAGCCTGATGCGTGGATTGCTGATACGTTGGAAACAGGGAGCGGATCGATGAAGGTGACGGTCATGGGAGCAAGCGGGCGCATCGGAACGCGCCTCGTGGAAAGCCTCAGGCAGGCGGGGGCCGAAGTCGTCCTCGCATCCCCGACGTTCGGCGTGAACAGCGTGACGAGGGAAGGCCTGAGGGCCTCGCTCACCGGCGCGGACACCGTTATCGACGTGACGAACGCGGCATCCTTCGGAGACGATTCCGCGCTGGATTTCTTCCGGACATCCACCCGAAATCTGCTGGCCGCCTCTGCAGATGCAGGGGTCGGGCACTATCTCGCCCTGTCGATCGTCGGAACCCCTCGCCTTGTCGAGAGCGATTACTTCCGCGCAAAGATGGTGCAGGAGAACCTGATCAGGGCGGCGCGCCGGCCCTATACGATCGTCCATTCGACGCAATTCTTCGAATTCATCAGCGGCGTGATCGACATGGCCGCTGATGGCAACGATATCCGCCTTCCCTCCGCCTCCATGCGGCCCATCGCGGCCGACGACGTCGCCGACGTGCTCACCCGGCTGGCCTTGAAACCTCCGGTGAACGATACGGTGGAAATAGCCGGGCCGGAGCGGTTCGCCCTCGATGAAATCGCCCGCATACTCGTCGCCGCGAACGAAGACATGCGCGAGGTGATCACCGACGAGACCGCGCGCTACTACGGCGTCGAACTGAACGACGACACATTGCTGCCGCGCCAGCCCGTCCATGTCGGTCCCGTTAGGCTCGCGGACTGGCTGAACCGGTCCATGGCCGATTAGGTATCGATCCCGGCCCGTATGCTCATTTCCGTCATGGGCAGAAACTCAAGCCAGCGGCGTGATGTTCTGGTTGAGACGAAACAGATTATGCGGATCGAGCCGCGTCTTCAGGCGCGCAAGGCGCTGGTACTTTTCCGCGCCATAGGCATCCAGGGCGACGACCGAGCCGGCATCGGCCTGCTCGTTGACGTAGTTGCCGGCCATCGAGAGTTTCGAAAGCGATTTACCGGTGGTCCGCCCCCAGGCAATGCAGCGCTCGTCATCGGCAGCGTCGTCCCAGACCGGCTCTGCAATCCAGTAATAGCCTGCTCCTCTTCCCGTATAGGCCGTTGCGTCGTCCGCGATGTCGGAGATGGCTCCGCCGAGCTGGATCGCATAGACCTCGGAATCCGGCGTTGGCGCATCGGCGACCGAGAGCAGCATCGTGTCGATTGCTTCATCGCTGACATCGGACCAGAAGCCGCCCTTGCAATAATATCGCCGTGACCAGGCGAAGTGCTCGTCGTTGCGGCTTTGGAGGGTAAGATAGGGCAGCCTGTCGATGCTCCCGACGCCGCCATCGGCCAGCATGCCGAAAGGCGACAGGGCCGCGTGGGCAAGAGCATCATCTCCCGACCAGACCGTCGTCACGTTCAGACCCGTGGCGGTCACCGTGAAGCTGAGGGTAAAGTCGCGCGTCTGGCCATGCGTCCGGTCGCGCAGCGCCAGCAGGGCCTGCCGCATGCTGGCCGCAGGATAGTCCCATCGGCCGACCGCGATGGAAGCAAGCGGATGCATCCTGAACTTGAATCGCGTAACGACGCCAAAGTTGCCGCCGCCGCCGCGAATGCCCCAGAAGAGTTCAGGGTCGGTCGTTTTGCTGGCCCAGACGACATCGCCGGCAGCGGTCACGATCTCCGCGCCGAGCAGGCTATCGATGGTCAGGCCATATCTCCTGCTCATCCATCCCATGCCGCCGCCGAGGGTCAAGCCCGCCACACCCGTATGCGAAATCACGCCGGCCGGCACCACATACCCTTCAGGAACAGTGGCTCGATCGAGATCGCCAAGCAGAGCCCCGCCGCCGACCTCGATCGTGCGCGCCTCCCGATCGATCGTGATCGCCGCCAGTTCCGATAGATCGAGGACAAGTCCGTCATCGCAGGTCGAAAATCCCGGAAGACTGTGGCCGCCGCCGCGCACCGCAAGCAGGGCGCGCGATGCAGCCGCCGCATGTACCGCTTTCCTGACGTCATCGACGCTTCGCGGGCGGACGATCGCGGCAGGCCGCCGGTCGGCGACGCCATTCCATACCTTGCGGTAGCGTTCGTAATCCTGATGGTCCGCCGTGATGACAGGGCAGCGGAGCCCGACCAGAGAAAGTTCCCTCAGCAGCAAATTGGACATGGCGCGTCCCCCAACGTCGCACAACCTCCGGCACATACTGACCCGATCCCGGGCATCAGTCGACCGAAAAATCAGACGTCACTAATATGCCATCCGGCCTACGTTAATGTGACGACCTTCGATGAAGGGGATCTGATCTCGACGGGTTTGGGCGCCCTCGCCGGCTGGCAGCCGTGCAGTCGTCCAGCACACCTCGTCAGGCGAAGGCCAGACGGCAACGGCCAGGGAAATCAGCCTACGTTCGCGACATCGGTGGGCTGTCCGTAGGCGCTCAGGATGGCCCTGACGAGGCCGGGGAAGCGTTCCTCCACTTCCTGGCAGCGCGAGTGGTTGCGCATCTCCACGCCCTGACGTTCGCCGCGGATGAGGCCCGCCTCGCGCAGCACCTTCATATGTTGCGACAGCGATGATTTGGGGATGACGCGCCCGCCGAGTTTGGAAAGCGCAGCGCATGTGCCGCTGGAGCCGAGGCCCGCGATCTGTGCGAGGATCGCCACGCGCTCCGGATCGGAGAGCGCATAAAGGATCGCCTCCGGCTTCAAGTCCTCGATGGCTGGATGAAAGAGCGGTCTCATGAATTTGATATAGGGCTACTTGAAATCGAGATCAACAGTTCCGAATTTCTGAACTATGGAACAATGCCGTCAACCCCGGCGGCAATCCAGGTCGAAAGGAACTGATATGTCTAAGCTTGCTGGAAAAGTCGCCGTCGTGACGGGAGCCTCCAAGGGGATCGGCGCTGCGATTGCCAAGGCACTCGCCGCTGAAGGTGCAAAAGTGGTGGTGAATTACGCCTCGAGCAAGGCGGGGGCAGACGCAGTCGTCGAGGCGATCGCTGCCGCCGGCGGCAAGGCGGTCGCGGTGCAGGGCGATGTTTCCAAGGCGGAACAGGCAAAGGGATTGATCGACGCCGCGGTCAGGGAATATGGCCGTCTCGACGTACTGGTCAACAATTCCGGCGTCTACGAATTCGGCGCGATCGAAGAGATCACCGAGGAACACTATCACCGCCAGTTCAACGTGAACGTTCTCGGCCTGCTGCTGACCACCCAGGCCGCCGTCAAGCACATTGGCGAGGGCGGCAGCGTCATCAACATCTCCTCCGTGGTAACAAGCCTCACTCCGCCTGCCTCGGCCGTCTATACCGGCACCAAGGGCGCCGTGGACGCCATCACCGGCGTGCTTGCCAAGGAGCTCGGCCCGCGCAAGATCCGTGTCAACGCCGTCCTCCCGGGCATCGTCGAGACTGAAGGCACGCATACCGCAGGCGTCATCGGATCGGATTTCGAGAGCAACGCGGTCGCCCAGACCCCGCTCGGTCGTATCGGCCAGCCCAACGACATCGCCACGATCACGACCTTCCTCGCTTCCGACGATGCCGGCTGGCTCACCGGCGAAAAATTGGTCGCCGCCGGCGGTTTCCACTGATCGCCTGTTGATAGCGGGCGTGCCCTTTCACGGGCACGCACCCTGCCCCGGCTTCGTCCAAGGGCGATCGCACCACGGGACTATCGATACGGGCACTCCTGAAATCGGCGTCTCACATGGCCTGACCGGCGATGCAGCCGAACATCCTGAAATCGTGAAACGCGTTTTTGAACCACGCTTTCTGGCGGAGCGTCCCCTCATAGCGGAACCCGGCCTTTTCCAGAACACGGTCCGACGCCGTATTGCCAGGCAAGGTCCAAGCCTCGATGCGGTTCAGGGAAAAGTGATCAAATCCGCATCTCGTGACAGCCCTCACCGCTTCGGTCATCAGCCCGATTCCCCAGACCGAAGGGTGCAATTCGTAGCCGAGCTCGGCCCATTTCCAATGCTTGTCGATAGTGTTGAACCTGATGGCGCCGAGAAGCCGGCCCGAGACGCGATCCTCCAGTATCCAGGCGCAGCCCTTTCCCTTGGCATGGGCCTCGCACATCCATTTTATCGAGCGTTGGGTCTGGGCTATTTTCGGGGCATCCGGCCAATTCGAAAAGCGGGTAACCTCCGGGATCAGAATAAGCTCGTGGAAATCGTCGCAGTCGCCCATATCGGGCGAGCGCAAGTTCAACCTGTCTGTGAGGAGCCGCGGAAAACCGCTTGTCGAATGTCCCATGGCAGGATCAGGACGCCTGCGATTTTCTGTAGGCTGCAACAATCTCTTCGAGCGGCACCCCGTCGAGCATGGCGCCAGGCATGCGGCAGTTGGAAAAGGTGACGCCTGAGAGATTGATGTTCTGGAATTGTGATCCCGACAGGTTGACGTCGTTCACGTACCAGCCGGTCATGTTGCTGTCGTTGAATTTCGCACCGGAAAAATTGATCTGGTTGAACCATGTTCCCGTGAGATTGGCGTCGTTGAAACGTGAGCCCGACAGGTCGGTGTCATTGACGTCGAGCCTTTGCGTCGTCCGATGCAGTATGATCTCATCGCCGACGACCGAGAAGAGCAGCGGCTTGTCGCCCGCATCCTGGCCGACCGCTGCAGAAAGGGTGTTCCAATCCTTCACGCCGAATTGCTTTGCGATCAGTTCCAGGCAATCGCTGTGAGACAGCTCGATCTTGCGATCGCTGAGAGCCTGCCGCAGGGCTTTCGCCATGCCCTTGATACCAAGTGTCCTGAGCATTCCAGTTCCTCCAGGGCAATCAAAACGTCAGAGCTCACATTGCTGACCGACTGCCGAAGGGCTGGAAGTCGAAGGGGGTATCAAAAGTGTTTTCACCATACCAGGTTTGGCGTGAGCGGCTGGCAACACAAGGCCTTGGCGAAATTACTACCTGCCGCCCCGCAATTGTCAACAAGCCGGAAAGGCCTGCTTTGCCGATCCTTTCAAGGCACAGGCCCCGGCCTGCCCGTTCATTATCCGAGCCGGCCGGCAGCCCGCAGCGCCAGAAGGATGGACGAGACATGAAGGGCCTGCCCGATCAGGCCGGACTGCAATCCGTCCAGCACGTCAGGTATCGGAAGGGCATGAACGGTCAGGCCCTCCTCGCCGGCATCGAGCCGCTGCTGATATCTGGGCTCGGCGCCGGTTGCGAGAAAGGTGTGAAGACGGTTCGTGTGTGAGGCCGGGTTCGGATAAAGCGTGCTGACCAATTGCCAGTTCTCGGCAATGTAGCCGGTCTCCTCCTCCAGTTCGCGGCGGGCTGCCTTTTCACTGTCGATATCCTGCTCGTCGAGGCCGCCGCCCGGTATTTCCAGGAAGAACCTGCCTGCCGCGTGCCGGTACTGGCGAACGAGCAGGAGGCGATCGTCGGTGGTGATCGCGACGATGTTGATCCAGTCGGGATAGGACAGCACGTAATAGGGAGAAATCCTCACGCCGCCTGACGTCAGGCAATCGTCGGCCCGCAAATTCAGCCACCGATCCTGCAGGATCGCTGTGGATTTGATCACCGTCCAGCCGTCGTCCTCCATTCGAAAATTCTCCCGCTTCGAACTCATCGATCCCGAAAACTAAAGCATGTCGCGCAAAACTGTGCAGCGGTTTTGCGGCAACGACATGCGTAAAACAAAGACCTAAAACGCGGCAAGCGGATCTGGAGGATCGCGACGCGCTTTAGGTCGATGCGCGCCGGTCGGCCATGGCACATGCCTTGCGAAATTCATTGCAGTTTTCGGATCGCGTGTGGGAGTTTGCGTCAGCGGAAATCGGGCGCGAATCCAGATGGCGACAGGTCTCACCAGGCTTGAGAAATATTTCATTCCCTCCGGCGAGCCGGATGCCCGACTGGAGATTGTCGCGGCAAGGCCCCGGCGCGAAGGACCATATCCGACCATCGTCTTCAACCATGGCTCAACCGGACGCGGCCACAACAAGTCCTTCTACACGAGAACCGTGAGCCCGGCTGTCGTGGCAAACCATTTCGTCGAACGGGGCTGGATGATCCTCTTTCCGCAGCGTCGGGGCAGAGGCAAGTCGGGCGGAGCCTATGGCGAGGGACTTGCTCCCGACGGTTCCGGCTATTCCTGCAATGTCGAAATCGCCATTGCCGGCTTCGAGCGCGCGGTCGAGGATATGGATGCTGTCGTGCGCCATCTGCGCGAGCGGCCGGATGTGGAGCAGAGCCGGCTTGTCATCGCCGGCGTCTCGCGCGGCGGCATCCTGTCGATCGCCTATGCGGGCATGCGCCCGGGGATCTTCCGGGGTGCCGTCAATTTCAACGGCGGCTGGCTCGGCAGAGGCTGCGCCAATCATGAGATCGTCAACCCGGCGATCTTCGAACGCGGAGCACCGGCCGGGATTTCGACGCTCTGGCTGCACGGCACCCATGACCAGTACTATCGGATCGAGCACTGCCGGGGAAATTTCGAGAGGTTCCGCTCGGCGGGCGGACAGGGCAAATTCATCGCAGCGGCCGCAGGCCACGCCCTGATGTTCAAGCCGGCATTATGGGCGAACCATCTCGATCAATACATGGAGAGTCTGTAACCGCTAGGGGTGTTGCTCCCCCCATTGCTGACGCGGTGTGGGCCGCGGATCATGCGGCGATGGAGGGAGACAGGCCAGGATGGTTCTGACCTTGCCCCAGATCGAGGAGTAGCCCTCGACGTAATCCTCTGCGATTCAAGGATTATGCTGAAGCGCAGCCCTATTGCTGCTGCTGCGCCGGCGGCGGGGTGCCGATCTTTTCCAGAACCTTCTTGGCGAGAGCCGGGTCGCTCTGTGCGGCCGTCAGGATCGACGAATATTCCTCGACAGAGATGTCCTTGGAGGCTTCGACGGTGTCGACCATCTGCTTCTTGGCTTCCTCCTGCAGCTTCTGCTTCGAAGCCTCGTCCTTCGTCGCGCCGATCTTGGCCGAATATTCCTTCCTGACCTTGTCGACCTGCAGATAGGCAACGGCAAAGGCCTCGATTTTCTGATCGCTGACGGGCGCGGCTGCACCATTGTCGCCGCTCTGCCCCTGCATCGGCGCCTGGCCCTGTGCCGATGGCTGCTGTTGCGCCTGGGCCATCTCCTCGGCGGATGCCGGGCTGAGAGCAAGCAGGCTGAAGACCACAGCGGTCATCGTTGCGACGGGTGTGTAACGAGTGATCATAGTCATTCCTTTTCACGTGCATGATTTGATCGGCAGCAGGACCGCCTCGGTCGATCGCTCAGCCGCTGGGGGCCGGCGAGGTCGCAACGATGGACTGCCAAGAGGGCACGGTGCGGCGGTGGCGGGGCAATTTGCTGACGATTGAGCGGCAGCTTTGTGTCAGGGATCAGCCTGCAAGCGTCAGCCAGTCGCCGATCGTTGTCCCATGATGCCGCGTGGAACGCTGGGCCGGAACAGCCGGGCGCTCGGTTGCCACGGACTTGCGGATTTCACGCGGGCTCACTCCGAATTCATGGCTGAAGGCGCGCGTAAAATTGGCAGCGACGGCAAAGCCTGCGGCCTCGGCAATCTCGGAAATCGGCCTGCCGTCGGCCGGGTTGCTCAGGTCCGCATAGGCCTGCAGCAGCCGCCGCTTGCGGATATAGTTCAGCACTCCGCCGCTCGCTTCGAACAACTGGTAGAGCCGCGTGCGCGAGATGCCCACGGCGCGGCAGATGGCGTCGGGCGTCAGATTCTCCGATTGCAGGTTGAGGTGAATGTAGCGATGCGCCCGCTCCATTATTCCCATGCCGGTCTGCATCTGCCCCGTGTCCGACCTCATGGAGGCCGCCGCACATGCAACGACCATATCGGCGATCGTCTGGATGATGCGCGGCACCTCCCCGGTCGTCAGGCTGCTGAGCTTCGTTTCCAGGCCGGCGATATAACTGACGAGCAATTCAGCCAGGCTGCCGGACAGAAGCGTGTTGTTGGCGCCCTGGAGGATGCTTGCATCGACGGCCAGCAGTTCATAGGGCAGGAAGACGAGCACGGCGACGCTGTCGGTCATGCGCCCGCGATAGGGATAACCGAGAGACCTGAAAAACACCTCGCCGGCAGCCGTTTCCGTGACGTGACGGCTGACCTCGGTCCAGATCCGGCCGCTGCGAAGCAGACCGACATTCCAATGGTCGATCGGGCTCGAACGCAGCATGGATTGATCGCGGCTATAGCCATGCGCCTGTGTATGCTGCTGGACGATCAGCATGCTGCCGAGATGCCAGCCGGTCTGTTCGGCTAGAAACCCGTCCTCGGGCGATTTTCCGTCCGGCAGACGCACATCCACGAGCGGCGCCATATGCGCACGCCAGGCCTGGAACTGGTCTTGCGCCGGCAGATCTTTCGTCGAGAAACGCAAGGGTACCAGCGCAGGCGCGACATCCGCACGCAGCTCCTTCTCCGCGGCCGGCTCGCGCGGCCACCGCCGCCGCTCCAGATGGGCCGGCCACGCCTGCCCCGCAGCGGGGTCATCTCCAGATCCAGAACCCGTAGCCATCCAATCCCTCCAGCGTGCCAACCGATCCGACCGGGCCGTTGAAATCGAAAATGAACAATCGCTTATTTACAGCAAGATCGCCACCGGAAACCGCCCTGGCCGGGAATCGGCGCGCGCTCACCCCTTTAAGTTGTTTATCATAATCCCTTTGGAGCAGAAATGTACGCAACGATAATTTTCAGGACGGGCGGATAACGACAATTGCGCCCCATGGCTGTATTTAAATAAGCACGGTCAATTCCCTGATGGAGACGGAATAGACCGGAATATTTCACCTGAAAGCGCCCGACAGGGACGGAGCAGCCCCAGGTGAAGCAGCAAGAACCCAAGTAAAAACACAAGGATATGAAGAGGCAGTCATGAACTGCCCGGGAAATATTCGTGCGCGTTCTGCATAGGCTTCGGCCGTTGCGGAAACTCTTCGTCACACAACCCGCAGCCGTCAAAAAGAATACTTATAACCGGCTACGGAGTCTTCCTTGATAACTCGACTGGGGGAGGATCGAGGCGATCGCTGGCAAGGCCATGTGAGGCGAAGTGAGGGGTTGCGCGCAAGTTCAGGCGCTTGAGTCTATGCGTATGAGCCTGATGCTGACGCGCAACCCCATTCTATCGAACCTTGAGAATTCTGACGCGAGCTGCCCGGTCATGGGCAAACGGAGGCTAAGATGATCACTACGGAAAACCAGAACTACGTCGAATTGAAAGTGACTTCGAACTGCCGCAAGGAAGTCGAAATCGCAATGATGGCAATGCTCGGCAATCTGCAGAAACACGGATGGTCGGCAGCCGAATTGGCACTGGCCCTTGCCGATGCCTCCGAAGAGCTTGTGATGCTGATCGCGAGCAAGACGGTACGATCCAACTAGGCTGTCGTGACGCATTCGTCATGCAAGCCGGATCATCATGCTTTCGAGCGTGATGAGAACAAAGAGACGAACGGCGAGTTGGTCGTATCGCGCTGCGATACGACGCCGCTGTTTGAGCCAGGGAGAAAATCCCATGGCACCCCTGTCGCGATGATCGCGAAATCAGCCCTTCATGATGAGCTCGCGCCCGATCCGTTTGGGAGGCTCGCTGCGTAACACGATCGCAGTGTTGACCGAGCCATAGCGGGCAACGGCATCGACGATGCCTTCGAGCTCGGCCGGCGACGGCACGATAACCTTCAGATGGAAGCAGTCCTCGCCCGTCAGCCTGAGAACCTCTATGACCTCGGGCATTTCGGAAAACTGCTTCAGGCAGGTCTTGATGTGTTCGTGCGTGGTGCGCAGGCGAATGATCGCCATCATTCCAAGCCCGACCGAAGCCGGATCGACGACAGCCCTGTAGCCGCTGATGATGCCGCGTTCTTCAAGCCGCTTCAGGCGCTCCGATGTTGCCGGCTGCGAGAGGCCGACTTTTCTTCCAAGTTCGGAAACGCTGATGCGCCCGTCGCCCTGCAGAATTTCGATCATGGCAATATCGGTTGGATCGAGCTCGGCACGACTATCGAAATATTTCGCCATCGACTTTGAATCCATCGGTTTGACGCGGGTTTTTCCGATGAATGCCAATTTATCCAATCCGAGTAAACGGTCATGTTTGCGCGATAACCACGAGAGGCGAAACATGACCGCAATCATCCATCTGCCGGGCATCGGCAATTCCGGAAAGACCCATTGGCAGAGCCATTGGGAGAATACCGATCCCTCCATCCGCCGCTTCCACCCTGCGAGCTGGGACGAGCCGGATCTTTCCGACTGGATTGCGGCGCTGGAAGAAGCCGTGCGTGCGGCGCCAACGCCACCCGTTCTCGTGGCTCACAGCCTCGCCTGCCTGCTCGTCGCACATTGGCATGACGTGTCCGATCTTGCGGTAAAGGGCGCAATGCTGGTGGCCGTGCCGGATCCGGCCTCTCCGGCCTTTCCGTCACAGGCGGCAGGCTTTGCGGACTTACCCGGCAAGCGGTTTCGATTTCCGTCCCTCATCGTGGCAAGCACCGATGATCCCTATGGCTCGCTGCCCTATGCCGAGAGGCGGGCAGCGCAATGGGGAAGCGAACTGAAGGTCATCGGAGCGGCGGGCCATATCAACGGCCAAAGCGAACTCGGCGAGTGGCCGGAAGGTCTGGCGCTCCTGGGAAATTTCGCAAGCCGCCTCTAGCCCGCCTTGCCGGCATGGCCGCGCCTTGCGGCACCGGGACCGGCCGCGCCAGGCGGCCGGTCTGCGACACCGGCGATTTACGCCCCTTCCGCACCGAGGGTAAGGAGCAGCTCGTCCAGCTGTTCGAACTGTTCGGGCAACCCGCCCTCCGCCCCGGAATTGGCCTCGAAGGCTTCCTTCGAGGGATAGACTTCGTGCAGGACCAGCAGCGTCTTGCCGTCTTTTTCCTCGAAGGTCACCGTGGTCACGGCAGCGTCATCGCTTTCCTCATTCGTCCAGACCAGGCGCGCGTTCGGTATCACRTCTAGATATTTGCCGAAGAATTCCATCGCGCTCGCGGCATCGTGGCCAAACGCAACACGGTAGCCGCCTCCGACGCGCACATCCATCTCGCAGGAAAGCATGGGCACGCCCATCGACTTCGGCGCCCACCACCGCATGAACAGCTCGGGCTTGGTCCACGCTTGAAACACGATATGTGCCGGGCCGTTGAAGGTTCGCCGCACGACGAGTTCACGCTCGGACGTCCGTTCCACCGTCGTGGGGTTCTTCATGGGGGTAGGCTTACTCTCCATCGTCCTTCTCCTTCTGTTTCAGTTCCTCGACAAGCTTGTCCAATGCATCGAAGCGTGCGTCCCAGAGCTGGCGGTAGCTCTCGAGCCATGCCGCCTCTTCCTCCAGACGGCGCACACCGAGCTTGCAGGTGCGCACGCGCCCGACCTTCTGTGTGATGACGAGCCCCGCCCGCTCCAGCACGCCGACATGCTTCTTCATGCCGGTCAGCGTCATGCGGAACGTCTCGGCAAGATCCGTGATCGACGCGTCTGCACGCCCGAGCTGCTCCAGAATGCCGCGCCTTGTGGCGTCCGACAGCGCGGCAAACGAGGTATCGAGACGGGTTTGTGAATACTGAACCATGTGGTTCAGTATATAGCCTATGGATCGGCGGCGCGCAAGGCGCGGTGCGGCAGGTGTCCATGAAAAACCCCTCCCCACAGGTGGGAGGGGCTAAGCCCGGGCGTACCGCCTCGCCTCTTCCGCAACGTTGCGTGGAGAAGCAGCTGCCGCACGTTAAGCCCCTCCTCCTTGTCGGGAGGGGTCGGGGTGGGGTTTTCGTCAGCTCAAAACAGCGCCATCAGCCGCGGCAGCCTCCTGCCCCAGCCCGATCACGGCAGCAGAAGAATACTCCCGGCCGACCGCCCGCTTTCCATCTCCTCATGCGCGCGGGCCACCTCCGCCAGCGCATATTCGGCTGATATCTCGCAGACGATGCCCCGTCCCATGGCGGCGATCGCAGCTTCCGCAGCCTCGCGATATCGGCCGGGATCGGCGCACCAGGCCATGATGCTCGGATGCGAGAGCGATTTGCCGGGCCGCAGCTCCTCGACCGCAACGGGCGGTATGGGACCTGCGGCCTGTCCGATGGTAACGGCGGTGCCGAAGGGGCGCACGGCGCGGATGGTCTGCAGCAGCATGTCGCCGCCGATGCCGTCATAGGCAGCATCGACGCCGTTCCCGCCGGTCAGCCGCTTGACCTCTGCCACGATATCGGCTCCTCGCCCGACGATCAGGTGATCGGCGCCGTAGGAGGCGGCAAGAGCCGCCTTTTCCGGCGAACTGACGGTGCCGATGACGGTGGCGCCGAGCGATTTCGCCCACCGCACCAGGATGCTGCCGAGCCCGCCGGCAGCGGCATGGATGAGCACGGTACTGCCCTGCCCGACACCGGTGACCTTCCTCAGCAGCATATAGGCCGTCATGCCCTTGAGCAGCGAGCTTGCGGCGACCTTTGCGGAGACCGCGTCGGGAAGCGCCATCACCCTTTCGGCCGCGATGATGCGGGTGGAGGCATAGGCGCCGGCGGGCGGGCCGGCATAGGCGACGCGTTGACCCGGCCGGAAGCCGGAGACATCGGGGCCGATCTCCTCGACCACGCCGGCCGCCTCCACGCCGATGACGGCGGGATAGGAAGGCAGCGCATAGATCCCCTTGCGGTGATAGACGTCGAGAAAATTGGTGCCGACGGCCTGATGGCGGATCCTGATCTCGCCGGCGCCGGGGCCTTGTGGCGGCTGGTCCTGCAGCCGGAACCGGGTGACATCGCCGGGGGCGTCGAGCAGAACGATCTGGTCGGGCATCGGTCATTCTCCTTCATGGGGTTTGCGGATGGGGGCAAACTAGCCGCTAGCCCTGTGTGTGAAAATTCCCTATCGTCGCACAATGACTGGGAAGGAATTCACACATATAGACTGGGACGACCTCAGGCATTTCCTGGCGCTGGCGCAGGCGGGAACCTTTCTCGGCGCGGCAAGGCAGATCGGCGTCGAGCACGCGACGATCAGCCGGCGCATTGCCGCGCTCGAGAAGAATCTCGGCCGCAAGCTCGTCGACCGCCGCGGTCGGCGCATCATCCTGACCGGCGATGGCGAGCAGGTTGCCGGGCATGCGGCCCTCGTCGCCCAGCAGATGGCTGTCATCGAGCAGCTCGGCCGCGCAAGCGCCACGGAGACGCGCGGCCATGTGCGGATCAGCGCCCCGCCGGCGCTCTCGAGCGTGCTGCTGGCAAAACCTGTCGCCGCCATCAGGCGCGAGCATCCGGGTGTCGAGATCACGCTTGTCGGCGAAAAACGCCTCGCCTCGCTGAACCGCCGCGAGGCCGATATTGCCGTGCGCATGTCACGCCCCGAAGATGGCGATTATGCCATCACCAGGCTCGGCAACATGGCCTTCCACCTCTATGCAGCGAAGACCTATCTCGACAGCGTGCCGGAAGCGCAATGGACCTTCATCGGCTATGACGAGGGCATGAACGCCTCGCCGCAGCAATTGCGCCTGACCGAGCTCGCCGCCGGCCGTCCGATCGCAATCCGCTCTTCGGTGCTGGAATTTCAGGCCGCCGCCGCAAGGCTCGGCGGCGGCGTGGTGCTGCTGCCGGATTTCGCTGTCACGGATGCGGATGGCCTTCGGCGCATCGGCGACGAAAACGCTCTGACGCGGGAGATCTGGCTGGTGGTCCACGCCGAAATCAGGGACGTGCCGGCCGTGAGAGTGGTGATGGAGGCGCTGAAGAGCGCGTTTTGATGCCGTGCGGTTGGCTGCGATGCCCGGGTGCCTGACCTGAAAAGCACCGCAGCGCGCTGCCGGCGACCGAATGGCCTACTTGTTCAGGTCCTTAGCCATCTGCAGGTGATGCTCGAGCGCCGGCCGGGTCTTCGCGGCCCAGGCCTTCAGGTCCGGATTGTCGCCTTCATCGCCGTAGCGCTTGAAGAGATCGACGGCATCCTCATGCGCCTCCTCCTGGTCGGCATGGTACTGCTTGGTGAAATCCTCGCCCTGCAGGCTGCTGAGCTTGTCGAGCATCTCCTTCTGGGCCGATGTCATCGTCTGCGGGATCTTCGCCTGCACCTTGCCGCCGGAGACCAGCGCCTTCAGCTCCTGCGACGTCTTCTGATGGTCCTTCACCATCTGTTCTGCGAAAGCCTTGGTCGCAGCGTCCGAACGCGCGATGGCAAGCTTGCTGGAATCGATCTCGAACATGTCCGATGTCGCCGCCTCCGCAACGAAATCCTCTGTCTTCGGTGCAACCCCGAGGGCGGAATTGACACCGGTTTTCTCTGCGGCTGTCTGCGCAAGCACGGGCGATGCGATGAGCATGGCAAGACCGGCGATGAGAAAAGGCTTCATGATTGTTCTCCTGATTGAGGCGCCACGAAACGAACAATGCGCAGCCGCAAAAGTTCCGCTTGTCGCGAAATCAGGCCCCTCGACGCAACCGGCCCGAAGGCGCCGGCTTACTGCACGTGGCAGCTGGTGGATCGCCCGGGCGCCTCCAGCTGCGCATCGTTGCCCTTGATCCAGAACAGCACGGTGCCGTCGGTGTAACGCGCGCCGGAACCGGACATGCCCTGCGGCAGACGGAAGCTCTTCCCGCCCGTGGTCAGCAGCACCGCGCTCGGCTCGGTCACGAAGCTTGCGGTGGCGCCTTCGCCGTCATCGCAGCGATAGATTACCGCCGCCTTGTCCTCGGCAAATGCCGGCGCAAGGCTCATCAAAAGCACCGCACCTGACAAGGCAAACGCACTGCTGTTCAACCTGCTCATGCCCGTCTCCTCGGTTGCAAATTGTGCGAGGCCGACGGCAGATGGCGGCCGCGGCCTTGCCGGCGGAACGAAAACCCCGAAGGGATTTTCGGAAGACCCGCCTTCTATACCGCGACAGGCTAGCCACCGTCAAAACGCCCATCCGGCCAGAGCCGTAGGCACCGCGAGCCGGCTTGGCGCCCGGCACTGACGCCCATTCTGCAGCATGACCGATGGCGAAAATTGGCACCGGATGTCGAATTCGCGCCTGCTCGCGCGTCATCTTGCCAGGGAGGTCAAGGAGAACAGCGATGACGATGACCACGACCGCCTTCGAATGTTCGTCGCCTCCGCCTTGCTTTTGTCACCACCTTGACATGTATTCTTTACAAACAACGCCTACCATAGGTTCGGACAAGGAGGACCAGCTATGAATGAGATGACCGCATCGGATATGCTGAGGGATCCGCTGATCCGCCAGATGCTGCGCGCCGACAGGATCAGCCTTGCCGCCTTCGCAACCCTGCTCGATACCGCCAGCCGGCAGCTGGCCCGCCGCGCCGGCGAAAACGCCGCTCCGCGGCCCACAGTTCCGGAGGCCCGATCCAGCGAGGCCCTTACCACCGCTTGACTTCCCCATGCCCGACAAGGGCAGCAACTTTCGGCTCGCCTTAGCCAGGCGGGCTTTTTTTTGCGCGACGCCCTTAGGCGACCGCGATTGTGGACTGGCTCGCCTCACCGGTTTCGCCCGAAGTTTTGTCCGCAAGATCGCCCGGCGTCTTGCCTGCGAGATCACAGAGCATCGTCACCGCCAGATCGGAGGCGACATGGTGCGGCATGTGGCCGATGCCATCCAGCAGTTCGACCCGGGCAGCCGGATGCCTTTCGTGAAGCCAGTCGAGATGCCAGCGCGGTCCGATGATCCGGTCTTCACGGCCGAAGAGAACGGAAACCGGCAGATCCGCCGGCAGGCTCCGAAGCGGCTGCATGTCGCCGTTGAAGGCCCAGAGTTCCTCGGCCATGGTGGCGATCGAGGCGGCATTGACCACATGCATGGCCGGCAGCGCGAAAAGCCCTGCGGCGACGGGATTGGGATGGGACGAGGTGCGCAGGCCGCGCTCGAGGAAGTAGGACGACCAGCGGGCAATCACATGTTGGCGGATGACGGGGCCGACGAAGGGAGCGACGGCGCTGCGCAGCACGATCAGCGGCTTGAAGGGAACTGGCCGGCAGCAGGGCGAGATGAGAAACAGGCCTTTCAGCAGATCCGGCCGGCGGGCGGCCAGATGCAGGGCTGCCGCGCAGCCGATCGAGTGGGCAGCGAGCACCACACGCTCAAACGCCAGCGCCTCCAGCAAACGCTCCAGCCAGAAGGACTGGCCAAGCGGCCCGCGCTCGCCGGCAGGCAGTGCCGCGCTGAAACCATAACCCGGCCTGTCGGGCGCGATAATGTGGAGGCCGCTGCCCGAAAACGGCATCATCACCTCCTCGGCAATACTGCCGCAACCGTGCAGCAGCACGACGGGATCCGCACCCGCGCTGCCGCTTTCGAGCATATGGATCTGCTCGCGGCCGGTCTGAACGATCTTGCCGACCCGCGGGGAGACAAGCGGCGAAGGAACGGGCTGCACGTACATCATGACGGCGAAAACGCGGATGCCCCGGCAAACGTTCCAAGCCCCGGAAAGCCTGCCGCTTTCAGAGGCTTGGAGCTGCGGACCTTCACACGCATGCCCTGCCCTACTTGCGACACCAGGCAGAGCCGAGGCAGCCGTCAGTTGTCGATGGCCACCGCATCGGCCGTGCCGAGATAGGCCGCGAGCTTGGCCCGCTCATGCCAACCGGGATCGGCATTCCTGCCCATCAGCTCCGCCGGAACCTTCCAGCCCGGATCGACGCCTTCCATGTTCGGAAGCTCATGCGCGATGCCCTTGTGGCAATCGATGCAGGTCGCCTTGCCCGGCAGCAGGTATCGCGTGTGGATCTCGGCGGCGCGCACGGTCTGTTTCGTCAGGTCCATGGCGCCCATCGAGTGGCAGTTCCGGCATTCCAGGCTGTCATTGGCCTTCAGCCGCGCCCATTCGTGCTCGGCGAGTTCCAGCCGCTTGTCGAGGAATTTTTCGCGCGTGTTGATCGTCCCGAATATCTTGCCCCAGACTTCCTTCGACGCCTGCATCTTGCGCGCGATCTTGTCGGTCCACTGGTGCGGCACATGGCAGTCCGGGCACGTGGCGCGAACGCCCGAGCGGTTCGAGAAGTGAACGGTGCGGCTCAGCTCCTCATAGACGTTCGTTTTCATTTCATGGCAGCCGGTGCAGAAGGCCTCGGTATTGGTCACTTCGAGCGCAGTATTGAAGGCACCCCAGAACATGACCCCGCCGACAAAGCCGCCGAGCGTCAGGAATGCCAGGCTGAGTGTCGTTGCCGGCGAGCGCAACAGGCGCCAGCACCACAGGACTATCGTTTTGATCCTCCCGATCATTGCTCGCTTCCCGCAGGCTTGAAGCCCAGCTCGCTCATATCCTTGAAGGTGTTCGGCACCAGCGGCTTTGCATCCGCCTGCGGCACGTGGCAGGCGGTGCAGAAATATCGCCGCGGCGAGACATCGGCGAGCATCTGCCCTTCGCGGGTCATGTAATGGGTGACGCTGATCATCGGCGCGCCGGAGCCTTCCGTCAGCTCGCGCCGATGGCAGGAAAGACAGCGATTGGCGTTCACCGTCAGCTGGTAGCCCTCGATCGAATGCGGGATGATCGGAGGCTGGTCCGGATAGTTCCGCATCTTCCTCAGGTCATCGATCACCCATTTGGGAACCGGCTTCGCCTCCTTGCTCTCCATCGGATTCTCGTTGCCGGACAACGAGGGCACCATCTGCGCGAGCGTGACGGTGCCGGTGAGCAGGAGAAGGGCGACGGCCGCGATCGCCCGAGCGCGCCTGGAGATTAGGCGACCGGAAGAAGCTTGACTGCGCATTTTTTGAAATCCGTCTGCTTGGAGATGGGGTCGGTGGCGTCGAGCGTGACCTTGTTGATCAGCTGGCTGGCGTCGAACCACGGCACGAAGATCACGCCATGCGGCATGCGGTTGCGCCCGCGGATTTCCACGCGGCTGATGATCTCGCCGCGCCGTGACTGGATGCGAACCTCCGCGCCCTGGTTGAAGCCCAACTTCCTGGCGTCGTCGCCGTTCATGAAACAGCGCGCACCGGGAAAGGCCCGGTAGAGCTCGGGAACACGCATCGTCATCGAGCCGGAATGCCAATGTTCGAGGACACGGCCCGTCACGAGCCAGAAATTGAACTCGTCATCGGGCGACTCGGCGGGCGGCTCATAAGGCACCGCCAGGATGACCGCGCGGCCGTCCTTCTGCCCGTAGAATTTCAGCCCCTCGCCCGGCTTGACGTAGGGGTCGTAGCCTTCGCGGTATCGCCACCGCGTCTCCTTGCCGTCGACGACGGGCCAGCGCATGCCGCGCACCTGATGGTACATGTCGTAGGGTGCCAGATCATGCCCGTGCCCGCGGCCGAAATGGGCATATTCCTCGAACAGCCCCTTCTGGATGTAGAAGCCGAAGGCCTTGGCCTCGCGGTTCTCATAGTCTGGCGAGACGTCCGTCAGGGGGAATTCGTCCACATTTCCGTTCTGGTAGAGCACCTGGTAGAGCGTCTTGCCCTTGTAGTCCGGGTTCTTGTCGAGGATGTCGGCGGGCCAGACCTCGTCGGTGGTGAAGCGCTTGGAGAATTCCACCAATTGCCAGAGGTCCGAGCGGGCATCGCCCGGCGCATTGACCAGCTGGTGCCAGACATGCGTGCGCCGTTCGGCATTGCCGTAGGCGCCCTCCTTCTCCACCCACATGGCCGCCGGCAGAATCAAATCGGCGCTCATGGCTGTCACTGTCGGATAGGCGTCCGAGACGACGATGAAATTGTCCGGGTTGCGATATCCCTTGTAGGTCTCGTTGCTGGTGTTCGGCGCGGCCTGGACGTTGTTGTTGACCTGCACCCAGTAGAAATTCAGCTTCCCGTCATGCAGCATTCGGTCCTGCTCGACGGCGTGATAACCGGGCTTGTCCGGCAGCAGCCCCTGCGGCACCTTCCAGATTTCCTCGGCATGCTTGCGATGCTCGGGATTGGTGACGACCATGTCGGCCGGCAGGCGGTGGGCGAAGGTGCCGACCTCGCGGGCCGTACCGCAGGCAGACGGCTGTCCCGTCAGCGAGAACGGGCTGTTGCCCGGCTCGGAAATCTTTCCCGTGAGCAGATGCAGGTTATAGACCATCTGGTTGGCCCAGACGCCGCGCACATGCTGGTTGAAGCCCATGGTCCAGAGCGACATGACCTTGGTCTTGGGATCGGCATAGAGTTCCGCGAGCTGCTCCAGGAAGGCGCTGTCGACGCCCGAAAGCTCGACCGCCTTTTCGAGCGTGTATTCCGAGACCATCGCCTTGAAGGCCTCGAAGTCGATCGGATCCATCTTGGCGGCGTCGGCGACACCCTTGGCCTTCAATTCCAGCGGGTTGTCGGGGCGCAGGCCGTAGCCGATATCGGTCGTGCCCTTCATGAACTTCGTATGCTTGTCGACGAAATCCTGGTTGACCCGGCCGGTCTGGATGATGTGGTTGGCGATGTAGTTGAGGATCGCGAGGTCCGAACCCGGCTTGAAGATCAGCGGTATGTCGGCAAGGTCCATGCTGCGATGCGTGAAGGTGGAAARCACCGCGACCTTCACATGCTCGTGCCCGAGCCGCCTGTCGGCCACCCGCGTCCAGAGGATCGGATGCATCTCGGCCATGTTCGAACCCCAGAGCACGAAGGCATCGGCGTTTTCGAAATCGTCGTAGCATCCCATCGGCTCGTCCATGCCGAAGGTGCGCATGAAGGCGACCGCCGCGGAAGCCATGCAGTGCCGCGCATTGGGATCGAGATTGTTGGAGCGGAAGCCCGCCCGCATCAGCTTTGTCGCCGCGTATCCTTCGAAGATGGTCCACTGGCCGGAGCCGAACATGCCGAGCGCCGTCGGCCCTTTTTCCTTGAGCACGCGCTTGGCCTGCGCCGCCATCACGTCGAAGGCTTCCTCCCAGGTGACGGGTTCGAACTCGCCGTCCTTGGCATAGACCCCGTCCCGCTTGCGCAGCAGCGGGCTCGTCAGCCGGTCCTTGCCGTACATGATTTTGGAGAGGAAGTAGCCCTTGACGCAGTTGAGGCCGCGATTGACCTCCGCCTCCATGTCGCCATGGGTCGCAACGACCTGGTTCTCCTTCACGCCGACCATGACGCCGCAGCCGGTGCCGCAGAAGCGGCACGGCGCCTTCGACCATTTGATCTCCAGCGCCGCCACCCCGCCGGGCACCGATTGCGCCGCAGCTGGCGCGGCGATGCCGGCAGCCGTCGCGGCGATCGCCGCCGCCTGCGCCTTCAGGAGATCACGCCGCGTGAGTTCGGTCGTCATCGTTTGTCTCCTTCATTTCCAATGCCTGTTCAAAAACCATGTGGGCGGCGAGCACGCCGTCCATCCCCGAAATGCCGATGAGCCTCTCCCCGAGCACCCCGGAATGCGGCCCCTCGATCACGACGACGATCTTGCCCGGTCCCGTCGCGTGAACCTCCACCCCTTCGATTTCCGCCAGACGCGCCGCGACATCTCCGGTCAGTTCCGGGCGGGTGACGACGACGGCGCTGGAGACGTGATGGCGGCTGTCAGACATGGGTTGCCTCCCGATGGCGGGGTTTCATCGCGATTGCATCGGCCGGACAGACCGAAATGCAGGCGCCGCATCCCGTACAGGCATGCGCATCGAGCTCGGGAACGAACGGCCCGCCGAGCCGCGGCCAGAACCGGATGGCGCCTTCAGGACAGCTGTCGCGGCAGGCCTGACAGTCGACGTAATTGTTGGCGAGGCACCCGTCATCGATAACAGCATGATGGGCAAAGCTGCTGGCGGGACCGGCCGGAAAGACGCTCTCGGGACATCGTTCCGCGCACTGGCCGCAGAAGGTGCATTCGCCGAGCCTGAAGTCCACGGTCGGAACGCCCGAACGGATCGAAATGATCTTGGTGGGACAGGCATCGACGCATGCGCCGCAGCCCGAACAGCTCCGAACGGATGTTTCGGTCGCTCCGGGGGGAAGTATCCCCCCGGGAGGAAAATTCGTCGCCGGATCTGCCGATGACCTGCCGGTCAGAAAACCGCGTCGCGTGCGTGTCGAGAGAACCATTGGAGATCCTCACTCTGCCGAGCCGGGAGGTGCGGCCTTGACCTCATGCGGCCCCGGCGGCCCGTAGACGATCTGGTACATCCAGACCATGAAGCCGTAACCGCCGACGACGCCGACGGCGACCACGGGCCAAATCCCGAAAGCGAGCACGGCGAAGGTCAAAAGCTCCCGCCTGCGCTTCCTCTTGAACTCTGCGACAGAATCCGTGATTTGAGCCACAACGCCTCCCCAGAGTTGCCGACGCAACCATTATGACACTTTAGGCGTGTCAGGCCAATCACCATCTCCTGTCGCGCCATCGCAGGCGCTGCACGTCCAGGAATCGGGTACATGAGAAGGTGTATCGCAGGCCCGCCCGGCAGTCCTTGACAGAGATCAAAGCAGACCGCCGACGAAAGTGAATCCACCCCTGCCAAGCCTCGTTTCTTTGTGACCGGCACGCTATCCTTCCACGGGCGGGTGATGGCGCAAGGCCGGCTCCGCTTGGCCCGCGCCGGGATCATTTCCATCGTCCCGCTGTCGGATTCAGGCCCGCCTGCCCGTCTTCCAGACGGACAGATCACGGAGGACAGAAATGACGATCACCATTACCGCCTTCGAACGCTCGCCCGATCGCGGCAAGGGCCTTGCGCGCGATATGCGCGTGCGCTGGGCGCTGGAGGAAGCAGGCCAGCCCTATGATGTCCGCCTCGTCTCCTTCAAGACGATGAAGGAGCACGCCCATCTTGCGCTTCAGCCCTTCGGGCAGATCCCGACCTATGAGGAAGGCGATCTCGCGCTCTTCGAATCCGGCGCGATCATCCTGCATATCGCCCTCAATCATGGCGGCCTGCTGCCCGATGATGCCAACGCCCGGGCGCGCGGCATCACCTGGATCTTCGCCGCAATCTCCACGATGGAACCCGTCATCGTCGACCGCGAGACCGCCAGATTTGAAGAGGGCAAGGAGAGCTGGTACCCGGAGCGGCAGGCCCATGTCGAAAGACGCATCCGCAAGCGGCTCGGCGAACTCTCCGCCCGGCTCGGCGATGCGGACTGGCTCGACGGAAATTTCAGCGCCGGCGACCTGCAGATGATCTCTGTGCTGCTGCGGCTGGAGGGATCGGCGCTGCTGGGTGAATATCCCAACCTCTGCGCCTATATCGCACGCGGACAGGCGCGGCCCGCATTCAAGCGCGCCTTCGAGGCACAGAAGGCGGTGTTCCTGGCCGTATCGGCCGGCGGGCAATAGCCGGATCAGATCGATGGGCTGCGAGGTTTTCGGCCGCCCTGCGTCAGAATCTATGGTGCGTCATAGTAGTGGACCTCCAGCAGCAGACATCCCGTCTCCGATCTGAATGGTCCGTGAAAGACACCGGGTGGACGACAGGCATAGGTATGGATGGAGAAGGTCGTCGCCAGTTCTGTTCCATCGCCGACGATCAGGTCGCCCTCGAGCAGATAGACCTCCTCCCAGTAATCGTGGACAAACGGCCGCTCGGTCCGCGCACCCGGGCTGAAGCGGAGCAAGCGGGTGCGGCTGCCTTTGCCCCCGGTCTCGTCCAGGCGTCCCGCCAGTATCTTCTGTTCGATGCCGGGCGGATAGCCGGAAGGACCGTGCCAGCCGGTATCCATGTCGACGCGGTGGAACTCCTTGTGCTCCCGGAAGGCCGAAATCGGGAAGCTCATGCCGCCACCGCGGCATCGGCCGGACGCTCGCCCTCGAGCGAATAGGAATCCAGCATCTGGTCGACAAGCCTTGTGCCGGAATGCCAGTCGAAGGTGCGGAAGCTGTGGCCGGTGGTGACGAAATTCGCCCCGGCATAGAACATTTCGTATTGCGTATGGCGCGAGGCGAATTCCGAGCCGATCGCATCCCAGGCCAGCTTGAACAGCTTCACCCGCCCTTCGGCGCTCGTTGCCGGTGATTGCTGCGTCCTCTCGATCAATTCCTTCAGCTGCGGGTCGGCGAAATCGGCGACGCTCGAAGGCAGCATGATCAATCCGCCGCCCGCCAGTTCGCGCAGGGTCGAGATCACGGCGGGATAAAGTTTCTGGGTCAGCACCTGCGCCGAATAGAGCATGTGCGCATCCGGGATGAAATAGCGGCCGCGCATCTGCCCCTTGACCTCCATGGCGTGGACAAAGGCGTCGACCATCGCGTTCTGGGCTGCCAGCGAGCCGAGGATCTCATGCACCTGCGGGAAATTGACGATGCCGTTGGTTTCGGCAATGCGATGCGCCAGCCCCGACAGGAAGCGCATCTTCACCATCAGGCGGATCTGCGCCTGATAGTTCTGCAGGACATGCGCCGGCGTGCCATGAAACTGCCGCTGGCACATCTTGATATCCTGGTTGATGAATACCCTGTCCCAGGGCACCTTGACGTCATCGAAATAGAGGACCGCATCGTTCTCGTCGAAGCGACTGGCGAGCGGATTGTCGAACACGCTCACCGCATGTTCCTCGTAGGATTTGCGGGACATGATTGTCATGCCGCGCGCATTCATCGGGACGGCGAAGGAGACGGCATAGGGCTCATCGCCTTCCGACAGCGGCTGGATGCAGGTCACGAGGACTTCGTTCGCCATGATCGCACCCGTCGCCAGCATCTTTGCGCCGCGGATCGTCAGACCCTCGGCATCCTGATCGACGACACCGGCAGTCAGCGTGCGGTCCTGCTGCTGGCTTGCCGTCTTCGACCGGTCCGCCTGCGGATTGATGATCACGTAAGTCAGGTAGAGGTCGCTGTCGCGGGCATGGCGATAGTAGTCGGCCAGCGCATCGGCGCGCTTCGGATCATGATCCCGGAACACATCGATCCCCATCATCATGCCGGACAGGCAGGAGGCGACATGATCGGGAGCGCGGCCAAGGAAACCGCAATGCAGTGTGGCCCATGTCTCCAGCGCCTTGCGTCGCTCCACGAGTTCCGTGTAGGTCGCCGGCATCTGCCAGATCCGGCTTGCGCGATCCCCGCTCTCCGTCTCGCAGGTCATGAGCGACCGGTTCCGCTCCTCGCTCTGGAAGTCATAGAGCCGCGCCACGGACCGTACCGTTTCGCGAAAGGCCGGATGCGCGGTGACATCGCCCGCAACAGCGCCGTTGATGAACACCTGCCTGCCGTCGCGCAGGGCTTCGATATGCTGTGCACCTGTCTTCAACATCACTACCCCCTTCAATAGTGCGAGGCCAACGGCCACGATTGATCGGCGAATCCTTCATTTTCCAGGGCGGCGTAGCGGCCCTTGGAAAAGACCAGCGGATGGCGGTCCCGGAATGTGCGGAACGAGATGACTTTGCCTATGAAAAGAAGATGGTCGCCGCCCTGATGGACGGCCCAATGCGCGCAGTGAAACACCGCCGCAGCACCCGGCAATGTCGGACCGTGCCCTGCCCGGGTCTCGCAGGCGATCCCTTCCCACTTGTCGGTCAGCGACCGCGAGAAGCGGCCCGAAAGATCTGCCTGGTTTTCCGAGAGAACGTTGATCGTGTAAGCCGTCGCCTGCTGCCAAAGCGGCAGGCTGGCCGCACGGCGATCGATGCTGAACAGGACAAGCGGCGGGTCGAGCGAGAGAGAATTGAACGAGCTGATCGTCACACCGAGCGCTTCTGTGCCGACGACACTGGTGACCACGCACACACCGGTCGGAAACTGCCCCAACGCCTGCCTGAATGCATTCACGTCGAAAACTGGTTCCATGTCCGGCCCCCCGGTGCTGATCTGAATTATCCGATTGCCATTCCTGCTTTCCTGTCAGCCTTAAGTTTGCGTCCGTGCAGCGGCTATTCCGCAGCCCGAGAGATGGCAGCCCGGCCGCCGAAAGYCGGCGCCCGCAATGCCGTCAGCGTCCTCGCCAGATGCTCGCCGACCGCCGCCACCGCCCGCGCCGGCTCGCAGGCCCGGATCGCATCGACAATTGCGCGATGTTCGACCAGGACCTCGTCGATCCGGCTGCCGACGGAGATGGCATGCACGCCCATCCTGACCTGCCGATCCCGCAGGCTTTCGTAGAATGTTGCGAGAACCACGTTGCCCGCTGCCCGCACGATTGTCCTGTGGAATTCCCGATCGCTTTCGATGAAGGCGACGGGATCGTTGCGAACCTGTTCCTGCCGCGCGATCATGTCGTCCAATCCATCGGCGACGCTGCTGCCGAAACTGCTCGCCTGCTGCGCGCACCACTCTTCGACGAGGCGCCGAGCCTGCATGATATCGTCGATCTCGGCCTCGGTGATCGGCGCGATGTACGCCCCCTTCTTCGGCATGATCTTCAGCAAACCGTCGGCTTCCAGCCGCAGGAACGCCTCCCGCACGGGGGTTCGGGAAACTCCGGTCTCCCGGCAGACCTGCGACTCCGTCAGGAAAGTCGTCTCATGGCGGGGCAAGGTCAGCACGTGCTGCTTCAACCAGGCATAGACCATGTCCTGGGCATCCGGCTGCGAAGAGAATGAAAGCGACATGGACCTGCTCCACGAGCTGATAAACAACTTGTATACAACATGCGTATCAGAATTCAAGCAGTTTCTAATGAACGCTGCCGCAGGCGCGACAGTCGACGTCCCGTGCGTTTGCTTTTTGCTTCGATCGAGATCGAGCGGACAACTGCAAATTATGAATGTCGCCACCGCATGTTCGGCGTATGATCCTCCCTGGCAATCTGGGGGGATTTCCAATGCGTCATCGCACGAGAATCCGCATGGCGACCAGCACTGTGGCTGCCCTGCTGTTCACATATTTGCTGCTTGCCTATTTCGTCATTCCCGAAATCTGGATTTTTCACGATGCCGACCGCGTTGCCAAAGTTGGCAACATGGTCACGACCACCGAGCAGGGTATTCCCGGCGACCCCATCAATGTCGGTCTTGTCGGTTCGAAGGAAGAGGTTATCCGGGCATTCGCGGCGGCCGGATGGGATCCTGCCGACAAGATTACCTTGCGCACATCGATCGATATCGGACTGAGCGTGGTGCTTGATCGGCCTGATCTCGATGCGCCGGTCAGCCCACTGCTTTTCGAGGGCAGAAAACAGGATCTGGCTTTCGAAAAGCCCGTCGGCAAAAGCGCCGACGAACGCAACCATGTTCGTTTTTGGCTGACCGAACAAACCGGCCCGAATGGCCGCCCGCACTGGCTRGGCTCGGCAAGTTTTGATCGGGGCGTCGGCTTCAGTCACGATACCGGTCAAATCACGCATCATATCGGCCCTGATGTCGATGCAGAGCGCGACCTTGTCATCAGCGACCTTCTCAAGGCCGGGCAACTTTTGTCGAGCTATGAGATCAATGGCATCGGACCGACCAAAGACGGTCGCAACGGCGGCGGCGATCCCTATTTCACCGACGGAAAGGCTCTCGTCGGCGTGCTTCGAAACCAGTAACGGGCAGCAGGAGCCGGATGCAGCATGATGTCCCCGGGAGCAGCAAGGGGGCGAAACAATATTTTCACTGGTTCAGTCAAAGCGCGTGTGTCAGTGTTTTGCAACCGATACGGCGCGTCTGGCGGTGAAGGTGGCACATGTCGACAATACAGGTCCCGGGACTGCTGTCGTTCACCATAGCRATCCTCGTGTTCTTCGCCGGCGCGAACCTCAATCGGCTCATCCCCGTCCTCACCCGCTGGAGCATCCCGGAGGCAGTCACAGGCGGGCTGCTGGCAGCGCTCGTGACGCTCCTCGCCTACGAGTTCTTCGATATCGAGATCAGCTTCGAGCTTGCCGCACGCGACATGCTGCTGCTTTACTTTTTCACCGGCGTCGGCCTGAACGCGCGGGTCTCCGATCTCTTTGCCGGGGGCAGGCCGTTTCTCATCCTGCTGGCCCTCACGCTTGCGTTCCTTGTCATCCAGAACCTCCTTTCCATGGGGGCGAGCGAAGTGCTCGGTCTTCCACAAGGCATGGCAATCCTTCTCGGTTCGATCTCACTGATCGGAGGGCATGGCACGGCGATTGCCTGGGCACCTGTCGTGTCGAGCCGTTTCGGCCTCACCAATGCTCTAGAAATCGGCATTGCCAGCGCAACGCTCGGCCTGGTCGTCGCCAGTCTGATCGGGGGACCAATCGCGCAGTATCTGATCGCCCGGAATGGCCTGAGTGGCCCCAAGGACGAGGAGCTGACGATCGGCGTGTCGCGGGATGCCGTTGCCGGCCAGGAAGACGATGTCAGCTACATCGGCCTGTTGCGCACATTGCTGGTGACAAATATTGCCATCATCATCGGCTACGCCCTGCACGAGCTTATCCTTGAAGCCGGGATCAATCTTCCGCTGTTCGTCGTCTGTCTGCTGGTCGCCATCGTGATGACGAACAGCATTCCGATCCTGGCTCCGAATTTGCCCTGGCCGGCACACACCCGCGGTCTGGCGCTCATATCCGATCTCTCTCTGAACGTATTCCTGGCGATGTCTCTGATGAGCATGCAGTTGTGGGCCTTGAGCGGACTGGGCCTTTCGCTTGCGATCGTGCTGGCGGTGCAGACGCTTGCGGCCATCGTCTACATCATCTTCATCGTGTTCCCGGCCATGGGGCGCAACTACAATGCGGCAGTCATTTCCGCCGGCTTTTGCGGGATTTCGCTCGGAGCCACCCCCACGGCAATAGCCAACATGACGGCGGTCACCAAGATCCACGGAGCAGCCACCATCGCGTTCATCATCCTGCCGCTCGTCTCCGCCTTCTTCATCGATCTTGCAAACGCAGCAGTGCTTGGGTTCCTTGTCCGGTGATTGGTCCTGCTCTCTCTGTGTCGTGATGCGAGGAGATCGCAATGGCCGATGCGTGGAACAAAGGCCATCTTGAGCGGGGGGCAGCGGTGTTGCCGCTGCCCCTCATGAAGGCCCTATCGGTCAATGCGCATAGCGATTAGCCGGCAGGATCGACTCGGCACGAGTCCGGTCGGCCGCCATCGACCAGATTTCCTCGGCAAGTACGTCGGGATCGATCGTCGTGAAGCGCCGATCATCGAGCGGCAGGCCATTTGCGGCCGCAATGCGAAGGCCTGTGGAATTGTCGATCATGGCACCGATGTGGAGCATCCCGGCGAACACGCCGCGCGCCTTGATCTCTTCGTGGAGGCCGAGGATGTAATTGCGTGTGGCGGCAAAGGCCGGGCCTGGGCCGCTCAATCCGGGCATTGGCGTCACCGCCGAAAGACCGTCGGCGACGATGATCGCCCCGTTGCCGCGAGCAAGCATACCCGGCAATACCGCGCGGACGACTTCGACTGGAGCCAAGGTCAGGATATTGACGAGTTCCTTGGGCAAGGCTGCCGTCAGATCGACAGCCGGAAGCATACGAAAGCTGCCGACAGGCGCGAAAACGGCGGTGTGAATTGGAGCCGACTTCTCTTCGATCTTTCCTACCAAAGCCGCGATTGCGTCGATCTCATTGAGATCGCCGGGAAAGGCGGCCGCTTCTATGCCCTGCGCCGACAACTCGGACACCCTCTGGTCCAGAAATTGCGCGTTGCGAGCGACGAGGGCGACGCGGAACCCGGCCTTTCCATAGCGCCTTGCGACGGAAGCACCCAACCCTGTGCCGGCACCAAAAATCGCGATTGTTTTCCGGTCAGTCATAACATCTCCTGTGGTAGTATGTTTTGCTGACTAGATATGTTTGCTAGACTACATCGGCACAAGAACGCATAATTTTAGGGCCTGGTCACATGGATTTACCTACCCCGCCGCCGCAACCGGGAACGAGCATGGACTGTCGTCCAATCAGCCAGATGCTTGGCCGCATTGGTGACAAATGGACGATCATGACGATCACGATGCTGCTGGACGGCCCGAGGAGATTTAACGAACTGCGCCGGCTTATCGGGGGCATCAGCCAGCAGATGCTGACACGGACCTTGCGTGCCCTTGAAAACGACGGTCTCGTTTCCAGAAAAGTCTATCCGACAATCCCGCCTCAGGTGGAATATAGCCTTACCACCCTCGGCAGGTCGCTTGCCGAGCCTTTGACGCAGCTGACGCGCTGGGTTCTGTCGAACATGAGTGAAATCGAGCGCAACCGCCTGGAGGCTGCCAACGGTTCCCGCTAGATGAGAGCGCCATGCGTCCATTCGGACCTCGCGCCATCAGTGCCTCAGCGCCCCTCGCCCAAAGGCGGGGGCGAGCCAACGCGGAAGCTGCCGATTTCCTGGCCGATCAATATGCGATTGGGCAAGATATGAGACAGTCCGCCGAACTGCCGCCACTCTTTGTCGGACTGCGTCATGTGGAACGCCTGCGTGTCGCTCCCATCCATACGGTTCCCGAGATCGACGATTCCTGGCCCGGTTTTCGTGACATGCCGCCGGTGCTGGCGACAGCGATCATCATTGCCTTCATCGAGCAGACCTGTGTGCAGGGACTTCGACCTTTCCTTCATCAGGGACAGCGCACCGTCGGCACCCATGTCAATGTCAGTCACGTCGCGGCAACGCCGGTCGGAATGAACATCACCGCGGAAATTGAACTGGCGGAGATGGACGGAAAATCGCTCCTCTTCAACGTCATATGCCGCGACGATGCCGGCCTTATCGGTGAAGGAACGCATCGGCGCGCCGTCGTCGAGATGGAGCGCTTCATGAAGAGGCTCGATGAGAAGCGCCCTGCGCCTGCAACGAAGGGTCCCTGAAAGGCTGAGATCAACGATCCCGGGGATCAATGCGAAACTGTTGAGAGTCCAGAGGTCGGCCGTCTCGGGCTGCAAGCTGAAGCTTCTGCAAGGGTTGCCCGTTCAGGCTGTCCACGATCGCATAGTTCAGTTCACCCTCTGCAAAACAATGCTCCTCCCCCCATTGCCAGAGAGCGACGAGGACCACGCTTAGCTGGCGCCCTTTCGGCGTCAGGAGATAGAGATGGCTGAGCGCGGAGTCAGGGTCCGGCTCCACCGTGAAGATGCCCTCCTCCACGAGCTTTCGCAGGCGAACCGACAGGATGTTCTTTGCGAGCCCGAGGCTCTTCTGAAACTCGGAAAATCGTCGAAGCCCCTTGAAAGCCTCCCTGATGATGAGGAGCGACCACCAATCACCAACGGCTTGCAGAGACCGCGCGATCCCGCACTGGGCATCCCCCATGTCAGTTCGCTTGCCCTTCATTTTCCCGCCTTTCATCCGAATTACGGTTGCAAAATTAAACCATATCGGAATAGATGTCGATAGGTTTCAAAGTTAAACTTTTATGATCATCACGAACCGGAGGCTCTAGAAGTGACCGACCTATTGGATCTCGCAATCGAAGCGCATGGCGGCCTGCAACGCTGGCAGCAGATCGAGCAATTGCATGCGCATATCAAAGTTGGCGGCGCGGTCTGGCATGTGAAGGGCTGGCCGGATGTCTATGCCGACATCCACACGTCGGTCTCCACCCATCATCCGCATACTGAATTCACCCCCTTCCTGCAGGAAGGGCAGCATTGCGTCTGGGAACCGGAGCAAACATCTATCGTTGCCGACAGCGGCGACGTCATCGAACATCGTGCCGCACCGCGTTCCTTCTTTGAAGGACATACGATCACCACACCCTGGGACCGGCAGCACCTGATCTATTTCACCGGCTATGCCATGTGGACCTATCTGACGACGCCGTTTCTCTTCACGCTTCCCGGTTTCAGGACGGAGGAGATCGAGCCGTGGCAGGAAGAGGATGAAACCTGGCGCCGGCTGAAGGTAACCTTCCCGCCGACCGTCCCCAGCCATTCCACCGTGCAGACCTTCTATTTCAATGCGGACGGCCTGTTGCGGCGCCATGACTACAGCGTCGACATCATGGGCGGCACCAGGAGCGCCAACTATGCAAGCGACCACAGGAGTTTCGGTGGCTTGATAATCCCGACGAAGCGCAGGGTTTACGCAACCGGCCCGGACAACCGGCCCATCCTCGATCGGGTCGCCGTCTCGATCGATCTGCTCGATGTCGGCATCGAGCCGCAGCCGATCGCCTCGTGACCGGCGGGATAGGACTCAGCCCTCACGCCCCCTTGACCGCCCATGAACTCGTATCGTGGTCAGGGTGCTGATTGCTGCTCTCCTTGATCGCCGCAGCCCAGTCGGCACCGTTGGTTTCGGTCGCACCGGTATTTTCTATGCCCGTGATCGTATCGAACCACCCCACCATGTTCTCGGTGCAGGTGCTGGCATGCGGCGGAAAGGCGTGCGGATCGTCGAGCGAGCCGATCATCAGATTGGTGCGGCCGTTTTCGAGGTGGTGGAAAAACAAGGGCGTGCCGCAATTGGCGCAGAAGCCGCGCTCGACAAGCTCCGAGCTCTTCCAGACTTGAGGCCTGCCGCGAGTCCAGGTGAGCGCATCGTCGGGCGCGGCGACAAGCGCGGCAAAGACGTTGCCCGAGGCTTTCTGGCACATGCGGCAATGGCAGAGATGCGAATTGTCGTGCATCGCGGTTGCGTGGTAGCGCACGGCCCCGCACTGGCAGCCGCCCCTCACTTCCCTCTCGATACGCTCCATTTCTTCTCCTCCTTCAAAACGCGGGCTTGGGGTCGATCTCTTTTAGGTTTTCGTTTTTTGATCGTCCAGCACAGCAGGTGTCTCCAGCGACGTAACCATACCTAGGCCAGCCAGTCCGGTTTGCGGGCAACGAGTGACTGATACGGGCGGGCGGCGAGATCATCCAGCCATGCCAGCTCCTCGGGTGGCACCTGCCGGCTTGCCTCCGGCGCCTCGCGCCAGCGATCCCACTCGGAGGTCTCCCGATCGTTCAGGACAAGGTGGTCGCGCAGGACATTGATCTTCAGGAACCAGAGACCGGTTGTGCCGCCATGGCCAAAGCTTGCGGGTTCGGCCTCTCCGCGGCGGCATTTCAGCCAGGCTTCCCCTGCCATGAGGAAAGCGCTGCGCGGCATGTCGGCAGCGTCGAATTCAATGCGTTTCCTGCCTCTCAGCATCGCGTCAATCTGTGCGTCGGCGAGCTGCCACTCGCCCGTCCCGCCATCCCGATATTCGCAGATCCAGTGATCTTCCCACTCCGTCGAGAAATAGGATGCGAAGCCGCATCGCACACGCGCGGGAACGCCCTTGCTCCGGAGAAATGCACAAAGCATGAGTGCGAAATCCCGGCATGTACCGACGGATCGCCTGTCGGCCGGCCGCGCCTGGGCGAGAGGACGGTCGTCGCGCTGCATGATGTCGGCAAGCCGTTCGGCGATCGGCAGGGTCTGGCGCGCGCCCGGCCCGAGCTTCGAGGCGTCGAGACCATAGTCCCCGAGCCAGCTGGAATGCACCAGGAGGCCCTGCACGATGCCGGCGAGATGCCCGACCTCGTCAGGGAGAGCTGCGATAGCCTGCGCCTGTTGGCCGGGGTCGGACATCGGCGTGTGGACGGTCCATCGATCGAGGCTGGTCATGCTGGCTCCCATTGATGGCTATGGTCGCCAGCCAAATCCATCATCGGGCCGCCGGCAAGGTCGGGAAACGGGCAATTCGACCACATCGCCGCCGTCGCGCAGCGAATTCATAGAATCTCGAACACATCGTATTCGACACCATCAGCGAGACGCTCATTCGACGCTCTGGGAGGAGCGCCTCACGCCGCGATAGGTCATCAGGATCAGACCGCAGTCGTCAGCGGCAAGCAGGAGGCTGACATCCTGCTGAAACATACCGTCCGCGCGTCCGAGAAGGAGGTCGGAACCGATCAGCGGCGACGTCGTCATCGATGTGATCCGCAAAGCCGCCGCTGCAGTTCAAAACGGCTGACAGCGCCCGTCAGGTTTCCAACGACGCCAGAGAGGCCGCCGTAAAGTGGCCTCTCGCAAGCTCTATTTGCCGCTATGCCGGTCAGCCGGCCTCATTAGGCCGAGTATTTCACCGTCACGCCGCGCTGGCGAAAATAAGCCTGCATCAGCTTCCTGCCTTGACGGTTGTTCTGCACGAGCCTGGCCGGATCGAATACCGCTTCTTTCACACCCGCCCGAGCCAATGCCGCCTTGAGAGCAGCGATGTGTGTGTCGAGGTCGGCATTATCGGCATGCAGCGATTCATAGATGCGGTTTGTTGCATCCGCTACGGTCAGTTCGCTCACAATTGCACTCCTGTCATTGTCTGGCTGGCGCGCTTAGCACCTTTTTCGGCTTGATCCTATCGTGCCGCATCGAAAAGAGGTGTGAAGGCTGTCGCAGAGATTTGCGCAGCCGAGAACCGGCGAGAAGACGCAGCAAAATCATGCGCCAGTTGCCGTCCTTTTGTTTTCATGATCTTTTCCGCCGCAACTGCGCCGCTCGGAAGAAAAGACATGTCTCCACTCCAGCAAGAAGAACTTCAGCGGATATTAATCTTCGGGAATGGCGGGACAGGCAAGAGCTGGCTCGCCCGCCAGATTGGCACCTTGATCGGCCGTGCACCGATTCATCTCGATGATTTGCGTTGGGAGCCGGGTGGATATGGCATAGCGCGCGATAATCGACTTGTGCTCGACGAGGTCGTTGAAGCTGCAAAAGCAGAAACCTGGTTGATGGAAGGGGTTTATGGCTGGCTAGCGAAGAGTGTGTTGGGGCGAGCGACGACGTTAGTGTGGATCGACCTTCCAGAGGATGAATGCGTCGCGAATGCAACAGCTAGAGGCATTCAGGGTGGTGGCACCGAGGAAGGTTTCAGAGAACTGATCGAGTGGATAAAAGAGTATCGCCAGCGCGAAAACTCGTCGACCTCCTATTCAGCGCACAAGACGTTGTTCGATACATATGCGGGGTCCAAAATGATCCTCCGGAACAGGGCTGAAATCGGCGCATATGTGAAGAGTTTCGGTGCGATAACCCCTTAGCCCGGCAAGCAAGGCCGAAGACGCGGCAACTCGGCCACATTGCCAGCGAGCGGTGACAAACTGCAGGCTCGACCGGCGCGAATTGACGGCGACAGCCGTCTAATGCGCCACCGGTTTGGCATTCTCGCAATCGGTCACCGGCACGACGATGCCGGAATAGAGCACGGGCGAACCGCTCTGGTCGCGAAAGGCCCGGCCGAAGGCCGCGACCGTCCGGTAGCGGCCATCGCTGCCCTGGACGCGATAGATGTTCTGCTGGGCAATTTCGGCGACGATCGCCTGCGAGATCGTCTTTGCGAGATCCGGCTTGTCATCGGGATGGACACGCTCAAGATAGTCTTCCAGCGGCAGACCGCGCACCGTGGCGTCGGCATCCATGCCGAAAAGCTCGGCGAGCGCGCTGTCCGCGAAGACGAGGTTCCTGACGATATCCCAAGTATAGATCCCCGCATCCGAGGCCACTTCTTCGACGATCTCGAACGAGTGAACGGCTTTGCCAGTCATTGCCTGCATGTCCCTGCGACTATTTTAGTCGAAACTAAAGGTTTGACGGGCAACTTCAAGCTAGGGCCGACCGCAATGCGGGCACCATGGAAACGCATACGGCCGCCGTTGCTGTATCAAGGGTCGAGTTGTCGTCGAGCCAGCCGTCCGGCGTCCCGCATCTCAGATATTCGGCTTCTGCCCTGGCCCTTCGCCGATGCTCAACGCGCCATTTCGCTGAACGGACAGACATCATCCTCGAAGGGCACGTGCCTTCGACGAAACTGCGTGCCTTCCACGATCTCCGGCGCGCTGATCCGGTCCATGCGAAAATGCCGGAAATCCCCGCGCGCGGTATCCCAGCCGACGAGATACCAAAGTGGCGGCAGAATGAGCATCGCCTGCGGTTCGGCCTCGCGCAGCGTTTCCATTCCCCTGGCGTCACGGTAGCGGAACCGCAGATGCAGCCGCTGCAAAAATGCCGTCTCGAAGGCCGGCAGCAGCCCGGAATCGATCGAGCCAATGTCCGAAATATCCTGCCTGGGAGACAATTGCCCGACATAGAGGCAGTCGAGAAGCCGGCGCAGGTCCCGCACTTTCTCTGCCGAAAGCGCCTTTTCGATCTTCGCAAGCCCGGCATCGGCGAGATCGGAGAAAGGAAGGGAGCGTGCCGCGCGCATGGCCGCCACGCTGATCAGGAGCGCAAACACCTCTGTGACCGAGAGCCGGGCCGTGGTCTGCACCGATTCCGGGTCGAGCTGCAGCCCGCCACCCCGGCCGGATTCGGAATGGATGAGAAAACCCTGCTCGCGCAGCGCCCCGATGTCGCGCAGTACCGTTCGCCTGGAAGCACCCACCTCCTCCGCCAAATCATCGACTGTCGAACTTCCGTTGCGCCTGAGGATGCGCACGATGGCGTCGTGTCTGAGGCGGATGTTCATTTGCGCACCCTAGGCGACTTGGACATATTCGCTGTGTGGCGAAATTAGGATTTTCCTTCGGCCACGACCAGTCGAGCCATCAAATCTGTTGGAGACAGATCGTATCCCGTTGCACTCTCACCGGACCAGTTGAGACCACAATAGAGGCCATCCCTGTTCAAGCCTGGTAGCCACCGTTCGATGAATGCCGACAACGAAATCGGCTCCGGTTTGAAATGGCGGTATGCCGGGACGGTTTCGATTATCGACATCGCCCTCTTTTCCGACGACCAAAAGGGCATTGCGGTTTCGCCAGACGCGTTTGTCGAGGTCGGGAAGCCGTCCTTGTCTTTGATACCCCAGACTTGTGCGCCTCGCAGCACCTCGGAGACAAAGGCAGCGGAGTTGATCGCGGAAATGCTCATCCTTCAAGAAGGAGCAGCAAATTCGATTTTCGCAAGGGAGCGAAACTTGAAATCCCATACGTCTGGAGAAGTTTGACGCAGGCCTGGTGGCCTTTGTTGGTTCCAGCAAATTCGGTGCCAAAATCTGGCACCGATTTACCTTAGGCGTGTCATGGCAACCCGACAAGGAGACCGACCATGACATCCCATCAAGCCCCCGCCCCCACCGCAACGCCTGTTATCGTCAACCCCTCCCATCTTCACGACCCGACACCGCACGGCTACAGCACGGCGGTCATCGCCCCTGCCGCCGGCCGGCTGGCCTTCATCTCGGGCCAKGGCGCTTACGACCGGAACGGCGCTCTTTCGCCTGACTTCGCCACCCAGGTGGAACAGGCCTATGCGAACCTCGCCGCCGTCATCGCGGCACTTGGCGCCCGCCCCGACCAGGTCGTGAAACTGACCGTCTACGTGGTCGGCCACGATATGTCGAAGCTCGGCATACTGACGGAGACCGTCACGCGCATGTTCGGCGACAGGCTGCCGGCACAGACGCTGGTTCCGGTGCCGAGACTCGCCATCGACCCCATGCTCTTCGAGGTCGAGGCTGTCGTCCTCCTGGATTGAGYGGCCGCCCGCGCGAAGAATGGCTGGCCGGCTGCGCGCGCTCCCCGGCCAGCCGGACCGCCGGATCAGCCGAGCCCTTCCTCGGCAAGGGCTCGCGTCACCGAAGGCAGCGTTCGCATATGGGCGAGGAACCTGCCGAGCGCCTCCGGCAATTCGACGCCGCTCCTCGGCGCGACCGTCAGCACCCAGAACAGGTAGCAATCGGCAATCGTCATCTCGTCGCTGACCAGGAACGTCTTGTCGCCCATCTGGCCGGCAAGGATGGCGAAGGCCTGCGCGAGCTTTTCGCGGGCGCGCTCCTTCTCCGGCTCGGGGAAATTCCGGAAGAAGGGCTGGTACCGTGAGTGGATCTCCGACGACATGAAGGCGAGCGCCTCGAGCGCGCGCCAGCGTATGATGCCGTCCCCGGGCAGGAGCTTGCCGCTCGTCTCGGCGATATAGGCCAGGATGACCTGGTTCTCCGTCAGGATCGCTCCGTCCTCGAGTTCGAGCGTGGGAATGTAGCCCTTGGGGTTGATCGACAGGAAATCGCGCCCGTCCTCCGTCGTCTTGTCATGCCGGATGCTGGTGAGCCTGTAGGCAAGCCCGGCCTCGATCAGCGCGATATGATCGGCCAGGCTGCAGGCGCCGGGATAGTAGAAGAGGTTCATGGTGGTCTCCTGGTGGTGACCCTCCCGCCGGCTTCGCCGCGAGACAAGGTCTCAGATGTTGACCACGGCCATTTATGGGACCTAAAATTATCCGTCAAAAGCATATCTTTGGGAGCTGGTCAGATGGATGTGACTGCAAGGCCGGCAGGCGCCGACTGCAGGGGTGTCAGCGAAATCCTCAGCCGGGTCGGCGACAAATGGACGATCCAGGTCGTCGTCGCACTGCGCCTGGGTGCGCTGCGCTTCAACGGGCTGAAGCGCCAGGTCGGCGGCATTTCGCAGCAGATGCTGACGCGAACGCTGAAGACGCTGGAACGCGACGGCATGATCGCCAGAACCGTCCACCCCAGCACCCCGCCGCAGGTCGAATATACCTTGACCCCGCTCGGCCATTCCCTGTCGGAAACCGTCCGCCACCTGGCCGACTGGGCGGCCGAAAACAGGGGCAGCATCGAGGACAACCGCCTGCGCTACGACGCCGATCATCCATGAACCGGCCTGCCTGTTCCGCAGGTTCCGCCAAAACCGCAAGATCGGTCGAGCGGATCGCCCCTGCCCGCGTTTAGTTGGAGCCGCCACGGAGGACGGAATGATGAAGGCGGCGCTTCGAAACTACCATGCCCGGATGCAGCGGGTGCTCGATCACATAGACCGGCATCTGGATGACGATCTGGACCTGGATGCGCTGAGCGCTATCGCAGCCTTTTCGAAGTTTCACTTTCACCGGCAGTTCTCGGCAACCTTCGGTCTGTCGGTGCATCGCTATGTCCAGCTCGCCCGCTTGAAGCGCGCTTCGCACCACCTGGCGTCAAACGGCGACCAGAGCGTCACCGACATAGCAATGGATGCCGGTTACGGTGCACCGGATGCCTTTGCCCGCGCCTTTCGGCAACGGTTCGGGCAATCGCCTTCCTCGTTCCGGAGATCGCCCGACTGGGCTCCGTGGCTTGCCGCCTTCAGGCCCCTCGAAAACGCAAGGAGCAAGCTCATGCAGATAACCTATGAAGAAGAAGACGTGACGATCCGCGAAGTGCCGCCAACCCCGGTGGCGATCCTGGAACACCGGGGCGACCGGGCAAATCTCGGCACCAGCATCGAGCGGTTCATCGCCTGGCGCAAGGCCGCGGGCCTGTCACCCGAGACAAGCCCCACCTTCAACATCTTCCGGTCCCCGAGGATCCCCGCCAATCCGGCCGATTACAGCATGGACATCCGTGTCGGCACCGACCGGCCGATCGATGCCGACGACGAGGTGATGAAATCGGGCGTGATCCCGGCCGGCCGCTGCGCGGTCATCCGCGTCGTCCACGATACCCACAACCTGGAGCCTGCAGCCCTCTATCTCTACCGGGACTGGCTTCCGGCAAGCGGCGAGGAAGCCCGCGACTTCCCGATCTATTGCCAACGGCATTTCTCCTTCTTCCCTGATGTGCCGGTCCATGAGGTCGTCGTGGAACTGTTCCTGCCGCTGAAATAGCGCGAGCCGATGGCGGCCCGCCCTTCCGATCCCTGGGACGGGCGGGCCGCTTCAGGCTGTGCTTCCCGATGCGATGATCAGTCGATCTCCCGGCTCGCGCTGATTATCGCCACCGCACATCCCGTCAAGCTTTCCCGACCGGCCGCCTTCCCGTACAATCCCTTCATCACATGGGGGATTTCATCATGAGCGAAGACGCCTTCAACATGTCCATCCGCAAGTTCCTGAAGGAAGTCGGCGTGACCTCGCAGCGCAAGATCGAGGAGACGGTGCGCGACGCGCAGATCGGCGGCAAGAAGCTGAAGGTCCGCATGACGCTGACGGCGGAGGGCACCGGCCTCAACCACGTGGTAGAAGGCGAAATCGAACTTCCCTGAAGCCTGTCGCGATCTTCACGCTGTCAGCGGCTATCAATATTGAGGCGAGACGCACGCCTGCCGTGGGCCGTGATAGGGCTGGAACGTGTTGTCGTAAGCCCTGTAGGACCGGTAACGCGCAAAGCACCAGCTTACATGGCCGTTGCCGCCATAGTAGGCCCGGGGATAATAATAGGTCCGGGGATAATAGTAGCGTCGTGCATAATATCGCGTCGAGCCGTAATAGTACGGACCGGAATAGCCGCCGTAGTAGCCGGGATCATAATAGCCGGAGCCATAATATCCGGAGCCGTAATATCCGGGCTGCGCCAGCATTCCGCCGATGATCGCGCCTGCGGCCAGGCCGCCGAGCGCCCAGCCCCAGCCGTCGCCGCCATGGTGGTGGTAGTATCCGCCGTGACCGCCATAGTAGCCGCCGTGATAGCCGCCATAGTAACCGCGGTAGCGTACCAGCTGCGCCTGCTGTGCCGCGACATCAGGGGCGGCGGCCATGGTGGGAAACGCCTCGGCCGGCAGTGCGCTCGCCAGCGCCGTTGCCAGCGACAGGGCAATGATTGAGAGCCTCTTCATTGGCTTCACCTCCGTCTGCATCCGCCGCGCGTCATTATACCGCGGAAAGGACAGCGTGGCACTTAATTTCCGGGCCTGGCTGGTGCTCCTGGAGGGCTGATTTCAGTCGGCATTTCTCCCGTCCCGACAGCATCGGTCCGAAGACCGGCCGCAACTTCCGGAAAGCCTGACGTGACGTTTCAATGCGGAACATCTTCACCCGCTCCCCTAACCCGCCGGTCCCCTAACCCGAATGCAGCATTGACTGCCTGCCGCTCCGGCCTAGAATCATCAGCGGGTCGAACTGTCGGACTGGGGCTGGCGCATCTTGAGGAGGGTGCCATGCAGAAAACCGATAAGCAGAAAACCGATATGCAGCAACCTGACATGCAGAAAGTCGATGCACTCGTCGGTCGCCTCGTGGGCGATCTCGGCGCCAGTGTATCGGGCGTTCTCGTCGTGCTCGGAGATCATCTCGGCCTGTTCCGGGCGATGATGGACGGGCGGCCGCGCTCGTCGATGGAGCTTGCGGAAACGACCAGTCTCACAGAGCGCAATGTGCGCGAATGGCTCGCCGCCATGGCGGCTGCCGATTACATCACCTATCACGAGGCCTCGAACAAATTCGCCATGACGCCCGAGCAGGCGCTGGTCTTCGCCAATGAGGAAAGCCCCGCCTTCTTCGGCGGCGCCTTCGAGATCGTGCAGTCCATGTGGATGGACGAGCCGAAGGTGGAGGATGCCTTCCGCACCGGCAAGGGCCTCGGCTGGCATGAGCACAGCACCTGCCTCTTCCGCGGCACCGAGCGCTTCTTCCGGCCGGGCTATAACAGCCATCTCGTCACCGAGTGGATCCCCGCGCTGAAGGGCATGAAGGAAAAGCTGGAAAGCGGGGCGGAAGTCGCCGATGTCGGCTGCGGCCACGGCGCTTCGACGATCCTGATGGCCCAGGCATTCCCGAAATCGCATTTCCACGGCTTCGATTATCACGGTCCGTCGATCGAGCGGGCAAAGCGCGCCGCAAAGGACGCCGGTGTTGCCGACCGCGTGACCTTCAGCAAGGCATCGGCCAAGGATTTTCCGGCCGGCGACTATGATCTGGTGGCCATGTTCGACTGCCTGCACGACATGGGCGACCCTGTCGGGGCCGGCCGCCATATCCGCGAGACGATGAAAAAGGACGGCACCTGGATGATCGTCGAGCCCTTCGCCCATGACGGGCTGAAGGACAACCTCAACCCCGTCGGCCGCGTCTATTACGGCGCCTCGACAATGATCTGCACGCCCGCCTCCATGGCCCAGGAAGTCGGCCTCGGGCTTGGCGCGCAGGCAGGCGAGATGAAGCTGCGCAAGGTGGCGCTGGATGCCGGATACCACCACTTCCGCCGCGCCAGCGAGACACCGTTCAACATGATCTTCGAGGTCAGGAACTGAACGGAGCTGGGTGAGATGCGGGTGCAGGCCCTGACAGCGAGCATGTCAGGGCCTGGGCTCGTGCATGTTGGTCATTTGCCGTTCTGCCAAATCAGAATAGGCTCCATGCGAAGAACCTTGCCCCGAGAGCCTGATGACCCTCTTCTGGATTGCATCCCTTCCCTTCATGGCGGTCTTCATTGCCGCCCTGGCCATCGGGCGTGCGAAAAGCCTCTGGCTGCCAATCGCGGTTGCAGTTGTTTCACTGGCCGCAGGCACGCTCTGCCTTCATTCGATTATGGTCGCCCCGACCTGCGCGACCGGTGAAAGCGAATGCCTGGGCGCAACGGTGATCGCCTATCTAGTCGCTGTCTTCTGGTGCGCTCCGAGCATTGGATTCGCGCTGCGACTTTACAGCCACCTGCGTTCGGACTTCCGGCGCGGGTAGGTTTCCCGCTCCCGGGACCGGAACTAGTTCGCAAGCTCTTAAGTATTCATTCAACAACATGCTGTGAAGCGGGAACTATAACCGATCGCGCCGGTTATAGTCGCAGCAAAGGATAAGGCCATGACCAAGGTCCTGAATTCACGCACAATCATTATTTCGGCAGATCGTCTTGATGATTGCAAGGAATACCTCGGAACCGACTTCCACCAGCTGATCGACCATGCTCTGAGCGTCGGCTGGTCCATCGACGAGGTCATTGTCGCACTCAGCGGCCTCGCAGAGGAAGAAATCGCCGTGCCGGAGCGAGCCGTCACCTTGCATTGAAATCCGCAACCGATCGCCATCATTCAGAAGGCCGGGCTTTGAAACCCCGGCCTTTTCGTGATCGCTCTGGAAATGTGGCCTGCAATGAGTTGGYGGCCTCCATGAGGCCCGGCGCCATCACCAAACACAAAAAACGGCGCTCCAGAGAGCACCGCTTTATCATGCCATGGCAAGGCGAGGCACAGAGACCTATGCCTTCTTGCCCGCTCTCGGCTTTTTCGGCGGCGCCTCGACCGCCTCCTGCGCGAGCCTCAGCGCGCGCAGCTTTTCGGTCTTCTTCTGCCTAGCGACAGCTTCGCTTTCGAGGATACCCTTGGCGACAGATGTCGTCTGCTCGGCCTTCGCCTGCGGCGAAAGCTTTTCGGGCTTGAAGAAAGTGTCTTTCGTCTCGGTCATGTTTCCTCCTTGTCGATGGAACGGGAGACCGGGAAGGCGTCAGCGGCCGCGAGCAATCACCTTCTTCTTCGGTGCCGGCAGCAGGCCTTCGCGCTGCGCCTGCTTGCGGGCGAGCTTGCGGGCGCGGCGGATCGCTTCACCCTTTTCGCGGGCGCGCTTTTCCGACGGCTTTTCATAGGCGCTGCGTTCCTTCATTTCGCGGAACACACCTTCGCGCTGCAGCTTCTTCTTGAGCACGCGGAGGGCCTGATCGACATTGTTGTCTCGGACGAGTACCTGCAAGTTTTCTCCTTAATCAGCGTAGCTGCTGTTACTTCCTGATGCGGATCACGTTCGAATTGATCCAGCTCGATTTCGGCTTTTCGGGCGCCGCCTCTGCTTCTGGAAGCGAAGGCGACGAAGGTGATGCCTGGACGTCGATGTCATCCTGGCGGATGCTGCGCTCGAAATTCTCGTTCTGAAACCGAACGCGATAGTGGACGAAGCCCTGCGCGGCCGGCAGAATGGACAGAATGTCGCCGGAGCCCGAGGGCTGCGCGCCGCCGAGAACACCATGCTTGAGCATGATGGTGTCACCCGGACTGTAACGACGATATGCCATGCCGTTCTACCCTCATGCAATGAAAAATAAAAGGCCGGGACTGCTCCCGACCTTCCCAGATCCTGACTTTTTTCAGGCCAGGCCCTGGCCTCGGTCAACGTCTCCGCGCGCCAGTACATCCGTGGTCGCGCGAAGTCGTGACAAGTTCTTATTCAGCGCGGAGGTTGTCGGCAGAGCTCTTGCCCGAACGGCGGTCCTGCACGATTTCGTAGCTGATCTTCTGTCCGTCTGCGAGCGAGCGCAGGCCAGCGCGTTCAACTGCAGAAATATGGACGAAAACGTCGGTGCCGCCGTTATCCGGCTGGATAAAACCGAAACCCTTGGTGGCGTTGAACCACTTGACTGTACCTGTATTCATAACGATCTCCTTTCAAAGCAACCGTTGAAACTTCCCGCGATACCCTGCGGGCTTGGGTCGATTATTTGGAAGGAAATCTGACGAGAGCAAATAGCTCCGCAACGACGTCACAAGCAATGGTCGATAACGGCAATATAAGGTCAATTTTAAATTTGGCAACAGATTTAGGCACAAAAACTTCGAATCACCTGCAAGTTTCTGTTGTAATATACTGATTTTTATATGGAATATTATTCGTTTACCGACCGTTGGCAGGCGTGCTGCGGTGCGCCACCCCTGTCCGTGAGCCTCCTTGCCGCGATTCGCCTCCGGCTTTCCGACACCATTCAACCTTGCTCGGCGTCCTCCTCGAACGGTTGGTGACCAGGTGGCTATCAACTGTTCGCAGGGGCGGCTGACCGCACAGGGCGGGCTCCTCGCCCACGCGGCATATGGCCTTGGAACCGGCCGCGATGTAGGAAGGATCCGGGCGCCGCTCCCGCGCCTCCATTTGCAAGACCACTGGAACCCATATGGCGAAAAAGCCGGTTGAACATGCAGTCAGGATCCGCCCCGCCACATCGGCCGACATGGATATTCTCGGCGGCTTCGGCGCCCTGCTCGTTGCCCTCCATCACGAACTGGACCCCAGGCGCTTCATCGAAGCCGCCAAGAGCACCCCGCTCAGATACGGGCAGTTCCTCAAGAGCCAGCTCGCCGAGCCCGATGTCATCGTGATCGTCGCCGAAGACGACAGCGGCCTCCTCGGATATGCCTATGCCGCATCGGAGGGCTTCGACTACATGTCGCTTCGCGGACCGGCGGGCGTCATCCACGATCTCTTCGTCGATCCGGGCCGCCGCCGCGAAGGTGTCGGCCGGATGCTGCTGGAAGCGGCGATGGCCCGCTTGAAATCCCTTGGCGCCGAACGCTTCGTGCTCTCGACCGCCCACCGCAATGACGTCGCCCGCAGCCTCTTTAGCGCGATGGGCTTCCGCCCGACGATGGTCGAGATGACGCGAGAGGCGGACGCCGGCTGAACGGCCAGGCCAAGACCTGCTCCAGCACAGTTGCGCCGAACCGTCCCGAGGGCGGCCGGAGAAAGTCAATTCTGAATTGCGGAATCCGGCCACCGGCTACGCCTGAGAGACTGCCGCATCGAAAGAAAACAAACAGCTGCCAGGGCGGCGCAAAGCCCGCTGCATGCCCCTTTCAGGAAGATCACGCAGACTGTCCTGCTCCGCCATCGACCCGCCATTTTCTGCAATCATGCCTAGAAGCGGTCGGGCGCTAGGGGTGCGTTCTTTCAATGGGGATGTCGATGAAGTCATGTCATGCCGCAGCCGCAGTCTTCGCATCGCTTTTTCTCGGGTTGACAGCCTCGCAGGCCGCCGCCTGCAGCTGCCGGAAAATCTCCCAGAAGGAGCAGTTTTCCAGCGCCGACCTCGTGGTCCGAGGCCGCATGAAGCTGGTGACATTCGGCGTTGATCTGCCGCTTTCGCAGGGTGATGAGCCGCCAACACCCCTGACGCGCGGCGATTTCGAGATCGACAAGGTGCTGAAGGGTAAGCTCAAGGAGAAGACCCTGTCCATCTACACGGGCGCCGGCGTGGGCGATTGCGGCCGCCTCGACGCTTTCCTGAGCGCGGCCTTCTATTACAATGACGACAAATTCGCCGTCTGGGAGTTTGCCCTGTCGAAAGCCGAACATAACGGGCAGACATTGTATTTCACGAACATCTGCGAGTACATGAAAGCGCCGACCCCGCGACAGGAATAGGCCCTCGAAGCCTTCACCGGTACCGACGGTTTTTGGGAACTTCCGGCTGCAGGGAGGATTCCTTAGATGACGCTCCCCTCGCCCTTCCTTGCACGGCAGGAGTGGACCATGGCAAAGGCAACTGATTTGAAGACCATCCGAGCGCTTGCGATCGCGCTTTGCGCCTCCCTGCTTTTCAGCGGTGCGGCCAAATGGCCGGACCTGCCGAGCTCGGGCTTCCTGATCGGCCGCAGTGCCGCCCCTGAAGATGTCGACAACGGAACGGCGATCTTTGCCACCGGCGAGGATGCCAGGAACTACGGAAAGCCGATCGACATCGAAATCCCGCAATACGGCTATTTCCGCCAGGAAGACAAATACGTCATCATCCTGCAGGCCGAGAAATACGACGGCAAGAGCATCATCGGCGCCGAGACGTTCGACGGCGAAAAGGTGGTCGGCCTGATCGACGAGTTCGAATTGCTGGGTATTCACGCCAAATAGTCTGGCTCATCCGCGCAGCACCGCCTACGCGTCCGACTGTGCAGGCGCCCAGCCCGTCTCGGCCGCCCAGCGGTCCGCCCGGCGGATCACCGCCCAGAGATGATCGGCCTTGCCGTCCGTATAGGCCTTCCGATCGTCCCCATGGGCAGCGACGAGCGCGTGCTTCAGCGCGATATAGGCAGGGTGTTCTGCTGCATGGGCGCGCATGTAATCGCGAAACAGCAACGCCCATTGTTCGTGCCAGCTGCCGGAACGCCTGACATGGATATGCATGCGCTCCTGATCGGGACTTTCACGAAAATAACGTTTGGCGCGATCCGGATTGTCCTGCCGCCACACATAGCCGATGGCATTGAGCGGCATCAGCAGCCGCTCGAACGGTTCGAATCCGGCAACGGAAATCTGCATATCGATGACAGGCTTGGCGGCCATGCCCGCTATGGCGGTGGAGCCGATATGATCGATCCGCAGCGCGACATTTCCAAGCGCCCGGCGAATATCCACGGCCTTCGCCCGGAATTTCTCCGACCAGAGCGGCGACCAATCGGCAATCTCGATCGTCATGGCTGATGTCCCGGCTGTTGCGGAAAAGGATGCCCGACAGTGAATGCGAGCGCCTGCAGCTGATGAGCCCAGGATAGAGGGTTTAGGCCTCCGCGCAACGACAGCCGAGTTAGCGGCGCTCGCAGCGGAAGCGCATGGCATAAAAAAAGAGGCTCGTCGGGAGAGACGGCCTCCAAGGTTGCGTCAAGTCGGCCCAGCTCCACAAGGCCGGCTTCCACCCTAGCCGTTAGCCTGATAATCGCCACCCCCAATCGGGTGATATTTGACCGGTTGATGACGATTTTCGGGAAAACCGAGAAGTTTCAATGATGTATTCCGTTACGTAAGGCTCGCTTGGATGGTTTCTTCCTACCGCTTTCCCTAAGGTAAGCTGCAGGCGCCGACAGCGGAAAGACAGCATCGCCACGCGTCATGCCCGCCCCGCAGGCGACGGGCACGCGGCAATGGGCCGACTATGGCCACAACTGATTGGTTTCAACACATCAGGATTGGCTATAAGCCCGGACTGCGGCAACGACAGCGAGATCGGGCACATCCTTGGCTGTCGGCAGCATTGCCTGCAGATGTTTTATCCCTTCCCGCGGATCAAGCTGCCAGTTGTAATCCTTGCCGGGATCGAAGGCGATCTGCTGCAAACTGCCGTCGGCGAATTTCACCGTCAGGGCGGAATCCGGCGTCAGGTCCACGGTGATGCTGTCGCCGTCGCTTCCATCGAATGTAATGGTCGCCCTGTTGTCGGTGATGGAGATATGGGTGTTCTCCGCAGAGATGCCTTCGCCGAGCTCGAGCGTCGAGTCCGATCCGACAAGGTTCAGCTTGTCCTTGCCGTCACCGGCCGCATATTTGATAAGCGAGCCTGTTTCGGTCGGGATGTTGCTGCCCATTTCAGAGCGTCTGGCGGTGAGAGTAATGATATCGTCGCCCGTTCCTCCGGTGACGACATTGCTTGCGCCTGCGGTAATGCGATCGTCGCCTTCTCCGCCATCGATGGTGTTGGCCGAACCCGCCTCGATGATATCGTTGCCGGCTCCGCCCCTGATCGTGTTGTGGGTCGTGGCAGCCGTGATCTGATCGTCGCCGCTGTCGCCGTTGATGTCTGACCAGCCGCGGGTCACGATCGTGTCATTGCCCGCACCACCGCTGATGTTGTTGAGTCCGCCGGCGTCGATGTAGTCATTTCCGGCGCCGCCGCTGAACGAGGAGCCGAGCCCGCCCTTCATGATATCATCGCCATCCGTGCCGACGAGACCGGCATTGACGCCGCCGGCGATCAACTGCCCGCCGCTCTCCAGCAGGATCCGGGTGATCTTTCCGCTCGCATCCAGGGGGCCGGGCAAAAGACCAGCCGCGGTTGCAGCACTGAGAATCCCGTCCGGCGACGTCGGATCCTGCTCCTGATTTGAGCGAATGCCCTTCAGCAAGGTCAGGGCGGCCGAACTATGAATAGATGAAATAAATGTCATGGTGCTTCCTCAAGGATCGCCCGCAGCCATCATCGGCCTGGAGCGCCAGTTGATTGCAGAGCGTCATGCTTGCCTCAAGAGTAACGGCACGACCCTAGGTGGCAGTTGGTTAACAAACGCAGAACGGGATATGCAGGATATTGAGTACCTGCAGTTGCGGGCGGCAGGGCAATTCCAGTGCAGCAGGTCGGTCAGCGTGCGCATAAGGCAAGCTTTGCAGGCAGAGATTAAGTTGCTCCCCGCTCTCGCCTTCTTTCCCGGTCATCAGCTACGAATTATCAGCCACGAGTCGGGAGATGCCATGCTTCGCACCATAATCGCCTTTGCCATGCTCCTTGCCGGTGCGTTTGGCGCCAAGGCCGAGGCGCCCGATGCGGCTGGCGCGCCGGCGCCTGCCGATCCCTGCACGCGCCAGAATTTCGAGGGCGGCAGCTATATCGTCTGCAGCGTCGATCCCGCAAAGGCGGATCTGCGCCTGTTCTGGAAGGATGCCGGGGGCAAGCCCTATCGCAGGTTTTCAGGCGTCGCCGATGCTGTTGCCGGCAAAGGACAGCGGCTTCTCTTTGCCATGAATGCCGGCATGTACCGCGAGGATTTCACGCCACTGGGGCTTTATGTCGAGGATGGCAGGGAGCTGATAGCGGCCAATGTCGAAGCGCCGCCCAAAGTGTCCGGCCCGGTGCCGAACTTCTTCAAGCAGCCGAACGGCATCTTCTATCTCGATGAGACCGGCGCCCATATCATCC
>NZ_JBFTME010000015.1:0-149997 GCF_056396805.1 Rhizobium sp. 05N49
GGCGTCGGCGTGAACATTCCGCATGTCGAAGTCACCCGTCCCCAGGGCACGACCTTCGACTACGAATTCGGCGGCGTAACCTTCCAGGCGCAGGCCGGCGTCGACTTCCGCGTCACCGACAACTGGTCGACCTTCGTGGAATACAAGGGTACCTATTCGCGCGTCGATGTTCCGATCGACAGCGGCGACCGCCTGAAGACGAACATCGTCACCAACGCGGTCAATGTCGGTATCTCCTATCACTGGTGATCGTCGCAAGCGATAAGCGCTGATACCCGACGCAGGTTGCTGCCCATCCCATCAGTCGCAATCATCGGGTCGGCGGTTTCGCGATAGCCGATCCGAGATCGGAAAAGCATCTGGCCGTATGGTGCATCGGCACGATATGGTCCTGTTGGCTTTATCCTCGGGACGGCTGCTGGACCAAGCTAACAACGGTGCAACCAGCCACTAGGTCGCAAGGGACGGATTGTGCGTATTCTCCTGGTCGAAGACGACGAGATTATCGGTGAGGCGGTTCGCGATCACACGAATACGGCCGGTTACGCGACGGACTGGGTCCGCACGGTCGTCGATGCAGAAGCCGCAAGCAGGTCATTCGAATACGGGCTCGTTCTCCTTGATCTGCATCTTCCGGACGGCAATGGTCTGGTCTTCCTGGAATATTTTCGGGCGCGGGGCGGGGAGGCTCCAGTGATTGTCCTCACCGCCAAAGATCAAATATCAGACCGCATCGCCGGACTTAACGCGGGCGCGGACGATTATCTGATCAAGCCCTTCAACCTCGACGAACTCGAAGCGCGAATCCTTGCCGTTCGTCGCCGCTACGAGGGACGTCGGCGAAATACCATCGAGGTTGCGGATATCGTGATAGAGAGATCGTCGCACTCTATCAGCGTCGGCGGACAGGACGTTCAGTTGACTCCGCGCGAGTGGGCGTTACTCGATCTGCTTGTCGAGCGTCCGGGAAAACTCGTTACCCTGAAACGGATCGAGGACGCCCTTTATGCTTTCGGTGAGGAGGTCGAAAGCAACACAGTGCAGGTGTATATCAGCAGATTGCGCAAGAAGATCGGAATGGAGAAGATCAGGACCGCCCGAGGGCTCGGCTACATGCTGGCGGTCGAATGAGAAGAGATCGAAGCATCGTCCGACCTCTTATAGCCGCGCTCACAGGCGTGCTGGTGCTGTTCTGGCTTGGTGCCATCGGGCTTGGGATCTCGGTGATGGGGTCGGAATTCGACGAGATCTTCGACAATGCGCTCGAGGAGACGACCGAACGATTGCTGGCGATCGTGGAAGAGGGACAACTGCCGAATGTTCAGGAGGGAGAGCAAGCGCATCGCGCGCCATCGACCCCGTCCAAAAAGGAATATCTTGTCTACCAGGTTCGCGGCAGGGACGGAGCGGTTGTCTTTCATTCGAAAGACGCACCGCTCGAGCCATTCGATGTCCCCCTGACCGTCGGGTTCCACGACACGGAAAAGTATCGATTTTATACGGCAATGAGCGCGGATGGCTCTCTCTTCCTGCAGACGGCGGACCGCTTCGGCCACCGGCGTGAGGCGGTGCGGGAGAGTGCGGTGACGATGCTCATCCCGCTTGCCATTCTGCTTCCGCTCAGTTTTCTCCTGATGACGTGGATTGCCAGAAGAGCCGTCGATCCGATCAACAAGCTGCGTGAGGCGATCTCAAAAAAGGGCAGTGGCAACCTGTCGCCTGTCGAGACCGAGACCGTACCCCGGGAACTGAAACCCATCGCTCAGTCGGTGAACCTGCTTTTGCAGCGCGTTCGGGCGGCGATAGCCGCGGAACGGGAGTTCGCCACCAACAGTGCTCACGAGCTTCGCACGCCCGTGGCCGGCGCGCTTGCGCAGACGCAAAGACTTCTCGCCGAGTTGCCGGATGAGGTCATGAAAGCGCGTGCCCGCAATATCGAGGCGGCGCTCTTAAAGCTCGGACGCACGTCGGAAAAGCTTCTCCAGCTTGCCCGAGCTGACGCCGGTCTTGGGCAGACGGCTGCGACGAGCGATCTTCGTCAGGTGCTTGACCTGATCGTCCGCGACTATCGCCGCAGTCCTGCCATAGAGCACCGTCTCGCCTACAGCCCATCGGCAGATCCCCTTATGCGAGCCGTCGATGTCGATGCTTTCGGCATTGTGGTCAGCAATCTCATAGAGAATGCCATCCTCCACGGACGCCCCACCGGCATAATCGACGTGTCGGTAAACCGCGACGGCAGCGTCAGCATCTCTAATGACTGCGCGTTATTATCTGCGGCCGATCTGGATGGGTTGAAAGTCCGGTTTCGAAGAGGGGCGACGTCCGCCAGGGGCGCTGGTCTGGGGCTCTCCATCGCCGATACGATCGTCCGACATATGGGAGGTGTATTGGAACTTCGATCGCCGGCGAGCGGCCGCTCGGAAGGGTTCGAAGCTCGTATCTTTTTGCCTGAATGATCGTCAGGCCCGAATAGCGTCGAGACGCCAGGACAGGGGCTGGAGCCGCCCATCGTTCGCGTAGCTGAAGACGAGTTGTCTGCGGGCAAACTGGTGGGCGAGCCAAAGCGTGAATGCGGCGCCGACCGCCCAGCCCATGATCGTATCGCTTGCCCAGTGTGCGCCGATCATCTGACGGGAGAGGCAGATCGCAACGCCAATTGCGACGACGAAGGGCCGGAGCGCCGGAAACGTCAATGCGACCGACATTGCCATCGCGCCCGCAGTCGCGGAATGGCCGGACGGGAAAGCGGCGAATTCCGAATTGAAAGCGAACGGTTTGAAATAGAATGGTCCGTCGACCGCGAGCAGTTCTGGCCGCGCCCGCCCCACGATGTTCTTGGCCAAGGCGCTTGCAATACCTGCGCCCGCTACAGACAGGAACAGGAAGGCGGTAATCGCGGTTGCGGCATTTACTTTGCGGACTGTCGAGCGGCACAAACCGCCGAGAGGCATCACGATGCGAGAAAGCAATATGATACCCGTGACGGTCAGGAGGAGCTGACCTGTCCCGAGGTCGCTCAGCCAGTTGATAATGCCGTGCAATTGTTTCGGGACGGATTGCATCCAGACACCGAGGGCGAGATCGGCCTCGTTCATGGTCACGAGCGACGCCAGGAAAAAGACGAGAAGTATGAAGGTGGGTCTCTCCAGGAGCGCTCTGCGCGAGGGCACGATCTGGGCCTGGCTGGCAAAAAATCTCCGGTAACCTGCCCGCAAGCGCTTTCGAGCGCGTCCCAGAATTCGGTCTGTCGCCGCAGCGAAGGCGACGAAGAGCAAGGCAGACCTTTTGGATATCGCGGGGACGTCGGTGGCTTGTACGCTCACTGTAATCGAACTTCCGTGGGTAATCTCGGCAAGAGGGGTGATCGGGAACATCACTCCACTGCGAAGTTCGATAGCCGATCAGCCTGACAACAGCCTGAAGGCGATTTTCCCGGCTTGAGAAATCCGAGCGGACGGCGGGCGGGGTCGGGCAGTCACAACGAGAATTTCTCGCTGGTGTGATGCTGACGGGAGGGCACGATGATGGACGTTCACAGTGTAATTGGCGGCGCAGGGTATGTGGGGAAGAGGACGCGCCGTCGATACTGTTCATTCACGGATGGCCACAGAGCATCTTTGCTGGAAGCCAATGAGAGCACGCGTGCAGAGAATTTCCGCCTCGTTGCCTCGGCCTGCGCGGCCATGGCGGATCGGGTGCTCCCCTTGACGTGGATATTCCGCTGAGCTGCAGCTTTGGGCGGACGATATCGCCGCCGTCATAGATCAGCTCAACCCTTGCAAGCCGGTTCTTGCCGGCAAGGAGGCCTAGTCCTGACTGGCAACTACCGGCACTGTGCCTTCGTCCGGAACACGGGCCTCGGTCTGCCTGGCTGCTGACACAAGGCGCCGCTGTGCGCGGATTGCGTGCCATTGTTGGTCGATGAGGACGCCAATAAGGATAACACCACCCATGACGGCGAAATTTAGCGAAGACGGGATGCCGAGCAGATTAACGAGGTTCTGCAATTCCTGGAGCAGAACCGTTCCGAGCACGACGCCGACGATCGATCCCTCGCCGCCGCGGAGCGAAAAGCCGCCGAGTACGGCAGCGGCAATCGCGTAGAGTTCATAGAACTGGCCATGGCTCGCCGGCGAGATCGAGCGCGTATACATGGCGAAATAGATCGCAGAAAGCGCCGTCAGCAGCCCGCAGATGACATAGGCCGACATTACCATCCGGCCGGTACGGATACCGGAATAGCGGGCCGCTTCCTCGTTCTTGCCGATCGCGTAGAGATAGCGCCCAAAGATTGAGCGATGCAATATCACCCACATGACCACGGAAATGATGACAAGCGCAATGAAGGTGTTGGGAACGCCGTAGAACCGTCCGGCCGTCAGAAATTCGAGGTCCGGAAAGTTCTGACCGAACGCAAAGCCCGCTGTTCCGTCGGCCGTATAGAAGCGCGCTGCACCGCGATAGATAAGGAGACCGCAGAGGGTGACGACGAAAGGCTGCAGGTTCAGTCGGGTGATCAGCAAGCCGTGGATGGCACCTATACCCGCGCCGAGCACGAGAATGAGTGGTAGCGCCAGCATCCATGGCATGTCCTGGACGGCGACGAAATCGACAAACAGCACCCCGAGCAGGGCTACGAGCGATCCGACGGAAAGTTCGATGCCGCCTGTAATGATGACGTAGGCCTGGCCGATCGACAGGATACCAAACAGGCCGATCAGGTTGGCGGTATTCGCCAGGTTGATCGGCAGCAGGAAGCGCGGATTGATGACGGCGACGACGATCCCGACGACGACGATGAGAAGCAGCAGTCCAAGATCTTTTTTGACCATGCGAGATCCATTCCCGATACCCAGTTATATTGCCGCAGCTGCTATTTTACGCCTTTACCGACAGCAAGCAAAAGGACGCTTTCCTGACTGAACTCATCCTCATCGAGGATGCCGGCGATCTGGCCTTCATGCATGACGGCAATGCGGTCGGAAACGCCGATCACCTCTTCCATGTCGCTGGAGATCATCAGGATCGCAACTCYGGCATCGGCAAGCGCCCGCATAAGTCCGTAAATCTCGTTCTTCGCGCCGATATCGATGCCGCGTGTCGGCTCGTCGAAGATCATCACCTTCGGGCTCATCGACAGCCATTTGGCAAGCACCACCTTTTGCTGATTGCCGCCCGACAAAGTGCCGGTTCGTGTCGAAACGGAGGGCGCCTTGATGCCGAGGCGAGCGCGCTGCTTTTCGGCCGCCGCAATCTCCCGCTCGGCTGAAAGCATGAAGCGGCTGGCGAGCGCGGGAAGGTCGGCAAGGGTTATGTTCTGGGCGATCGGGAAATCAAGAAGTATGCCGTTACGCTTGCGATCCTCCGGGACCAGGAAAATACCGCGAGCAACGGCGTCCCGGGCGGAACGAAGCACGATTTCTTCTCGGTCCTGCACAATAGCTCCGCCGTAACTGCGGTCTATGCCGAAGAGCACCCTTGCGAGCTCGGTGCGGCCAGACCCGACGAGGCCGGCAAGCCCGAGGATTTCTCCATACCTCATTTCAAGATCGACGGGGCGACTGGGATAGGCCGCAGTACGCACGCCGCTTGCTTTCAGCGCAACTGATCCAGGCGAGCGCTGCGGCTTTGCCGTACGGGCCGCAAGCGCCCGGCCGATCATCAGCTTGACCATCTGATCGTGACCAATGTCCTTTTTTGCGAGCGTGCCGACAAGTGCACCATCGCGCAGGACTACAACCCGGTCGGCGACGCGCTCAACCTCGTGGAGGCGATGCGAGATGAAAATCACACTGATGCCATCCGCCTTCAGCAACTTGATGATATTGAGCAGCCGTTCGGTTTCCGCCAACGGAAGGCTGGATGTTGGTTCGTCGAAGATCACCAGCCTTGCGTTGATGGATAGCGCCTTGGCAATTTCCACCATCTGCTGCTCGGCGAGCGAGAGCGATGCGACTGGCGTGTCGGCGGAGAAATGCGCGCCCACGCGCTTCAGAAGCGGCTTCACCATCTCCCTTAATCGATCGCGATCGACGAGCTTGAAAGGTCCCGCCTTGAGCGGTTCGCGCCCGAGGAAGATATTGGCGGCGACATCGAGATTCTCAAAGAGATTGAGTTCCTGATGCACGAAGGCGATGCCGGACGAGATGCTCGATTCCACAGTGAGGTGACGAAGCTCTGTCCCGTCGAGCAGGATCTTTCCCCGGTCGGGGGCAATCACGCCGCCGAGGATCTTCATCAACGTCGATTTTCCGGCCCCGTTTTCGCCGACGAGGCCGATGACCTCGCCTGGCGCGATGTCCAGTGAAAGACCCTCGAGTGCGACGACGCCTGGATAGGTCTTGCCAACTCCGGAAAGCGAAAGGAACGGCGTTGAGGGCACGCCCGGTGACGGGATGTCGCTGCTATGATTCATCGCCTGCCCATGACTGCTGGTAATGTCAACGTGTTCAGCGGCAGCGGCGAGGGCCGCTGCCGCGAAGCCGGTTTATTTTCCGGCCATAGCCTTCAGGTTGGCGGCATATTTGTCCACGTCATCCTTGCCGATGATGACCGTGGGGATAATGATCAGGCCGTCGGCGGGAACGCCGGACTTGTCGCCCTTGAGGTAGGCGGCCATCAGTTTCATGCCCTGATAGGCCCATTCGAACGGCTGCTGGACGACGGTCGCGGCGATCGTGCCTTCCTTGACGCCCCCGAGTGTAATCGGGTCGTCATCAAAGCCGACGACGGTGATCTGGCCAAGCTTGCCTGCGTCACGAAGCGCCTCATAGATGCGTGGCGTGTTGTAGGAATAGAAGCCTACCATGCATGTCAGATCGGGGCTGGCGACCAGCGCATCCTCGACGTTCTTCTTGGCACGGGTCTGGTCGATGTCGTCCCCGCGAACGTCCACCAGCTCGATCTTGGTGCCCTTGAGCCCCTCCTTCATGCCTTCGATGCGTTCGCGAGCATTATCGGCACCCAGCAGGCCGACGAAGCCCATGCATTTGCCGCCGTCCGGCATCGCCTTCTTGGCGATTTCGGCGGCCTGCTTGCCGGCATCAACGTTCGAGGAGCCGATATAGGCGACGCGATTGGTCTTCGGTGCGTCGCTGTCGGTGGTGAAGAGAGCCGTCTGCGAGCCGATTTTGTTGAGGCCGTCCGTCTGGGTCTTGGGATCGACGGCGGAAACCATGATCCCCTTGACGCCAGCACTGACAAGATCTTCCATCAGGCGCTGCTGAATGGCGACGGCCGCCTGCTCAGGATATTTGAGCTCCATGGTGTAATCAGGCATTTCGCTCTGCGCCTTTTTCACCCCCGCCTCGGCGGCTTTCCAGAAGTCGGACGCTCCGTTGACGACGAATGCGAGCGTCGGCTTGTCGGCAGCGTGGGATGCAGCCAGAGGCACCGCGCTCAGCATCAACCCGGCGAAAAACAAGGCAGCATTCTTGCGTTTCATTTGTTTCATAATACTCCTCCCGAAGGCCGCAATTGCGAGGGCCCGTTCGCGACTTACGGTCGGCCGAATGCGCGCGCCCCCTCCAAGGGCCTGTCGCAAGGCGACGTCTGGCATGGGTGCCGATCGCCCTCCGACGGTATACCAGAATCTCAATTAGTAAATAGTAATATTAGTGGGAGTAGCAGGAGCTTCGGCATAGCAGTTCGATGGAGAAGTTGTACCCGCTGCCCCGCGACCGCTTGTTCCTTTTTCAGGGGAACTCGCCATCACTCGATATCCTCCAACCAACGGCCAGTCCGCCGGCAGCGCGCCGCCGGCGCGCGGTGCAATTCCACCGAGGCAGGTCCGTGTCCGAATTGCTGTTTTGCTGCAATCCCCGAATTGCGCGAGTCAATCGGACCAGCGCAAGGGCTCCTCGTGTTCGCTAGAGCGGATACGAGATCAGAGGGCGCCGTAAATGGTATTGCGCAGGTCGACGGTGAACTGCCCCCACATACCCTCCAGTGCAGTATTGGTCAGCGCCACGACCGTCAGTTCCTTCTGTGGATCCACGAACCAGCTGTGACCATAAACCCCGCCCCAGCGATAGGTGCCCTTTGACCACGGTGTCTGCGCGGCGACGGGATCGGTGACCACGGCCCATCCGAAACCGAAGCCGATCCCAGGGTCCAGCGGCTGGCGCACGCCGTGCGCCTGGTCGCGGGTCATGAGGGCCACCGTCTCCTTGGAAAGAAGCGGTGCTCCGCCTCTACGGATCGTCTCCAGTATCGCGAGCACCTCACGCGCCGTCCCTGCCATGCCGGCACCGCCGGAATGATAGGACTCCGGATTGAAGATGCGGTCCGGCGCGAACTTCACCGATCCGGTCAATGCCGCGACGGATGCCTCCGTGCCCATGCGCTCGGGCTCGGGTGAGGCGTTCTTATAGGCGGCCGCCAGTCTCTCGCGGTCAGTAATGTGGAACGCGGTGTCGCTTAGTCCAAGGGGGCCGGTCACAAGCTTTTCGATCGCCTCGCCAAGCCTGGTGCCGGTTTGCTTTTCGATGACACCGCCGATGACATCCATCGACAGCGAATATTGCCAGTTTGTGCCCGGCGTGAAGAGCAGGGGCGCGCTTGCGATACGCCGGAGGTTTTCGACCAGCGACAGGCCAGGCTCCGCCAGCCCATCGGAAACGCCAGCGCGAACATAGGGGCCATTCTCCTCCGCGAACCCGTAGGTGAGGCCGGCCGTATGCGTCAGGAGATCGCGGATAAGGATCACCGGTTCGTTGCCGTCCGCGAGACGCGGCCGGAAATCCGGCAGCCATCTCGTCACGGGATCGTCCAGTTCGATCAGCCCCTGTTCGACAAGGCGCATGGCCGCAATCGCAACGATCGGCTTCGTTACCGATGCCAAGCGGAAGATCGTATCCTCCGTCATGGCGCGGTTCGCCTCGCGGTCGGCCAGGCCGGCAGCGCGGTGGTAGACGAGTTCCCCATGCCGAGCAACGAGAACGACCGCACCCACGAGCCGACTTTCGAAGAGCGTGTGATCGATGACGGCGTCGAGGCTTCTAGCCAGGGAATTGTCTGCAACAGCAGTTTCGAGAGGGAGACTCATGCGACCAAACCTCCTATATCACAATGATCGTTCCTGAATAACCTGAATCGATTTTGATTTCTAGAGTGATCGTTGTGAAAAATAAGGATAGCGATAAAGAATCCACGGCACGCAAGCGTGGCCGCCCGCCCGCTTTCGATCGCGAGACGGTGCTTGCGGCGGCGCGCGACGTTTTCTGGGAGCATGGTTACGACGGCTCGTCGATCGCCGATCTCACGGCATCCATGGGCATCACGCCGCAAAGCCTCTATGCGGCGTTTCAGTCCAAGGCAGACCTCTACCGGGAGGCTCTTGACCAATATCGCCGTATGCCCCGGCCCTATCCGGGCAATCCGTTGAGGGAGCAGATTGATACGGTTTCCGCCTTCGAACGTTTCCTGATAAATTCGGCGATGATCTTTACTGCCCCCGATCACCCGAAAGGCTGCATGATTTCCACGGCCGTGCTCAACTGTGCCTCCGAAAACGAAGACATTGCCTATCATGTGTCCTCGCTTCGCCAGCAGACGCTCGATGCCTTCACAGCGCGTATCGAGAGCGGAATAGCGGATGGGGAGCTTCGCCCCGACACGAATGCAAGATCATTGGCGCGTTTTCTGGGCGCGATCGTACAGGGCATGTCCGTCCAGGCGCGTGACGGGGCCACGTCGGAGGAACTGATGGAAATGGTGACGCACGCCATGAACGAACTCGGCCGCTACCATTCGAACTGAAGAAGAGTTGATACCCCGCTATGTACCCGAAGGCTATGCGTGGTGAGCTGACATCGCCCACGCGATGCCAGCAAATCAGCCCCACAGACCGAGTGCGATTGCCGACGTTGGATCCACAACATCTTCAGTACTTTGTGACGGCAGCATCGCTGGCGAGCTTGCGCTCCAGTTGCCTTCTGAATTCCTTCTTCTGAACGTTCGACGCGAACCGGGTCTTCCTGAGCGAATCCTCCGCCACCCGAGATACGGATGTGCCGAGAATGCGCTGTAACGTCGACAACAACGTTGCCTTGTCGTTGTCGAAATCGCCGTGATGTCTGGCGTCGCTTGCGCCGCTTGGCGCAAGGAGCCATCGGAGGCGGTCTCCGTCGAATATGGATGCCTGGGACGCGTCCACATCCTTCGCCAGGCCCAACAACGGAATTCCAGGCCGTATGGCGGGGATGTGCGGGGATTTTTCGAATGCGTTGCTGACGAGATAGAGCAGCGACTTATGATAGATCTGGGCGCAGTCGTCATCCTGTTCCGTTGCGTCGTCCAGCGTATAGAGATCGAATTCTTCGATCGCCTTGCTTTTTATTGCAGGAAGATACGCCTTTTTGAAAAGTTCGATCGTGCAGGCCGGAGCCCAGAGGTTCAAGCTTTTGATCGGGACTTTCGCCGCGGCGAACTTCTCGACCAACGGGGCGTGAAATATCGATCCAGCACTGTGACCAACCAGGTGAATCTCATCGATTTTTCCAGCTTTATACAGGTCGATAAGGTGATCACCGACGAGCCTTGCCGAGCCGTTCTTGTTGCTGGTAGCCAGGAGTGCGTTCTCCTTCATCTCGTCCCAAAGAGCTTTCCCGCCCAGATTCCTCGCGAGCACTTCGAGTGTGTCGTCAAGCCGATCGAGCATGAAGTCCTTGGCCCGGTCGAGAACGTCCTCGTCACGGCGGCGTCCGACGGCATCGCGCAGGATGTTCTCGATCGTCGTCCACGCGTCCGAGCGCCAAATGAAAGATAAAGGATAAACTTGCGACTGCAGCAACGGCGCGAGATTGCTCGACACCGTTTGAATTGCGCCGTCCTGACCAACGAGGCCACCGTGGGCGTACAAGAGCACCCTTTTCCGCTTCCAGGATTTCATCGCCGCGGGCATCCGCTCCGTAACGAGCGTCTTCAAACCCTCCGACGTCAGACCATAAGTGCCCTTGTCGTCCAGAACGCCGTCGTTCTTTGAAGTTATAATGTACGGCCTCAGATCGGCGTAGATCTGGCTCTCGTAGCTTCGCGGCGCATTGGCACGCATATTGGCGGTCGCCAGGGAGGAGGTAAGATCGACGGGCGCACCGAGAGCGGCGACCCAGACATCAGAGCCGTTTGCAAGCCAGTCGGCATAGGAGAGATTCGCGAGCCCGCTCGTGCCCCATTTGTCGCCCCAGCTGTTCTGGATCCAGAAACCACGCCGGTCGAAACCGACGATGGCGAAGGCGTGTCCACCGATCACACCGGGACGGTACTCGATGTTCTCGTCGCCAGACTTCACCGCTTGCCAGCCGTCGTGTACGCGTGAGGTGGCATATAATATTCCGGTCTCGGAAATCGCGGCGTGCATCGACACCAGGTCTTTATGATTGACCCGGAAATATGCTCCAAGCGGCCGGGCCAAAGCATCTGCCGACCGTTTTTCTTCGAGGGTCGGGTCAGGGTCTCGCTCCTTCCAGAGCGCGTAAGCACAGAGGCCATGTTTGAACCAGCCCTTCATCGCGCCGCGCGCGCTCGAGCCGTTGTAATTCTCGCCGGGCCATTCGTCGTAGCGCTTTGCCATCGCGTACAGCATCCACGCGCTGACTTCGTCCGCGGTTGGATTCTGGCCCCTTGCTCTCAGCAGGTAATTCGCCACGGTCGCGAGACCGAACCCCGTACACGCTCCCTCGCTCCCTTGATCCAGGATCGGGATCTTGAAGTTACGATATGCCTGCAGGTCCGATTTCGCCGGAACACGGACCAGCGTTGGTATGAAGATCGTATCGCGAAAGTCTATTGTGTCCGGTAACGCATCGAGTGTGCGTGCTGGGTCTTTCTTGGACGTTGGCATGCTGGACCTCCGGTGCTGAGACGAGTGATTATGAGAGGAAAAGCAGATCCGTCGGGATCGTCAGCATCGACCGATCGCAGGGCTCTTCGCGTCGATTATCAGTCGTTCCGCGACGAGATTAACGCTGGTCGGCAGGAATATCGGCACAGGACTGACTTTGGCCGGTAGCAGCAATCCAACAGGGAAAGGATAGCTGTTCGACCAGGTCAGATCCGACGTTCTCCCGCCTGGCTTTCTCCAGTGTGATCTGCCGTATTCTCTTGTTTCCGTCGTAGAAGAGTAGAAAGCGGTAAATGTGATCGGGGATTTTCGCCGCTGCCTTTGCGTCCGTCATCGATGTTGTCGTCGACGTGTTGCTTTGCGAGCCTGTGGCCGAACCTGACGCGGGCACGATCGGAGGTTCGGTGGCGACGTTTGCCAAAGCGTCCAGTATCTGGCTCCGACGTGTGGCCACAATTGTGATCGGGCTCTGTTCTGCTGAGGTGACGGAGTATCGATTGAGCCTGAACCCGTCCAGGCAGGCGGCGACTTCCGTTCTCGACTTGTTGACGCCCGTGCAGGAAAGCACGGCTTCTCCGGTATTGTCCTCGACCTGCTCGAGATTATCGGCAATCTGTTCCAGGTAGATCGAATTTGGCTTGAAGCCGAGACGCAAGCCCGTCGCGAAATAATCGATCAGCCTTTTATCCGGAAGTACCTCAAGATCGTCGGGAATTATCTTGAAGTCCGATAACTTGTTCCAATCACGTCCCTGGAAGCACGTCCTGGAGCCGCGGGTATAGAGGTCCTGCCTGCCGCCCATTTCCAGCAATTCGTAGATTGTCCGGAGCGTGTCGATGTCATTAAAGCCGAAATTGCTAAAAATTGTCTGCCGAAGCTGCCGGCAGTCGTTTTCGACGATCGGGCCTGTTCCATATGCGACTTTCGAAAGCATCGCGCGTTTATCGTCATCCGCGGCAAGGCTGGAGAACAGGGTATTCTTCTGATCCCCGATTGCCGGCATTTGGATCGACAGCATATTCGTATTGACGTTCGAATAGTCCGGTGCGGGCAGATCCCGGGTTAGCTCGCTCCAACCTATGTCGTTGCCGGCGACCATCGATCTCCGGAACTTTACAGTTGCGGTCAGAGTGCCCACCTCATCATCGCCTTGCGGAGTGGTGAGGACGAGAACGCGTTTGATCACACCGTCACGCGATCTCTCGGCGAAACCGAAGGTCGCGTTCGATGACTCTTCGAAGCTATAGTAGGAGGTAAGAATGCTGTCGGTAATTTCGGTCGCCGCGTCCAGCGCAGGTTTTGCCGCCTCCGAAATAACTCCTCCTCCGGCGACGTCTATGAGCGGCTTAACGCGATCCAGCAGGGCTTTCACATCGAAGTTCGCCTTGGTCGTCGCACGGGCCTTCAGGACGAAGCTCAGAGGGTCGTTGTCGTAGCGGATATACGGCGTGCTGAATTCAAAATCGCTATTGGTGCCGAACGTGCGCTCGGTGTTGTTGGCCAYGTAAGAATAGATTGGACGCTCGGTCGATACGTAGCTACCCAACCGCGGTGCCACCGAAATCGTGATTTCATCGGTGTCAGCCGACGTGAAAATCCGCTTGAACATCGCGCCGATCGACGCGGTGCTTCGCGATCCCGGCGGTCTCGACTTAAGTTCGAAACGGAACGTCAGAGCGACRTAGTATTCGCCGGCTTGAGGGATGAAGCCGCCGTTCCAATTGTCGCAGCTTGTCTGGTTTATATTCAGACCACGCCACGACGCGCTGCCTTGGCCCTGGCACGTCTGTTGAGCGCCAACGCCTCCACACATCGCGAAGAACAGGAAGAAAATCACAAGCAACTTCCGCATTCCAGCCCCCCGCCAGACGACCTGAATCGACATGCGTGCACGGCCGGCACGCGTTCATCTAATCCATGTCATGAAGAAAAATTGCAAGTTTAAGTAAAGTCAGTCGTCGGATTTTGTCAAGCGATATCCGCCTCAGATCGAGGCCGCGTGAATGCGCGACGATGCAGGCGTCGAAGCGAAATGGTTGGCGATATAGGCGCTCAATACCTCCGAACCGGCTGCGGCTTCTCTTGCAGAACGTGCTACCGCTTCTGAAGCGAACGCAAATACTTCGACATGAAATGCGCAGCTTACGGTCATGCCGGACACGACCAACGTTGTGAATGTAAGTGCCTGCAGCTTCGTCCTCTAATACCTAAGGGGCGCCGATTGCTGCGATAGGCGGTACCGAAATCCATTTGCAAACTACATTAGATTGCATTACCGTCCATAACACTTGGGGGTTATAAACCTCGCATTGCATTTCGGCTTTTTGTTTTCCTGTTGCTCGTCATTCGGAAGGCCCTGCATGCACCCAGATAGCCAGTACACACACGCCGACAACGCGACCCTCATCTTCAACGAGCTGAAATTTCGCTCGTTGAGGGTCAAGAACCGGCTCTTCCGATCCAACATATCAGGCCAGTTCGACGACTATAACGGCCACGGCGGCAATGCCCGGCTGAACTGGGAGGAGAAGTTCGCGCGCGGCGGGATCGGCTGCATCATTTCATCCTTTACCCCGGTCTCGGTGCGCGGCCGTATCCTCGTGCGTTACGCGATGATCGACGACGACGACAAGATCCCGTTCTGGCGGGAGGTCGGCAGCCGCGTCCACAGCCATGACTGTCGGTTTATCATGCAGCTCAGCCATTCCGGCCGCCAGCAGGACATGGGCGGCGTCGAAAACCTGTTCAACAGGGGCCTGAGCTCGACCAACAAGAGCGATTACTTCCATGGACTGCTCGCCCAGGCGATGACGAAACCCGAGATCGCCGAGGTCGTTGAGCAGTTCGCGCAAGGGGCGCGGCGCGCACGCGAGGCAGGGCTCGACGGTGTCGAGCTTCACGGCGCCAACGGCTATCTGCTGACGCAGTTCCTGAGCTCCGGCATCAACGACCGGACGGACGAATATGGAGGCGGCTGGGAGGGGAGGGCGCGTTTCGTGCTCGAGATCGTCAGGGCGATCCGCCGCGAGGTTGGCCAGGACTTTCACCTGCAAATGAAGATCAACGGTGTCGACCACAATGACTGGCTCTATCCGTGGATAAAGAAGGGCAACACGCTCGACGAGACCGTCAAGATCTGCACAATGCTGCTCGACGGCGGCAAGGGCGTTGACTCCTTTCATGTTTCCAGCGGCTCGACATTTCCGCATCCGCGCAATCCGGCCGGCGACCTGCCGCTGAACGACCTGCATCGCTGGTACGACGGCATGCTCTCGCAAGGCACGCGAGCGCCGATGAATTATGCGATCTTTTCCAATCCCCTGCTGGGGCGCGCCTTCCAGGCGCTCTGGCGCTGGCGTCGGGGCAAGGTCATCGAGGGCATCAATCTCGATTATGCGCGCGCCGTTTCCGAAGCGATCGGCAAGATCGACCCTGCGATCAAGGTGCTCTGTACCGGCGGGTTCCAGCATGCCGACAGGATCGCCGAGGCCATCCGTTCGAAAGCCTGCGACGGCGTCACCATGGCCCGCCCGCTGGTCGCCAACAACGATTTGCCGAAGATCCTAGCCGAGGCCAACGGCCCGGAGAAGGAATGCACCTACTGCAACAAGTGTCTGCTCAACGATCTCGAAAACCCGCTCGGCTGTTATGACCTCAGCCGGTTCGACGGCGCGACCTTCGAGGATCGCTACAGCGAGATGATCAAGCAGGTCATGTCGGTTTTCGAGCCGCCGACCTTCCATTGAGGCCCGCATCGCACGCGCATTCGGAGGGGATCCATGAGCAGCGACAACGACCGCAAGACACCCGTCGAGATCGCCATCGCCCGCCACCGCCGCTGGTGGCTGGCGATCGTCGTGCTGCTGTTGCTCGCGCTCGTCTACTATCTGGTTTTCGTCAACCAGTATGTCGTCGCGTTCAAAAGTCAGAGCGAGCATTTCATGCATGGCTCGATCGGCAGCGAGACGGCGACGGGGCCGCCCTATTGGGTCTTCAAGGCCTTGCCGGTCATGTATGCCGACAAGCTCGGGCCGGAAGGCTGGAGCCGCTTCGGTTTCCTCTACGAAAAGCCCGGCGACGATCTTCCGATCGGGGTGTCGCGCCGCGTGGTCTCAGGCGTCGAGCGGGTCTGGCTCAACTGTTCCGTCTGCCATGTCGGCACCTATCGTCTGCCCGGCGATCCGGTTCGCCACCTCATTGCCGGCGCGCCGTCCAACAATCTGCGTCTGCAGGAATTCATCCGTTTCTTCATCGACGTCGGCCGCGATCCCGGCTTCACCGCCGACACGCTGATTGCGACGATCGATAGCTCCAGGGTTGGAGGCGACCTCAATGTCTTCGAGCGGCTGATCTATCGTTACGTGGTCTTTCCAAGGGTCAAGAGCGCCTTCCTCGATCTCGGCACCCAGCTCGATTTCGTCAAGCGTCAGGAGGATTGGGGGCCCGGCCGCRTGGATACGTTCAATCCTTACAAGGCGCTGCAGTTCAACTTCCCCATGGACGAGGCCCATATATCAGGCGCGGCGCTGAACGGCTCTTCCGACTATCCCGCCATTTGGCGCCAGCGCCCCCGAGAGGGCATGAACCTCCATTGGGACGGCAACAATGATTCCGTCGCCGAACGAAACCTGAGCGCCGCACTCGGCGCCGGCGTGACGCCTGTGACGGTCGACCGGGCATCGATCGCGCGCATCGAGGACTGGATGTGGGATCTGCCTTCGCCCCCATTCCCCTCCGCAGCCAAGATCGATCAAGCGAAAGTGGCGGAGGGCAAGACGCTGTTCCTGCATTACTGTGCCGATTGCCACGGCTTCAAGGATGCGAACGACTACAGCTACGACAGGCGGCGTTTCACACGCCTCGGCAAGACGGTTCCGCTCGCTGATATCGGCACCGATGCCGGACGCTGGACCTCCTATACGGCAAATTTTGCTGCTGAGCAGAACCTGCTTTACGCCGGCTATCCCTGGCGCTTCAGCCGCTTCCACAAGACGGACGGCTATGCCAACCACCCGCTCGACGGCATCTGGGCGCGCTCGCCCTATCTGCACAACGGCTCGGTGCCGACGCTACGCGATCTGCTCGAGCCGAGCACCAGGCGGCCGCCCGTCTGGTTTCGTGGCAGCGACGAATTCGATCTCGCCAGGGTGGGCTACCGCTCGGATCAGTCGGCCGAAGGGGATCTCTTCCGCTACGACACCACGCGGCCCGGCAATGGCAATGCCGGCCATGAAGGATATCGCTACGGCACCGAGCTGCCGGACGCGGCAAAAGACGCCCTCGTCGAATATATGAAAACGCTATGACCCAGTCGCGCTCGCTCAGCAAATGGAAGGCACGGCATGCGGTCCTCGTCTGGATCGGCATCCTTCTGAACTTCGCCTTCGTCCTGCCGCTCATCTTCTGTCCGGAATGGATCCTCGGCCTCTTCGGAATTACCGTCAACCAGCTGATCTGGCCGCGATTTGCCGGTCTGCTGCTCGGGATCCTGTCGATCTTCTACATTCCGGCGACGCTCGATATCGACCGCTACCGCGTGTTCGCCTGGCTCGCGGTCTTCCCCTCCCGTACGCTCGGCACGGTTTTCTTCTTTCTTGCCGTCTTCGTCTTCGACCAGCCGCTCGGCTATCTCGCCGGCGTCTTCCTCGATGGATCGGTCGGCATCGCGACGCTTTTCTGTCTCCTGCGCATCCTGCGGCTCGAACAGAATATCGCCGAAGGGAGACCGGCATGAGGCGCGTCTTCTGGAAATGGCTTTTCGGCGTTCTGGTCCTGCTCGTCGTCGGCGCCTTCGCGCTGTTCTTCCTGCTCTTCCGGCCGGTGGCCCAGCCGCGGACGAACGATCTCGCGGAGGTTTTCAATCACGGTTCGATTGGCAATGAAGAAGCGCAGGGCATTCCCTACTGGATCTGGCGCGTCCTGCCGCAGCTCTTTCCCGAGCATCTGCCCGCCAATGCCGATGGCTACGGCGCCTTCGGCCTCTATTGGCGGGCCGGCGACGAGGTTCCGGTCGGCCTTTCGGTCAGGACGCTCGGCGTCATCGAGCGCGTCGCGCCGAACTGCGCCTTCTGCCACCAGGGCAGCTACCGGCTTCGCGCCGACGAGCCGGCGCGGCTGGTCGAGGCAGGGCCGGGAACGAGGGTCAATCCGCAGGCTTATATCCGCTTCCTGATCGCCGTCGGCGCCGATCCGCGGTTCACCGCCGACGGGGTGATGGCGGAGATCGGCAGGATCTACGACATGCCGCTCTGGGAACGGGCGCTCTATCGTTTCGTCCTGATCCCAGCGACCCGGTCGGCCCTGCAGGAACAGGGGCGACGCTTCGCCTGGATGAAGGATCGGCCGGACTGGGGTCCTGGCCGGATCGATCCCTTCAATCCGGTCAAGTTCCAGAATCTTGAACTGGCCGACGATCACACGATCGGCAATTCCGACATGATGCCGCTGTGGTCGCTTGCCGATCTCGCCGCCACCAACACGCGCCGTTTCTCGCTCCATTGGGACGGCTTGCAGACCGACCTCTACGAGACCGTAGTTTCCGGTGCGATCGGTGACGGCATGACCTACAAATCCTACGGGGGGACGGAAGAGGGGCTTCGCCGCATTACCGATTTCATTCGCCTGCAGGGACCGCCGCCGTCGCCCTTTTCTCCGCTCAAGCCAGAAGGCGATTCCTATCATGTCGATGCGGCGGCGGTAGACGCCGGTCGAGCGATCTATCTGGCGCGATGCGCCGTCTGCCACGATGCCAAGGGTGCGCGCTACCGGACCCCGATCTCGATCGTCGAACTCGGCACGGACCGCCATCGCCTCGACATGTGGACCCCCGCGGCCCGCGATCGGTACGCGGCTTACGAGCCTGGTTATGCCTGGGGTTTTACCAACTTCCAGAAGACTGACGGTTATGTCGCGACGGGTCTCAGAGGTCTCTGGCTGCGCGGTCCCTACCTGCATAATGGCAGCGTCCCGACATTGCGCGCCTTGCTGCTTCCACCGGCCGAGCGGCCGACACAGTTCTACCGCGGCTACGATCTGGTGGATGCTGAGAACGGCGGCTTCGTGAGCGCGCGTGACACAGCGGGGCAACAGTACGGCACGCTTTACGATACGAGCCAGCCGGGCAACGGCAATGGCGGCCACCTCTGGGGCACGGATCTGCCTCAGGAGGCGAAGGAGCAGCTGCTTTCCTATCTCAAGACACTTTGACCATCAGGAGGGGTCGATGGCAAACGTCAGACAGCGCATCGTACGGTTTCTCGGCTGGATCGTGGTGGCGGTCGTCACTCTTGCCGTTGTCGCCATTGTCGGGGTTGCGCTCATCGTCTGGTGGCTGATCGAGCCGGATTCCGGCCAGTTCGGCCGCGTCGAGGATGAGGCGAAGAAAGTCGACCGTAAGGTCGAGGAGTTTCCAGGGGCGAGCGAGCCTTACTTTGCGGCGATGGACAAGGGCCTGCTCTTGCCGCCGGCAGCCGGCGTCGATTATCCCGCCGAGATCAAGGAGGTCGCAAGCGCCACCGGCCTCGATCCGGAGGCCGTCCGCAAGGCGGCGATCCGCGGACAGAATGCCTGGATCGTCTGGACCGGCGGCAACGACAAGTTCTGGGATTTCGCCGCCCGTGCCACGATCGGCTCATTCGATCTTCTGAAAACCATTTCGTCCCATCCGACGATGGCCTATGGCCGCGACAATCGCTTCCGCTATCTCGGGCTCGTCAATGAGCCCTGCTTCACAGCCGCGAAGAGCGCCGATACCGATCACTGGGGCCTGTGGCTCGATCAGCGCGACAAGGACTGCGCAGCCGACAGTTTCGGCGGCAATGCCGAGGCCGATGCCCGTTATCCCGGCGTGCAGATCGGCTCGCGCGGTACCACGGTCAAGGTGAAGGGCGAAGAGAAGAAAATCCCTGTCGGCTCCTACTATGGCGAGCCGACAGGGGTCATGGGCCTGCGTCTCTTCCCTAACCCCGATTTCGACAGCAAAGCCGCCGAACATTGGGATGCGCTGCGCTACTACACCGATCCGTCCTATTACAACGACAAGGATCTCGTGCGACCTTATCGCGTCGGGATGTCCTGCGCCTTCTGCCATGTCGGTCCCAACCCGATCAATCCGCCGAAGAATGTCGAGAGCCCCGAATTTTCTGAAATCTCCTCCAATCCCGGCGCCCAGTATTTCTGGGTCGACCGCATCTTCTTCTGGAACACCAAGCCGCGCGCAAAGCCGGGGGAGCCGGCCCAAAACGAAGGCAACTTCCTCTTCCAACTCTTCCACACGAACCCGCCGGGTTCGCTCGATACGTCGCTGGTCTCGAGCGATTACATGAACAATCCCCGCACCATGAACGCCGTCTACGACGTCCTGGAGCGGCTGCGCATCGGGGCGAAGACAGGCAAGGAAATCATCAAGGGGGACGAGAAGGACAACAAGCAGGCGCAGGACTATCCGCAGACCGCAGCCTTCGGTTCGCTTTACGACAAGGCGACCGGCACCGTTGCCTCGATGCGCGTCCTGAAGGACGGCGCCGATTCCGTCGGCACGCTCGGCGCGCTCAACCGCGTCTATCTCAATATCGGCCTTTTCAGCGAAGAATGGCTGCTGCATTTCCGCCCCTTCCTCGGCGGGCAGAAGATCTCGCCGATCCGCATTGCCGATGCCCAGAAGAATTCGGTCTACTGGCAGGCGACCGAGGCGATGACACCAGACATGGCGATATTCTTCCTGGTTGCCGCCCGCGCCGATCATTTGAAGGATACGCTGGTCGGAGAAAAGGTGCTCGAAGCGCGCAATCCGGTCGAGGTCGAGCGCGGCAAGATCGTCTTTGCCGAAAACTGCGCGGCCTGCCATTCGAGCAAGCAGCCGGTGCCTGCGCCGGATCTCGGCGTCGATCAGGGCATATGCGCCGGCGGCGGGTCCGGCCCGCATTATCGCGAATGCTGGGATCGCTACTGGGCCTGGGCGCAGTCAGATGCCTTCAAGGCAGGCATGGTCAAGCTCGTCACCGAGAAGGATGCTGATGGAAAGGACTTCCTCGACGGCAATTACCTTTCCACGGAACGGCGCGTGCCGATGGATGTCGTGCGCACCAATGCCTGCAGCGCGATCGCCACCAATGGGCTTTCGGGCGATATCTGGGACAACTTCACCTCTTCTACCTACAAATCGCTGCCACCACCGCATGAGGTGACCGTCAATCATCCGGTTTCAGGGGCGGCGACGCCGCTGCAGGCGGCAGGCAACGGGCGCGGCTATCTGAGGCCGCCCTCACTCGTCAGCCTCTGGTCGACAGCGCCCTTCCTGCTCAACAATTCGGTTGGCCACGAAGACAGCTATTACGGGACCGACTACTACAATCAGGACTATGCCGGCGGTTACGGCACCGGGCGAGGCACTTCTTGCCCGGCGGCGGACGCCCGCGATCCCTATATGCCCTGCATCGAAAACAGGCTTGCGGTCTTCGATCGGTCGATCCGCCAGATGCTCTCGCCGCAGACGCGCCGCATGGACAAGATGACTGAGGCGCCGGTGCCCGGTTATATCTACCGGACGAGCGCTCCCTCCTGCCTGATTGTGCCGCCGGGCTTCGTGCCCGATAAGGTGCGGCCCTTCACCGGCCTGTTGAGCCGAGTTGCCGGTTGGGCCTTCAAGAAGGACGGCTCGATCACTATCGGCCCGTTCCCGGCCGGTTTCCCAGTCAACGCGCTGACCAATACCGAGCTGCTGCCCGACAATGACGAGGAGGACAAGTTCGCCAACTACAAGAGGCTGATCGCCAACGGCCCGGCGCTGATCGGGGCCTTCTCCGAGCTCGGCGGTCAATGCTCGCCGGAAGAGCTTGCCGATCCCGCCGTGCTCGCCAAGGCCGAGAAGGTGGTGCGAGACACCAGGCTCGTCGATCGCCTTGTAGGCTTGAGCAAGTGTCCTGACTATGTCGTCAATGGCGGGCACACATTCGGCGCCGATCTTCCGCAATCGGACAAGAACGCRCTGATCTCCTATCTGAAGCAGTTCTGACTATGTCCGGCGGGCAGACCTACGATTATATCGTCATCGGCAGCGGAGCGGGCGGCGCCGTCGTCGCCGCACGGCTCGCCGAAGAGGGGCGGACCGTACTCGTCATCGAGGCTGGCGGCGATCCGCTCGCCAAGGTGGGCGACAGTTCCGATATGCCCCTTGCCGATGCCTCCCGCGTGCCGGCCTTTCACGCCTTTGCTTCGGAACATCCCGGCATGGCTGAGAACCATTGGGTGCGCCACTACGAAAACCAGGAGATGCAGGAGCGTGACTGGCGTTACTGCAAGAAAAGGGATGGCGTGCTCTATCCGCGTGTGCGCGGGCTCGGCGGCTGCACCGCCCATCATGCGATGATCATCGTGCGGCCCAATCATTGCGACTGGAACCACATCTTTGCGATCACCGGCGACGAGAGCTGGAAGGCCTCGCACATGCAGGGTTATTTCGAGCGCATCGAACGCTGCCGCTACCGTTTCTTCCTGTGGCGATGGCTCGCCGCCGCAACTGGCCTCAATCCGACCGGCCACGGATGGTGGGGGTGGATGACGACGGAGCGGGCGCTGCCGCTCAGGGTCCTGCGAGACTGGCCGCTGTGGCGGGCACTGCTGCGCAGCGTCGGCGCAGCCGCCGATGCTTTCGGCAAGAGGGGCTCCGACTGGGAGACGACCGAGATCGACCCGAACGACAGCCGCAACTGGAATGTCGGCGCCTGCGGCGTGCGCGTCACGCCACTTTCGACGCGCCGCCACACCAGGCACGGGCCGCGCGAGCGGCTACTCGACGTGCTGAAGCGGCACCCGGACCGCCTAACGCTTCGTTTGAATACCACGGTCACGCGCATTGAATTTGACGGCAAGCGGGCGGTGGCGGTCCGCTGCGTCGACGGTGAGGGACGTGAGCAGGTCATCCGGGCCGGGCGCGAGATCATCCTCTCAGGCGGCGCCTTCGCCTCGCCGCAACTTCTGATGCTTTCCGGCATCGGCGATCCCGCGCATCTGCGCAAGCACAAGATCCGTGTCGTCGAAGCGCTTCCAGGCGTTGGGCGGAACCTGCAGGACCGCTATGAGGTCGGAGTCGTCAGCCGGATGAACGAACCCTGGTCGGCGCTCAAGGGCGTGACCTATACGACGCGCGACGCTCATTACAGGCGATGGCGCAGGTTCCGCATCGGCAATTATACGAGCAACGGCGTCATGTTTTCCCTGACGCTCAAATCCCGCGACACGCTGACGGAACCCGACCTGCATTGTTTCTCGCTGCTGGCCGATTTCCGCGGCTATTATCCCGATTATTCCGCGCGCATCCGCAAGCCGGATTACATGACCTGGGCGATCCTCAAGGCCTATACCGAAAATCAGGGCGGAACGGTCCGGCTGAGAAGCGCCGATCCCGCTGTCCTGCCTGYCGTCGTCTTCCATTCCTTCTCCGAGGGGACCGGCAATTACGACCTCGACCTCGACGCCGTTGTCCATGCCATTCGCTTCGTCAGGAAGGTCAACGATGCCATGGATGATATCATTGCTTGCGAAGAGGAGCCCGGTCGGCAAAACGAGAGCGACGAGGCGCTTCGAAATTACGTCGCCGAAAATGCCTGGGGCCACCATGCCTGCGGCACCTGCGCCATCGGTCCTCGGGAAGATGGCGGCGTGCTCGACAGCCGTTTCCGGGTGCATGGAATCGAAGGCCTGCGCGTCGTCGATGCTTCGGTCTTCCCTCGAATTCCCGGATACTTCCTTGCCACGGCGGTCTACATGATCGCCGAGAAGGCGGCCGACGTCATTCTTGCCGATAGCTGACGGAGTACGGCCATGAACAAACACCAGCCCCGGCTTTGCCGGATGGATCGCCCTTGCCCCGGTATCCTGTTCGACCCGCTGATGGAAATCCTGCAGGGTCTCGTCATTGTCGTTGCGGTGCTTCATTCGGCAAACACAAATGGCGGGGAAGGATCATTTAACGCATCAAGCGGGCCCTCCAAGGCGGTGCGGGGAGGAACCAGCTCCGGCTCGATCATGATCGTCAAAGGCTTCGGCTCTTCGAGAAGGTCAAAACCCCGCTCGAGCATTTTCGAGATATTCGGTCTGATCATGTAAACGGGAAAGGGTAGGAATGAAGCGAACGGATCGTAGTCGAAGCATCCGACGACGATGTCTCCGAACGCCTCTCCGTCGTGGCGCCCCATGAACCGCAATAGCCCTTCAAAATTGATGGACGAGTTGATGAAAAAGCATCTGGGCAGCCTGCCGTGCTTGTCGAAAAAACGGTCGAACGCAAGCGCCGTCGCGCCAGGCGAGTAGCCTGTGATCTCGATATCTCCTTTTGTGACCGCTCCAAATACGGATTGCTTGACGGCATGGAAACCGGCGATACGCTCCCGACTGGCGTGGTCGTTGCGGCCGCCGAACAGGTAGACATCGCCGGCGTGCAGTGGTCCTAATGTTTCGGCATGGCGAATGATGGCCGAAGTCAACGCTTCAGCGCCTTGACGGTTATCCGCAATCACGGATGACGCGAACTTGCCTGGCAGATCGATGTTGACGTGAGGCAGCCCTGCACGCATGCAGATCTCGTGGACGCCATCCGGATCTGTTGCTCCGGCGATAAACAGCGAGTCGATCGCATAGGCGATGAGAGACTCCACCGTACGGCGCTCTTCCTGGGGGTCGCGGCGGCCTGAGACAACCATAGGCACAAGGCCCCGCTTTCGCGCTTCGCTCTCGAAGGTCTGCGCCATGGACGAGAAGAACCTGTTGTCGTAGACGGGCAAAAGCAACCCGACCAGACCCGAACGGGAACTGCGCAGCGCGCGAGCCTGCAGGTTCGCCTTGTAGTCATGCTCTCTGGCCAGCGACAGTATCTTGGCGGCGGTCTCCTCGGAGATGCGCCGCTTGCGCCATGTGCCGTTTAGCACCGAGGCCACTGTCGACGGGGATGCTCCTGACACGACGGACAAATCATAAATAGTTGCTTTTTTTCGTTCTTTTTCAGACATCCGCAAACCTTCCAGTGGCTCTTTCTCTCTAGATCAGCAGTCCTCTTGACGAAAGTCTTTTCCGTGGTAGGGTAATTGCACCATCGATGGTGCATAAATGCAAGACCGATTGTGCATGGAGATGGGGCTTTGAGGAAAGCGACAGGGAGGAGTTCCGCAATGCGGGGCTAACGTTGAGCGCGAGAGCATGGGGCTTTCGCGAACGGTGCTTCCTTGCCGGCTCAGTGGAGGAGGGAATACCCAATGAAAAAGCTATTTGCGATCACGCTCGGCTTGTCCTTGCTCGCGTCAACGGCCTTTGCTGGTCCGAAGATTGGTGTCGTGGTGAAGATCGGTGGCATCCCGTGGTTTAATGCCATGGAGGCGGGCATCAAGGAGCAGAGTGCCAAGCTCGGCGTTGAAGGCTTCATGGTTGGTCCGACCAGTGCCGACCCTGCGCTGCAGGTTCGCGCCATCGAAGACCTGATTGCTCAGAAGGTCGATTACATCGGCGTCGTGCCGAATGATGCCAAGGTTCTCGAACCTGTTCTCAAGAAGGCCCAGGAGGCCGGTATCAAGGTCATTACCCATGAATCGCCCAAGCAGGTCGGCGCCGATTGGGATTTCGAACTGGCCTCCGCCAAGGGCTTCGGCGAGGCGCATGGCAAGCTGCTCGCTGAGAAGATGGGCGGCAAGGGATCGTATGCCGTATTTGTCGGCTCGCTCACCGTGCCCCTGCACAATGCCTGGGCCGATGCAGCAATCGCCTATATCAAGGCGAACTACCCGGACATGAAGCTTGTCGGTGACCGCTACGGCGTGGCTGAAGACGTCGACAAGAGCCGCTCGACCGCGCTCGACCTGATGGCGGCCAACGCTGATCTGACGGGTTTCCTCGCCTTCGGTTCGCAGGGGCCGATCGGTGCGGGTCGTGCTGTCGAAGAGCGCCGCAAGGACGGCAAGGTGTTCGTGATCGGTCCGTTTTCTCCCGGGCAGGGGGCAAAGCTCATCAAGTCTGGTGCGCTGACTGGCGGCTTCATGTGGAACCCCAAGCAGGCCGGTGAAGTCTTCGTGACGCTTGCCGATCGCATCTCCAAGGGTGAGACGCCGAAGGCCGGCGACGACATCGAGGGCCTTGGAAAGATCAACCCCGAGGGCAACACCATCGTCGTCGACCAGTTGCTGGCGATCAACAAGGATAGCATCGACAAGCTTGTCGGCATGGGCCTCTAATCCTCCCTGGACCCAAGCCCGGGGTCGCGGACAATTCCCGCGACCCCCCAGTTTACGAATATCGGAAAACCTGAACCAGCCGCCATCCAGCGGCTGAACAGGAGGATACTCCATGAGCGACGAACCGCTGCTTTCACTCAAGAACATCAAGGTGACCTTCGGCGGCGTGCGCGCGCTGAAGGGCGTATCGTTTGAAGTCAACCCGGGGGAGGTGCATTGCCTGGCGGGGGAGAACGGCTGCGGCAAGAGCACGCTCATCAAGGTCATTACGGGGGTCTACAAGCCACAGGAGGGCGCCGAGTTCTTCTTCGACGGCAAGGCGATCTCGGCCATGACACCCACGTTGGCGCAATCGCTCGGCATCCAGGTGATCTGGCAGGACCTGGCACTGTTCGGGGAAATGACCGTCGCCGAGAACATCGGGTTTCAGTATGCCGTCAACGGCAAATATGGTCTCGTCGACAAACGCGCCATCGAGGAAGCAGCCAGGAAAGCGCTCAGCCGTCTCGGCGTCAGCATCGATATCCATCTTCCATTGAAGGAGCTGCCGATCGCCCAACGCCAGATCGTTGCGATCGCACGCGCTCTTGTCGGCGAGGCGCGTCTTGTCTTCATGGACGAGCCGACCGCTTCGCTGACGCAATCCGAGACCGATTACCTGATCGATATCGTGCGCAACCTGTCGGCGTCCGGAGTGGCCGTGGTCTTCGTCTCGCACCGTCTCGCGGAGGTGCTCGAAATCTCGGACCGCATGACCGTGCTTCGCGACGGAGCGCTGGTTGGCGTCTTCCCTGTCGAGGGCATGACTCAATCACGGGTGACCGAGCTGATGACCGGCAGAAACTTCGACAGTTCCGTCGTCGCCGCCGATCACGACGACGCGCAGGTCGTGCTTTCCGTCCGCGGGCTGACGCGCGCAATGGAGTTCGAAGATATATCGTTCGACCTTCGCCGAGGTGAGACGCTCGGTATTACCGGCCTCCTCGGCGCCGGCCGCACCGAACTGGCGCTTACACTCTTCGGGATGCACCGTCCGCAGGCGGGGGAAATCGCCATCGAGGGCAAGACTGTCAAGTTCGGCTCCAATCGCGACGCAATTCGCGCCGGCGTTGGCTACCTCTCCGAAGACCGTTTGTCTCTCGGCCTCAACCAGCCGCAGTCGATAGCCGACAACCTGGTCATGGCATCGCTTGATAAGCTTCTGTCCGGGGGGATGATCTCGCCCGTGAAGAAGGCGAGTGTGGTCAACCACTGGATTTCGGCGCTCGGTGTCAAGATCGGTACGCCTGACGACCCCATCCGGACGTTATCGGGCGGCAACCAGCAGCGCGTCGCGATTGCCAAATGGCTCGCGATCGGTCCGAAAATCCTCATTCTCGACGCCCCGACCGTGGGCGTAGACGTCGGTGCGCGCGCAGGCATCTTCGAGATCGTGCGCAAGCTTGCTGCGCAGGGCCTTGCGATCATTCTGATCTCCGATGAGCCGCCGGAAGTCTACTTCAATGCGGACCGCATCATTCACATGGTCGAGGGCAGGATCCGCGCAACCTACGACCCGCGACATTTATCGCTCACCGAACTGGAGTCTGCCGTCTATGCGTAGGCTGATCCTTGGACACACAACCGAATTCACGCTCCTGGCGGTCATGGTCGTGCTTTGCGTCGGGCTGTCTTTGGCCACCGATCGGTTTTTTACGATCTCGAACGCGTTCGATGTGCTGAACGTCTCGGCCGTCAACATCATCTTTGCGGTTGGCCTTCTCGTCGTCCTGATCTCGGGCGGGATCGACATTTCCTTCGCTGTGGCCGCCTCGGTGGTCCAATACATTACCGCGCTGGCCCTTGGCGCATTGGGCGGCGGCAACTGGGCGGAAGGCTTCATAATCGCCGGCGCCATCGGCATTGGCCTGGGTCTGATCAACGCGGCCCTGGTTTACCGGCTGCATATCATCTCGATCGTCGCAACCATCTCGACCTTCAACATCTTCTTCGGGCTGCTGATGTTCTTCACCAAGGGCGTGTCGATCTACGACCTGCCGGAATGGCTGACGACGCGCGTGGTATTTTTCGAACGCGAGATGGCTGACGGCTCCTGGATCGAGTTGACACTGCCTGTCGTCGTCATGATCCTTTGCTGCCTCGCGACCTGGTTCATGATTTCCCGCACCACCATCGGACGGCAGCTCTACGCATTTGGTGACAATCCGGAAGGGGCACGCCGCTTCGGGATCAATATCGCGGCGATGCACTACATTTCGTTTGGCTGGATGGGTCTCATGGCCGGGATCGCCGGATTGATGCAGGCCCACTATGCCGAGGAAGTCGTTCCGAACGCCCTCTATGGCCGGGAACTGGATGTCCTGGCGGCTACGGTTCTCGGCGGTGCGAGGCTCGGAGGCGGCAAGGGCTCGGTCATCGGCTGCGTGCTCGGCGTCTTGATGGTCTCGATCACCCAAAACGGTCTCAACCTGATGGGCGTGTCGCCCTTTGCATTCAAGATGATCGTCGGCGCGATCATCCTCATCGCCATCACGCTCTCGTCCGCACGGATCGACAAGCTTTTCCCGTTTCTCGCCACGGATAGCACCAAGAGGAAGGGCACGCACCAATGAAGGCCATGGCTCAAAAGTTCAATGCCACCTTTGGCGCCGATATGACCGGACCGGCTATCGCATTCGTGGCGGTGATCGTCATCTTCGGCCTGGCCGCAAACAATTTCATCTCCGCGGCAACATTCGGTTCGGTTGCCTTCCAGCTTCCTGAACTCGGGCTTCTCACGCTCGCCATGCTGCTTCCCCTCCTGACCGGCGGGATCAACCTCTCCATCACCTTCACGGCAAACCTTTCCGGATTGGCCGCAGCCTCGGTGATGCAGATGTACGGCGGGGCCGACGCGTCTCCAGGCGCGTTCCTGCTCGGTGTCCTTGCCGCACTCGCCACCGGTGGCGCTGCCGGGCTGATGACCGGTGCTGCGATCGCCTACACACGGGCGCATCCAATTCTCGTCACGCTATCCATGATGATCTTCCTGCGTGGCCTCGGCGAGTTTCTGACCCGCGGCGGCGATGTGTCCGGATTCCCTTCCTTCATCGCTCCGATCGGGCATGGTTCGATCCTGGGATTGCCGATCCCGCTTTTGATCTTCATCGCCTGCGTTGGCCTGTGGCAGCTCCTGCTGACGCGCTTCAAACTCGGCTTCGGGCTGTTGATGGTCGGTTCAAATATCGAGGCGGCACGCTACTCCGGCCTGAATACGCGCCGCATACTGGTTCTGGTCTACACGCTTTCGGGCCTCATGTGCGCGGTCGCCGGCGTTATCATGCTCGCCCGTTTCAACTCGGTCCGCGTCGGCCACGGTGAGTCCTATCTGTTGATCACGGTACTTGCGGCGTTTCTCGGCGGCATCAATCCGTTCGGCGGGTTTGGCCGTGTGTTGCCGGTGTTCGTGGCGCTTATCGTGCTCCAGCTTCTGTCTTCCGGCCTCAATCTCATGGGCGCAAACCAGCATCTCGCGACAGCACTCTGGGGCGTGTTGATGATCGTCGTCATGGCGGCAAGAACCATCGTTTCAACCTACATCGCATCGCGCAGAAAGAAGGGGTGACCGTGCAAGGGTTCGGTATTCACGCAAGCATGTGGACAATGAAGTGGGACCGCGCAGGCGCAGAGCGAGCCATCGCCGGCGCAGCCAGGTACAATATGGAATTCATTGAAATTCCGCTCGCAGACGCCGCATCGGTAGATGCCGAGCACACACGCGAGCTCCTGGAAAAGCATGGCCTGCGTGCGGCATGTTCGCTCGTGCTACCGCAGGCCGCCTGGGCATCCGTCCGGCCCGAGGCCGCAATTGAGCACCTGAAGGTGGCGATCGACAAGGCGGCCCAGATGGGAGCCGAGGCGCTTACGGGTGTCACTTATGGCGGCACCAACGAACGCACCGGCGTTCCGCCGACCCAGGCAGAATATGACAATATTGCCCATGCGCTCGGTGCTGCAGCCAAGCAGGCCAAGGCCCAAGGTATCCAATTCGGTGTGGAAGCGGTGAACCGGTACGAGAGCCATTTGATCAACTCGGCAGAACAGGCCGTGGCCCTGGTCGAACGCATCGGGATGGACAACGTCTTTGTCCACCTCGACACATTCCACATGAACATCGAGGAAAAGGGGGCAGCCAACGGCATTCTCGTTGCGCGTGAGCATCTCAAATACATGCATTTGTCCGAGAGCGACCGTGGAACGCCTGGAGCAGGAAACGTCCCTTGGGATTCGATTTTCGCCGCTCTGTCTGCGATCGGCTTCAAGGGCGCGCTGACCTTGGAGAGCTTCGTCAGCATGCCGCCGGAGATGGCCGGCGATATATCGACGTGGCGCCCGGTCGCGCGTGACGAGGACGAAGTCATGGGCAACGGCCTCTCGTTCCTACGCAACAAAGCCGCGCAGTATCAACTGGCATGACTTCGAGATGGTCGGCGTTTCCAGATGGTCTTAGCCGCCGAAAATGCGGCGAAGCAATGGGAGGAACTCATTGAGCAAAATTGATGAAAACGCGCAGAAGATAGCGAAGATCGCGGTTCAGCGCTTTGCGGAAAACGGCGGTCGGAGAGTTCTGATAGCGATTGCAGGTGCGCCGGGTTCAGGCAAATCGACGCTCGCGGAGCGCGCCGTCGAAGCGATCAGTAACGACCACCGTCTGGAAGCTGCGCTGTTCCCGATGGACGGATATCACTACGACGATGCCGTCTTGGAGCAGATGGGCCGCCGCCCCTACAAGGGAGCAATCGATACATTCGATGCGCATGGTTTGCGCCACATGCTCAAGCGCCTGAAGGCCAACGAGGATGACGTTGTTGCCGTTCCGGTATTCGACCGCTCGATCGAGATTGCTCGCGCCGGCGGCAGTCTCATTCCTCAGTCTACAAAGATCATCGTCTGCGAGGGTAACTACCTGCTTGCGCGACAGGCTCCCTGGGACAAGTTGAAAGAGATTTTCGACTTCACGGTGTTTGTTGACGTGGACGAGGCTCACCTGCGGCAGAGACTTCAAAACCGCTGGCGCAACTACGGCCTGGACGCTGCGGAAATTCGCCGGAAGGTCGAAGAGAACGATCTTCCTAACGGCCTTGCAATCGTGGCCGGAAGCGCCGAGCCCGATCTCCACATCGAGAACAACTGATCCGTCCAGGCCGAGCGGAGGTCGCCGCGACAGTCCACTGTCAACCCCGCCAAGGACGATCGGCGGGATCTACAACTGAAACTTGGAGACTCCTATGAAACACGGGATTTATTATTCTTACTGGGAACATGAGTGGAGCGCCAAGTTCGGCCCCTATGTCGAAAAGGTCGCGAAACTTGGCTTCGACGTCATCGAGGTCGCCGCACATCACATCAATGACTACAGTGATGCCGAACTTGCGGAAATCAGACGGACTGCCAAGGATAACAACATCATCCTGACGGCCGGAATTGGCCCGTCGAAGGCCAAGAATCTGTCGTCACCGGATATTGCGGTGCGCCAGGCGGGAAAGGCATTCTTCGAGCAGACGCTCACAAATGTCGCAAAGCTTGATATCAAGACAATTGGTGGCGCGCTTCATTCCTATTGGCCAGTGGACTACTCCAAGCCAGTCGACAAGGAGGGCGATCGGGCGCGCGGGGTCGAGGGCATTCATGGCATTGCGGACTTCGCCGGAAACCTCGGTATCAATCTTTGCATCGAAGTGCTCAACCGCTTTGAGAACCACGTTCTCAACACTGCTGCGGAGGGCGTGGCATTCGTCAAGGACGTCGGGAAGCCGAATGTCAAAGTGATGCTCGATACTTTCCATATGAACATCGAGGAAGACAGTTTCGGAGAAGCGATCCGTACCGCTGGCCCGCTGCTCGGACATTTCCATACCGGCGAAAGCAATCGCCGCGTCCCCGGTAAAGGCAGAATGCCTTGGCACGAGATCGGTCTTGCACTCCGCGATATTAATTACGCGGGCGTCGTTGTCATGGAGCCGTTCGTAAAGACCGGCGGAACGATCGGGTCAGACATCAGGGTTTGGCGCGATCTGAGCGATGGCGCGGACGAAGCAAAAATGGACGAGGATGCGCGGAGCGCCCTTGCATTTTCTCGATTTGTGCTCGGCGGTTGACCTTTCCGAAGCCCTCATCTGACGTGCATCACGATCTCTAGACCTCTACGAGATGCAGGGAGCCGGATCGCCGAAACCCTGCAGTCGTGATAGGTGCCGTGGCGACCTGTTTTCTCAAGGTTTGCGACGGCAATTGGCCTGATGGGGCTTCTAGTCGCGGCAAATAGACCGAGATAAGTAGACCCCATTTCGTTTCCACGATCGCAACCGTCACAGGGGTATCGCGCCCTACAGTTCTCAATGCGCTGCCTCGCCGGCCGGTCTTGCGTCTGCGTTGACTTCGGCGCTGCTTTTTGGAATTGACATATTCGTTTTGGGTAATGCCTGAGAAGCCTCCCAGGTAAGACGTGCAGCGCTGTTCCGAAATGCCGCGAGGGAAGAAGATTGCGAAGCCGACGGACCGATGGTCGCCCCACGATTGCGGATGTTGCGCGCCTGGCCGGAGTTGGCGCGATCACGGTGTCGCGGGCGCTGCGCGATCCGAGCCAGGTTTCCGCCGCCCTTCGCGCCAATATCGACAAGGCGGTGAAGGAACTGAACTATGTTCCCAATCTCAGCGCCCGGGCGCTTGCGTCCGTCAGGGCCGATGTCATCGGTGTGCTGGTCCCCTCGCTCACCCAGAACATCTTCTCCGACGTTTTACGCGGTGTGTACGACGGCGTGGAAGGTACGGAACTGCAGATCCAGATGGGCAACACCCGCTACCAGCCGGAAGAGGAAGAGCGGCTGATCGCACAGATGTTGCGGCAGAAGCCGGCGGGCATGATCGTCTCTGGTACCGAACAGAACGACCGGTCGCGCGAGATGCTGGAAAATGCCAGGTGTCCGGTTATCCAGATCATGGACCTGACGGACAAGCCGATCGATACGATCATCGGCTTTTCACATTATGAGGCGGGGCGGGCGATCACCCGTCACCTGATCGAGGCGGGCTATCGGCATATCGGTTTTCTAAGCGGCTGGCTGAATGGCCGTTCCTTCGGCCGTTATTCCGGTCTGAAGGACACGCTGACGGAAGCCGGCATCTATAACCCGAGCTATATTTCGCCGATCGACAGAAGCGACCATATTCCCGAAGGGGTAGGCTGGGAAACGCCGCGTTTTGCAACCCCTTCGACAGGCCGCAAGCTGATGGCCAATCTTCTGGACGCTAATCCAGATATGGACGCCGTCTTCTGCAACAATGACGTCATGGCGCTTGGCGCGCTGTTCGAGTGTATGGAGCGCGGTATCCGCGTGCCCGAGGATTTCGGTATCGCCGGCTTCAACGATTTCGACATCATGGCCGCAGCCTATCCTTCGATCACCAGCGTGCGCAGCCCACGCTGGGAATCCGGCTATAACGCCGTCATGGCGCTCCGTCGCCGCTTGAACGGAGACGACGGTGGAGACCGGATTATCGACCTGGGCTTCAAAATCCAGAGACGCGTCAGCACCGACCGCAGCGGTGAACTGCGGCGTGGGCTGACTGGCCACTGACGCCTGGAGTACCGCGTTTCGCCTTCGGCATATGTCGCTATTTGAATAAGAGCTTTTCCGAAACGCCCATAAATCTGCGGCCGAACAAACTTGACGCTTATGTCTGGTAGCGCTACCGTCCCCTTGCGCTGCTCGTCGACCCAGAAGACGCTCCACAATAAAAACACAGGAAATCAAGCTTCAGACGGGATGCAGCGCCTCGATAAGGGAGGATCTGAGCATGGCGATTACTCGACGTCGATTCATGGAAAACTCTGCGGCTGCTGTTGTCGGCGCCGGTATTGCGGCAAGCCTGGGGCCGGCCGCTTTTGCGCAAGCCACCGATACATTGAAAATTGCTTTTGCTGCCCGCGGCCTCAAGACGATCGATCCTGCAAAGTCGATCCAGGGTGTCGATAACTGGGCGATTATTCACATTTACGACAAGCTTGTTGACCTGCCGCTCTGGAAGTTTCCGGCAACGATAGACGAACTCGTACCGCGCCTTGCGACGAGCTGGAGCTCGACACCGGATTCAAAGTCCTGGACCCTGAAACTCCGCCAAGGCGTCAAATTTCACAAGGGTTATGGTGAGATGACGTCCGCGGACGTCAAGTTCACGTTCGATCGCATTCGCGATGCCGTTCGCGTGGGCGGGGTACGTCCGAAATTCACCAATATCAGCGAGGTCGTGGCTGACGATCCTTACACGGTCACCTTCAAGTTGGCGCAGCCGGACCCGCTCTTCCTGCTCGGTGCTCTCAGCGACTACGACGCCTCGGTCATGAGCAAGAAGGCAGTTGAGGAAAAAGGCGAAGAACCGATCGGCCGTGATCCGATCGGAACCGGTCCTTACGTGCTGGAGACAGTCTATCCGGATCCGTCGCAGGGCGTCATGCTGGTCGCCAATGCGGAGCACTGGGACGTCCAGCCGGCGACACCGAAGCTGCAATGCCTCTATATCGCCGATACGACGGCGCGTACGCTGGCGCTGCTGTCAGGCGACGTGCATCTGATCGAGGGCGTTCGCGCCCCCGGCTGGGCGGCCTCCATGTCGCAGCGCGATCCGAACCTGATCTTCGACGTCGCCAGCCCCGGCAGTTTCTTCACCATGCAGGTCAACCTAACGAAGAAGCCTTTCGACGATGTGCGTGTGCGCCAGGCGCTCTTTTATGCGATCGACCGCGACGAAATCACCACAGCAATCGCGCCGATCAGCAAGCGTACCTATGGGCTCAATCCGCCCTCCTATCCCGGTGGCTTCTCCGCGGAGAACATTCCGGCGGACGTTGCCTACAAGTATGATCCCGAAAAGGCCAAATCCCTGCTTGCAGAAGCCGGATTCCCTGATGGTTTCAGCTTCAAGAACGATACGTCGCAGCGCGAGGACTTTTCGGCGATCATGCTGATGATCCAGGCGCAGTTGCGCAAGGTCGGCATCAACATGGAACTCAACATCAAGGACCATACCGCCTTCCATGCCGATCAGAACATCGGCACCAACACACTGTCGCAGCAGTCATCTGCACTGCCGCCGGTGCCGACACAGGTGATCGTCACCTACTTGTCGAAAGGCGCCGAAGTTCGCTCGGATGGCAATGGCGGGGCAAATATGAGCCATTACGGCGTTGCCATTCCAGGGATCGACGACCTCCTGGGCAAGGCGCTTGCCGAACCGGACCTCAACAAGCGTCTGGAAATCGTCAAGGAAATCGAGATCAAAGCACTCACGGACGCGGTCATCCTGCCCGTTTCCAACAACGGCTTCATGGTCGTTCGCTCCGAAAAAGTCGATCTCGGCTACGACGTGGTTTCCGGCTATGTGAACTGGCCGCTGACCAAGGCCAAGATCAAGGCCTGAACCGTTGAGGGCGGCGGGTGGAAGAAGAGAAATGCCTCCGCCGCTCTAAGCTTTGTTGAAGCATCGGATTACCCTGAAAACCGCTTCATAAGTTTCAGCCCGGTGCTCCAGTCGCGAACACGCTCCGACATCGTCATCTCTCCCCGCTGTTGAACCGGGGTGTTGCGCCCTGCGCGCAGATATTGGTCCTTCTCCTGTGAGGTCAGACATGGCGCAAGCCAACACCATATCCATGAGCCTGCCATCCAAGCCGCTTTCGGACGGCGTCACATGGGCAATCGACGAACTGCGCAGCCGCCTGAAGCGGAGGGGCGCGAAATTCTCGGACAACGCATCGGGGCAGGACATCTCGATCAACGTGGCCGAGGTGGGATCGCCGCAGGCGCCGGCTGCGATGGCGCGTAGTGAGGAGGCTTTTGCTCTCACCCGGGACGGCAACAGGATTACCGTCTGGGCGCATGACGACAGGGGCATGGTCTATGCTTTGACCGAACTCGCCGACCGGGTGCGCTATAGCGGTGATGAAGACCTGTTCGCCGGCAAGTTTCCGGTTACCGAACAACCGTCTGCCCGCATCCGCAGCATCGCCCGGCTTTTCTGCAGCGAGGAGGAAGACAAGATCTGGTTCTACGACAAGCAGCAATGGCGCGACTATCTGACCATGCTGGCATCGAACCGCTTCAACCGTTTCGCCCTGACGCTTGGCATGGGCTACAACTATCCCTACCACAATCCGTGGATTACCGACGTCTACTTCTATTTCCCCTATCCGTTTCTCTTGAAGCTGCCGGGTTACGGCGTCGAGGTCACCGAGCTCTCCGATGAGGAGCGCGAAACCAATCTTGAGATGTTGAAATTCATTGGTCGTGAGGCGGCCAGGCGCGGATTGGAATTCCAGCTGGCGCTCTGGACGCAGCGCTATGATTTCGACGATGTCCCGCGAGCCAATTACACGGTTACAGGCGTGACGGATGATAATCTCGCCCCTTATTGCCGTGACGCGATCACCGAATTGCTGCGGCAGGTGCCTGAGATTACTGGTCTGACATTCCGCGTCCATGTCGAGGGCGGCATCGCCGAAGGCGAATACGGCTTCTGGAAGGAGGCGTTTGCAGGTGTTGCCGCAGCCGGTCGTCCAGTCGAGATCGACATGCATGGCAAGGGTCTCGATCACACCATGCTGCAGATCGCCCGGGAGTCCGGCATGCCCTTTGCCGCTTCGCCAAAATATCTCGCCGAGCATATGGGGCCGCCCTATCACCAGTCAGCTATCCGCAACAAGGAATACCCGCCGGAAGTGGCGCGCAGCGAGCGCGAGCAGCTCAGCGAAGGGTCCCGAAAATTCCTGCGCTACAGCTATGGTGATCTTCTGACGAAGGACAAGGACTACAAGGTCATCTATCGCATCTGGGCGGGAACGCAGCGCGTGCTTCTCTGGGGCGATCCGGAATTTGCTGCCGGTTATGGCCGCAGCTCCATGTTCGCAGGCTCCGATGGCGTTGAATGGTGCGAGCCGCAGAGCTTCAAGGGCCGTATGGGCACCGGCATTCCCGGTGGCCGCTTCAATTACCAGAAGCACGGTCTGCCGACGCGCTACGACTGGCAGAAATATGAGTATCAATACCGTATCTGGGGGCGACTGCTCTACTATCCTGAAGCGCCGCGCGAAAGCTGGATGCGTTATCTCGAACATGAATGCGGCGATGCCGCCGCCGATTGCGAGAAGGGGCTCTCCTGGGCAAGCCGCGTGCTGCCGCTGATCACCCTGGCGCATGGCCCTTCGGCCTCTAACAATCACTACTGGCCGGAGGTCTATACCAACCTCCCGCTTGTCGAGGGCTCGGGCCGTCGCGCCTACGCTTTCGACATGGAAGGGCCGGTCCGTTTCGGAAATGCGCCGACCTTCGATTCAGCGCTCTTTGCCAATGCGCGCGAATATGCGGAACTGCTTCTCGCGGGAAAGCCCTCGCATCGCTACACGCCGCTTGATGTGGCCGACTGGCTGGACGAGATGGCGGAAGGCTGTGAGACGGCGCTAACGGGTGTGAAGGCGACCGAAAGCTTCGGCTCCGCCACTGTCCAGCGCATCATGATCGATGTGCAGATCTCAGCCGGCATCGCCCGTTTCTTTGCCGAGCGGTTCCGCGCGGCTTGTTGGGCCGAGCTGTTCATTGCCACCAAGGTGACGACACTGATCGAGCCGGCAATCGATCACGCCAAGCGGTCGGTCATGGCCTGGCAGGCGGCCGCTGATATTTCGCGCGATGTCTACCACGACGATCTGACTTACGGACCACAATCCTGGCTGCGTGGTTCCTGGCAGTCCCGCCTGCCGGAGATGGCGGCCGAGGTTCTCGACCTGGAGTCACTGCGCGGCGGCGGCAAGTTTGAATCGGTGCAGGCGGGCGAACAGGTGCTCGCAGCCGTGAGAGCACTCAAGGCTCGCCGACCTGTGATCGCCAGCGCGGCAGGCATCATAGCCCCCGCGACGTTCAAGGCGGGCGAAGCCCTCACGGTGCGTGTCAATGAAACCATGGACGAGGAACCGGTGCTGCACTATCGTCACGTCAATCAGGCCGAGCGTTGGAGTTCGGCGAAGATGACACGGAATGGCAATGGCTTCGACGCCACCATTCCCGGCGATTACACCGACTCCAAGTTTCACCTGCAGTTTTTCGTCAGCTCGAGGAGGGGCGGGCGAAGCGTGCTGTCACCGGGTCTTGAGGACAATCTGTCCAACGAGCCCTATTACACGGCGCTGCAGAACTGAAGTTTGCATACCATCATGGACGTCCGTTGACGGGAACGCCGGCGGCGCCAAAGGAGGAGACCGCTCCGGCGGTAACAGGGAGGAGACGGATCTGTGACCCGGTATCTCTTGTTCAGGCTAGCGGATGCCATTCCGACCATCCTGCTGGTTTTGACGCTCGTCTTCATCGCCATGCGCATTCTGCCTGGCGATCCGGCGATTGCGGCGCTTGGCGACAATGCCACGGCCGAACAGCTCCAGCTCTTTCGCGAGCGCATGGGGCTGAATGCCCCCCTGTGGCAGCAATATATCAACTTTGTCATCGGAACGCTCAGCCTGGATTTCGGCCGTTCGGTCATGACCGACCAGCCGGTGCTCGGCCTGATCGCCTATAATCTTCCCTATACGATCGAGCTGACGATTGTCGCGATGATCATGGGGGTTGTCGTTGGCGTACCCTTCGGCGTTTGGGCGGCAACGCACCGCAACGGATTGCCGGATTCGGCCATGCGCGGTTTTTCGCTGTTTGGCTACGCCATTCCCGATTTTTATCTCGGCGCGCTGCTTCTCATCACCTTCGCGCTCAATCTCGGCTGGTTCCCTATCAATGGGGGCGGCACAGGCTTCATCGACCGCATGCACCACGTGTTCCTGCCGGCGCTGACACTGGCCCTTGTGAAGGCTGCCTTTATTGGTCGCCTGACGCGCACATCGCTGCTGGAAGTCATGGGCCGCGATTATGTGCGAACTGCTCGTGCCAAGGGCGCGCGCGAAACGCGCGTCATCTATCGCCATGGATTGCGCAACGCGCTTCTGCCGCTGACGACCGGGCTTGGCCTCAGCATGCTGGCAACCCTCTCCGGCTCGGTGGCGATAGAACTCGTCTTCAATCGTCCCGGCATCGGCAAGCTTTTGATCAGCGCCATCGCCGAGCGCGACTACGGTGTCATCCAGGGGGGCGTCGTCGTCTTCGCGATGTTCGTCGTGCTGATCAACCTGGCGATGGACCTCATCTACATCGTTGTCGATCCAAGAATCCGGGTGAAATGATGGCCACATCAGAACAGGCTCCCCAGATCATCACGGACGACCACCGGCTGGCAGATGCGTTCCGCCACATTCTCTATGGGCGGATATCGACCAGCTTTGCGTTGCTTGTGGTATTGATCTTCATCTTCGTCGCCGCCTTTGCACCTTGGCTCGCGCCTTACGACCCACTCGCCCAAAGCATCCTGGCGATCAACCAGAAACCGTCAGCAGCCCATTGGCTCGGAACCGATCAGTTCGGACGCGATGTGCTGTCGCGCATGATCTATGGCTCGCGCAATTCGCTGATCTTCGGCTTCATCTCGCCGGTTCTGGCAGCGATCTTCGGCACGCTGCTCGGCGTCACGGCCGGTTATTTCGGCGGCATCACCGATCGCATCATTTCGCGCCTGATCGATCTGCTGCTCGCTTTCCCGGAATTGCTGCTCGCCATCATCATCGCCGCTGTTCTCGGCGGTGGCTTCTGGAATATCATCGCAGTCATCACCGTCGCCTTCATTCCCGGCTTCGCCCGCGTCGCCCGTGCCTCGACACTGGCCGTCAAGCAAGAACCTTACGTGGAAGCGGCAATCGCGGTCGGCGTGCGCACGCCTGTCATCATTTTCCGGCACATCATCCCGAATATCGCAGCCCCCATCGTCGTGCTGATGACGCTCTGGGTCGCGTCAGCCATCCGCCTCGAAGCCTCGCTCAGCTTCCTCGGCATCGGCACTCAGCCGCCGAATCCGAGCTGGGGCAATATCATTCGCGACGGTCTCAATAACCTCTTCGGTTCGCCTTGGCCGATCATCGGTGCCGGCATTGCGATCACGCTCGTCGTCCTCTCCTTCAACCTGATCGGCGACGCCGTGCGCGACGTGCTCGATCCGGAGACGGCGCAATGAAGCAGCCCTTGCTGAGCGTCGAGCATCTGCGGGTAGAATTCGGAACGGCGACGAACCCTGTTGTCGTCGTCGACGATGTGAGCTTCGAGATCGAGGCCGGCGGAGCGGTCGGAATCGTTGGCGAGTCTGGTTCCGGCAAGTCGATCACGTCGCTGTCGATCATGCGGCTTGTGCCGGAGCTCTGTCGGATTTCCGCTGGCAAAGTTAGTTTCGAGGGCAACGATCTGCTGAAGCTGCCGGCAAGCGCGATGCCTGAGATCCGCGGTCGCGATATCGCGATGATCTTTCAGGAGCCGATGAGTTCTCTGAACCCGGTCATGACGATCGGCGACCAGATCGGCGAGGCGATCAAGCTCCATGAGAGGATGAGCCGCCAACAGCGCCGCGCGCGCATCATCGAACTTCTGAAACTCGTCGGCATCCCCAATCCGGAAGGCCGCCTCGATGCTTATCCGCATCAGTTCTCCGGCGGCATGCGCCAGCGCGTGATGATCGCCATGGCCGTTGCCTGCAATCCGAAACTCTTGATCGCCGACGAACCGACAACGGCACTCGACGTCACCATCCAGGCCCAGGTGCTCGACCTGATGGCGAAGGTGCGCAAGACGCTGAACACCGCCGTGCTCTTGATCTCGCACGATCTCGGCGTCATCGCCGAAGTCTGCGATCGCGTCATCGTCATGTATGCCGGACGAGTGGTCGAGGACGCCGATGTCCGCTCGATCTTCAGGAACCCGAGCCATCCCTATACGCGCGGCCTGCTTCAGTCCATTCCGCGCCTCGACGACGAGCGCTCGCGTCTCTACCAGATCCCCGGCTCCGTGCCGCTTGCCGGCACCGTCAAGCAGGGCTGTCCCTTCTACGCCCGCTGTCCTTTGCATATCGATAAGTGCCGCAGTGAAATGCCGCCGATGTTTGCCTTCGGCCCGAAACATAAGGCCGCCTGCTGGGTCACCGCCGAAAACAAGGCATCCCTCCCATCGATCGAGGAGCATATGTGATGAATGCGATCCTGCGTGCTGAAGGGTTGAGCAAGGTCTTTTCCGACGGTGGCATGCTGTCCTTCAAGCAGGAGAGCAGTGGCGTGCGCGCTGTCGATGATTTGAGTTTCGAGATCTTGCGTGGCGAAACGCTGGCGCTGGTGGGTGAATCCGGCTGCGGCAAGTCCACGCTCGGACGGTTGCTGCTGAGGCTGATCGAGCCGACGGATGGTCGCGTCTTCTTCGAGGGCACGGAACTGACGGCGTTGTCGCACGAGAAGATGCGCAGCATGCGCCGCAATGTGCAGATGATCTTTCAGGACCCCTATGGTTCACTCAGCCCGCGCCGCTCCATCGCGGAAATCATCGGAGAACCGCTGGACGCCTTTGGTCTCGTCCGCTCGAAGCGCGAACGGCGCGAAAAGGTCGCCGATCTCCTGACCCAGGTCGGTCTGCCAACGAGCGCTATGGACCGCTATCCCAGGCAGTTTTCCGGCGGTCAGCGTCAACGCATCGGTATTGCCCGGGCGATCTCCCTCAATCCCGGCTTTATCGTCGCCGACGAGCCGGTCTCGGCGCTCGATGTTTCCGTGCAGGCGCAGATCATCAACCTGATGCAGGATTTGCAGGAGACGAAGGGTTTCTCCTTCCTCTTTATCGCTCACGACCTCGCCGTCGTGCGCCATATCGCCGACCGCGTAGCGGTGATGTATCTCGGCAGGATCGTAGAGATCGGCGACAAACGGAAGGTCTATTCGGCCCCGCAGCACCCTTATACGCAGGCACTACTGTCGGCTGCGCCAGAGCCCGACCCGGATCGCAAAAGCCGCCGTATCGTGCTTGAAGGCGATGTGCCGAGCCCATCGCGCATTCCGTCCGGCTGCAGCTTCCATACGCGCTGCCCGATTGCCAAGGACATTTGCAAGGTCGAGCGGCCCGCCCTGAAAGAGGTTGCGAGCGGTCAGATGGCCGCCTGCCATTTCGCCGCTCCCAATCCAATCCCGCCGCGCGTGCGGGAAGTCGTCGCCTAGCCCTAGCGCTTCAACCGCCGCCAAGGCGCATGATCCGTCTTGATCGTGATCGACGCGGACGACGGCAGTAGCGGTTCGCGCTTGCGCCGTCCGAAGCGACGCTTGAAGCCGAGGATGTTCTCGATGAAGCTGCGGGCGTAGAGGCCGGGGCCGCTGGAATAGATGCGCCAGCCACCATCGATATCGATTTCGCCCTTCTTGACCCGATCCCAGTCGGTCATCGCCTGATAACGGTCGAGGAAAGCGGCATCGCTGCTGCTGAAATAGGTGTTGCGCTGGCGCAGCGACGCGTGCGGCAGGGCGTCAGTGACGGAGATCGGGTTGACGAGGCCGATCGTCTTCCAGAGCGCCTTCGTATCCTCGGCAATGGCGAGCGTCTCGCAGTAACGCAGATGCGCATGCACATACATGAGGCCGATCTCGCGGCCGAAGAAGGATGAGGATTCTGCGCGCCGGAACAGCGTTTCCGGGCCGCCGGCATAGGTCGCCGGCTTCTCCATCAGGCGCACGCCATCCGGGAAGAGCAGGTGTTTTTCGACAAGCTTCATATGCGCCTGCCGCTGCTCCGGCGTGAATAGCTTGCCGAGCATGGCCTGCGTCATCGAGATCAGCGAATAGTGCAGACCCGTGCGCTTGTCATCGGGATGCAGCAGCAGTTCGACGCCATTATGGGCGGGGTCGAAGATGCCATAACCGGCGACAACGCCATCGCGGATCAGGTGCTTGTTGAAATCGCGCCGCATAGCGGTGGCGATCTTGCGCAGTTCGGTCGCGTCGGCGCCTTTGCCGATACGGCGCAGGATTGCGGAATAACGCACGATCTGTTCATAGAGCAGAGAAACGGTCCAGCTGCTCACCATCCAGTCACGAAGATGCGGATCGGCCGGCTGCAGGGAATCGTTCCAGTCGCCTTCGCCATAGCGGATCAGATGGGTGCCGGGAATGAAGCGCTCACGCACCGTCGCGAGAAGCTTGTCGACATGGACGCTGATCGTATCGGCGGGTGCCCTGCCCATGGTCTTGTCATCGCGCCAAGCCACCTTTTCGTCGAGAATGGCAAGGTCGCCGGTCGCTTCGATATAGTCGCAGAGCGCCTTCAACGGCCAGACGACGATATCGCCATGGCTATCGCCGGAGCGGATGTTGGAATAGGGCTCCAGCATGAACCATTGCGGCCAGTCTCCCTTTTCAAGGTACTGTTCGCTGAAGACGGTCTTCACCACTTCCTTGGCTTCGCGATCATGCTCATAGGCGAGGAGGAATTCCACCGGTCCCTGACAGGCATCGCGCGTGCCCCAGGCAGCGCCGGTATATTGTTCCAATCCGTGCGGCACGCTCAGATGCACGATCGCATCATGCGCAAGCCAGGGCAGGATCGTCGCATGGGCCACGGTATCGCCTTTCGGCTTGTCGAACGTCAGGCCGCGAATGGCGTGCTGCCAGAAGCGCGAGGCTGGTGCCAGCATCATCTCCTGAGTGACGCCGCTTGCGTAGCGATCCGCCAGTCGCTCGGCCTCTGCCATATCGGTCATCGAGCCGACGACGGCGAAGGAGAGCGACTGTGTCTCGGTGGAGCGCAGGGCAATGAAAGCGCCGTTACGAGCAACGCCGTCCTCATAGAGAAGCTCGTCGCCACCGACCGCCTCGATGGCGTCAGGCGTGGAGCTTACCAGCCAGTAGCTGGCATCGGGAAAACGCTCGCCCCAGAGCCAATGCGGGTCAGGGCGGAAGCGGATGCGCTTGGCTTCGCCGTCGAATTCGGCATAACCGCTCGCATCATATTCCCGCTCGCCGAGAACGAGATGTCCGAACACGAGGAACCGGCACGGCTTGCCCTCGACGGAGACGGCCCATTGCATTGCGGGATCTTCACCCGATGCAGCAGCCGTCACGATGATGGTGCGGTCGGCAAGGCGGTAGATCCAGCGGCAGTCACTGAGGCCCATGTCGAAGGCTGAGGGCACGCCGAGGAGCTGCCAGCCATGACCGGCATCGACAAGAATGCGCAAACCGCTCGTCCGAGTGAGGTTGTAGGGCTCGCGCGAGACGGAAAACAGCTTGTGGAAGGATGTGTTGCCGATCGTCAGCTGTGCAGCAAAAATGCCTTGCATCCAGCAGGTCGAGGCCAGCGTCACATCGTCGAGCAGCATGTTCTGGCCGCTGCGCACGATCGCGCCATGACGGCGCGCCACGTGTGACTCCTTCTCTTGCAGAACCACGTGACGGTTGAGAGCGCCCTCGGACACGAAGAAGGACAGGAGCTTTCCCTCGACGCGCTCTTCAAGTATGCGCGCCGGATAGAGGCGGGCGAGTGCTTTCTCGTCCAGTGCCTCGGCGGCCAGCAGCCCGGCATCCTGCAGGATGCTGCGCGGCGGCATCTGTTCGGCCGCGCCTGATACATTCCTTCCGATCGTGCTCAGATGGTCGAGACGGGACAGGTCGGCATTATCGGACGCCGCCTGGTGGTCGTTGAGGAAAAGGCCGAAGAAACTTGCGGTGACGCCCTCGGCTGAAACGGCGAGCGGCTTCGATTGAAGGGCCGGGCAGGCCATTTCATGCTGGCGGCGCTGGCTCGGCAGATCGGTGCCGAAGGGACCTACGAGACGATCATCGTTGGCGGCAGCCGATTTTACTAACTGGATTGCATCGGTGGCGTAAGCGGAGACACCTTCCAGGCAGCCCTGCGCGAGCCAGGGATTGCGCCCGCCGCCCTGCTTCAGGTTCTGGCGGTTCATCACTACAGGCCCGAAGACCGGATGCTGGGCAATATGATGGTCGACATATTGCGACGCATAGGCCTCGCTGTTCATCAGGAAACCGCGGTCGCCGAGGCCGATATCCTGAACCAGGACGAGGTCGGCCGGCAGTTTTTCCGTGCCGGAATGCGTCAGCGTCACATGCCAGAACCACGTCGTCTCTGAAGGGGCAAGCACGAGGCTAACCTGATAGCGGATATCGGCGACATTTCCGCTCCAGGAGAAACCCGCTTCGCTAAAGCCGAACTTGCCCTGCGCCCGGGGGCCGACAATCTCGGCGGTGGCAGGCTTTTTGCCACCAATCCGCAGATAGAGCCGTCCGACGCCGCCGGACAGCGGCGATCCCTGGATCTGATTGATCTGCACCGATCCCAGGCTGTCGCCATAGTCGATGGAAAACAGCGTGCCGTTCGGCAGGGCGGAGATGGAAAGGCCAGTGCCGTTGGCGATCGTCAGAAGGCCGAGGTCGTCGCGGCGGGGCATCTGCAATTTGCGATTCAGTCTCGTGGGCATGTGAGATCTCGTGTCGCCTAAAGGGAATCGGACAATGACGCAGAATGTTTGTGCGAAATATTACCCAATGTCACTGGTTAGATCATGGCGCCCATGATGAACTCAAATCAGAGTGAAGCAAACGATGACTTAAGAGGGAGGACGGCTTGACCAAGTCCTCCTTGGCCCCTCGACGACGCGAGTATTGAAGCGCGTCGCCTCAGCAGTGCCGAGGAACATGATTTTCTCTGGGAGGGCAGATGTATCGAAGACATTCGAGGCCGGTCTGGCGGAACGCCGGACCGGCCCTGAGACTAGATATTCTGACCGCCAGACACTTCAATGCGCTGTGCCGTGACCCAGCCGTTGTCAGGGCCAATCAGGCTGGCGATCATCGGGCCAATATCGTCTGGCAGCCCGACACGGCCAAGGGCGATCATCTTTGCGAATGCCTCGTTATAGGCGGGCGTATCGCGTACCGCGCCGCCCAGGAAATCTGTCGCAATCGCACCTGGAGCGACCGTATTCGCCGTAATGCCGCGACTTCCGAGCTCTTTTGCCAGGTAGAGCGTGAGTATTTCGACCGCTCCTTTGGCTGCGGAATAGGCGGAAAATCCTGGATAGGAAACGCGGGTGAGGCCGGACGAGAAATTGACGATACGGCCGCCATCGATAATCAGCGGGAGCAGGGTCTGGGTCAGGAAGAAGACGCCCTTGACGTGGACATTGAAGAGATTGTCGAACTGCGCTTCGGTGGTCTCTGCGAAGCCCGCCATCTCGCCATGACCGGCATTGTTGATGAGGTGATCGAAATTGGTACGCGACCAGGTAACCGTCAGGGCGGATCGAACAGCGTCCGCGAAGGCCGGGAATGCCGATATGGTGCCGACGTCGAGCTGCAGCGCCACTGCCTTGCGGCCGAGAGCTTCTATTTCGGCCACGACAGCCTTGGCTTCTTCCGCGCCATTTCGGTAGGTCAAGATAACATCGCCACCGTGCTTGGCGATGCTGATGGCGGTGTTACGTCCAAGGCCACGGCTGCCGCCGGTTACGATTGAGATTGTCGTCATAGGTCAACTCCTTTTGTGCTGATTGCTGATCAACACAATGCCCCCAGCCCTATTGGAACTGCTGCCTATTTCTCCAAACGAATTGCCTATTTATCCGAAAACGAAGAGTGACATCGCCTCACGTGCTTGCGACATGCCTCAAAGGCCTGCTAATCTGGCGTCATTAAAGGCAGGCGGACGATTTCGACTTGCCTTTTTCTCCATTGTCATGGGAGTTCTGATGGGTTTGCTGGAGATCGTCCGCCGTCATGCAGACATCAACGTCGATCGCTTCGGAGCGGCGGCAACTCCGATCGCCGGTCTGACGGCTATCCGCGCCCTGATTCCAAGTGAGATCCAGTTTGCGATCAACAGGCCTCTGGTCGCGCTGGTTCTCCAGGGTCGAAAGAGAGTGAGCATCGGGCCGGAGACGTTCGACTTCGGCGCAGGCGATAGCCTTCTGATCACCGCTGACGTGCCCACGGTGAGCCAGATCACAACGGCAAGCCGCATTGCTCCCTATTATTCTCTCGTTCTCGAACTTGATCCTGCCATGATCCGTGAACTGGGTTCGGAGATTGGTCCGGTGACAGCTTCGACTTCGAAACCCGTTAAGGTAGACCCGACGGAAACTGAGGTCGCGGACATCGCCGCCAGGCTCATGAGCCTCATTGATCGGCCCTCAGTCATGCCGATCCTGGCGAGACAGCATCTAAGGGAGATGCATTTCTGGCTGATGACCGGCAAACACGGAGCCTCGATCCGGGCGCTCGGTCAGGCAGATGGCCACGCGGAGAGAATTGGTCGTGCCGTTGCCATGATCCGCGAAGGCTTCGCTCGTCCCTTGCGAGTGAATGAGCTTGCAGAGACGGCGGGCATGAGCCTTTCGTCATTTCACCAGCATTTCCGCGCAGTGACCACATTGTCACCACTTCAGTTCCAGAAGCAGTTGCGCCTGATCGAGGCGCGAAGGCAGATGATCTCGGAAGGCGTTCCGGCCAGTTCGGCTGCATATTCCGTCGGCTATGAGAGCATCACGCAGTTCACGAGAGAATATGCCCGCCAGTTTGGAGCACCGCCCGTTCGTGATCTCAAGGCGTTGCTGGAAAATGGCGTAACCGCGGCGTGAGCTCGGCAAGGCAAGGTTTTTACTCCGCGTTCCGGCGCTTCCTTAGGCCTGGGCAACGAACGGCAGATCGACTTCAGCCATCAGATCGCAAGCTGCGAAAACCTCGCCGACGCCGATCAGTACCGGCCGGTCGAGGCCGATTTCCGCCATGGCCGAAGAAAGACCGTCCAGGCTGCCGGCCCAGCGCCGCTCGTCGGCATTGGCAACAGAGCTGACGATGACGACAGGCGTTCTTGCATCGAGCCCGGCCTCGATCAACCTGTTCTGGATTGCTCCGGCTGTTCGTCCACCCATGTAGAAGATCGTCGTTTTTCTTGTGTCTGCGATAGCCTGCCAGTCGATCGTCTCGGGCAGGTTGCCATGGCGCGAATGTCCGGTGACGAATTGCACGCTCTGCGCATGATCGCGATGGGTCAGGGAAATGCCGAGCCGTGATGCCATGGCGCTCGCCGCCGTGATGCCGGGGATGACCTCGACCGAAATATTGTGCTTTTTCAGATAGGCGATCTCCTCGCCGGCGCGGCCGAAGATCATCGGATCGCCGGATTTCAAGCGTGCAACATTCTTGCCGGCCTTGGCGAAAGTCAGCATCATCTCGTTGATGTCTTCCTGCCGGCAGCTTTCGCGCCCGCCGCGTTTGCCGACCAGCAGGCGCTTTGCTTCGCGCCGCGCGAGTTCCAGAACCTCGTCCGAGACGAGATCGTCGAACAGGATGACATCGGCGGCCTGCAATGCCCGCACCGCCTTCAGCGTCAGATACTCCGCGTCGCCCGGACCGGCGCCGACAAGCGTCACCCGTCCGACGGGGCGCATCTGCGCCGGCCTTTGCATATCGGACAGCAGATCGCGGACGCTTGTCTCTGTCGGCTCAGCGCCGAAAGCACGATCCACAAAACGTTCCCAGAAGGCGCGGCGGGCTGCGCCGGGCTTCAAGCGAATAGCAATTTCCTCGCGGAGAGACTGGGCAAGGCCCGCCCACGATTTCAGGGATGTCGGCAGCAGCGTCTCGATGCGGCGGCGAATGGCCTGCGCGAGAATAGGGGCCGCGCCATCCGTAGAGATCGACACCACCACGGGCGAGCGATTTACGATGGAGCCGAATTGGAACTGGCAGAAAGCCGGCTTGTCGATCACGTTGACAGGAACGCCGGCTCGCCGTGCAGCATCGAAGAAAGCGTGAGCCTCGGTCTCCTCATCGCAATCCGCTATGGCAAGCGCCGCACCAGCAAAAACGTCCTCGCGCCATGCCATAGGACAGTGGATGAGTGCGCCTTCCGGATGCGGTGAACCTCGCGCGACGAGAGTCGCGCATGCCTCGCCGAGATGTTCGCAATAGATCTCGACTCTGGCGCCGCAGGCAGCCAACAATTCTGCCTTCCAGGCACAGGCATCCGAGCCGCCGGCGACGATCACCCGTTGTCCGGCAAGCGACCAGAAGACGGGCAGTTTGGCGAGCGGCGCCATGCGGGCAGGTGCCCGGTCGGCAACATCATTCGGCAGCGTCTGCAACACAGGCATTGATGATCCCCCTGATTTCGGCACGGCAGGAGCCGCAATTGGTGCCGGCTTTGAGCTCGTTGCCGATCGCTTCGACGCTACGGCAGCCGGAGCGAACGGCGGTGACGATCTGGTTGACGCCGACGCTGAAGCAGGAGCAGACCGTCGCCCCCGGATCAGGCCTGTCGGCGCCAGGCCGGCCGGCGATGATGGCAAAGCGGCGACGCAGATCGCTGTGATCAGCAGTCAGTTGCGCCACCGCCCAGTTGCGTGCGACGGCGACCGGCTCTCTTGCAAGGAAGAGCGCGGCAAGCAGCCTCTCTCCGTCGAAGAAGGCGATCCGCCGGTTGCCGGACTGCTGGTCGGCATAACCCAAGGGCTCGATATGGTCGGCAATGGCGAAGCTTTTTCGGCACCAGGCCGTCCAGTCTTCAATACCGTCATGGAATGCAAGCTCCAGCCGCCATCCGCCGTCGGCCTTGGCGAGTGCCCAATAGTCCGCGTCCGCCACATCAGGCTTTGCCAGGCTGACGGCGAAGCCATAAGCGGCAGCGCGATAGCGGCTGACGGCAACCGCAACATTCTTCGAGGCGGGCTGGCCCGAAATGGGGTCCGTTGCGGGTTTGACGACGGCGCCGATTCTCGCTTCAGCCGAATTCTGGTCGCTCCAGTGCATCGGCACGAAGACGCTGCCGCGCGCCTGCCGGTCGGTCACCAGGGCGCGGATAATCGCCTTGCCATGGCTGCTTTCGATCTGCACGAGGGCGGCGTCGGCYACGCCGAGTTCCATCGCGTCGCGCGGATGGATTTCCGCGAAAGGTTCGGCGATATGGGATGACAGTCGCGCGCTCTTTCCCGTCCGCGTCATCGTGTGCCACTGGTCGCGGATGCGGCCGGTATTCAACGTGAAGGGATAGGCCGAATCTGTTCTATCGGTTGCCGGCGCTTCGACGGCAATAAAGCGCGCCTTGCGATCGGAATGGAAGAAACCGCCCTTGGCGAAGAACCGCGTTTCCCTTTTCTGTGCCCCGAAAGGCTGCGGCCATTGGAACGGCTTCAGCGCATTGTAGTCTGCCGCTTCCGTCTCGGCATAGGCGCCGATATCGAAGTCGCGGCTGCCGTCATTCTCGAAGGCGGAGAGTGCAGCGTGCTCGGCGAAAATATCGGCCGGGGACCTGTAGTCGAATGCGGCAAAGCCCATCCGGCGGCCGACTTCTGCCATCTGCCACCAGTCGGCTCGTGCCTCTCCCGGCAGAGCAAGGAAGGGGCGTTGCCTCGATATGCGGCGTTCCGAATTGGTGACCGTTCCGTCCTTCTCGCCCCAGCCGAGGGATGGTAGCAGCACATGCGCGTGCCGCGTCGTATCGGTCTCGCGCAACATGTCGGAAACGACCACGAAGGGGCAGGCGGCAATCGTCGCCTCGACGCGGCGGGCATCGGGCATGGATACGACCGGATTGGTCGCCATGATCCAGAGCGCCTTGACGCGGCCCTCCTCGACGGCCCGAAACAGATCGACGGCCTTCAGGCCGGGCTTGGCGGCAATAGCAGGTGCATTCCAGAAGCGCTGCACACGGTCGCGATCAACAGTATTTTCGATCGCCATATGGGCAGCCAGCATATTGGCCAGGCCACCGACCTCACGACCGCCCATCGCATTCGGCTGCCCCGTCAGTGAAAACGGCCCCATTCCGGGTCGGCCGATGCGCCCCGTCGCCAGATGGCAATTGATGATGGCGTTGACCTTGTCGGTGCCGGAAACGGACTGGTTGACGCCCTGGCTGTAGCAGGTGACAACTTTCTCGGTCGTCTCGAACAGGCGGAAGAATTCTCTCACCTGCATGGCCGGTAAGCCCGTGCGTTCAAGCAGGTCGTCCACCGTTAGTGCGGCGGCAGCGGCGAAGGCTGCTCCAAAACCTTCCGTGTGGGCGCCTATATAGTTCTGGTCGATAGCAGGGCTTGCCGCGAGATGGGCGAGCAGTCCCATGAAGAGTGCGACGTCGCCGTCGGGGCGGATGGCCAGGTGCAGGTCGGCGATGTCGCATGTCATCGTCCGGCGCGGATCGATGACGACGATTTTCAGGCCCGGTCGGGTCGCCTTGGCGGCTGCCAGCCGCTGGTAGATGACGGGATGGCACCAGGCAAGGTTGGACCCCGTGAGTATGACAAGATCGGCAAGTTCCAGATCCTCATAGAGGCCGGGCACCGTATCCGAGCCGAAAGCGCGGCGATGACCGGCGACCGAGGAAGACATGCAGAGGCGAGAATTGGTGTCGATATTGGCAGAGCCGATGAAGCCCTTCATCAGCTTGTTGGCGACGTAATAGTCTTCTGTCAGAAGCTGACCCGAGACATAGAAGGCGATGGAATCGGGGCCATGTTCGGCAATGGTCTCGGAAAACCTGCTGGCGACGAGATCGAGCGCCTCATCCCAGCCCGCCTCTCTGCCCTTGATTTCAGGATGGAGCAGCCGACCTTCGAGATCGATCGTTTCGGCAAGCGCCGAACCCTTGGAACAGAGCCGGCCGAAATTGGCCGGATGCTCAGGGTCGCCCTTCACTGTTACGGTGCCGGTATCATCCACGTTGGCGATCACGCCGCAGCCGACGCCGCAATAAGGACAGGTGGTCTTGACTTCTGCTCCCATTATTCCGCCGCCATGACAAGGCTTTCGAGCGCGATATAGAGCATGCCGCCCTCGTTCCTTAGCGGGATGGTACGCAACGCACCGTCATCGGCACCGAGCGCCTTACCGGTCTCCAGCGAGATCACCCAGTTGTGCAGAGGGCAGGTGACGGCATTGCCGTGCACGATGCCTTCCGAGAGCGGGCCGCCCTTGTGCGGGCAGCGATTTTCGATCGCATAGACCTCGTGTTCGCCCGTGCGGAAGACGGCGATGGTCATCTGCGGAGTTTTCACGCAGCGCGATCCGCGCAGCGGAATATCGGAAATGTCGCCGATCGGGTGCCAGTTCATGATGGTTCTCCTCACTCGGCTGCCTGACTGAAACCGATGGTCGCCATCGGCCGGAATTCGTGCTTGTCCTTGCCGGAGACGCGTTCCGACCAGGGATCGACCTGAGCGAATTTCTGGGAAAAGACGAAGCGCTCGTAATAGGCCTTGCGCTTGTCGTGATCCTCCATGATCTGCCGGCGGATCTCGTCGAGGCCGATGCGCTTGGCCCATTTGTAGATGCGCTCAAGATAGCGGCCCTGTTCGCGGTACATCTGCGTCAGCGCCACGATATGTTCGAGCGCCTCGTCCTCGGTCCTCACCAGGCCGAGCACCTCCGTGCCCTTGATGTCGAGGCCCGCAGCGCCGGCGAAATGGATCTCGAAGCCGGAATCCACGCAGATCACGCCGATATCCTTACAAGTGGCCTCGGCGCAGTTTCGCGGACATCCTGACACTGCCATCTTCAGCTTTGCCGGTGTCCAGGAGCCCCACATGAATTTCTCGATGCGGATGCCGAGACCCGTGGAATCCTGCGTTCCGAAGCGGCACCAGTCGGAGCCGACGCAGGTCTTCACCGTGCGCAGGCCCTTGGCATAGGCTTGGCCCGAGATGAAGCCGACCTTGCCAAGATCGGCCCAGACTGCCGGAAGGTCTTCCTTTTCGACGCCGAGCAGATCGATGCGCTGGCCGCCGGTGACCTTGACCATCGGGATTGCGAACTTGTCGACGACATCGGCGATGGCGCGCAGTTCGCCGGAGCTGGTCACTCCGCCCCACATGCGCGGCACGACGGAATAGGTGCCATCCTTCTGGATGTTGGCGTGGACGCGTTCATTGATGAAACGCGACTGGTAGTCGTCGGCATATTCATCCGGCCAGTCGCAGACGAGGTAGTAATTGAGCGCCGGGCGACATTTGGCGCAGCCGCCCGATGTCTTCCATTCCAGCTCCTGCATGACGGCGGGAATGGTCTTCAGCTTCTTTGCCTTGATGAGGCGGCGCACGTCATCATGGCCGAGCTCGGTGCAGGTGCACATCGGCTGCACGGCTTTTGGGTTATAGGCATCCCCCAGCGTCAAGGACATGAGCTGTTCGACAAGGCCGGTGCAGGAGCCGCAGGAGGCCGATGCCTTCGTATGGGCGCGCACATCATCGAGCGATGTCAGCCCCTTGGCCGTGATCGTTGAAGTGATTTTGCCCTTGCAGACGCCGTTGCAGCCGCAGATTTCCGCATCATCCGGCAAGGCTGCAACGGCCGCCATAGGGTCCAATGGGGACCCTCCCTGATAGGCCTGGCCGAAGATCAGAGTGTCGCGCATCTCGGAGATGTCGACGGCCTTTTTCTTGAGGTCATTGAACCAGGCGCCGTCGGAGGTCTCGCCATAAAGCACCGTACCGATGATGCGGTTGTCTTTCAGCACAAGGCGCTTGTAGATCCCCGCAGTCGCATCGCGCAGCACGATTTCCTGCCGGTCGTCGCCGTCGGCGAAATCGCCGATCGAGTAGAGTTCGATACCGGTAACCTTGAGCTTCGTCGGCGTGTCGGAATGCGCAAAGGCCGGCTTCTTATCGTCGGACAGATGGGCGGCGGCGACACGGGCCATCTCGTAGAGCGGCGCGACGAGGCCATAGACCATGCCGCCCACCTCGGCGCATTCGCCGAGCGCGTAGATATCGCCGTCCGAGGTCTGCATGCCGGCATCGACGACGATGCCGCGATTGACGGCGAGCCCGGCGTCCTTGGCGAGATTGACGTTCGGGCGAATGCCGACGGCCATGACGACAAGCGTGGCAGGGATGATCGTGCCGTTGTCGAGCTCGACGCCTTCCACCTTGCCGTTGCCGATGATCTGTTTGGTGTTGGCTTTGCAGATAACCTTGATGCCGCGGTCCTCGACAGCCTTCTGTAAGAGGTAGCCGGCGGCGGGATCGAGCTGGCGTTCCATCAGCGTCGGCATGACGTGCAGCACAGTGACATCCATGCCACGTTGGGCGAGACCGGCGGCCGCTTCGAGCCCGAGCAGGCCACCGCCGATGACGATGGCCTTTTCGCGCGATTGGGCTGCAAGCAGCATGGCCTGCACGTCGTCGAGGTCGCGGTAGGTGATGACGCCGCGAAGATCCTTTCCGGGCACTGGAATGATGAAGGGTACCGAGCCTGTCGCGATGACGAGCTTGTCGTAGCTCTCGGTGACGCCGTGGTCGGAGGTGACGGTCTTGGCGACGCGATCGATGTTGACGATCTTGTGACCCTTGTAGAGCGTTATGCCGTGCTTGATATACCAGCCATCACCGTGAATGATGATCTGCTCGTAGTCCTTTTCTCCCGACAGGACCGGCGACAGCATGATGCGATCGTAATTGACGCGTGGCTCGGCGTTGAAGATCGTAACCTCGTAGCGTCCGGGCGCCTGTTCGAAGAGGTGCTCCAGCATGCGCCCAGGCGCCATGCCATTGCCGATGATAACGAGTTTTTCTGTCATATTTACAGGTCCTTGGATCAGGTTGCAGCCACGGGCGCGGAGTGGCTGTGGCGCGATAGTTGCTTGACGGACAGGTGCATCCAGATGAGCGAGATCGCGACGATCGCGAAGAGCAGCAGGAAACAGCTCGACCAGAGGCCGGTCATGTCCTTGAGGAGGCCAAAGGCGATCGGAAGGATGAAGCCACCAAGGCCGCCCATCATCCCGACGATGCCGCCGACGGCGCCGACGCTCTCTGGGTAATAGGCCGGAATGTGCTTGTAGACGGCAGCCTTGCCGAGGCTCATGAAGAAGCCGAGCACGAAGATGACCACGATGAAGATGACGGGCGTGATGGTGGAAGCAGGCAGTGACAGGATGAGCGTGGCCACGGCTGACACGGCAAACATCGTGTACATCACGCTGCGCGCGCCCTTCTTGTCCGACAGCACGCCGCCGAAGGCACGGAAGATGCTGCCCGGGATCGAATAGGCAGCGGCGATCATGCCGGCAGCTTCCAGATTGAAGCCGTAGACACCGACAAGATAGCGCGGCAGCCACAGCGAGAGGGCAACGAAGCCGCCGAAGGCGAAGAAGTAATAGAGTGAGAAGCGCCAGACCTGAAGGTTCTGCAATGGCGCGAATTCTTGGGCGAGGCTTTTGGAGGCGACGCCGCGTTCGCGGCGAAGACGAAAGGCCGGATCATCTGTTGTGGTGAACCAGAAAATGATTGCCATCAGCGCCAGACCGACCGCCCATATTTCAGCGACTGCCTGCCAGCCCCAAGCGAGGAGCACGAAGGGGGCCGCGAATTTTGTCACGGCCGCGCCCACATTGCCTGCACCGAAGATGCCAAGTGCCGTACCTTGCTTCTCCGCTGGAAAGAAGGGCGAGACATAGGCGACGCCGACCGCAAACGAGCCGCCGGCGAGCCCGACACCCAAGCCGGCGATCAGCATCTGCGTATAGGTGTGGGCGTAGGAAAGCAGAAAGGTTGCGACTGCAGCGGCAAGCATGGTCAGCGTATAAACGAGACGGCCGCCGTAACGTCCTGTCCAGATGCCAAGCACGATGCGCACGAGCGAGCCGGTCAGCACAGGGGTGCCGATGAGCAGTCCGAACTCGGCTTCGTTCAGCCCGAGTTCCTGCTTGATGCGAATGCCGATGATCGCAAAGATCGTCCAGACCGCAAAACAGAGCGTGAAGGCGACCGTGGAGATCCACAGTGCTTTGGCTGGTTCGCCGGCGGACATGGGCTGCGCTTTCTTGATGACAGTCATGGCTTCTCCGTGGCCCGACAAGGTCGTGCCGATCCATCGCTGGGGGTTAAAAACAAAAAGCCGCTGGTCAGGACGCGCATGCACGAGGCGCGCGAAATATCCTGATCAGCGGCTTTGCTGGTGACGCCCGTCGTTGGACGCCGAATTCATGGCCTTCTGGCCCATCTGCCTCAAGCAATCCGCATGACAGATTGCACAAGGGTACTCCTGTATCCTCAATGAGCGCCTATCGTGCGCTCATTCTGCTCTGATCGCCTTTGATCAGTGCATAACTATCGAAGCAAACCGCGTGCCAGTTTGCGGAGGCTGTCCCAGTGAATTGAATCTAAAGGATTTTTTAGAAATCCATCGGCTGCTGGTTTTTTGGGCCGCTGTCGCTTGTGCAAATCTTTTGTGCGCGATTGTGAGGTCGGTGCAAATCTCTGATGGCGTTTTGTGCAGGCCAGCATGAGATCAAATTCCTTCGCTGCTGGAAGCGAAGGGCAGGACGCTCTTTACCGCAAAGCCCGCAACATAATCCGGCAGTTTCGATGGGTCGAAAACGTGACCGTCCATGAAGCGGTCGGTTTCGTCGGCGCCTTCGATGCGCACGTCTGCATCGATAGGTGCGCTGCCCTCGCCAAGGGCTGCACGATAGAGGTCCGGGCGATAGGCGGAAGCGGCTGCGCGTGCTGGATTGAGTCCGAGTTCGGCCTGACCCCAGCGGATCATCTGACTGTAGATCCAGAGCGCATGGCTCGTGCGAGGATAATTGGCGAAACCCGAATGGAACATGAAGTAATTGTCGATGATGCGCCGGTTCCCTTTTGCATCGAGGCTGAACTCGCCTGCCAGCACATGGCGGATGATGCGAACCGGTGCTGCGATATAGCGGGCATCCGCCAGGGCTTCGGCAAGTGCGTCTTGGTTTTCCGGCTGGTCGCACCAGCGTGCCGCTGCATCGAGAGCGACGATCAGTCGGGACACCGTTTCCGGATGGCTGTCTGCCCATTCCGGGCGCATGCCAATCACCTTTTCCGGTGCGGATGGCCAGATATCCTGTTTGGCGGCTACGATACGACCAACGCCGCGCTCTGACGCCACCATGTTCCAGGGTGCGCCTACACAGAAGCCATCGATCGCGCCGGCGGCTAGCGCATCCGAGGTCAGTGGTGGCGGCACGACGACGAGTTTGACGTCCTTGTCCGGATCGATGCCACCGGCGGCGAGCCAGTAGCGGAATTCGTAATTATGCGAGGAAAAGGGATAGGTGACGCCGAAAGTCGGCAGCGGCTCGCCGCTTGCCTTCATCTCTGCTAGCACCTTTGCCAGTGCCTTGGCGTTTTCCAGCGCGCTGGCGCTTTCCGATAGGTTCTCGGCGTCCCGCATCCTGTCGAACAGGCGGGTTGAGAGCGTGATCGCATTACCGCCGCGCCCGAGAGAGAAGGGTGTAATCGTCGGTGATGGATTGGAGCCAAGGCCGAGCATGGAGGCAACGGGCATCGGCGAGAGCATGTGGGCGATATCGAACTGCCGGAAAGCGAGGCGGTCGCGAATGTTTGCCCAGGAGACGTCCTTGACGAGATCGAGCGTCAAGCCTTCCCGCTTGGCAAAGCCAAATTCCGCTGCCGCGATAAGCACGGAAGCGTCGACGAGCGGAATGAAGCCGGCTCTCAGGGTTCTGGAGCCTTCGCAGTTGGCATGGGCGGGCGCTGGCAGACCGGCATCGGGATTGAGGCTTTTCGTCATCATGTTCACTCCGGCCTCCTCCGGACAGTCGCGACCAGAGAGGTCATCACATTAAAAGCCCTGCTGCGGTCACGACGCTCTGGGCGATGTCGGACATCTTCTTTTTCTCGTTCATTGCCGTCTGACGAAGCAGCGCAAACGCTTCCTCCTCCGACAGGCCACGCATCTTCATCAATATGCCTTTGGCGCGTTCGACGATCTTGCGCTCCTCGAGGGCCGACTTGGCATCGGCAAGTTCGCGTTGCAGCCGGTCGAATGCATTGAAGCGGCTGACCGCCATATCGAGAATGGGTTTGACGCGTTCCTTCTTCAACCCGTCGACGATGTATGCCGACACGCCGGCATCCACTGCTGCCTCGATGGAGGCCGTGTCGGAGCGGTCGACGAACATGGCAATCGGCCTGCCGACCGTACGGGTCAACTGGAACAGATGCTCCATCATGTCGCGATTGGGGTTCTCGATATCGATGATGATGACGTCGGGCCTCAGCGTATCGATAATACGCGCCACGCCTTGGACTTCGTGGATGACCGTCACGCGCGCATGGCCGGCCTCTCGCAGCCCCTCCTCGATGATGGAGGCGCGAATGGTATTTTCATCGATCACAAGGATGGTCAGATCGAGCCGGCTCATGCGACATTTATGACGCAATGCAGCAAGCCCGACAAGCTAGAAAGGCAATTTATTAGGCATTTTATAAAGTTGATTAAATAATGGGCAGTCTGCTTTATATATGAGCAACGTCTGGTCTCATTTAGGTTTTCGAAAAAGATTTCCGCATCCGTTCACTTGTCGACAACTGCGCTACCTATGCCTCAGTATAATGCACCGCCCGCGCGCTCGCTGTTATCGTCGGGCTATCTTGGAGACGGAGAGCGAAGATGAGCGACAAGCGGCCAGAAGGTGTTGAGGCGTACAGTCATCCGGCAGGCGGGTGGGATGCGCTGAAAGCGGTGGCGAAAACGCTGAAGCATCAGCAGATCGTTGCACAGGGCAGTACCACACTGCTCAAGGCAAACCAGCCTGAAGGTTTCGATTGTCCCGGCTGCGCCTGGCCCGATCCAAAGCACACCTCTTCCTTCGAGTTCTGCGAGAACGGCGCAAAGGCGATCACCTGGGAGTCCACCGCCCGGCGCGTCACACCTGAATTCTTTGCCGAACACACGGTCTCCGAGCTTTGGGATTGGATCGATCACAAGCTTGAGGACCAGGGCCGGCTGACGCATCCGCTGAAATACAATAGCGCCACGGATAAATACGAGACGATCGATTGGGATGATGCATTCAGCCTGATAGGCTTGGAACTCAACAAGCTCGCAAGCCCCGACGAAGCTGAATTCTACACGTCGGGACGCGCTTCCAACGAGGCGGCCTTCCTCTATCAGCTCTTCGTGCGGGCCTATGGCACCAACAATTTCCCCGATTGTTCGAACATGTGTCATGAGGCGACGAGCGTTGGCCTACCGCTGTCGCTCGGTGTCGGCAAGGGTACTGTGACGCTTGAGGATTTCGATCATGCCGACGCCATTTTCAGCTTCGGCCACAACCCCGGAACCAACCACCCCCGCATGATGACGACTTTGCACGAGGCATCCCGTCGCGGTGTTCCGATTATCGTCTTCAACCCGTTGAAGGAGCGGGCGCTCGAGCGTTTCGCCGCGCCGCAAAATCCGGTGGAGATGGTGACCTTATCCTCGACGCCCATTGCATCTGCCTATCACCAGCTCCGCACCGGTGGCGACCTTGCCGCCCTCAAGGGTCTGATGAAGCTGATCTTCGAACGCGATGTGGCCGATCTCTCCGGCGGCGGCAAGGGCGTCCTCGACCGAGATTTCATCGCCGAGCACACCGCTGGCATCGATGCCCTGAGGGAGGATCTCGCCAAGGCCAGCTGGGCAGACATCCTCAGCGTGTCCGGTCTGACCATGGAGGCGCTGAACAGTGCCGTTGATGTCTACCTCAATGCCCGCAATGTCATCCTTTGCTACGGCATGGGCATCACGCAGCACGCGAACGGAACGGCAAATGTCCAGCAGCTTGCCAATTTCCTGATGCTGCGCGGCAATATCGGCCGGCCCGGCGCTGGCCTCTGCCCGCTGCGCGGCCATTCCAATGTGCAGGGGGACCGGACCGTCGGCATCACAGAGATCCCGAACAAGGCGCTGATCGACGGCATGGAACGGGCCTTTGGTTTCCGTCCTTCTGCAGAGAAAGGCCACAATGCGATCGAATCTATCGAGGCGATTGCAGACGGCCGATCCAAGGCGCTGATCTGCCTCGGCGGCAATCTGGCCGTCGCCATGTCCGATCCTGATGTCACCTTCCAGGCCATGCGCAAGCTCGATCTTGCCGTCCATATTGCCACCAAGCTCAATCGCTCGCATCTCCTGACGGCAAAGACCTCCATCATTCTTCCCTGCCTCGGGCGGACCGATCTCGACACCCAGGCATCAGGGCCGCAAGCTGTGACGGTCGAGGATTCCATGTCCATGGTGCATGCTTCGCGCGGTTTCCTGAAGCCGCCGGGCGAATTGTTGAAATCCGAGCCCGCCATCATCGCAGGCATTGCAATGGCCACGCTCGGTGCAAAATACGGCATCGACTGGAAGGGTCTGATTGCCAATTACGATCGCATCCGAGACAAGATCGAGGTGGTCTTCCCGGATTTTCATGAATTCAACAGCCGGGTCCGCGCCCCCGGTGGTTTTCGGCTGGATGTTCCGGCTTCCTATCGGGTCTGGAAGACTGCGAGCGGCAAGGCGAACTTCCTCATCGCTCCCGGTCTCGACGAAGATCCCCGCCTGAAGAACCCCGCGACACTGGTGCTGACGACGCTGCGCAGCCATGACCAGTACAACACGACCGTCTATGGCCTCGACGATCGCTACCGCGGCATTTTCGGCCGCCGTGACGTGATATTCATGAGCGGTCAGGATCTCGCTGAACGGGGCCTGCGTGACGGAGACAGGATCGATATCCGCTCGGCCACCGGCCACGGTGGCGGGAGAACCGTCATCGGTTTCACGGCTGTCGAATATAATATCCCCGTCGGTTCGGTGGCAGGCTATTACCCGGAAATGAATGCGGTGATCGCGCTTGATCACTATGACCGCAAATCGGGCACGCCGAGCTACAAGGGTGTTCCCGTCGCGATCACCAAGAGTGAGGCTCAGGCTGCGGCTTAGCGTGAGACCGCAATTGTCCCGCCCGTGCTTTCGCGGGCGATGACCTCGAAGCCAAGGTCGATCTGGTTTGGTGGCTGGCGGCTCGTCGAATTGAGGGCCGACAGCACCTTTTCGGCGGCCAGCTTGCCCGTCTCGAACCGCCTCGTCATGATCGATGACAGGGATGGTGACGCACAGGCGGAAAATTCGAGATCGTGGAAACCGATGATGGCGATGTCGTCAGGCACGCGGATGCCGCGCTTGCGGCACTCCTGCATGGCGCCGAGAGCCAGATTGTCGTCGATGCAGAAGATCGCTTCCGGCCGGTCGCCACGTTCATGCATGAGAGCCAGGAGATCGGACCCGAGCGCAACCGAGCTGTGCCGCTGCCATTGCGTGATGATTTCGAGCTTCTGCAGTCCTGACTCCTGCATCGCCAGACGGTAGCCATCAAAGCGGGATTGGGCGCGGTGGTCGAGATTGCCGGCGAGGAAGGCGACACGATCAAAGCCTTGGTCGATGAGATGCTGCGTCGCTGCTTGCCCGGCACGATCCTGCAGCATGCCGATATTGAGGTCGATCGGATCGGGCGAGAGCTCGAATGTCTCAACGACGGGCAGATGCGCGCGCGTGAGAAGTTGGCGGGCTAGTGGCGTGTGATGGGTGCCGGCGATGATGATCGCTTCGACCCTTTGGCCGAGCAACACCTTGATGGCATTTTCCTCTTCCTGCTCGGAATAGCGGCTGTTGACGACAATGACCTGGAAGCCCGCCGCGACAAGCACGTCGTGCAGAGCGAAGAGATATTCGGCAAAGATAACATTGTAGAGGGTCGGCACGATGACGCCGATTGCGTGCGTTCGCGACGAGGCGAGCCGGCTGGCCGCAATATTCGGCACATAGCCAAGCTCCTGGACAGCGGCAGTGACGCGCTGCCGCAGGGCCTCTGACACTGCATCGGGTTTGCGAAGCACGCGTGAGACTGTGATCGGGCTGACGCCGGCCAGAGTTGCCACGTCATCCAAAGTTACTCTTCGCATTGTACTCTCGATTCATACAGAAAATTCATGCAGATCTGCAATTTATCTCGCAATTGCGAAATATTTAGCTCGGAAAATTCCAGTTGACAGCGCTAGCAAATACGATTTGACAGCGCTGTCAACTATGTTAGGCTCGAAATGTACCGGAAAAGGATGGGATGGAACCTTCCGGGATCAGCATGCAAATAAGATTTTGTGGAGGGCGGCCTGGGTCCGCCTGAGGAGGAGACATTCAATGCTTAAGGTGAAGAAAGCGAAGATGGCCCGTATCGCCGCGTTTTCCGCGTCGGCGTTTGCTCTGCTCTGCAGCACGGCCATGGCGGAACCAAAGGTCGTGTCCGGCCCCGCCGCCGATCCGAACTGCATGGTTCCGTGGTCGGCCGAAACCCAGTTCCTGCAATATCCGAAGAAGGATGGTCCTTACCGCATCGCCCTTGCGAATGGCTATATCGCCAATACTTGGCGCATCCAGATGGTGCAGACGGCAAAGGCATACGCTGCCCAACCGGATGTCGCCGCCAAGCTGAAAGAATTCAAGGTCGTATCGACCGGCGAGGACGTTCCGGCCCAGATTTCCGCGATCAACAACTTCATCGATGCCGGCTACGATGCCGTCGTCGTCAACGCTCAGAACCCGACAGCCTTCGGTCCGGTCATCAAGCGCGCCAAGGAAGCCGGCGTCGTTCTCGTCGCCTTCGACAACATCCTTGACACCAAGGATGCAATCAACGTCAACGTCGACCAGAAGGGCCTTGGCGTCATCTGGGCCAACTGGCTGGCAAAACATCTGCCGCAGGGCGGCAAGATCCTGGAAGTACGTGGCGTTGCCGGCACTTCTGTCGATACCGATCGCCATAATGGGATTCATGAAGCTCTGGATGCTTCCGGCAAGAAATTCACCGTCACCGAAGTCGTTGGCAAGTGGGATGATGGTGTAGCGCAGAAGGCGGCGGCCGATGCGATTGCCACCAATGGTCCGTTTGATGGCATCACCGCACAGGGCGGTGACACCGGCGTCGTGCAGGCGATGATCGACGCGAAGCACCCGTTCGTGCCGTTCGGCGGTGAGACGGAGAACGGCTTCCGCAAGTTCTGCGCCGCCCATACGGGGGATGGTCTGAAGTGCTCATCAGCAGGTACCGGCCCGGCGCAGGTTGCGGTTGCCATCAAGACTGCCATCGCCGCTCTCGAAGGTCAGGTCGTTCCTCAGGCCGTCAAGCTGCCGACGGCACTCGTTTCCGATCCCGATTTCAAGGAAGGCGAGGACTTCTACCCCAAGGAATCCGACAACTTTTTCGTCGGCAATTCCTTCCCGACCTGCGGCATCAATTTCTCCGCACAGGAAATCATGGGGCAGACCAAGGAAAACCAGTAAGCGCCACCATCCGGACCTGACTGCGGGCGTTCGCGCCCGCAGTCTCGATCTCGACGCGACCGAATGGAGGCTGGATGCATGATCCTTTCCGAACCGCTTCTGCGCCTGGAAGGCATATCGAAACGCTATGGCGGCGCGATTGCGCTGAAGGAAGCCAATATCGCCGTGCGCCCCGGCGCGATCCACGCCGTGCTTGGCGAAAACGGTGCCGGCAAATCGACCCTCATCAAGATCATGGCCGGTGTGGTGGCGCCTGACGAAGGGCGCATGCTGCTCGACGGAAACGAAGTCTCCTTTGCCTCGCCGGCTGCCGCCAATGCTGCAGGTATCGTCTGTGTTTTCCAGGAACTGTCGCTCATTCCGGATCTCTCGGTGGCCGACAACATCGTGATCAGCAATCCGCCGCTGCGTTTCGGCATGATCGACCGCAACAAGCAGCGCCAGATTGCCGAGGAAGCACTTGCCCGCGCCGGGGCCGCCGATATTCATCCCGCCTCTCTGGTGAAGGATCTGCCGCTTTCGCGCCGCCAGATGGTTGAGATCGCCAAGGCGCTCGCCCGCAAGCCGCGGCTGATGATCCTCGACGAGGCGACTTCGGCCCTGACTCAATCCGATGTCGAGAAGGTCTTCGGCGTGTTGAAGCAGCTTCGGGCCGAGGGCATGGCGCTGATCTATATCTCGCATCGCATGCATGAGATTGCAGAACTCGCCGATGACTGCACAGTCTTTCGAAACGGCCGCAGCATCGAATCCTATCCCGCCGGCACCAAGTCCGACCAGCAGGTGGTGGAGCTGATGATCGGCCGCGAATATACCAACGTCTTTCCGCCCAAGCCGCTGCACCCGAAGGCAGACGCGCCGGTTCTGTCCTGCCGCGACCTCTCCTGGGGGGATCGGCTCTCCGGGATCAACTTCGATGTGCGTCCCGGTGAGATCATTGGTTTCGGCGGACTGGACGGGCAGGGGCAGCGTGAATTGCTGCTGGCGCTGTTCGGCGTGCTGCGCGACCTCAGGGGCGAGGTGGCGGTCGATGGCAAACCGATAAGGTTGAAGAGCCCCGGCGCGGCGAAATCAGGTGATATCTCCATGGCGCTGATCCCGGAAGATCGCAAGACGGAAGGGCTCATGCTGCCGATGACCGTTCGTGAGAACCTGTCGATCGCAGCGCTTGACCGCGTTTCGCGCAACGGCGTGATCGACCGCGCTGCCGAGCTTCGCGAGATCGACGAACTCCTGAAGCTCCTGTCAATCAAGGCAACGACGATCGACATGCCGGTCGCATCCCTGTCTGGTGGCAACCAGCAGAAGGTGGTGATCGCCAAATGGCTGATGAACAGGCCGCGCATCATCCTTCTCAACGATCCGACCCGTGGCATCGATGTTGGCACCAAGCAGGAAATCTATGCCCTGCTGCGCAAGCTTGCCGATGCGGGTGCGGCCATCATCTTCTATTCGACTGACTATGACGAGCTGGTGGGCTGCTGTGACCGCGTGCTCGTCATGTATGATGGCAGCATCATCCGCGTCCTCGAAGGAGACGAGATCACCGAACGCGAACTGGTCAGTGCCGCGCTCAACATCGATGCCGGCGAGGCGCAGAAAAGGATGGCCCAATGAGCAGGCAGTCGACGGGTGAATGGCGCTATCGGTACGTTCAGCAGAAGGGCACGCTTTTCGCAGCGCTGCTCTTCATCCTGATGTTCATCATCTATGTTTCGAACCATCCCGCCGGCTTCACGCCGAACGTGGTGCAGACCGCTGCCAACAAGGCAACGCTGCTGGCTTTCGTGGCCATGGCGCAATGTTTCGTGGTCATCACGGCTGGCATTGATCTTTCTGTCGGCATGATCCTCATCCTGTGCAACTGCCTGGCCTCATGGCTCGTGGTCGGCACGCCGCTGCAGACCGGGCTGGGTGTCGCAGCTGTGCTCCTGACGGGTCTCGCCTGCGGCCTGCTCAATGGGCTGGTCATCATTTTCGGTCGGTTGCAGCCGATCGTCACCACGATTGCGACCAGTGCGGTCTTTTACGGGCTGGCATTGCTGTTGCGGCCCACACCGGGCGGCTCGGTCAATGAAGATCTTGCCGATGTCTTCACCTCGAAGCTCTTTGGCGTCGTGCCGGCAAGCCTCGTCGTGCTTGCACTCATCGTACTGATAATCTGGGTACCCTTCAGCCGTTCGGTCCTCGGCCGCACCGCCTATGCGGTCGGATCGGCGGAAAACGCCGCCTACATGTCGGCGATGCCGGTAAAGAGGGCAAAGCTTGCGGCTTACGCGCTGGCAGGCCTGCTTTCGGCAATTGGCGGGCTCTATCTGACCTTTTTCTCGTATACGGGCGAGGCGGCCTTTGCGAGCGGTAACGCATATACGCTCTATTCGATCGCAGCAGTGGTGCTCGGTGGTGTCTCGCTTGCGGGGGGGAAGGGAAGCGCCGTCGGTGCCGTCTTCGGTGCGCTGGCCTTCCGCACTATCGGCGACCTGTTGTTCGTCTTCGATCTCGATCCGCTCTGGCAGCCGCTCTTTCAAGGCGTGGTGTTGATGTTGGCGGTCAGTATCGGCTGCATCGGCCTGTCGCGTGTTCGCAATCGTCTGGAGTGGTTCCAATGAGCGAGGATGCTTCCACAATGCGGCAAATTCCTGTGCCCGCCCGACTGCGCGGCGTCGATCCGGCTGTGGCAATCGCCTTCGGCTGCATCATCCTGCTGCTCCTTGGCGGCTCGCTCTACTCCTCTAATTTCCTGTCGCTGGACTACCTGCTGCAGCAGTTGAAAGTGGCCTCCTTCCTCGGCGTCATCGCAACCGGCATGATGGCGGTCATCCTGCTTGGCCAGATCGACCTGTCAGTGCCCTGGGTGGTGACGACAGGAGCGATGATGGCTTGCGCTGCCACTGCTTACGGAACGACCGGCGCGGTTCTCGCAATCCCCTTCGGTATTCTCTGCGGTGCTACGATCGGCCTCGTCAATGGCATCGCGGTCGCCTATCTGCGCATTCCCTCGATGATCATCACGCTTGCGACCAACGCTGTCGCGCAAGGGCTGATGGTCGTCTACACCGGCGGTTTCTCGCCGCAGGATTCGGCCTCTGCCGCCATGCGCTTCCTGGCGACCGGCTATGCCATTCCCGGGCTTCCGAACGGCGTTCTCGTCTGGCTCGCCGTCGGCTTGCTCGCCGTCTTCCTGCTGACACGCACGACCTTCGGCCGGTCGCTCTATGCGATCGGCAACCGCGAACGTGCCGCCTACATGTCCGGCATCAATACACGCAGGATCACGCTTCTTGCCTTCATTATGTCGGGCGGTCTCAGCGCACTCGGCGGCGTGCTTCTCGCCGGTTATGCTTCGAAAGCATCCCAGTCCATGGGTGACGCCTATCTTCTGCCGTCGATTGCTGCCGTGGTGCTTGGCGGTACGCACGTGCTTGGCGGCAAGGGCTCCTATCTCGGAACTGTCGCCGGCGTCATCCTGATCACTCTGCTGCAGTCGATTCTCTCGGTCATGCAGATCGAGGAGGCTGGCCGTCAGCTGATCTATGGCGCCGTCATCATCGGCATGCTGCTGCTTTATGGGCGGCAGAAGGTCTTGTGACGAGTTTCAGTATTTCAGTCCATCCGGGCAGTCACTTGCCTCGATGTTTCGGCGGATGGGTCACTCGAGCCGAAGCTGGAGATGATGCTGCTATCGACAATTCCTGGTAGGGGCCAACTTCCGGTGCATCGATGGCGATGGCCTAAGCATTGTGACTTGGCCATGCTCGGCCGGATAGCTTCATAGAAGCCTGAATCACCTAGATATGCCACCGTTGTGCCGGCCTCTCCAGCCGATGCAAGGCCATGGCACGCAACAGCAGTTTGCTGGCTCTGGTGCTCCGGTGGCAATATTTTCGCGTAAATTCTTTCCAGCTTCCCCAAGGCCCTCATTCTCGTCGTGACTACGCTCTCAAGCCTGCAAATGCTGGCTTTTTCTGCGTGGTTCCTGGTCTCCCGACGACCTGACATTTATATGATCGCGCGTCACTTGACATTTGTCGATCATGTCTTGAATATTGTCAGCATCGACATCTGGCGGAGGTTTCCAGGTGTCCGATGGCGCGCTGGAGCGTAGTCGCCAGACGCACGCATGGAGGAGACAGACGTGGAATTTTTGCTGGAAGTGGAGGGGCTCAGGAAGTCCTTTGGCGGTGTCGCGGCCCTGCGCGACGGCCGCTTCCAACTTCGCGCCGGCTCGGTTCACGCGCTCTGCGGCGGTAATGGCGCCGGCAAATCGACTTTCCTGAAAATCCTGATGGGCATTTACAAGCGCGATGCCGGCTCGATCCGCCGCCGTGGCCAGGAAGTGGATTTCTCCAGTCCTGCGGATGCTCTCGCATCCGGTATTGCCATTATCGAGCAGGAGCTGAGCCCGGTTCCACACATGACGGTTGCCGAGAACATCTATCTCGGCCGTGAACCGTCTACCCGTTTCGGCGGCATTGATTTCCGCAGCATGAACCGGGCGGCGCAGAAGCTGCTTGACGAGCTGGAGTTCGACATCCGGGCCACCCAATACATGATGAACCTATCGGTCGCGCAGATGCAGCTGGTAGAGATCGCTAAGGCACTGAGCCATGACGCCGAAGTCATCTTCATGGATGAGCCGACCTCGGCCATCGGCGAGCGTGAAGCCCAGCAGCTCTTTGCGGCGATCCGCCACCTGCAGGCCCAGGGGCGTGGCATCGTCTACGTCTCGCACCGCCTGTCGGAAATCTTTCAGATTGCCGATTCCTATACGGTTTTCCGCGACGGCTCCTTCATCGGTGCCGGCGCCTTGTCGGAGATCGACCGGCCGAGCCTGATCCGCATGATCGTCGGACGGGAACTCGCCGAGGAATATGTCAAGACCAATAAGCCGACGTCGGATGTTGGTCTGGAGGTTAGCGCGCTTTCCTGCCCGAACAAGATCGAGGATATTTCATTTGCCGCACGCAAAGGCGAGATCTTCGGCATTTACGGGCTCATGGGTTCCGGCCGTACTGAAATCTTCAACTGTCTCTTCGGTCTCGACAAGCCGTCCGCCGGGCGCATCTCGGTTGATGGCGCCCCGATCCTCGTCTCGAAGCCCTCGGATGCGATGGCTCACGGATTGGCGCTGGTCACCGAAGACCGCAAGCAGACTGGCCTCAATCTGTCGGACTCCGTTCGCGCCAATATCTGCATGGCGAGCCTGCCGGCACTGAGCCCGGCCTTTGCCATGGACCATGCGAAGGAACTGGACGCCAGCCGGCGKATGCGCGAGCAGTTTCAAATCAAGGCAGCACGCGACACCATGCCGGTATCTGGCCTTTCCGGCGGCAATCAGCAGAAGGTCGTCCTCGGCAAGTGGTTCCTGCGCAACCCCAAGGTCCTGCTGCTGGATGAGCCAACGCGCGGCGTCGATGTCGGGGCCAAGCGTGAAATCTATCGCATCATCTGCGATTTCGCCGAAGGCGGCGGCACTGTGGTGATGATCTCATCGGAAATCGACGAAGTTCTCGGCATGTCGGACCGCATCATGGTGATGCGCGGCGGCAAGAGCGCCGGAATATACAGCCGGGAGGAGACGAATGCCCAATCACTCGTCCACTTATCAACCTGACCAGAGTCAGGGCGTTCGTCCGGCACCAGAGGAGCAGGCAGTGTCAGTGAGTGAGAACAAGAGTACGGGTGGCTGGTTCAAGACGGAACAGCGGCGCCTGATCGTGCAGGAATACGGGATCTTCCTCGCGTTCCTGATCCTGGTCATTATCCTGTCGTTCTCGAACGAATTCTTCCTGACCGGCGGCAATATCTCCAACGTGCTGCTGCAGACGTCGATCAACGGCGTGCTGGCGATCGGCATGACCTTCGTCATCCTGACGCGCGGTATCGACCTGTCGGTCGGCTCGGTGGTCGCGCTCGCCGGCATCGTCAGTGCAAGTTTTGCAACGACGTCTGCTACGGCGGGCGTCATTGGCTCGCCTTATCCGGTCGGCGTCGGCCTGCTTGTCGGCGTGTTCGTCGGCATCATCTGCGGTTCGATCTCGGGTGTGATCGTCTCACGTTTCTCGGTGCCGGCCTTCGTAGCGACACTCGGCATGCTTTCGGCTGCCCGCGGCATGACGCTGATCTACGGCGGCGGCCGTCCGGTTCCCGCGCTGACACCTGCCTTCCGCTGGATCGGCACCGGCGACGTGCTCGGCGTTCCCGCGCCGGTCATCGTGCTTGCCGTCGTCTTCGCGATCTCCTGGTGGATCCTCAACCGCACGCGCTTCGGCCGCTACATCTATGCTGTCGGCGGCAATCCGCATGCAGCCAAGACTTCGGGTATCAATACCGACCGTATCCGTTTCACCGTCTATGTCATCTCGGGCGGCCTGGCAGGGCTTGCGGGTATTCTGCTCAGCGCCCGTACAGGTTCGGGTCTGCCGCAGGCAGGTGTCGCCTATGAGCTGGACGCGATCGCGGCAGTCGTCATCGGCGGGACAAGCCTTTCCGGCGGCGTTGGCCGTGTGACGGGAACACTGATTGGCGCCCTCATCATCGGTGTCATGAACAATGGCCTCGATCTGATGGGTATTCAGTCCTACTACCAGCAGGTCCTGAAGGGTGCCCTGATTGTCGGCGCCGTCATGCTCGACCAGAAACGAAATTTCGGAGCTTGAGCTCACCAGCAGAAATTCGGGGGCAGGCAGCTCGCCGCCCCGTCCGACAGGCAAGCCATGCCGGCAGCCTAAACCCAAAGTGGAGGAGAATGGAAATGAGAAAGCTTCTGATTGCGCTTGCTTCGGCAACGGCGCTGCTGGCAACGTCTGCCGCAGCCCAGGAAAAGATCAAGATCGGCGCAGCACCTTACGGCCTCAACGCAGAATTCATGCAGATCTGGACGGCAGCGCTCCAGGACCACCCGGCCGTCAAGAGCGGCGAAGTCGAACTGACGGTTTTCGACGGCCGTTATGATGCGCTGGTCCAGCAGGACCAGTTCAAGACGATGATCACGCAGAAGTACAACGCGATCATCTTCGCCCCGATCGACGTCGATGCAGGTGCGGCCGCCGTCCAGTCGGCCGTCGATGCCGGCATTCCGGTCATCGGTTCCAACACCCGCGTCAACTCCGATCAGCTGACATCCTATGTCGGTTCCGACGATACTGTGTCCGGCTATCTCGAAGCCAAGAGCGTTCTGGACAAGATCGGCTGCAAGGGTAATGTCGTTATCATCGAAGGCCCGGTCGGTCAGTCCGCCCAGATCCAGCGTCTGGAAGGCAACAAGAAGGCGCTTGCCGAGTGCCCGGATGTGAAGGTTCTCGAAGACCAGACGGCAAACTGGTCGCGCGCGGAGGCCCAGACGCTGATGGAAAACTGGCTGACGGCTCATCCGAACCAGATCAACGGTATCATCGGCCAGAACGATGAAATGGCGCTTGGCGCCATCGAAGCGGTCAAGGCTGCCGGTCTCGACGTCAAGAGCTTCGCGATCGCCGGCATCGACGGCGTCACCGATGCCCTGCGTGCAGTCAAGGCGGGCGAAATGACGTCGATCCTGCAAGATGCGCGCGCTCAGGCTCAGGGCGCCCTGGATCTGGCGATCTACAATGCCAAGAAGGGCGACTACAAGCCGGAGTCCGATATCTGGACCACCTACAAGGACATGCCTTGGAACGGCGGTAAGGATAAAACCTACAATGTTCCGTGGACCCCGGTGACGGCTGAAAACGTCGATCAGCTGCTGTCCACCCGCAAGTGATCCTCGCTGGGGGCGGGATCATATCCCGCCCCAAACCCTGAGTTCGAGAGAGAGCCATGACTGATTCCAAAGAGGTTGACCTGAACTTTTCCCTGAGCGGCAAGGTCGCTCTGGTTACGGGCGGCGCGTCCGGTATCGGCAGCGCCATTGCATCCGCCATGGCCGCCAAGGGCGCTGTCGTTGCCGTCATCGACATCAATGAATCGGTGGCACGGAGCAAGGCTGAAGAACTCGGCAACGGTTCCAGATCCTTTGTCTGTGACGTGTCAAATCCGCAGTCTGTCGAGAATGTGATTGCCGGTGTCGAAGCTGCCTTCGGCCGCATCGATATCGCCGTCAACAGCGCTGGCGTCGTCATGCTTGCGCCGGCCGAGGACCTGGGTCTCGACGCCTGGGACAAGACGATCGCCATCAATCTCAAGGGCACGTTCCTGGTCTCCCAGGCTGCTGGCCGCGCCATGATCAAGGCGGGCAAGGGTGGCAAGATCATCAACATGGCGTCGCAGGCAGGCACCGTCGCGATCGATCAGCACGTCGCCTACTGTGCTTCGAAATTCGGCGTCATCGGTCTTTCCAAGACACTTGCCGCCGAATGGGGCAAACACGGCATTACCGTCAACACCATCTCTCCGACAGTCGTCCTGACCGATCTCGGCAGGAAGGCATGGGATGGCCCGCGCGGCGAGGCGCTGAAACAGCGCATTCCCTCCGGTCGTTTTGCTTTTCCGGAGGAGATTGCGGCCGCGGCAGTGTTCCTGGCTTCCAATGGTGCCGATATGATCAACGGCGCGGACCTTCTGGTCGACGGCGGTTACACCATTATCTGACGCGCGGTAGATAGGAGTTATAATGCAGCGATTTATCAACAATCCGGATGAAGTCGTCGAAGATACCGTCAAAGGTTTCGTCAAGGCTCATGCCGACATCGTAAGGCAATCAGCACAAAATCCCCGTGTCATCGCCGCCCGTCACGCACCAGTCGCCGGCAAGGTGGGCGTCATCACCGGCGGCGGTTCGGGTCATGAACCGGCCTTCATCGGCTATACCGGTCGCAACATGCTGGATGCCGTGGCAGTCGGCGAACTTTTCTCTTCGCCAACCGCAAAGAGCTTCCTCGATGCGGCGCGCGAAGCCAATGGCGGCAAGGGCGTCGTCTGCCTCTATGGCAACTATGCCGGCGACAACATGAATGTGAAGATGGCGATCAAGCTGGCGGCGAAGGAAGGCATCGAGATCGCCACGGTTGTCGCCAATGATGACGTCTGTTCCGCAAGCCCCGAGGAGCGCGAGAAGCGTCGTGGCGTTGCCGGCGAGATCTTCATGTGGAAGTGCGGCGCCGCGAGAGCTGCCGAGGGCGCAAGCCTCGAGGAAGTCAGGGCGATCGCGCAGAAGGCGATCGACAATTGCCGTTCGATCGGTGTCGGCCTCGGCCCCTGTACCCTGCCTTCCGTCGGCCATCCGAATTTCACCATCGAGCCTGGCACGATGGAGGTCGGCATCGGCCACCATGGCGAACCCGGCGTGCGTGTCGAGCCGTTGAAATCGGCCAGGGACGTCGCGGAGGAGATGGCGAAGATCGTTCTCGACGATCACCAGCTTGCTGCTGGAGCCGAAGTCGCCGTAATCGTGTCCGGCCTCGGCGCCACGCCGCTTAACGAGCTCTATATTCTCCACGATACTATTGAATCCGAGATCACCGGACGCGGACTGAAGATCCACAAGGTCTATATCGGCAACTATTTCACATCGCTAGAAATGGTCGGCGCGACACTGACCGTGATGGCATTGGACGACGAACTGAAGCGACTGCTGGATGTCGATGTCCAGTGCCCTGCGATGCTCTGAGGGGAGGCGGGTCAATGCAGCAATTTCAGAATGCCAGATCGGGTGAAATCGTTCTCTCGCTGGCCGACCGGATCATCGAAAACCGCGCCTATCTGAGCGAAATTGACGGCAAGATCGGAGACGGCGATCACGGCGTCAACATGGCCAAGGGTTTCGGCATGGCCGCCGAGCGCATCAAGGGAGCGGACATGTCGCTGGCTGAAGCGCTCGACACGCTCGGCACGGTTCTGATGACGGAGATCGGCGGCTCCATGGGGCCGCTTTATGGCGTGATGTTCACGCAGTTTGCTGAAACCATCGAAAAGTCCGATGCAATCGATGCCGCCGCCTTCAGCTCCATGCTCCACAATGGTCTCGACGGCATTCAGGCGATCGGTTCGGCCAAGGTCGGCGACAAGACATTGCTCGACACACTCGTGCCGGCGATCACTGCATTCGATACGGCAATCGGCAGCGGAAAGCCCTTTGCCGAGGCGCTTCACGCGCTCGTCGCAGCTGCTGAGGCCGGACGCGACAGCACACGCGATCTCGTCGCAAAGGTCGGTCGCGCTAGTCGGCTCGGCGAACGTTCGCTCGGTGTGCTCGATGCGGGCGCGACATCCTGTGCATTGATCCTGACGTCGCTGGCTGAAGGCGTGGAACCGAGGCTGCAGTCGGCCTGACAGATCGGGCTTTGGTGAGAGCCCGCGATCCTCCCTTGCATCACCTTCCCGGCCGCTTCGGCGGCCGGGAACAATCAGGCGAAGGCACGTTGAAAACTGCAGCTTTTACGCTCATCTTCGCCGTCGATTGCAGACGAGGAGAAACCAGGCAGGATGACGGCTAAGACATCATCGGCACGAAAGAACAACGCGGCAGACGTTTCGGCCGAACCCATCCCGCTGCGCTACGGCGACGATCCCTATGTATGGGCATGCTGGCTCTATTATGAAGACGGCATGACTCAGGGCGACATCGCCGAGACCATGGGCATTTCGCGCGCTACGGTGAACAGCTACCTCGCCGATGCGCGCGCTCGCGGCATCGTCAATATTTCCATCGAACCCTCACGCCTCAGTTCGCTCACCATCGCTCAGGAGCTGAAGCGGCATTTCGGCCTGCATGACTGTCTTGTCGTGCCGAGCGACGACAATGCGCGGCCGCTGATCGAGCGGCTTGGTGCAGCAGGCGCGCAGGCACTGCAGAAGCTCCTGAAGTCGGGCGACACCCTGGCGGTTGTCTGGGGACGCACCATCATGGCGGTTGGCGAGCAGGCCGCCATCTCGGGCCTGCAGGATATGACCATCGTGCAGGCCACCGGTGGCACGAGCGCAACTTTCGCCTATACGCCGGAACTCTGTGCTGCGGCCTTTGCCGATGCGGTCGACGGCCGGCTCATCAACATTGCGGCGCCTGCCATTGTGTCCAGCGCCGAAGTGCGTGATCTGCTGATGCGCGAACCGCTGCTTGATCGTCAGTTTGAGTCGCTTTCACGGGCGAACAGGGTAATTTTCGGCATCGCTTCAATGCGGCCGAATTCCACCATCCACACCAGTGGTTTTTTCGAGTCCGTATCGCTGCAGGACTATCTGGCGAAGGATGCGACCGGTGTCGTGGCAGGGCGCTTCATCGATGGCCATGGGCGGCCCGTCGCCGGTCCGCTAGACGACCGGACGGTCGGCATCTCGCTTGATATGCTGAAGAGGATCAACATGCGCATTGCTGTTGCCGGCGGCTTCGACAAGGTGCCGGCCATTCTCGCGGCGCTTCGCGGCGGCTATGTCAATGTCCTCATTACCGATGCGGCTACGGGCCGCGGCATCCTCAATGCCGACGGGGTTACTGAAATCGCTCAGAAGAGCCTCCAGCGTCCGCGTGTGGAAAGCGAGATTTCAGCGCCGTTGAACAGCGCCCGCACCCAGATCAAGAAGTTCCTGAACAACCCTGACGACGTCGTCGAGGAAATGCTCGAGGGCGTCGTCAAGGCACATGCGGGCTATCTCCGCCCGGTCGACGGCTCCAACCGTGCGCTCGTTGCCCGCGCAGGCCCCCGGGCGGGCAAGGTTGGACTGGTCGTCGGCGGCGGCACCGGCCACGAGCCGGCCTTCCTGGGGTATGTGGGCAAGGGGCTCGCCGATGCTGTCGCGGTCGGCAATATCTTTTCCTCCCCGCCTCCGGGGCCGATCCTTCAATGCGCCAGGGCGGCATCGGGCGGGGAGGGCGTACTGTTCGTCTACGGCAACTATGCCGGCGACGTCATGAATTTTGAGATGGCTGCCGAAATGGCCGCGGAGGACAATATCGAGGTCCGTACCGTGGTTACCACCGACGATATTTCCTCCTCGCCAGTAGAGGATCGGGATGGCCGCCGCGGAGTCGCCGGCAATTTCTTTATCTTCAAGATCGCCGGTGCGGCCTGCGATCGTGGCCTGTCGCTGAATGCTTGCGAGGCAGCAACGCGAAAAGCCAATGACCGTACCTTCACGATGGGTGTTGCGTTGGAGCCCTGTTCGCTGCCGCAGACGCGTCGCCACAATTTCGAGATCGGTCCCGACGATATGGAAATCGGCATGGGCATCCACGGCGAACCGGGCGTGATGCGTGAAAAGATGATGAGCGCCGATGCCGTGGTCGATGTCGTCATGGATCGCATATTCTCGGAAATGAAACCGGTGGCGGGGGACCGCGTTGCCGTTCTCGTCAACTCGTTCGGCGGCACGCCGCTGATGGAGCTCTATATTCTCTATCGACGGGTGGAACAGCGCCTGAGCGCAAAGGGGATCAAGATCGAAGCGAACTGGGTGGGGCATTATTGCACATCGCTCGACATGGTCGGCGCATCCATATCCATTCTGCATCTCGACCAGGAATTGACGGATCTGCTGCACCACCCCTGCGATACCGCGTTTCTGAGGGTCGTAAACTGAAAAGTAAAAGCATCCCAGGGAACTGGGCTGCATGAATTGGGAGGATACGCATGTCCGCAAACGCGGCCCGCCGCCTCAGCAGGATGTTTCACCGGATATCGGTGGCGATCTCGGCTGAGAAGGATCATCTCTCCGATCTGGATGGCGCGATCGGCGATGCCGACCACGGCATTACCATGTCGCTCGGCTTCCAGGCGGTGAATGGCGAACTGGCAAAGCAAGATCTCGATAAAATATTGCCATCAGAGGTCTTTTCGCTTGCCGCATCCGCCTTTCTCGATGCCGTTGGCGCATCGACCGGCCCGCTCTATGCCACCGCCTTCCGCAAGGCCGCGCAGGCCCTGAAGCGGGACGAGACGCTTTCGATCGACTCTCAGGCCGCAATTGTCGAGGCCATGACATCAGGTATCCGGGATCGCGGCAAGGGCCAGCGCGGCGATAAGACCATGCTGGATGCCTGGATCCCGGCAACCGAAGCGGCAGCTGCCGCCCGCGACCGGCAGGCGACCGTCTCGGACATGTGGAACGACATTCTGGAAGCCGGTGATGCCGGCGCACGCTCGACCCGTTCGATGGTTGCGACCCGCGGGCGGGCGGCCCGCCTCGGCGAACGATCCCTTGGCCACATCGATCCCGGCGCGGCATCTGCCGTCGTCATTATCAGAGCGATGAAGGAGACATTCACTGAGAACGAGCCGGCGGAGTGATCCACCGGCTCCGGTTGCTACTTTTGATCCGATTACTTGCTGGCCGCCTCGGCTGCCTTTGCGATCACATCGGCAACCTTTTCCGGCTGAGATGCGAAGACAGCATGGCTTGCCTTGATCTCCGTCACCGTGCTGTTCGCGCGTTTTGCCATGTCGCGTTCGAGGTCGGGATTGATCGAACGGTCTTCGGTGGCGACGATCGTCCAGCTTTTCTTGGTCTTCCAGGCAGGGTCGCCAACTTTCGCCGAGAAAGCCTCCTTGGAGGCGAAGACCTGTGACTTCGCGAGGAATGCCGCCTCGTCCTTCGGCAGGTCGGCGGCGAAGTCGTTCGCGAAGGCGGCCGGGTCTAGGTAAAGATATTTTCCGTCCTTCGTCTCACGAATATTCATGCCGCCAGCCGGCTTGGAACTCGCCAGGCTGATGAGGCTTTCCCCCTTGTCCGGCTGGAAGGCCGCGACATAGACCAGGCCCTCCACATTGGGGCTGTTGCCGGCTTCGGTGATGACCATGCCGCCATAGCTATGGCCGACGAGCAGGGTTGGGCCGTCCTGCAGGTCCAGCACCCGGTTGGTGGCGGCGACGTCATCGGCAAGCGAGGTGATTGGCTCCTGGACGATGGTGACGTTGAAGCCGCGTTTTTCGAGAATTTCAGTCGCCTGGCGCCAGCCGGAACCATCGGCAAGAGCGCCGTGGACGATGACGATGTTCTTCACCTCTGCTGCCTGGGCGGTGAAAGCGATGACGCTGGCGGCGAAGGCGAGGGCGAGTGTGGAAAAATACTTGTGTTTCATGGTGTTTATTCCTGTTGTTCAAGTTAAACGGGAGTAGGAACTTCAGCCGAAGGTAAAGGCGTAGGCCTGGACGCCGGGATCGAGGAAACGGATCTCGAAGTTGCGTGCTTCCACGGCACCGGACTGGCGCACGAGCTGGTAGAGTTTGGTTGAGGTCACCGTGCCGTTTCCATCGGCATCGATATCGCTGCCGTGGTCGGCACCTGGCGCCTTGCCGTCGACCGTCACCTGAAAGCGGATCGGTTTGCCGTCAGTCGCTGGGCCAAGAACGAGATGCAGGTCGCGAGCGCTGAAACGGTAGGCGATGCCGCCGCCTGACTGATCGAGGGTCGCCTCTTCGGCGCCGACAGTCCATTTGCCCGAAAGACCCCACTGGTTGAGACCAGGCTGCTTGACCGAATAGTCCCTGCTGGCATCGGCGCGCATGCTCTCGTTGGAGGCAAAGCCGCTGGCCTGCTGATAGCCGATATAGGTCTCGCCGGAGCCGATGTCCTTCAGGTCCGGGCTCATCTCGGCACCTTTCGCATCCGGCACGACCGGTGCGCTTGTTGCCATCTCGCTGCCGGCTTCGCGCAACAGATCCTGGATCGCCTGCTCGGTCTGTCGGTAGTTGCCTTCGCCGAAGTGATGTTCGCGGATCTGGCCCTTGGCATCGATCAGGTAATGAGCCGGCCAGTAGCTGTTATCGAAGGCGCGCCAGATCTTGTAGTCGTTGTCGATTGCGACCGGATAGCCGATATTAAAGTTGCCAATGGCCTTTTTGACATTGTCGATCTTCTTTTCGAAGGCAAATTCCGGGGCATGCACGCCGATCACAACCAGGCCCTGGTCTTTGTATTTTTCAGCCCAGGCGCGGACATAGGGGATAGTGCGGATGCAGTTGATGCAGGAATAGGTCCAGAAATCGACGAGTACGACCTTGCCGCGGAGTTGTTCCATAGTCAGCGGCGGCGAGTTCAGCCATTCGACGGCACCGTCCAGCGATGGCGCCCGACCTTCGACCGGCAGATCGCTATGGAAAGGTTTCGCATCGGCAAGACCGATCGCCTTGTCGTTGCTCGCGACTTCGGACGATCCTCCATCGGTTGGCTTCACATTCACCCTGTCGAGAACGGCCTGCTCGAAGGATGCGGTGCTGGCATAGGAAAGCTGCGAAAGCAGGCCAGTGTCGAGACCGAGTGCAATGACAGCGACGCCTGCGAGTACGGCAGCGCCGAGGCCCTGACGAATGCGCTCGCTGACGCCAAGCGACTTCTTCATGCTGGCAAAGATCTTGCCGCCGACTGAGAGTGCAATAGCCAGCGAAGTGGCGGCGCCAGCGGCATAGGCAAGCAGCAGGAACGTCGTCTGCAGGTTCGCGCCCTGGAGCGCGGCGCCGGTCAGTACGAGACCGAGGATTGGCCCGGCGCAGGGCGCCCAGAGCAGACCGGTCGCGACGCCGAGAACGAGCGCGCTCGCCACAGTCGGCGCAGCACCGGTCTTGCCGGAAGCGTTCAGCAGGCGGTTGCCGAAATCGACGACAGGCTGGGTGATGAAGCTTGCGATGCGGGGCGAAAGAAGACTGATGCCAAAGATGGCAAGTAGGGTCAGCGCGGCAAGGCGGCCATATTCATTGGCGTTGATCGCCCAGCTGCCGCCAACTGCCGCAAGCGTCGCTACCAACGCGAATGTTGCGGCCATGCCGATCAGCATGGGCAGCGTGCTGCGCACGAATGGCTGTCCGGCACGGGCAAAGACGAAGGGGAGAATGGGGAGAATGCAGGGGCTGAATATGGTCAGCGCTCCTCCAAGATAAGCAATGATAAGAAGCGTCATCGTCGTTTCCTTTGAAACCGGGTGATCGGACTCTGGACGGCGATGCGGCCCGATCAGCAACGTGGCTATCTGGTCGAGGCGATGTATCTCGGATGTGTCTGGTTTTATGGCAATGTGTACCGAAGTGTAGGAAGCGCAAAGATGAGGGCTACGCTATCTTCCCGCATCATGTCTCGCCGATGGAACCTTCTTTTGGGCGAGCGTGGCCGAGCAGGTAGGATCACATGACGATCAGTCCGGAGAATATAAAGCTGAAGCGGGTTTATGCGGCCAAAGCTGTCGCGGATGGCGCCCGCCTGCTTGTCGATCGCATCTGGCCGCGCGGCCTCAGCAAAGACCGCGCTGCTCTCGATGCCTGGCTGAAGGAGGTCGCACCCAGCACCGAGCTGCGCCACCGGTTCAATCATGAGCCCGATCGCTGGGAGGATTTCTGCAAGCGCTACATCGTCGAGCTTCGGCAAAAGGAGGAAGAGGTAGATCAGGTGCTCGGTTTCGCAGAAAAAGGCACGGTCACCCTGCTTTATGCCGCCCGCGATGATGAGCACAACAATGCCGTGGTGCTTCGTGATTTCCTCATCAAACGGATTTTCGATTAGGAAGGCAGCCATTGTATCAGAACGTATCCGGAAGCCCGGATGCTACATCCGCATGCAATTGAAGCGGATGCCGAAACATCGGGGATACATGCGAGCTGTTTTCTCCTTGCCATCAACTTGAAACGGAGAAAGCCAATGTCCAGCGAAATCAATATTCAGCGTCGTCGTTTTTTCGGTGTTGCGGCCATGACCATGGCTGCCGTCGAGTTCGGTCTGACCAGCGCCGCCGGCGCCCAGTCACAGGTGACCGCGCCCGCCGTCACGCCAGGTTCGAATACGTCCTTTGCACCGCTGAAGCAGATCAAGGCTGGCGTACTGAATGTCGGCTACGCTGAAGCCGGTCCCGCAAATGGTCCGGTTGTGCTGCTGCTCCATGGCTGGCCCTACGACATCTACAGCTACGTCGATGTAGCGCCTGCGCTCGCCGATGCCGGCTACCGGGTACTGATCCCCTATCTGCGCGGCTATGGCACAACCGAATTCCTCTCCGCGAAGACACCGCGCAACGGTCAGCAGGCTGCCATCGCCATCGATATCATCGCCTTCATGGACGCTTTGAAGATCGAGCGTGCCGTGATCGGCGGCTATGACTGGGGCGGCCGCACTGCGGACATCCTGGCCGCTGTCTGGCCGGAACGCTGCAAGGGTTTGGTGTCTGTCAGCGGCTATCTGATCGGCAGCCAGGAAGCCAACAAGAAGCCGCTTCCGCCGCAGGCCGAATTGTCCTGGTGGTACCAGTTCTATTTCGCTACGGAACGCGGCCGCGAGGGATACGAAGCCAACCGGCATGATTTCGCGAAGCTGATTTGGAAGCTCGCTTCGCCGCAGTGGAAATTTGATGACGCAACTTTTGACCGCACCGCCAAGGCATTCGAAAACCCGGATCATGTCGCGATCACCATCCACAACTACCGCTGGCGGCTTGGCCTTGCCAATGGCGAAAAGAAGTATGACGCGTTGGAAAAGAAACTTGCCGCCTTCCCGGTCATCAAGGTGCCGACCATCACCATGGAGGGCGACGCCAATGGCGCGCCGCATCCGGACCCTTCTGCCTATGCCAAGAAGTTCACCGGCACATATGAGCATCGCACCATCACCGGCGGCATCGGCCACAACCTGCCGCAAGAAGCACCACAGGCCTTTGCCCAGGCCATCCTGGATGTCGATCGCTTCTAAAGTCAGCCTTTGCTGCCGCGGACGGAATTCCCTGTTTCGCGGCAGCCAATTCAGAGTCAAAACAGGAAGCAGCGAGTCTGCGTTAAGATAAAAATTCTGCTGACGCCAACAGATAGAGGATCCGAAAGTCCTGACATGGAGCATATCGACCATATCCTGATCGTCGATGACGATCGTGAAATCCGTGAGCTGGTTTCGAGCTATCTGAAGAAGAACGGCCTTCGGGCGTCAGTCGCGGCCGATGGCCGACAGATGCGCAGTTTTCTCGAAGGCAATACGGTCGATCTCATCGTGCTCGACGTCATGATGCCGGGTGACGACGGGCTCGTGCTCTGCCGCGAGTTGCGTGCGGGTAAGCATAAGGCGACGCCGATCCTGATGCTGACGGCCAGGAGCGACGAGATGGATCGCATTATCGGGCTGGAGATGGGTGCCGACGATTATCTGCCGAAACCCTTCGCAGCGCGCGAATTGCTGGCGCGCATAAAGGCTGTGCTGCGACGCACGCGCGCTCTGCCTCCGAACCTGCAGATCTCGGAGGCGGGGCAATGGCTTCGTTTCGGCGACTGGCGTCTCGATACTGTCGGCCGGCATCTTCTCGACAGACAGGGAACGGAGATTGCGCTCAGCGGCGCCGAATATCGGCTGCTGCGCGTCTTCATCGATCATCCTCAGCGGGTGCTCAACCGCGATCAGCTCTTGAACCTGACACAGGGCCGCGATGCGGAGCTCTTCGACCGCTCGATCGACCTTCTGGTCAGCCGCGTGCGTCAGCGATTGGGCGATGACGCACGCGAGCCGACCTATATCAAGACGGTGCGTAGCGAGGGTTACGTCTTTTCCGTTCCGGTGGAGATTGAAGAGGCGAGGTCATGAGTGCGAGCGGGGGGCTTCGCTTCGGGTTTTGGCCGAGCACGCTGAGGGCCCGGCTTTTCCTTATCCTGCTCTTCGGCCTGGCGATTGCCTACGGCCTGTCATTCACGGTGCTCTTCGTCGAGCGTTCCATGTCGGCCAAGGCCGTCATGCTTGGTACGCTGGAGAGTGACGTTGCGACCTCGATTGCGGTACTCGACCGCCTGCCGGCGGATCAGCGGGGCGACCTGCTCGACCGCCTGAGTCGCGGCAATTATCGTTTCGAACTTGGGCCGGGTCTGCCGGGCGTGCCCGATAACTCCAGCAAGGGCAAGGAAATCGGCGGCAGGATCGAAGAGGCGATCGGGGGTACTTATCCGATCCGCATGGAATCGATTCCAGGCGACATTAGCCGCCTGCAGGCGCATCTGACGCTGAGTGATGGAAGTCCCCTGACGATCGACATCACGCCGCGCCCGCCCATGCCCATTGCGGCATGGCTGCCCTACGTGCTTGCCATTCAAATGGTGCTGCTTGTGCTCTGCACGTGGTTTGCCGTGCGTCAGGCGATCCGCCCGCTTGGCGCTCTTGCCGCGGCAGCAGATGAACTTGACCCGAACAAGAAGGGGCCGCCGCTCAGTGAGCGCGGACCGAGTGAGGTTGCCCATGCGGCTCGCGCCTTCAACGCCATGCGGGAGCGAATTGCGCACTATCTCGAGGAGCGTGTGCAGATACTGGCCGCAATCTCCCACGATCTGCAAACGCCGATCACCCGCATGCGGCTGCGCGCCGACATGGCAGATGAGTCCCCCGAAAAGGACAAGCTGGTCCGTGATCTCGGCGAGATCGAACGCTTGGTGCAGGACGGGATCGCTTATGCCCGTAGCGCCCACGGCAGTGGTGAAAAGTTTTCGCGCATTGATCTCTCGTCCTTCATCGATAGCATCGCCTACGACTATCAGGACATGGACAAAGACGTCAGTGTCGTCGGTCTGGTGCAGGGTGTCGCATCGACCAAGCCACATGCCTTGCGTCGTATTCTGACGAATTTTATCGACAACGCCCTGAAATTTGCCGGCGCCGCCGAAATCGGCGTTGAGCGAAAAGGTGAAGAGGCGATCGTTATCACTGTGATGGACTGCGGCCCCGGCATTCCGGAGGCTATGCTCGAGGCTGCAATGCAGCCCTTCTTCCGGCTGGAGCAATCGCGCAATCGCGAGACAGGCGGCACGGGACTCGGTCTTGCCATCGCCCAGCAGCTGGCCGCCGCGATCGGCGGTTCAGTGCGGTTGTATAACCGCGAGGGCGGCGGATTGGCAGCCGAGGTCACCATCCGCGCCAACTGAATTTTTCGCTGTTTTGTATGCGAAAATGTCCAGATTGACCTGCGCTACGCTTTGATACAGTTCCGCCGATTTCAGAAACATAGTGGATACGTCGAACCGTCAAAACCACTCCGTCACCAGATGTCGCAGCTCGCGACACGAAACACGAAATCGAGGAGTGCTCTCATGACGACGATTGAAAAGGTTCTTTATACCGGCAAGACCCACACGACAGGCGGCCGTGACGGCTCTGCCCGCAGCAGCGACGCGCAGCTCGACGTGAAGCTTTCGCCTCCGGGCGGCGCCCATGCCGGCACCAATCCCGAACAGCTCTTTGCTGCCGGCTGGTCCGCCTGCTTCATCGGCGCGATGGGCCTTGCTGCCGGCAAGCGGAAGCTGAGGCTTCCCGCCGATACCGCTGTCGATGCGGAAGTCGATCTCGGAATGACGGGCGATGCCTATTTCCTGCAGGCTCGCCTCAACATCAGCCTGCCGGGTCTCGAGCCCGAGGTCGCTCGGGCGCTGGTCGAAGAGGCTCATCAGACCTGCCCCTATTCTAAGGCGACGCGCGGCAACATCAATGTCGAGCTGAACCTCGTCTAGGGTTACTGATAACAGAAGGCGCAGTCCGGCTGCGCCGATGGAGGCTTCGATGAAAAGGATCATCATCGTCATTCTGGGAGCAGCGGTTTTCGCAGCACCCTGCATTTATGACGTGTTCTCTGATGAGCCGTCTGCACTATACGGACTACTTGCTGCGACCTCGGGAATGTCTGGTTCCTTGTAGGCCGGTCTAAGTTCGATATCGCGGAAGGCAATGATCAAGGCACCGGCCGGTAGGCGGGTGCCTTTATTTTTATGCATGCTTGCGGTTCGACGCCGTCGCGTCGCGCCGGCAATTTCAATCTTGATTTTAATACGGTCGTACGTATTATAGCAGCCATGGCAAAGCACTCACACCGAAACACAATTCTTGAAGCGGGCCGCAAGGTCATGTTCCGCAAGGGTTACATTGGCGCAGGCGTTCGCGACATCGTTGCCGAGGCGGGCGTGCCGCAGGGCTCGTTTACCAACCACTTCCGTTCCAAAGAGGAATTCACGAAGGAGGTGCTCGATCTCTATTTTCAGGATCTTCAGTGTGCCATCGAGACGGCGCTGGGGGATGTGAGGCTGAGGCCACGCCAGCGCATCGAGAAATACCTCGATATCATCACCGGGCGTCTGGCCGCTGATGGTTTCCGCCGCGGCTGCCTCATCGGCGATCTCAGCCTGGAGGCGGCGCCGCAGAGCGAGATGCTGCGCACGCGGCTCGCGGAAATTTTTGGCGAATGGAGCGCGCCATTTACCGCTTGCATTGCCGAAGGACAGGCCTCCGGAGAGATCGATGATGCGATCGGTTCGGAAGATCTGGCCGAATTCCTCCTTGCTTCATGGGAAGGTGCGATCCTGCGCATGAAAGTATCGCGGGATGCCCAGCCCTTGGGGCGGTTCAAGAAGATCGTTTTTGCCACCGTGTTCAAGGATCACACCCATGAGACATGATATCAGTCTGCCGCGCGTCCCGGTGCTCGATTCCGAAATGGCATATCGCGAGGCCGGCAGGACGGACGGCCCCGTCGCCCTGTTTCTGCATGGCAATCCCACGTCGTCCTATATCTGGCGCAATATCATTCCGCTTGTCGCCGAGGCCGCTCATTGCATTGCCCCCGACCTGATCGGCTTCGGACAATCGGGCAAGCCGGACATTGCCTATCGCTTCGAGGATCATGCGCGTTACCTCGATGCGTTCATCGCGACGATGGGCATTAAGTCGGCCTATCTCGTCGCCCAGGATTGGGGAAGCGGGCTGGCACTCCATCTCGCCGCCCGCCGTCCCGACTTCGTTCGTGGCCTGGCCTTCATGGAGTTCATCCGGCCGATACCGACCTGGGACGAATTCCTGCAGAACAGTGCCGAGCGTGAGATATTTCGCAAGTTTCGCACGCCGGGAGAGGGCGAAGAACTCATCCTGAGGGAAAATATCTTCGTTGAAGGCGTGCTTCCCGGCGCAACCTCCCGCCAACTCAGCGAGGAGGAGATGGCCGTCTATCGAGCGCCGTTCCCCACACCGGCCTCGCGTCGGCCAACCTGGCGATTTCCGAATGAACTGCCGATTGCCGGTGAGCCGGCGGATGTCTATGCAAGCATGAAAAAAGCACATGAGGCTTTGGCGGCATCGACCTATCCGAAGCTCCTCTTTGCTGGAGATCCGGGTGCGCTCATTCCGTTGGCGGTTGCCGAGGATCTTGCGAGACGTCTGCACAATTGCCGGCTGGTGAAGCTGGGGTCTGGCCTGCACTATCTACAGGAGGACCACCCAGAAATCATCGGCGAGACCGTTGCCCAGTTTGTCGCCGAAATCGAGGCCGAAAGCCTCGTCGCCTGAGGACTGCCATAGCCTGCAGCGATTGGAGAACGAAGCACGATCTCCGGCTTCGTTCTCTTCTTTAGCTATATCGGCTAAACAGTTGCCTAATGTGCTCTTTTAGCCGGCCGAACGGTGCGTTGTTCGATCCGCCCCGCAATGGAGAAAATCAACACTTCTACATCGGCGTCGATCGTCGACCCATCCAGCAGCCGGACGACATCATCTATCCCCGATACCGGATGGCCGGCGATTGCAAGCAGATAGTCGCCTTCACGAAGGCCAGCTATCGCGGCAGGGCCACCATCTTCGACGCGGCGCAGGCGGACCGTTGTCCGTTGCGGAAGGCCGGCTTCAAGCGCAATGCGCCGATGCAGATCAACCGTATCGGCGGCGATACCGATATATCCGCGGCGGACCTCGCCGAAACGCAGGATTTCGGACACGACATGTTTGGCGGTGTTCGAGGCGACTGCAAAAGCGATGCTCTGTGCGCCCTGTATCACTGCGGTATTGACGCCGATGACCTCACCAGACGAAGAGACCAGCGGACCGCCGGAATTGCCGGGGTTAAGCGCCGCATCCGTCTGGATGATATCTTCCATCAGGCGACCGCTCGCGGCGCGCATCGAGCGTCCGAGGGCAGAAACGACGCCGGCAGTGACGGTCCATTCGAAGCCAAGCGGATTGCCGATGGCGACAGCAATATGCCCGCGCTTCAGTTTCTTCGAGTCGGCAAGCTGCGCCCAGGCGCCGGACCAGTCGTTGGCCCGGATCAATGCAAGGTCGGTATCTTCATCCCGGCCAAGCACCCGGCCCTCGACGACTGTACCGTCAGGTGTCTTGATGGTGACAGCTTTCGCATCGCCGACGACGTGATTGTTGGTAACGATGAGACCGTCGGGCGAGATGGCAAAGCCGGAACCATGCCCTGCTCGTCCGCCAATGCGCTCGATACGGCTGACCGCCGGACCGACCATGTCGACGGTATTCGACACCGTTTCGGAATAGGCATCCAGCAGCCCGGCGTCTGACGACGGCTGAATGTCACGATCAATGAATCCCATGAAATCTCCTCCGACGCGTGAGGCGTCGATGTTGAGGACCGGCAGCGACTGCTGATGGCAAAGGGCTGTCGTTCGACAGGTGAACAATGGAGATATCAGGTGAGATTGATGTGCCCGTCTTTCAAGAGCCGCGATTTCAGGACGCGGCAAGGTAAGAGGCCGCGACCCCGCAGGCGGCCAGCGCTGCCGCGCCGGCATCAAGGCCTCTGACCATGGCATCGATGTAGCCACCGGCAAAATAATCGCCCGCTCCTGTCGTGTCGCGTGCAGGAGGCGCTGGCGGCACCTCGATGATGATCGAACTTCGTTGACTGACGATCTCGATTGGTTGCATGCCACTCGTCAGCACGAGAGTTTCAAGTCGCGGCGCGGCGATTTCCGAAGCTGCCTGCCAGGCCGTTTGCGCTGTTCCCTTCACGTCCGAGCGCGAGGCGATCAAAACATTCGCGGGCCGGCGTTCGGCCGAGAGCGGATATTGCGAAACCACCACGTCGAAATCTTCCAATTGCCTGAGGGCAGCCGGGCTCATTACCCGTGCATTGAGATAGACAAGCGACGCATCGATCGGCGGTAAGTTATCTATGCCCGGTCGCCGCCGGCCCGCCGGCGCGATGATGGTGCGCTCGCCGTTGGGATCGACGAGGATATCGACGGGTGCTGTCTCCCCGGGTACAACATCGATGAAATCGGTGTTGAAACCGCGCTTTCCGAGATCCTTCAGATAGCTGCGTCCTCTATCGTCATCGCTAAGGCTGGTGACCAGAACCACCTCATGGCCGAGATCGAGCAGGGCCAGGCCGGTATGGAAGCCGCCGCCGCCGTAACGCTCCTCGATCGACTGGCAAGAGAGCCTCCCACCCGGCACGAGCGGCCGGTCGAGCCGCCAGATCCGGTCGACATTGGCATTGCCGACCACCATTATCCTTGCCATTCCAACTCCCTCGTCGCGATATTCCGGCCTTACCGGGCGCTGTCGTTCTTGCCGATGATCTTGCCGCGCAGCCATGCGGAGGAGAGATCGATAGCATATACGACGGCGACGATCAGGAAGATGATCGTCCAGGCCTCCGGCCAGCGATAGGCGGCAATGCGGTCCGCCAGCAGGAAGCCGATTCCCCCGGCGCCGACAATGCCGAGAATGGTGCCGGAGCGGGTGTTGGATTCGAAATTATAGAGCATGATCGACAGGATGACCGGCATCGCCTGAGGCATGATGGCAAGGCGGATGGTTTGCAGCGGCCCGCCGCCCGATGCCAGAACACCGTCGACAGGTTTGCGCGAGGTATTTTCGATCGCTTCTGAAAAGAGCTTGGCGAAAGTGCCGATTTCCGAAACGGCGATCGCGAAGACACCGGGAAGCGGGCCGAGGCCGAAGGCGCGGATGAAGATCAGCGCGAGCACGATCTGTTCGACGGCGCGCAATGCATCGAAGCCGCGGCGGGTCGATAGCCGCACCCAGCCGAGCGGCATGATGTTCTTCGCGCCGAGAAAGGCGAGCGGAAAAGCGGCGAGCGCGCCGAGCAGCGTTCCGAGGAACGCCATCGAAATCGTCTGGCCGAGGCCAACCAGAACGTCGCTCCATTCCTGCCAGGTCGTCCAGACGTAGGGCGGGAACATGAACGAGAAGATCGTGCCGAGCCGCGTCAGGCCGTTCAGGATGCGGGCTGGCGAAAAGTCGAAGAGATAGAGGCCTGCAAGCAAGGGCAGGACCAAGGCGGCAGCGCCTGCATAACGCATAAGCCGCACGCGCGGCGGCACCGTGAATGCATCTGGCACCCGCTGTCGCACTCCGGAAGAAGAAATGTCGATCATGTCAGATGCTCCGGCTTTCGATACCGATGATGCGGTGACGCAGCTTCTCGCTCAGGAAATCGATGACGACGACGGTGAGAAGGATGATGACGAATAGCGCCGAGAGATCGGTATATTCCTGAAGCGACATGGCGGTGCGGATTTCCTGGCCGAGACCGCCGGCACCGACATAGCCGATGATCGAGGAGGAGCGCACATTGATCTCGAAACGCAGCAGCGTGTAACTGATGATGTTCGGGATCACCTGCGGCACAACGCCATAACGCATCTGCTGGAACCAGGTGCCGCCGGAAGCCTTGACGTTCTCTAGCGGCCGCATGTCGATATTCTCGTTCACTTCAGAATAGAGCTTGCCGAGCGAGCCCGTCGCATGCGTGGCGATTGCCAGTACGCCTGCAAGCGGCCCGACGCCGAAGCAGAAGACGTAGATCAGTGCCCAGACGATATCGGGAACGGTGCGGATGACCTCCAGATAACGACGTGAAGCGATCAGCAGAAAGCCATTGGGGCTGAGGTTGCGGGCCGCCGGGAAACTCAGGATAAAGGCTCCGACGACTCCGAAAAACGTCGCCACATAGGCGATCAGGATCGTTTCCCCAAGCAGTTCCAGCCAGACCGGCCAGCGCCAGAACCATTCGGCAAGATCGGCGCCGAGCGTCTCGATGCGAAGGTGCGGCAGCGTCTTGTAGAGATATTCGCCGAGACGGGGCAGGGAGGCCCACAGTTTCCAGGTGGTGATGCGCTCGCCCGAGGGGAGGTTGACCTCGGTCATGTCGAAAAAGCCGCCCGTCCAGGCCGTCAGCAAGACGGCGGCGGCAAAAAGCGTCGCCGAAACAAGCTGGACGGTTTTGGCGCGGCTGCGGATGCGACGGTAGTCGGCCTCGAACCGGCGGATGGTGATGGAAGCGGATGCGATCGTCATGTCTGATCCCGGTCGTGGAAGCGCCGGAGGGCGCGGCGCTCCCGTTGCTTGGCGTGGATGGCGGATATCAGCCGTTGCGACGCTGCTTCTTCAGCCAGTCGCGCATGTCGACGATCCACTGGTAGCGCTGGTGGTCGACATCGACGTAACCCTTCGAGGTGGAGTTATCGCCGCCGCTCATTTCCTTGAAAGCCTCAGGCGCCTTTTCCGGCGTGGCCTTCACCACAGCCTTGACGTCAGCGATCATGTCGGCTGGCAGGTTGGTGCGGGTGGTGAAGGGACCGTTGGTAATCTCCGGCGACTGCCAGATGCGGCAGATCTCGCCCTTCGGGATCATACCCTTCGATTCCATACGCTGCGGGATGCCGCTGATGTCGTTGTTGACATAGGTTGCGGCCGCATCGAACTGCTTATTGGCGACGGCCATGACGCCGGTTTCGTGGGCGCCGGAGAAGGGGATTGCCGAGAAGAAGGTCTTCGGATCATAGCCCTGCTTGACGAGGTTGTAGTAGGGAACGGCATAGCCTGAGGTCGAATCCGGATCGGCGAAGGCGAGAACCTTGCCCTTGAGGTCCTCGACGGATTTATAGCCGGAATCGCAGCGAACGGTGATGACCGAATAGTAGCCGGTCGAGCCGTCCTGTTCCTGACCGGCGAGCAGCGGTTCAACGCCGCCGTTCGTTTCGGTATAGGCGGCGGCATAGGCCGAGGAGCCGAGGAACGCAAATTCGATCTGATCGGAAGCGAGCGCCTGGATGACACCGTCATAATTGCCGGCGGTGAAGATTTCGACCTTCACGCCGAGTTCCTTTTCCAGATACTGCTGGAAGCCCACGCGGCGTGCGATGCGGTCCTTTTCGTTCTCGCCCGAGAGAACGCCGAGGCGGATCGTCTTGTACTTGTCTTTCCAACCTTCAGCATGGGCCTGGCTGGAAAGGGCGAGCGCAGCCGTTACGGCCGCAAGCATGAGGACGTTTTTCATTCCAACTCTCCTGTTGCAAAAAAGCCGCGGCCTTGGGGCCACGGGCGAAACTCACACCGCCTGGTAGACCTTTTCCTTCGCGGTTCGACCTGTGTTGAATGAGGTGGACGTCACTGCCTCGTCGATCTCTGCATCGAAATCGTCGGTGCCGTAGATTTCGCGGACTCGTTCCTGGGTCAGGTCCGCTGGTGCGCCGTCGAAGCGCACCCGTCCGGCCCGCATGGCGATGATGCGTTCGCAATAGTTCCGGGCCGTATCGAGCGTATGAAGATTGACGAGAACGGTAATGCCGTCCTCTCGGTTGATCTTGCGCAGCGCCTCCATGACACGTGTCGCATTGGCCGGATCGAGCGACGCGATCGGCTCGTCGGCAAGCATGATCTTCGGCTTCTGGACCAACGCCTTGGCGATGGCGACACGCTGCTGTTGTCCGCCGGACAAGGTGCCGGCTCGCTGCAGCGCCTGCGGCACAAGATCGAGCCGGTCGAGCGCACTGATCGCCATTTCCTTTTCTTCATCCGTGAAGYGGCGCAGCATCGATGAGAGGAAGCCGTGTTGGGCAACGCGGCCAATCAGCACGTTGGTCAGCACATCCATGCGCTCGACCAGATTGAACTGCTGGAACACCATCGCGCAGGATGCGCGCCACAGACGCAACTCGCGGCCGCGCAGCTTGGTGATATCCTTGCCCTCGAACATGATCGTACCGGATGTCGGGTCGAGCAGACGATTGATCAGCCGGAGCAATGTCGATTTCCCGGCGCCGCTGCGCCCGATAATGCCGACCATCTGTCCGGCATCGATCGACAGATTTACATCGTCGACCGCCTGTGTTTGACCGAATTTCTTCTTGAGGGAATGAAGTTCAAGCACCGGAAGGTCTCCGCTTGCCAGAAACGTCAAAGACGAAACTGAATTATATTTAATTTCAACCTATGAAACTAAATATAGCATTTCAGTGTGACGGTTTTATTAAGTAATTATCCAATAATTACGAGTATTTATGCGGATTTTATCAAGCAATACATCCGGAATTTCCGGATGTATTTTGTGAGAAATGAAGCTATCCGCTGTCGGAGGCGGCGGCCTTATCAGGCAGCCTGTTGGAATCGCAAAACAATTCCGTCGGAATAGACCTGCCTGCCTTTGGAGAAGGTGGCGCGCACACGCGGCAGGCGGCCGCGTTCGGCGATCACCAGATCGGCACGCAGCCCGGTCTCGATCGCGCCGCGATCCTCGAGGCCGAGTGCACGGGCCGGATTGGCGCTGACGAGGGCAACGGAAGCGGGCAGTCCGCCGGCTCCGGCCTCTGCCAGTGCGATTACCGCCGGCAGCATGGCCGAGGGGTGATAATCGCTGGCAAGAATATCAAGAATGCCGCGTTCATAGGCTTCGCGGGCCGAGAGATTGCCGGAGTAGGAAAGGCCGCGAAGAGCATTCGGCGCGCCCATTGCGGTTGCCAGCCCGAACTTGCGCGCTTCCTGCGCGGCTGCCATCGTCACCGGAAACTCGCTGATGCGCGCGCCCAGTCCCTCGACGATAGCCACCTTTTCGATACTGTCGTCATCGTGGGAGGCGATGATGACGCCATGGTCGCGCGCCGTGGCGGCGATCCCCTGCAGATTGTCGACCGCATCGCCGTTCTGGGCGCGGTTTTCCATGCGTTGCTGAACACGCTGGGCAGCCTGTTCGAGGGTGATCTTGTTGTTGCGCGCAATCGTTTCGATGTGACGTTCGAMATCGCGGTATTGGCCCTGGCCCGGCGTGTGATCCATCAGCGAGACGAGATCGAGGGCGCCGGCGCGCAGCAGATCTTCAATGACGGCGCGGGCATGGGTGAAGGTGATTTCGAAGCGCGCATGAACCCTGTGATCGATCAGGAGATCGTTCTTCCTAAGTTCGACCAAGGTCTGGATGATCGAGCGCGAATGTTCTTCCGAGCGGATGTGGCCGTAGCTGCTGTTGGCGTGGAAGGAAAGCGCGGCATAGGCTGTGGTGATACCATTGCCGGCGAGCTTCTTGTCGAGTTCGAAAATGCCGAGTTCCAGGGGAAAGCGCACATTCGGGCGCGGCTCGATTTCGCGCTCGATCATGTCGCCATGCATATCGATGAAGCCGGGAAGCAGAAGCCTGCCGTCGCCGGAAATATCGGCTGCGGCCACTGGTTCTTCGCTGATCTCTGCGATGATACCGTCTTCGATCCTGACTGCGCCGCGCGGTATGACCCTATCGCGCAGCACGATTTCGAAATCACTCAGCCACATCTTCTGCTCCATCCTGGATCTGTCGTGTTTGAAGGCTGATTTCGCGGTCGATGAGATCCGCGACATCGTCGGGGTGGTGAAAGACGCCGATCATTGCGACGCCAGCGGCTTTCAGCTCGGCGAGGCGGGCAACGAGTGCGCGACGCGCATTCTTGTCGAGCGAGGCGGTTGGCTCGTCGAGAAAGAGAAGTCGTTGCGGGAGGATGAGCGCGCGAGCCAGGTTGACCTTCTGCTGCTCGCCGCCGGAGAAGGTTGACGGATAGGCGGCCCAGAGCCCTCGCTTCACGCCGAAGGCGGAGAGCCACCGGCGGGCCTCTTCGATCGCCTCGTCGTACGGCCGGCCGGCGAGGCGCAGCGGTTCGGCGACCAGTTCTTCGGCCGCCACGCGCGGGCGGGCCTGCAGGAATTGCGTCACGAAGCCGATCTCGCGCTTGCGCAACAGGGCTATATCTACGTCGGCTGCGACGGTCRGGTCGATGACGCCTTCGCGCGTGTGATAATAGGCATGGCCCGCGCGCGGTACGTAGGAGCGGTAAAGCGTGCGCAGCAAAGTCGATTTGCCGGCGCCGTTTTCGCCCGTCAACAGGATGAATTCACCCTCGCGCAGTTCGAAATCGACCTTGTCGAAGGCGTGAAGCGTCCGCTTTAGGTGATGCATTTCGAAATGCTTGGCGAGACCCTGGACGGAGAGGATCATTTGCCCGGAAGCGGATGGATGTGTGTGCATGTTCATCTGATGCCTCTCCCGTCAAAGCTTCGCATGCACGAGCTGCTGAGTATATTCATGCTGCGGGTCCTGGAAGATCTGGTCGGCGAGACCCTCTTCGACGGCTTCGCCGTTGCGCATCACCATGACCCGGTCTGCCATGGTGCGGATAACACCGAGATCATGCGAAACGATGACGATAGTGATGCGGCGTTCGCGCTGCAGCCGCTTCAGCGTGTCGAGCACTAGAGCCTGGACGCTGACATCGAGCCCGGTCGTCGGCTCATCAAGCAGGAGCAGGGCGGGCTCGAGTGCGATTGCCTTGGCCAACTGCACACGCTGCTGCATGCCGCCGGAAAGCTCGGCCGGACGGGCATCCATGCGCGCGACCGGAAACTCCGAGGCGTCGAGGGCACCTTTGGCGCGGGCGCGAAGCGTCGCGAAATTCCGCTCACCGGCAATGAGCAGCCGCTCGGCGACATTGCCGCTGCTTGTATGGTTCATCCGAAGGCCGAGATGCGGGTTCTGGTAGACGATGCCGATATGGCGCGCCCGCAGCATGCGCCGCTCGAACCGGTCGAGCGTGAAGAGATTGAGATCCTCTCGGCCGGGCAGCGCCAGCCGGTATTCGCCTTCGTCCGGCCGGTCTTCGAGGTTCATCATCCTGAGCAGCGTCGATTTGCCGGAACCGGATTCGCCGACGATGCCGAGTACTTCGCCGGGATAGACGGTAACATCGACGCCGCGCAGCGCCTGCACGTCACCGAAGCTCTTGCGGATGCCGTTCATCGTCAGGATGGGAGAGGACAGCATCAGCCGCGGCGGCTGGCGCCCTGAGGTGGACGGACTGGGGGCGGAAAGATTTACGGCGCTCATTGCTCGATCCTGCCCTGCTTGTAATAGGTTTCGCCGACGGCGACGGCTTCACCATCCCGCTTGCGGATATGCTTGACGCCGTACTGGCTGTCGGAGACCTCGAAGGTGGAGGCACCATCGTCCTGCGGCACTTCGTTCATAAAGTAGCCTGTTACGCCGCTGCGGTGACAAATCTTGTCAGCATGGTCCTCGACCCGATAAGGCACGTCGTCGAAGACAAGCGGTTCGACGCGCGTATAGGGCGGCACGGCATGGATGCGCTTTTCGCGGCCGGCCGAAAGGATGGTGAGGTTTGCCGCCTGGTTCATCTTCGGCACATCCCAGCGCGGGATCGGAGACGGCGTCATCACGTGCCGGCCATTGACCATGCTCGGGTAGCTCGATCCCTGCATGATGCGGCCGGACCGGACCAGTTGCTCGTAAAGCGTAAGCCAAAGCTGGCCATAGTCGGCGTCGCCATGCATGATGCGCGCTTCCGACATGTCCGGCTGGACGGGCCGCAGCGGCTCGGGATTGGGAACCTGCAGCACGAGGATCTGATCCTCGCGCAGCTTCTCTTCGGGAATGCGGTGGCGCGACTGGATGATGTCGGCTTCCAGCGTATCCAGCGTCTCCCGGGCTGAGCTGACACGGCGCAGGAATTTGCGAATGCTGCTGGCATTGACGGAATCGTCGGCGCCCTGGTCGATGACCTTGACGACGGAGGTGGGCTTCAGAAGCGTCAGCGTAACCTGCAGGCCGCCGGTTCCCCAGCCACGGGCGATCGGGACTTCGCGGCTGGCATAGGGAACCTGATAGCCGGGAATGGCGATGGCCTTGAGGATGCGGCGGCGCATCTCGCGCTTGGCGGATTCATCGAGGAAGCCATAGCTGAAGGCCTCCCAGGGTTTGGTCAGTTGATCGAGTTTCACAGCATTGCCTCTTCGAGTTCGGCTTGCTTTGCCGCGCCCTCGGGCGCGCCTGTTGTATTGGCTGCCTTATCCGCCTTCACGCGCCGGATGGCGTCGAGGCTCGACTGGAAGGTCACGTAATGTGGCAGCTTGAAGTGAATGCAGAAGCCCGAGCTTTCGACCGGTTCCGTATGGTAGAGGATGAATTCCTCGTTCGAGGCCGGATGCGGATTGGGCTGGTTGGAAGCAAGATCGAGCGAGGCGGCGGCGATCACTTTGACCTCATTCCAGCCGAAGGTGGCGGAAAAGCCGAGCTCCAGCCCCTTGCTCTTGGAGATGACCTCGCTCTGGCTGACGCGCACGCGTCCGGCGCTGAAGAGCGTGCCGCGCGGATGGCGGATACGGACCTCGGCCTCGCCGAGCCTGAGCTCGTTGACGGTCGGATGCACGCTGCCGTAACCGCGCATGGTCGAATAGCCGAGCGCCAATGTGCCGCCGGTATCCGCACGCGCCAGACTCTGCAGCTTATGGGCCCGGCTTGCTGGAAAGAGCAGCGGTTCGCGCGTCACATCGGGGATCTCGTCAAGCGGCACATCCTCGGTCGGCGTTTCGGCGATCAAGCCCTGTGCCTTCTGCCAATCAGTCAGCGAAGGCTGCGTGGCGGGTGCCGGCTTGTCTGCAGATTCCACAGGTTCGGGAATGAAAGTCGCGCCATTCAAGACGTCGACATTCAGCAGCCGGTGCGAGTAGTCGAGCGTCGGACCGAGGATCTGGCCGCCAGGAATATCCTTGAAAGCCGCCGAAATACGCCTGACGGTGAAAAGATCCTGCTGACGAACCGGCTCGGCGATCGTCAGGCGTGGTTGCGTCGTGCGATAGGCACGCAGCAAGAGCACGGCCTCGTAGAGGTCGCCGCCGGACTGGGCGAGCGCAAGTGCTGCAAGTTCAGGCGCGTAGAGCGATGCCTCGCCCATGACACGGTCGACCAGATAGGGCAGGCTTCCGCCGATCGCGTCGACGCGGGCCTTGTCGATCCGTCCAAGCTCCTCGCGGTAAAGCCGTTCTGATTGTTCAATGGCGTGTTCGCCGCCACGTGTTGCAACATAGGCCATCAGAGCACCTCGATCTTCGTGGAGCGGGGAATGCCGATCAGGCTTGCGCCGTCTGCGAGGTAAATGTCCCAGCCAAGTGGATAACGGATGGCCTCGGCGCGCAGCGCCCAGAAATCCGGATGAACGCCACCGATGGCGATATCGATCGCACCATTGACGCCCGGGCCGGCGAGGCGAAGCTTCGTTCCCGAGCCGATCTCAGCCTCCGCAAAAATCGTCGCCGAGGCATCAGGATAGAGCAGATTGCCGCTCAGCATCGCCGATAGTGCGGAAACTTCTGCACGGTCGCCGATTGATGCGAAGACATATTCTGCCTCCGGTAGGGCAACGGCATTCGCGCCTGTCCTGGCAATGTCGGCCTTCAGCCCTTCATCGGAGCAGAAGAAGCTGCATTCACGGTCGAGCAGGCTTTCCGCCAGCGCGAGCAAGCCGGGAAAAGGCAGGGGCTGGACACGGCCGGGGCGAGCGAGCGCCCACATCAACGCATCGAATGTTGCATTGGTGCGCATGTCTTCAACGGTTGGAAGGAGCAAAGTCTGGTTCATCAGAAGGTCTCCATCCGCACGCGCGTCGCCTCGACCTTGCGCAGTCTGATATCGTCGTCCTGTGTCTGACGCCTCTGTTCGCTCGTCAGGAAATTCACGATGCCGGCCTTGCCGATATCACTGGCGAAGCTCGCATCGATGACGGCCATTGCCATGGCATGTTCGAGATCGCGTCCGATGATCGCGCCATAGCCTTCCACATCCCGGTCCGGCAGGCGAATATGGGCTTCGGCCATGAGCACCTCACCGAGATGGAAGGCCGTGTTTTGCACTGTGTCTGTATAGGGCAGCATCGCAAGGCCGGTGCGGTTCACGAGAACCTCCACTGGCCCGAGTTCATCGAGCAAATCCTCTGCTACGGCTTTGATTCCCTCGGCATCGGCCCTCGCAAGTATGTCGAGCATGCTTGCATGGCTGAAGCTGGCAGGGGGCGCGCCGGCTTCCATTGTGTCATTCATCGTCCTGTCCTTTCGCCGTGGTCGCGACGCGATCCTCCGGCTCGTTGTCAATGCTGAATTGAACGCGTTCTCCGGCCCAGACCGTCTCGGAATAGGCGATCGGCCGGCCTTCCATGTCTACGTCGGTCTTCTGGACGAGGAGCACCGGCTGCTGCGGCGATTGGGCGAGAAGCTGCGCTTCATCAACGATCGCCCGGCGGGTGAGGATCACGGYGCTCTGCCGGACATAGTCAGGAATTCCAAAGGCAGCGTAGATGGTCGTGACCGATTCACCCGCGCGGCGGCGCAGATGCATATTCGGGAAACGCTCCACCGGATGGTAAGAATGGCTGAGACTGATCGGCACGTCGTCGGCAAAGCCGCGACGGGCGATCATGTAGACCTTTGCGCCCTCGGGAAGCTTCAACGCCGCGGCGACGCCAGGTGGCGCTGCGATCTCAGCTTCGGAGACCGGTTGACCCGAAGGGATGCGCCCCTGTTCCAGCAGGTTTTTGCGGAAGCGTGTTCGCCGGGCGATATTGTAGGTGATGACGGAGTGCTCTTCGACGAAAGTGCCGCGTCCCTGCTCGACCCGCACCTTGCCGGCAGATGCCAGTTCGGCAATCGCCCGCCTCACGCTGTGGCGACCGACCTTGAACTGATCCATGATCTCGGTTTCCGTGGGCAGGCGGCTACCAGGCGCGAGTGCGCCCGAAGCGATATCCCGACTGATCTGTTTCTCGAGGATCTGCCACTGGCCGGACCGGGATCTTGCTTCGATCGAATGTTCTTCGCTTGTCATTCGGATGAATCCAAAATTCATTCGGATGACTTAAGATAGCCGTTGTCGGTGACGCTTTTGTGTAAGTACTGACGATTTCTGCGCTGATTGATCGCTGCCGAAGTGAAACGGTCGCGCGGCCCCGATCCGGAAGCCTGCATGGCAAGCAGGCTGACGAATTGAATTCTCGGCCGCCGCAGTGCCGGATGACTTCGCTCGGACGCGAAACGAAAACTAGGCCGCGTAGGGATTTGCCGCCGGCGTCGTGAACCAGCGCGGGCCGTCTTCGGTCATATAGATATGGTCTTCGAGACGAACGCCGAATGTGCCGGGGAAGACGACCATCGGTTCATTGGAGAAGCACATGCCCGGCGCCAGCGGAGTTTTGTTGCCGCGGACGATATAGGGTGCCTCGTGGATTTCGAGGCCGAGGCCATGGCCGGCGCGATGTGGCAGGCCGGGCAGGCGATAGTCGGGGCCGAGCCCGTGCCGCGCAAACACGTCACGGGCGGCGGCGTCGAGGTTTTCGCAGGGCGTGCCGAGTTTTGCCGCATCGAAAACGGCTTGCTGGCCCTCCCGTTCGATTGCCCATGCGCGTTCGAATTCGCGATTGCCTTCGTCGAGCATATAGGTACGTGTCAGATCGGAATGATAGCCATCGATCCGGCAACCCGTATCGACGAGAATGACGTCACCCGCCTGCAGGATCTGTTCGCCATCCGCCCCATGCGGCAGTGCGGTTGCGTCACCAAAGGAGACGATGCAGAAGGTCGAACCGCCATCGGCGCCGGCAGCCCGATGCTGCTGGTCGATCAAGCGCGCAACATCCGAGGCGGCTATGCCGGGCGCGAGTGTGTCGCGGACCTTGCGATGAATATCAAGCGTGATACCCATCGCATATCGGATAAGGGCGATTTCAGCCGGCGACTTGATGGTTCGCAGCGCGCGGATGACAGGCCCGGCATCGACAAGTCGGCCCGCTCCCATCTCGCCGGTAAAAGCGTGATAGAAGGCGAGCGGCAGCGCATCATCGAGCGCGAGCTTTCCAGACGGGTTAACGAGCCGTGATACCAATGCGGCGGGGCTCTCATCTTCTTCCCAGACGGCAATCTCACCCGGCAGATGCGGCAGCGACTCGACGCGGCTGCGCTCGAAACCGGGTACGATATAAGTGAGCTTGTCGTCCGTCACGACCGCGCCGAGCAGCCGCTCGCTCAGGTGCCAGACGAGGCCGGTGAAGTAGCGTAGGCTCTCGGTTGGGCCGAGCAGTGTGGCGGCGATGCCGTGTGCCTGCATCCGCTCGCGCAAGCGCGACAGGCGGCTTTGCCGCTCTTCGTCAGTGATGGCTGCGACGGGATGGGACCAGACCGGGAGAGACACGCTATATATCCGTTATCTTTGTCAAAGCTGAATGGTTGATTCCAGCATAGGGCAATTGTAGGCAGTGTGTCGACAAACATTCCACAGGATTTGATCATGCTCGTTAGCGAATATACGATCCCCGGCGTCCTTGTCCGCGACCACTTCGTCGAAGTGCCGCTCGATTGGAAAAAGCCGGATGGCGCCTCGATCAAGGTTTTTGCGCGAGAGGTTTGCGATCCCGCGCGCAAGCAGGAAAAGCTGCCCATCCTGCTGTTCCTGCAGGGCGGTCCGGGCGGGAAGTCGCCGCGCCCGGTGGGTGGCGGGCCGTCCTGGCTCGGGGAGGCGCTCAAGAACTACCGTGTCGTGCTACTCGATCAGCGCGGCACCGGCAGAAGCACACGCATCGAGAGCGCCACCATGGCTGGCTTTGCGAATGGGAAGGCCGGAGCCGACTATCTCCGCCATTTCCGAGCCGACAGCATCATTGCCGATTGCGAGCATCTGCGGAAGACCGTGTTCGGCGGCGTGCGCTGGGAGACGCTTGGCCAGAGCTATGGCGGCTTCCTGACGCTCACCTATCTGTCGCAGGCGCCGGAGGGGCTGGCTGCCTGCTATGTCACGGGCGGGCTGGCCGGCTTGTCCGCGACGGCTGATGACGTTTACCGCCGCACCTATCCGCGTGTCGCCGGCAAGAACCGGGAATATTACCACCGCTATCCAGCCGATCGCGATCGCATCGCCCGGATCGCCGCCTGCATTGCCGCCGATGATGTGCGTCTGCCTGACGGGGATCGTCTCACGGTGCGCAGGCTGCAAACCATCGGCATCGATTTCGGCATGGCGCCCGGCTATGAAAACGTGCACTGGCTGGTGGATGAAGCCTTCTCCGATCCGGAGGAAACGCGGTTCTCCGATGCTTTCCTCGCCTCCGTCATGTCTTTGACCTCCTATGACGGCAACCCAATGTTTGCGGTGCTGCAGGAGAGCATTTACGGGCAGGGCAGGGACGCGACCGCCTGGGCGGCGGAGCGCATCCGGTCGGAATTTGCCGAGTTCGGCGAAGAGAGCCGGCCGCTCTATCTGACCGGTGAGATGATGTATCCATGGATGTTCGAGGAAGTCCGCTCGCTGCGGCCGTTCCGCGACGCTGTGGAAGCGCTGGCGCGCTACGATGGCTTCGAACCGCTCTACGATCCGGCCCGGCTGGCTTCGAACGAAATTCCGGTGGCCGCAGCAGTCTATTTTGACGATATGTATGTCGATGCCGAGCTGTCGCTTGCGACCGCGGGTGATGTCGGCAATGTCCGGGCCTGGGTGACCAACGAATTCGAGCACGACGGCGTGCGCCAGTCACCGGCCGTGTTCACACGCCTGCGGCAAATGGTGCGCGAGCATGGGGGTCCCCTCGGCTAGGCCGAGGGTATCCGTCATCACTCCCGACGGTCAGGCCGAAAGCGACCTGCCGCCGACCGGGTCGAAGAGATGCATGCGGTTCATGTTGAAGGAGAGCGGCATTTTCGTGCGCGGGCGCGGATCGCTCTCCGGATCGACATTGGCGCACATGCTGACTGAGCCGATGTCGAAATAGATCATCGTTTCCGGCCCAAGTGGCTCCACCAGATCCACATTCGCCTCGATGGTTTCAAAGCCGGGCTTCTGTGTAAGGCTTGATATCGATTCCGGCCGGATTCCGAAGATGACCGGCTTGCCGGCATGCGCCTGATACTCTTGAAACCGTGTCGCGGGAACAGCAAGCCGGCTGCCGTCGTCCAGGATGACGACCAGCCCATCTCCCTCGGTTTGAAGCATCGCAGTGAGGAAGTTCATCGACGGTGATCCGATGAAGCCAGCCACGAACTGGCTAACCGGGTGATGATAGAGTTCCTGCGGCGGTCCAGCCTGCTCGATGATGCCGCCATTCATGACGACAACGCGATCGGCCATGGTCATGGCCTCCACCTGGTCGTGCGTGACATAGACCGTGGTGGTCGGCAGCAATTGGTGCAAGCGCTTGATTTCGGTGCGCATTTGCACGCGCAGCTTGGCGTCTAGATTGGAGAGCGGCTCGTCGAACAGGAAGACTTTTGGATTGCGCACGATGGCGCGGCCCATGGCGACACGCTGGCGCTGACCACCCGAAAGCTGGCCGGGACGACGTGACAGAAGCTCGGTAATATGCAGCGTTTCGGCAGCACGGCTGATGCGCTCGTCGATCTCTGCCTTTGGGAGCTTTTGTTGCTCAAGGCAGAAAGAGATGTTTTCCCTGACACTCATATGCGGATAGAGCGCGTAATTCTGGAACACCATGGCAATGTCGCGCTTTCCCGGGCCAAGCCGGTTGACGACCTGATCGCCGATGACGATATCGCCGCCGGTAATGTGCTCCAGGCCGGCGATCATGCGCAGGGTCGTCGACTTGCCGCAGCCCGATGGGCCGACGAAGACGACGAATTCATTGTCCTCGATATCGAGATTAATGCCGCGCACGGCTTCGTAAATGCCGTAGGATTTGACCACGTTGCGCAGTTCAAGGCGAGCCATGGTGATCTCCTACTTTTCGTGCAGCCAGACGGCCATGGCGCCCGGCTCGCGGTTGGCCCAGAGATGGTAGGGGATTGCCCTGAAACGCCTCGGCTTCAGCGCTGGCGGCTGGATGCGATAGAGCGTCTCCTGCCAGTCGGATGCATCGGCTTCCAGCGCATCGCCCTCGAGAACCGTGGCGCCACCGAGAAGCGTTTCGTCGAAGCTTGCGGCGATCTCGCCCTGTGACGGCAACCTCAGGCGCTGTGGCTCCGTACCCAGATCGGCCTCCTCGACACAGAAAATGACAGGTCCGCGTCGCAGCGCAAAGCGGCCGTTGTCTTCGGTTGCCGCCGGATGTGCATAGAGGCGGTCTACCGGCATGTCGAAGGCGAGCCGAACTTCGTCGCCATCCTTCCATTCTCGATCGATTGCGGCATATCCCTTGACAACGTCGAGCTTGGTGCCTTCGCCATTGACGAAGGCCTTTGTATCGCGGCACCAGCCGGGAATGCGCAGACGCAGCGTGAAGCGCTTCGGCTGATCGAGGCCGAGCGAGACTTTGACATCGCCGTTCCACGGATACTGTGTCTTCTGTGTCAGCCGTAGGAAAACATTGCCGACCGAGAGTTCGGCGGCATTTTCGCCATACAGATGGATTGCCACCTCGTCGGCCTTGGTCGAGTAGAAATACTGGCCGAGCGAGGTGATGAATCGGGCGATATTGGTCGGGCAGCACGGGCAGTAGTGCCACTTCCAGCGACGGTTCTGACCGTGGCTTTCGAGCACATTTTCGTAGAAATAATGCTCACCGTCGCGGGATATGCCTGACAGGGCGCCATTGTAGAGCACGGTTTCGAGCTTGTCGGTGAACTTGCTGTCGAGCTCGATCTGCGCCATGCGGTGGCTGAAGAAACCGAGCGCCACGGCGGCACAGGTCTCGGCATAGGCCGTTTCATTCGGCAGGTCGTATTCCCTGGTGAAGCCCTCGTTCGAAGCGGAGGGGCCGAGGCCGCCGGTAACATAGAGCTGGCGGCCGACCAGATTGTCGAAAAGCCGGGAGCAGGCGCTCTTCAGGCTCTCGTCGTCATTCTCGAACGCGAGATCGGCCATCGCCGAGAACAGATACATGGCGCGCACGGCATGCCCGACCACCTGCGTCTGTTCGCGCACCGGCATATGCGCCTGGCTGTAGGCATATGTCTGGAAGACATAGCTGGCCGGGTCTTCGCCACGCTTGCGCGCCTCCTCGTCATAATAGGAGGGCATCTGGCCGCGTTCGTCGACGAAATAGGTCGCGAGATCAAGATGGCGGGGATCCCTGGTGACGCGGTAAAGCTTGACCAGCGCCAGCTCGATTTCCTCATGCGCATCATAGCCGCGCAGCTTGTCCGGTTCGCGGCCGAACGTGTCGATGATGTGATCGACGGCGCGGATCATCACATCGAGGAATCGGCGCTTGCCGGTCGCCTCGTAATAGGCGACGGCGCCTTCCAGCAGATGGCCCATCGAATACATTTCATGCAGGTCGCGCAGATTGGTCCAGCGCTTTTCCGGCTCGCGCCGGATGAACCAGCTGTTGAGGTAGCCGTCGGCCATCTGGCCATGTTCGAGCTTCTCGACGATCGCGTCGATCTTTGCCTCGATGTCTGGATTCGGGTTGTTCTTCAGCGTGTAGCTTGCCGCCTCGATCCACTTGCCGAAATCGGAATCGAAGAAATGCTGCATCGACAACCCGCTCGGCTGGATCGGCCGCGCCAGCGGACCGGCCGGCTTGTCGAAATCGAGCACCTCGAGGAAGCCTTCCTCGTCGAGCCGCATATGCTGGGTCGGGATGGTCACGTTACGGACGGTTTCCGTCCAGCTCTTCCAGAAGCCGCCATTGAACGCGACGCAGGTGTGGTCGGCGGGCACGTAACGGTCGATCGGCGATCGGGAAGGGGATTTCTGGGCGATAGGCATTGGAACTCCTTGAGCGGACGGGCCGCTTTTCATTTCACGGCGCCGGCCGTCAGGCCGCGCACATAATAGCGTTGCAGAAGAAGGAAGAGGATGATGCAGGGGATCATGGTGACGGCGATGCCCGCCTGCAGGGCGCCCCAGTCGATGATGCCGTAGAGGCCGGAGGAGACATTCACGAGCATGATCGGCAACGTGAACTTGTTCTGGTCCGACAGGAAGATGAGGGCAGCCAGGAACTCGTTCCACGAGTTGAGGAAGGCAAACATCGCCACTGTCGCGACGCCCGGCAACGCGATCGGCAGCATGATACGGCGCAGGATCGTCGCCTGCGAGGCCCCATCGATACGCGCCGCCTCGATCAGCGCCTTCGGCACGGCGTCAAAGGCATTGCGCATCATGAAGACGGAGAAGGGCAACTGGAAGGTCACGTAGATCAGCACCAGGCCGACCAGGCTGTTCTGCAATCCAAGCAGTTTCAGGATCAGGAACAGCGGCGTCAGGATCGACTGGAACGGGATCATCATCGTTGCCATGATCAGCACGAAGAGGATCGATTGGCCCGGAAACTTGAACTTGGAGAAGCCGTAACCGGCCGGCACGGAGACGATCACGGTCAGAAGAACCGTACCGATCGCGATCATCACGGAATTGGCGGCATAGACATACCAGCCGGCACCGACATTCTCGAGCCGGCGGTAATTCTCCAGCGAGAAGGTCTTCGAAAAGAGCGCGGCCGGATTGGCAAGCGCTTCGGCGGCCGGCTTGAAGGAATTGGCAAGCGACCAGACGATCGGCATGATGAAGAAGATCGCAAACAGGATCGATACGAGCAGGAAGAGGAGATATCCCGTCTGGCCGCCGCGCGAATTGGTGTTTGTCTTCGCTTGAGTCATTAGCCTTCCTCCGGCCGCTCGCGCAGCAGCACGAATTGAATGGCGCTGATGGCGACCAGCACGATCAGCAGCGCAAAGGAAAGCGCCGAGCCGTAGCCGAGCCGATAAGACGAGAAGGACGCCAGATAGATCGAAAATACCGCCGAGATCGTGCTGTTTTCAGGCCCGCCCTGGGTGATGATGAAGAACTGGTCGAAGGCGAGCATGGACGAAGTGACGTTGAGAACCAGCGCCAGCACCAGCGAATTGCGCATCAGGGGCAGGGTGATACGGCGGAAGCGGCTGAAGACGCTGGCGCCGTCGATCTTCGCGGCTTCGATGACGTCATTGGAAATGCCCTGCAGGCCTGTCAGCAGGATGACCATGGTGAAGCCCGCAGTCTTCCAGACGACCATCAGGATGATGACTGCCATCGCCGGCCAGAAGCTCTCGAGCGGACGAGGCGCCGAGCTGATGAGACCGATGCCGCGCAGCACTTGTGCGAAAACGCCACTGTCTGGATTGAGCAGCCACATCCAGAGCGTCGAGGCCGCGCCGAAACCGATCACGACAGGCATGAAGAAGATCGTGCGGAAGAAGCCGGCGGAGCGCAGCGGGCGGTCGACGAGCAGCGCCAGCGGAAAGGCAACGGCGAAAATCGCTGCCGTCACCAACACCGTATAGAGCATGGTAAAGCCGAGCGAATGCCAGAGCTGCATGTCGCCGAGAAGTTCGCTGTAATTGGCAAGACCGATGAATTTCTTCCGGCCGAGTAGCGGCCAGTTGTAGAAGCTCATCCATATGGTCATGGCGAGCGGAACGAGAAACAGCACCAGGATGAAGAGGAAGCCGGGCAGGATGAAGGCCAGTCCCAGCCACCCCTTCGGCTCCGGCTCCCCGGAGACCGGCTGTCTTATGTGTGTTGTCGGCGTGTCGACCACTGTCATTCCTCGAAGATTTGAAAACCGCGTGTCGGCAATCCGGAATGTGCGGGGCGGACGACCGCCCCGCTTCAGATGTTGTTACGGGTTTGTGCGGTCGAGGATCTTGGTGAAGTCGTCCTGCGCCTTCTTGATCGAACCATCGACGTCGTCGCCGAAGATCGTGCCCTGGATCAGGTTGAGAAACGGGCCGGTGCGGCTGACGAACAACTCATCCGAGGAGAAGGTATAGGGCGTGCGCGCTTTGGCGAGGATGTCATAGGCGATCAGGTTGCGCGGGTCGAATTTGGCGTAGGCTTCCTTGGCAAGGTCCGTGCGCGACGGCATGCCGGATTCCTGCGTGATATAAACCTGCTGTTCGGGCTCCATGTAGAATTTCACGAAGTCGAGCGCGACCTTCTTCTTCCCCTCGCTGATGCCCTTGATGAGGGCGACTGTATCACCGCCGGCAAAGCTCGATGCGCCGCCCTTCGGGCCGGGGATCGGGGCGACCGCGAACTTCACGTCCGGATATTTGCTGGTCAGGAGGTTGACGATGTAGGAACCGGTCATGAGGATGCCGACCTTTCCGGAAGCAAACGCTTCGACGGCGTTGTTGCCATTGCCGGAACGTGAAGTCGGATGGATCGCGCCTTCCTTCCACATGTCACGATAGGCGGCAATCGTGTCGCGCATCGCCGGCGTATCGACGGTGGCGGTGCGGCCGTCATCGGAAAGCACATCGGCATTGGCGGCCCAGAGGTGCGGCAGGAAATCGTAGATCAACCAGCTGCCGGAATTGGCGACGAAATAGAAGCCATAGGTTTCCTTGTCGAGCGCATGGATCTTCTTCGCATCGGCAGCAATCTCCTCAAGGGAGGCCGGCGCCTTGTCCGGGTCGAGGCCGGCTTTCTTGAAGAGGTCGGTATTGTAGGCGATGATCGAGGCATCGGGCAGGGCCGGCACGCCGTAGACCTTGCCGTCATAGGTGGCAAGGCGGATATGCGATGGGCTGAGCGCCGCCGAATAGGGCAATCCCTTGACGAAATCGCTGATGTCCTCAAGGCTGTCATTGGCGGCGAAGGTCGGCAGATAGATCAGGTCGAGGACCGCGCCGTCAGGCGCTGCGCCGCCGGCAATCGCGGCGCCCAGCTTCGGCACCATCTGCTCGGCGGTGATCTGGGTCACATTAACCTTGTCGGAATGCGAGGCATTGTATTTTTCGGCGAGTCCCTGAAGCACGGCACCCGAAGACGTTCGCACCCATAGCGTGATTTCTTCGGCGCTGGCGAGAGAAGAGCTCGCCAGCAGTGCAACAGCGGCAATGGTGGTTTTCAAATGTATCATGCGGGTTCCCCTTCTCTTATGCGAGGCTCCTCTGCCTCGAGACAAAGACGACGTTAAATGAGAAAATTTTTCATGTCGACAGGCTGTATGCATCAAAAGGCCATGTTTTTGTTAAAACCTTTTAGCAGCTAAATTTTTTCTGCTAAAAGGTTTTAACAAAGTAGTTGAATGGGTGCGAATTTGAAAGAATCGGGTGGCGGCCGGCATACGATCCGTGACGTAGCGAAGGCTGCGGGGGTAAGTATTTCAACGGCCTCGAACGCGCTGAACGGCACCGGGCGAACCAATGCCGAAACCCGCGAAAAGGTGAGACGGATCGCCGAGGAAATCGGATTTCGCCCGAATGCGCTCGCGCGTGGGTTGCTGACCAAGCGCAGCCACGCGATTGGAATGCTGACCAACGACACCTATGGGCGTCTAACCTTGCCGATGGCGAGCGGCGTCTCGGAAGTGCTGGTCGATCACGGCGTCTCGCTTTTCCTCTGTGCCACCAACAATGATCCGCGACTGGCGAGACTGCATCTCGAAGCGCTGCGCGACAGACAGGTCGACGGCATCATCTTCACCGCGACACGCATCGACATGGAGCCACCTCCGGAACTGACACAGCTGGGCATTCCGGTGGTCTATGTCTTCGCGCAGGGGCCATCGGACAGCGTCAGCTTTCATCCCGATGATGCTCAAGGCGCGCGCCTCGCAGTCGAACATCTTCAGGCTCTCGGCCGGTCGCGTATTCTGCATATCACCGGCGAGCAGAACTATCGCGCTGCCTGCATCCGCGCCGAGGCCTATCGGGAGCTCGTCGGGTCGGCGGCCGAGGTCATGTTCGGCGATTGGTCGGAGGAGTGGGGACATGCGGCGATCGAAACCGTCTTCTCGCGATCCGGGGCGAAACCGGATGCGATCTTCTGCGGCAGCGACGAGATCGCCCGTGGCGTCATCGATGCGCTGCGCGACAGAAACATTTCCATCCCGGGCGACGTCGCGGTGGTCGGTTTCGACAATTGGGAGGTCGTCTCACGGCAGACACGTCCGCCGCTGACGACCATCGACATGGAACTCAAGGAGCTTGGTCACCGGGCGGGACTAGCGATCCTTGCCCTGTCTAAAGGCGAGGCGATCGAGCCAGGCGTCGAGAGACTGCCATGTACGCTCGTCTTTCGCCGCTCCGCCGGGCAAGCCGATCAACCTTGAAGTGGCTGCACGATTGTGGGCGGCCAAGGTGCGGCGAGTAGATCGAGCCTCAGCCGCGTGCGGCCTGATCGGCCGTGGCTTCGATCCTTGTCCCGCTTTCAACTTCGCGGGACTTCAGCGCCTTCGTCAAACACAGGGCGACAATGATGACCGGCAGGCAGACGAGGTAGGCGATCCTGATGCCCGCATGCTCGGCGACGAAGCCGAGCAAGGGTGGCGCCAGAAAGAACACGACGAAGGACATCTGCCCGAGGGCTGCAACGTTCAGATGGGCGGGGCGATCAGTCCGTTGTGCTGCCGCGGAAACGGCGAGAGGATAGACCGCACTGCAGCCGCCGCCCATCAATGCAAAACCGAGCAGCGCGACATAGGGGTGCGGCGCCAGCCAGACGGCACAAAGTCCTATGGTCGAGAAAATGAGCAAGAACGTTGCAACCGCACGCGCACCAAACCGGTCGACGAGCGGATCAACAAACAGTCGGGCGATCGCCATGAAGAAGGTAAATAGCGTCAGCCCAAGACCGCCGAGAAAGGGTTCAACTGCGAAAACGTCGCGCATATAGATCGCTGACCAGTCGATGCCGGCGCCTTCCACCAGAAATGCGGCAATGCCGATCACGCAAAGTGGCATGAGCCCCCATGTCGGCAGCGCTATGCTTGGGCCATCCACATGCTCGGCCCCGGCACGGGCCGGCGCATTCTCAATGCCTGAGATCACGACAATGCCGACGATCAGAACGAAAGTGAATGTCAGCGCAAGATGCAGATGCATCGGCACGCCCGCTTGACGAACGGCGGAGCCGGCAAGTGCGGTCAGGAAGAATCCAAGGCTCCAGAAGCCATGCGCCCTGTTCATCACGCCGCGGCCGAGTTGAGCCTCGATGCGATCGATCTCGACATTGAGATTGATTTCCAGCGCGCCGGCCAGCAAGCCCTCACAGAAAAGGATAAAGRAAACCAGCCAGGCGGCGTTGGCCCAGGGGATGGTTGCCAGCAGAGCGGACGTGCCGAGTACTGTCAGAAACGCCGTCTTGCGCGCACCAAAGCGGGCAATCAGCGGCGAAGCGAAGGTCAAGGAGATCAGCGCTCCGATTGCGGCGCCGATCAGCGTCAGGCCGAGCTCGGACTTGTTGACGGCCAGTGCGTCCTGAAGGTCGGGCAGGCGCGAGAGTAGCGCACCCATCGAGATGGCGAAGAGAAAGAAGCAGACATAGATCCGGTGTTGCGGCTGGATATGCATTCGATCGCTCCGGGATGTGATCGGTTCAGAAGTTTGACCTCAATCGCAACGGCGGCGAAAAAAGACAATTTCGAGTGGCRTTTCGGAGATATATCTTGTCGGGGGTAATCGCAACAGCAACCTTAACTAGTTCCGGGCATAGACTTGGCTTCTTTTCAGGCCGCCGGTTAAACCATCGTATATCTGACCTTTCGCCGCCCGCGGACTTAGCTTGTCCGGGTCTTAGCGAGCCCCAGAGGAGAAAGATACGATGTTCAAATCCATGACCATTGCCGCGCTGGCGCTGACCTTTGCTGCAGTCCCGTCTTTTGCGGCCCAGAAAGCCCATAACGCCAAGATCACCGTCGTGTTCGATCACGAATTGCCAAACGTCCCGGGCAAAAGCATGCGCGGCGTTCTCGTTGAATATGGACCGGGCGGCTATAACCCCGCGCATACCCATGCAAAGAGCGCGTTCATCTACGCCACGGTCGTCGAGGGTGAAATCAAGAGCAAGGTGAACGACGGCGCGGAAAAGGTCTTCAAGACTGGCGAGAACTGGATCGAAGTCCCTGGCGATCATCACCTTGTCAGCGCGAATGCCAGCAAGACGAAGCCTGCAAAAATCCTGGCAGTATTCGTCGTCGACACGAAGGAAACAGAGTTGACGACGCCTGACCCCTGATCGCGAAGCTGATTTCTGAGTGGGGAGGGGATGTCCCGGCATCACCTTTCCATAGTTTCGGACGTCTAGGGCCGATCGGGGCGCGTAGGGACGGAAGCCATCAACCGCGCAAATGCCGCCTGAGATCGAACACCCGTCTTGGACAGAAGCCTTGCTGTATGCGTTTTGACAGTGTTGGGAGACAGGGCAAGTATCCTGGCGGTCTCTGGAACCGAATAGCCACAACCGACGAGTACGGCCACCTTCGCCTCGGCGGCGGTCAGGCTGAAAATGCTCCGAAGCTGTTCAGCCTGCCCGGTGGCCCGGCTTTCCATATCGACGATCTGAAGAAGCACGCGGGCGCCGGAGTCGGTCGAATCCCAGGCCACGAAGGAACTTGGCGGTAAGGGAGTGACCTGCGCGAAGTAGGGCGGTAAACCCGATGGCCGGAGAATCTGGACCGCGCCCTGCAATTGCGCAGCCGTTCCGCCTGCGACTTCGAGGGCCTGCCGTATCGCGCGGGTCAGAGCCTTGGAACTGCTAGAAATCCTTGGCAGCGTCGTGCGCTCATGTTTGTTGATCGAAAGTCCGTCGCCGTGTCTCAGAATGTCTTCAGCGGCGGAATTCAGCGCGACGATTTCGCCTTGGCTATCGAGCAGCACGGCTGCGTCTGGCAGGGCTTCGAGCAGCGGCTGCAGGAGATTGGCCTCTCGCCTGATGCTTCCGACGTTGAGGGAAAGTTCTATCGAGCGGGAGAGATGAGGCGTCAACTGCAGAAGCTTCCGGGCTGCCAGGCCACTTTCGGTGTCCTGGGCCTTGGAGAGAAAAAGCGCGACCCCACCGATGCCGCCGCGTTCATGCAGGCTTGCATGTGGGACGAAGAGCTGATTGTAGATATCCTGCGGGGCGCAGATGTCGGCATAATAAGCAGTGCGCCGGACGGCTGCATCGTCGATAAGCTCATTACCGATCGCCACCTGATCCGGATGGACTTTCTCGAAGGCCTTTGCATAGGGATTGCCGGCGTAGTACTGCAGATAGAGATCGTTCAGATCTTCGCGCATCCGGCCTGGGATCAGAAAACTGCTTTTTCCGTCAGGAGCCTGATAGACAATATTGCCGGCTGTTGCTCCAACGTAATCGACAACCGCGCATAACGTGCTCGACCACAACTCTACGTCTACGGAGGCGCGATAGATCTTATCGACAATATCCGTATGCGCCATTTGACTGTCTTTCCATTCGTAAAGTCATATGAGCGGCCAAAGCCGAATATTAGTCCAGACTGATCTTTTAGAGAAGTGAAAGATACTTGAACATCACCCTATTGGGTGACGATGAAAAACTCTTTGATTCATAAATAGATAAGCCGGATGGTATGTATTTGTTATCCGCTTCTTGTCGGGACATGTTGCGAATCTTCTCGGCGCCGGCGCAGGATGCCGCCACCTTATCGGCGGTCGTTTTGAGGCCGATTACACCGGATGGCGATCGGCAACTTTGGCGCGAATTTTGCACATCTTGCGCCACGCCGCGGCGATGCGGCCCCTAGGTTTCGCTGCATAATGTTGACCATTCAAAATTAAGTAAAAAACAAGTTTTCCCCACAAGAATTAGGTTCATCGATATTTGAGGGGACGTTATGGACGGGGGAAAGATCAAGCGGCCGATATGGATCCGCATCACGGCCTATGGGTTTGCGGCCGTTTTGTTTGCAAGCGCGGCTATCGGTGGTCTTGCCTGGTATCGTCAGAATACGATGAGCGATCAATCGCTTCAGAAGGAGCTTTCGTCCGATCTTCATGTGATTCAGGCGGACATGGACGCTCAGAAGCGAGCGGCTGCCGGGCTTGCCATCGCCCTAGCCGGTGAGCCTGAAACCGCTGATCTGATTGCCAGGAATGATCGCGCATCCATTCTTGCAAAATATACCGCCAGCCTGCCGGCGATCAAAGCGCAGGGCCTTCAGCTCATCACGTTCAGCAATTCCGATGGCTTGGCGGTCGCACGTATCCATACGCCGGATACTTTCGGCGACGACCTCAAGGGACGTCGCAAGATGATCGTCGCGGCTTTGACGCAGGGCAAGCTGAACGCCGGCATCGAACCTGGCCGGACCGCCGTCAGCATGTTTGCATCAGCACCTGTTATCAAGGATGGCAAGACCGTCGGCGTCGTCGATGTCGGCACCTCGCTCACGAACGACTATTTTGCGCCGCTGGCGCGGTCGGTTGATGCAGCCGTCGCAGTGCATATTCTTCAGGATGGCAAGTTCGTACCGCAGGCATCCACCTTTGGTGACAAGACAATCCTCACCCAGGAGCAGCTGCAGGCAGCCTTCAACGGTGACCGCATCCGTGTTCATGCCGTTCTCGGCGGCAAGGATTATGAAGTCACCGCTATTCCCTTTGAAGACTTCTCCGGTCGCAAGATTGGCGTCTTCGAAATCGGCTCCAATGTGACGGAGATCGTAGAAGCGTCGCAGCAGGCGCTCTGGACGGCGGCGATCGGCACGGTGATCGTCTCGCTGATTTCGCTTGTCGGCTTCCTCGTTTTCGCACGATCGATCGCTGCGGTCATCAAGAAGACAACCAACACCATGGCGCGTCTGGCGGCCGGCGATCTGAATGTCGAGGTTCAGGGTCAGGCCAGACCGGATGAAATCGGCGCCATGGCGCGCGCCGTTCAGGTCTTCAAGCAGAATGCGATCGAGCGGGTTCGCCTCGAACAGGAGGCAGAAGCCAATCGTGGCATGAGCGAGAGAGAGCAGATCGAACGCGAGAAGGAAAAGGCGAAAGACGCTGCCGATGTGCAGTTTGCCGTCGACAACCTCGCCGCGGGTCTTTCGAAACTCGCCGACGGCGATGTGTCCTACCGTATCGACCAGCCCTTCGTAACGAGGCTCGATGGCGTCCGCAGCGACTTCAACAATTCCGCTGACAAGCTGCAATCGGCGTTGAACCGGGTATCGCAGAATGCCCGCGGCATCGACTCGGGAGCAAACGAGATCAAATCGGCCGCTGACGATCTTGCCAAGCGCACAGAACAGCAGGCAGCGGCGCTGGAGGAAACGGCTGCAGCTCTCGAAGAAATCACCACGACCGTGAAGGATTCGAGCAAGCGAGCGAAGGAAGTCGGAGAGCTTGTCTCGCGTGCCAAGACCGGCGCGGAAAAATCCGGCGAAGTCGTCCGCAAGGCTGTTTCGGCCATGCAGCAGATTGAAAAATCCTCGGGCGAGATCTCCAACATCATCGGCGTCATTGACGACATCGCCTTCCAGACCAACCTTCTGGCTCTGAACGCCGGCGTCGAAGCGGCCCGCGCCGGCGAAGCCGGCAAGGGCTTTGCCGTCGTCGCCCAGGAAGTTCGCGAACTGGCCCAGCGTTCAGCAAACGCCGCCAAGGAAATCAAGGCTTTGATCAACACGTCAAGCGAACAGGTCAATTCCGGCGTCGGCCTCGTCGGCGAAACCGGCAAGGCGCTGGAAGCGATCGTCGCCGAGGTGCAGGAAATCAATCGCCATATTGCGGCGATCGTCGAAGCATCGCAGGAACAGTCCTCCGGTCTCGACCAGATCAACTTGGCGGTCAACCAGATGGACCAGGATACGCAGAAGAACGCGGCCATGGTCGAAGAGTCGACTGCCGCAAGCCATAATCTTGCGAAGGAAGTTGCGTCGCTCAACGAGCTTCTTGCCCAGTTCAAGCTGAGCGAAGCGGGTTATGCACTGCGTTCCGCTGCTCCCCGCGCCGCCGCACGAAACGATGCTCCGGCCCCGTCACCGGTTCGTGCCCTCGGCCGCAAGATCGCTTCTGCATTCTCGGGAAATGCCGCCCTCGATACAAAGGGCGACAACTGGGAAGAGTTCTGAAGCTCGAACCACCAGAGCAAGATACGGTGCGGCGACCGTCGCCGCACCACTTTCAGCGCCAGGCCTTCGTGGGCTCGATAGCCCAACCAGCCGCTAGCCGATCGACAGGCGCTTTTCAGTTTTGGCATCGAAGAGATGAAGTTTGTTGAGATCCGGCATCATCCTGACGGTCTCGCCCGCCTTCAGCGAAAGACGGTCACGTACGGTTGCGACCAGCGGATCCGATCCGAGCTTGGCGTTGATCTGGGTCTCGGCCCCCGTCGGTTCGATGACAGCCACCTCGGCGCTCACGCCGTCCTGGCTGACGATCAGATGCTCGGGACGGATGCCATAGACAACCTCCGCACCTCGCGCGACTGCCGCAGCCTCTGGCAGCGGCAGGTGCGCTCCTCCGTCGGCGATGAATTCAAGCGGCCCGGACGAGCTGATCTTGCCCTTGATAACATTCATGCCCGGAGAACCGATGAAGCCGGCGACGAAGAGATTGGCCGGGCGGTCGTAGAGGTCGAGCGGTGAACCGATCTGCTCGACATAGCCATCGCGCATCACGACGATCCGGTCTGCCATGGTCATGGCTTCGATCTGATCGTGCGTTACATAGATGGTTGTCGTCTTCAGCCGCTGGTGCAGCTGCTTGATCTCCGAGCGCATCTGCACGCGGAGCTTGGCATCGAGATTGGAGAGAGGCTCGTCGAAAAGAAAGACCTGCGGCTGGCGCACGATCGCTCGGCCCATCGCGACACGCTGACGCTGGCCGCCGGAGAGATTTCTGGGGTAGCGGTCGAGGAGATGTTCGAGGCCGAGGATCTGCGCTGCATCACGGACGCGCGCCTTGATCTGCTCTTTCGGTGCTTTCCCCAGTCGCAGCGAAAATCCCATATTCGCTTCGACCGTCATATGCGGATAAAGCGCGTAGGACTGAAAGACCATGGCAATGTCGCGCTCCTTCGGAGCGACATTGTTGACGACCTTGCTGCCGATCGAAACATTACCGCCAGAAATCTCCTCAAGCCCAGCGATCATGCGCAGCAAGGTCGACTTGCCGCAGCCGGAGGGCCCGACGAGGATGACGAATTCTCCATCGCGGATGTCGATGTCGACCCCGTGCAACACCTCGAAGTGACCATAGTTCTTGCGGACATTCGCCACGTTTACGGACGCCATAATTGTCTCCGGCTGAAAATCTGATTTCGGATCTGCAATCGCCCGCTGAGAGCGACATTTGACATGCCTGCTACCGAGGCTTTGTCGCGGTGGCGTAGGGTGCGAGGGCCGCATCGATAGCGGCAAGGCAAAGATCGCGAGYCTTTGGCGCCAAACGCTTCTCGACCACATCGGGATAGAGACGGGCAAGATGCTGGCTGATCAGCGTTTCCGGGATCTCGTCGGGCAACTGCGCGAGCAGTTTGTCGACCGCGGCGCTAGCGCGCGCGTCCGGCCAATAATAACGGATGCGGTCGCTATAGCTGAAATGTCGCTGCAGGCGCTGTTCATCTGCCGTACCGCCATAGTGACCGGCCCAATGTCCAGGCTCGGCGAGCATGATCTCTTCCATTGTCGCTACCAGCCCGCGGGCTTCCTTGCCGCCTGAGATCGTGTTGGCGATCGCATCGAGGCCGTAGAGCGCCTCGCGCAATGCAAAGGTCAGGCCCGGCCCGACTTTAAGGATCGAAAACCCACCGTCGACCAGAGAAGCCAGCAAGTCTGCCGGCTGGTAATCGGTGGAGTGGGCTTCGAAGAGCAGACCGTTCATTTCGTCGAGCGCGGAGATCAGCTCCTGTGCTCGCTCGGGCTTGTAGAGCGCGACATTGGCATTGCCGAATTCCACACCCGGCTGAACGACGATGGCGATCACCCGCTCCAGTGCGGAACCGACCCCAGCCTGGGTAAAAGCCTCGCGATGAACGCCAAGCGTCTTCACGGCAGCTTGCCGTCGCGTGACCTCGATCTCCTCCAGGGCATGTGTAGCGCCACCCGGCGGCGGCACTTCCGTGCCAATGATATAGACGGGCGGGCGACGGCCGCTGCGGCGGGCGGCATCTTCGGCGGCCCGCGCCAACCGTGCGGCTCTTGCTGCGGTCAATTCATCGGCAAGCGCCACAGGTTCGCCGGCGCAGCCCATTGATGTGTCGAGATGCAGCTTTTCGAAGCCGGCTTCCACATATGCTGTTACCATGGCTTCGGCGCGTGCCATGGCATCGTCAGCGCTGAGTTTCCGCCACGGGTTCGGGCCGAGATGGTCGCCGCCGAGAATGATGCGCGCGGCGGGAAAACCGACGCTTGCCGCAATTCGTTCGATGAAGGCGCGGAAATCTGCCGGCGTCATACCGGTATAGCCGCCCTCCTGATTGACCTGATTACAGGTCGCCTCGATCAGGACGACGTCGCTCTGCCGAGCGGCACGTCGCAATGTTGCCTCGATGACCAGCGGATGGGCGGAGCAAACGGATGTGATGCCGCGGGGCAGGGGCAGCCCTCTGTCCCCGAAGAGTTTTGCCAGGGCAATCTGGCGATTTCGATCAACCGCGGCGCTCATGCGAGTGTGACAACTTTGGTGAGATGACGTGGTGAGACCGTATCGATGTGGCGTGCCTGAGCGGCACGTTCGCCGAGTATCTGCAGCGCCGGCAGAACGGCGAGGCCGGCAAGCGACAGGTCGACATCAACTGGAAGCTCCAGGTCGCCGGGGCCGCCGAAGCCGATAACGACGGCGCCTTTTTCGCGCAACTCGCCAACCAGCTTGGCCTCGGCGTCTCTCTGGTCCGAACTGTAGAGCACGATAACCGCCGTCTTCTCATCGACGAGGCTGATTGGCCCATGGCGGTATTCGAGCGGATGGAAGGCCTGCGTCATGAGCTGGCTCATCTCCATCAACTTCAATGCACCTTCAAGCGCGATGCCGAAAAGCGGTCCGCCGCCGAGAAACACGAAGTGTGAACGGTCCTCAATGATATCGGGCAGGGAGGTGTCGAGCGTGTTTGCAAGCTGCCGTGCCGATGCGACGATCGAAGCCGGCACGGTCTGACCGATCATCTGCAGGCTGAGCAAGACCATGAGGCTCGCCGACACTGTCATGACGATGCCTTCGTCCGGATGGGTTGGCGAGCAGATCAGCTGGTCACAATTCTTGGCAAGCGCGCTTTCGGGCTCGACCGTGACGGCAGTGACGAACGCGCCGGCAGCACGGCTAACCTTGGCCGCAGCGACCGTTTCCGTCGTTTCGCCGGAGCGCGAGAGCGCAACCACATGCGTCTTCTGCCATTCCGGCCAGAAATAGGAGGGGCGGTTCAGCCACTCTGCACCAGGCACTGCAATCGCCCTGCGCTTGAGGCTGTTGGCATAGGCGGCCAGAGACAAAGCGAGATTGAAGGAGGTGCCGCAACCGACGAAGACGAGGAGATCGTCCGCCCTGCCGCTTGCCGCATTCGAGCCGATGGCTTTTTCCCAATAGGGGAACTGCTCGAAGATTACCTTTTCGGTCGTGTTCATGATGTCTCCGATTATTTGACCGAACCAGCCAGCAGGCCGCTGACGAGGTACCGGTTGAGGAAGATGACGACCAGGGCAGGGATGACGATGGCGATCGATCCGCTTGCCGTGATCAGCCCGTAGTCGATGAAATTCTTGGTGACGAATTCGGGAATGAGAACCGTCAGGGGTTTCGTCGATTGCGGCGAGAAGATGAGAGGAACGAGGTATTGACCCCAGGCCCCCAGGAAAGTGAGGATAGCGGCGGCCGTCAGGCCGGGTCCGGCGAGCGGCAGCACGATGTTGAAGAAGATGAAGAGGCGGCCTGCGCCATCGAGCTGTGCAGCCTCTTCGAGTGCGATCGGAAGCTGCTCGAAGACGCTGCGCAGCAGCCAAAGGGAGAGCGGCAGATAGGCCGAGACGTAGATCAGCGACACGCCGGTATAGGTGTCGACCAGATGCATCTTAATCATGATCTGATAGAGTGGGATCAGCACTGCATAGGCAGGGATGGCGAGCGTCGCAACGACAGCGCCGAATAGAAGGTGACGCCCCGGAAAGCGCATCCTGGTGAAGGCATAGGCGCCGAGTGCAGAGATTGCGACGCAGAGAGCCGTGGCGGCGGCAGATGTGATTACGCTGTTGAGCAGCGCTGCACGGAATTGCTTCCACACCTCCACCCCGCCGATCCGGGAAATGTTGATGCCGAGCAGGCGCGAATAGTGGTCGAGCGTGAAATGCTGCGGGAAGAAATGGATCGGCCGCGTGGAGAAATCCTCCGTCGGCGTCACGGAACTTGCGAGCGTCCAATAGATCGGGCCGAGCGACCAGATCAGCAGCAAAGCAAGACCCGTCCATATCATCAGGCGATAGAGAATGGTTGGTTTCATCAGTCGAACCGTGTGTTGCGATAGACGCGGAGGACGTAGACCAGCGAAACCAGCAACGACACCAGCGTGATGACGACAGACAGCGCCATGCCGTAGGAGAAGCGAAGGTTCTGGAAGGTCTCGAGATAGATCTGCACGAGGATCGGCCGTGTTTCGAGGCTCGATCCGGCAAGCACCCAGGCCTCGTCGAAGAGGTTGAAAGCGTTGACGGTCGCATTCGTCATGGCAACGGCGAGGGCGCTGCGCACGAGCGGAAGCGTGACCAGGCTGAACATCTGCACGCGGGTCGCGCCGTCGATACGGGCAGCCTCGTAAAGATGCGCCGGAATGCTCTGCATGGCGGCCAGCACAATGACGATCGTCAGCGGCATCATGCGCCAGACATGCACGACGGTCACGGCGATGATCGCGCTCGTCCGGTCATTGAACCAGACATGGTTTTCGAAGGGCAGGCCGAGTGCGACGAGAATGCCGTTCAACAGGCCGGCACCCGGCTGATAGATCCACAACCAGATAACGGAATTGACGACGCCGGGGAGCGCCCAGGGCAGGATGACGGCCGCCAGTACCCACTGACGCCCGACCTTCACCTGGTTGATGAGTGCTGCGGCAAGCACGCCGAAGACGGTTTCCGCAACGACGGCAAGGACGACGTAGATGAGCGTATTCGTCCACGTCGTTCCAAGCTGCCCGTCCGACAGCATGCGCGTGTAGTTTTCCAGCCCGACGAAAGGGGTTCCCGCCTGCATCGGATTGACCCGATGCAGCGAGTCCCAGACCGTCCGGCCCATCGGATAGAAGACCAGAGCTGCCATCGTCACAAGGATCGGCAGTACCAGCAGCAGGCCGAGCATCGTGTCGGCGTTGAAGCCGACACTCCGCTTGGCTGCGATACCTTCGACAGTAGCTGTCGTCATTGCGCCATGGCCTGCTTGGCGGCGTCGGCGATGGCCTGCATGGCCTGGTCAACCGTCATCTGATCCTTCGCCGCGCTGTTGATCGCCGTGTTCACCGCGCTTGAGAACTGCGGATACCACGGCGGCGTTCCCTGCTGGAACAGCGGCTCGACGGTCTTCGATTGCGCAACGAGCGCGTCGCCGCTCGTCAGCTTGCCTTCCGTGTTGAGCTCGGAGAGGGCGGAAGTGCGCGTGGGCAGGAAACCGTTTGCCGCATTCTTCTTCTGGAACTCCCTGCTGGTGAACCATTTGACGAAGGCGACTGCCGCTTCCTTGTTCTGCGAGACGTTCGGAATGGCAAGCGCTTCCGGAAGGCCGAAGCTACGGGTCTGGCCGCTTTCGGTCGGCACCAGGATGGCTTCCACCTGCCCCGCGACCTTGGACTGCTTCGGGTCGTTCATCTGACCCAGGCGACCGGGTTCGCCCGAGATCATGATGCTCGTCAGCCCCTGGGCGAACATGCTCTCGTTGATCTGGCTATCTTTGAGGCCCGTCGAGGCCGGATCGACCAGACCGTCCTTCAGCAGGCTCAGTTCGAAGGCGAGCGCCTTATAGCCGGCTGAATCGGGGGTGAGGAAAAGCGGCTTGAAGTCCTTGTCGAAGAGTTCGCCGCCAAAGGCCTTGGTCAGCAGGTACCAGCTGGTGGAGGCACCCTCCGTCGCCGAGAGCGGCAGGCCGATCGGATAGGTGGAGATGCCCTTTTCCTTGATCTTCTTGGCCGCAGCGACCAACGCGTCGAGTGTTTTCGGCATTTCGGTAACGCCGGCGTCGGTGAAATGCTTCTTGTTGACGAGCATGACGCGGAAGTCGTTCGTGTAAGGCACGCCGAGCAACTGGCCGTCGACGGTGAAGATCTTGGCGACGCCGATGTCAGCGACCGTATCCTTGTCGATCACGTCGTTGAGCGGCATGTACCAGCCGGCGGCACTGAACTGCCCCGTCCACGACCAGTCGAATTCGGTAACGTCGGCCGGCGCTGTACCCGCGACCAGCGCCGTTACCAGTTTTGGACGAATGTCATCCCAGGAGAGTGTCTGGAGATCGACGTGGATGCCGGTCTCGGCTTCGAAATCGGCCGCAACCGTGGCGCCCTGCGGCGATGGCATGAGCACCGTGATCGATTGGCCGGCAAGCGGCTTGGCGTCGTCCGCCAAAGCAGGCAGGGCAATCGCAAGTGCGGCTGAGGCAAGCAAAGGCAATATGAATTTACGCATGTTCCCATCCTTCTTTATCTTTGACATTCATTGTCTTGATCGCGCGATCACAGCTTCTGCCGCAACCGCGATTTGCCCGAACCAGCGCTCGTCAAGCTGCCAGTCGAGAAGTTGGGCAGCGGCCAGAAGCGCGCCGCCAATGGGGGGAAGCACGGGCGAGACCGCCCGCCGGCCGATCCGTCGTTCGACGGCCTCGAGCAGCAGGCGGCTGGAAAAGGTCCCGCCCGCATAAGTCCAGTCGGTGCCGGTTTCACAATGGCCCGATATTGCCCAATGGTGCTTGGCGAGCTCTTGGGCCGATCTGTCGATCAGATCGATTGCTGCTTCGTCGCCTTTGCTCGCTACCCGGTCGACAAGGACGGAGAGCGCCGCAATACCCGCGCGCGGCCTTGCGAGCCCGCTGATCCAGCCACCGAGAGCGTTGACCGGATCTGACATGTCGAGCTCGAGGTGCTCGTAAACGACCTTTGCCAGCGCGGTAGGCTTGGCGCGTCCATCAAGGCTCTGGCTGACAAGGTGCAATGCCTCGCGGCCGATCCAGTAGCTGCTGCCTTCGTCGCCGATCACATCGCCCCAACCGCCGACGCGCGCGGAGGCTCCGGCGCTGTTGCGTGCCCAGGACATGGAACCGGTCCCCGACAGGACAAGTATGCCCGGGCGCCCGGCAAAGGCGCCGAGATGGGCGGCGTCGACATCGTTGAGGACCGTTCTGCGAATATCCGGGAAGGCTTCGTCGATACATCGCTTCTGGAGAGAGGAGAGGTGCGCAACTTCACCGTACGCAGGCAAGGCAGCGCCGACAGCGGCCAATCCCGGCTCACTGCGGAAGGGCTCGATATGCCGCTCCAGTTCCTGTCGCCAGTCCGGATTATCCATGGGATTGACGCCACCGCCAAGCGCGGTGCGCAGAATCCTGCCGTCTTTGTCGGCCAGAGTAACGAGCAGCTTGCTGCCGCCGCCGTCGATGCCAAGGATCAGCTCGTCGCTCATTCTTTTGCTCCGAGCTCGGCATAGGTTGCATCGACACCGAAATTGGCGAGTTCGGCGCGCCATTGGGGCGCCAGGCCCTTGTCGGTGATGAGTTTTGCCGCATTCAGCGGCGCGACCTTGTAAGTCGCCATCGTCCCGAATTTCGAGGAATCAGCGAGAACATAACCATTGGCAGAGCGGGCGAGCATGCGCCGGTTCAGACTGGCTTCCGCGCTGTCGACACTATAGATCGCCCCATCCGGGCTGATGGCACTTGCACCCAGAAAGAGCTGATCGAACCAGATCGTTTCCAGCATTGCCTCGGCCTGAGGGCCGACGAGAGAGGCATTTTCACTGCGCAGATGGCCGCCGAGAAGCACGACTTCGAGATGCGGAATGTTCAGGAATTCCTGAGCGACGATCAGGCCGTTGGTAAAGATGCGCAGCGGCATCGGATTGATGCGGATCAGCCGGGCAAGCTGAAGAACCGTCGTGCCGGCATCGAGGAAGATCGCCGTGCGCGGCAGAAGCTTTTCATAGGCCGCGTTCGCGATCGCGCGCTTGGCCGAAAGATGGCGCTTTTCACGCTCCTGGAAGGCCAGTTCGACCGAGGACCCTTCGGCGATGCGGGCCCCGCCGTGCACCCTGTCGATCGCGCCGTCCTGCTCAAGAACCTGCAGGTCGCGCCGGACTGTCGCGAGCGAAGCGCCGACCGCATCGGCCAGATCCTGAATGGTCGAAAAGCCATTCGCATAGAGATGGCTGCGGATGGCATCGAGCCGGTCAGTTTTCACGCCGCCAGTCTGATTCACGGATCGTCCCCTGCCGTTTATCGTTTATTTGCGTCAACGTTCCCACTCAATACGATCAATGTCAATCAAGATTCTGATCGTTTGTGATTTTTTTGAAGGCCGCGACGGGGATCTAAAAGGCAAACAAAAGCACGCCCTCCCGACGGATGGCGTGCTTCTTGTCGAGCAGCGTTCTGGTGGTCGCGGCTCTGACGCCTCAGTGGTATTTCGGCAGCAGATCGCCGTGTGCTTCGATCAGGTCATCAACCAGGCCCCAGATCTCATCCGGCGACAGTTCTGCCGATGTATGCGGATCAAGCAGCGCGGCCTGATAGATGCGATCGCGCTTGCCGGTCAGCGCCGCTTCCACGGTCAGTTCCTGAACCGAGACACTGAGCTTCATGACCGCGGCAAGCTGCGAAGGAATTCTGCCGATGCGGGTCGGCTGGATACCGTTCCGGTCCACATGGCAGGGCACTTCCACGATACATTCGGGCGGCAGGTTCTCGATCAGGCCATTGTTGGGAACGTTGCCGTAGATCAGTGCGGGGTTACCTGTGACGGCAGCGTTGATAATGCCTGCGGCATATTCATTGCTGCGGCAGACCTCGATCGGCTTGTCGCCTTCGAGATCGCGGCGCAGCGCATGCCATTCGGAAATCTGCCGCTCACAGCGGCTTATATATTCGTCGAGCGGGATGTTGAGCTTGTCGATGAGCTCGGGACGGCGATCCTTGATGTACCAGGACGTATATTCGGAGAAATGCTCGCTGGATTCCGTCACGAAATGGCCGAGCCGCTTCAGCACATCGAAACGCACCCGGTCGTCGTCCGGCACGCGTCCCTCGCCGGTGAGGGCCTTCAGGCGGGGATAGAGATCTTCGCGCCGGCCATCGGCATGCAGTTTCTCGTATTTCAGGAAGAAGGCGACGTGGTTGATGCCAGCCGAGATGTAGTTGATGTCTGCAATGTCTTCGCGAAGGCAGGTGGCGAGATGAGCGGCGGTATGTTGCACGCTATGGCAAAGGCCGACCGTACGTATACTGGGTGCCAGCTCCTTGATCGCCCAGCAATTGATTGCCATCGGGTTCACATATTGCATCAGCAGCGCGTCGGGGCAGACCTCTTCCATGTCGCGGCAGATCGCCTCCAGCACCGGAATGGTGCGAAGTCCGCGGAAGATCCCGCCGATGCCGAGCGTATCGGCAATGGTCTGCCGCAGCCCGTATCGCTTCGGTACGTCGAAATCCGTGGCAGTCGCAGGCTTGTAGCCGCCGACCTGCATCATCAGGATGACGAAATCCGATCCGCGCAGTGCCTCTCGACGATCGAGGGTTGCCTCGACTTTGACTTTCGTCAGGTCGAGCGCCTCGCAGATGCGTCGCGCGACGATCTCCGACGTCTTCAGCCGCTCCGGGTCGATATCAAAGAGGCTGATCACATAATCACTGCCCGAGGGTGTGGAGAGCACATCCCCCAGAATGTTCTGCGCAAAAACGGTGCTGCCCGCACCCACGAGGCAAATCTTCGGCATTTCGGTCTCCCGCAAATTAAAACCGTCATACTGGTGCCTCTTCCAAATCAGAATTTCTTCCTGTTATTGGAGGGAGTATTCCCGGATCGAAGCGCAGGAAGGACATGACGGACGATCATTTCAGCAGGAGCGGCGAGTGGGCGGGATCGCCACGGAGTTTCCTGATCGAGCGCCACACGGCTGATGCCATGAGTGCAGCTCATTGGCACGACCATGTCGAGATCAACCTGCTTCTCGATGGCGCCATGACTTATCTCTTCAATGGCCGGGCTGAGAGGGTGGAGGCCGGGCGTCTTGTCCTCTTCTGGGCGGCCATTCCCCATCAGACAATCCTGGTGACGCCGGAAGCGCCGCTCATCTGCGTCTACCTCCCGCTTGCCGATTTTCTCGCGCTCTCCATCGACAAGAGGGCGAGACAGGCAATCATGCAGGGTGCCTTCGTCGTCGAGCCCCGCCGCCGCGAGACGACGCCGGCAACCGTCTCTGCCTGGGTCGAGGAATGGGGCAGGGGCGATCCCGTCCGGCGTCAGCTGATCGCCGACGAGGCCAAGCTTAGGGTGCGCAGGCTCATCCTTGATCACGCCGATAATCGAGGCTTGTCCGTTGCAGCCGCTGCGACCCCGGTGAGCCCCGCCATCCGCCATTCAGAGGTGCTGACCGACCTGATCAACCGGCATTTTTCCGAACCGCTCAACCTGGCGGATCTTGGAAGGCGCGCCAATGTGCACCCAACCACTGCCAACCGGGCATTTCGCGATGTGCTTGGCATTTCCGTAATGGAATACCTGACACGCTATCGCCTCGCGCGAGCGATGCAGCGCCTGGCCGAGACGGAGGATTCGATCCTGGAGATCGCCCTCGACTGCGGCTTCGGCTCCAGCAGCCGGTTTTACGACATCTTCAAGCAGCGCACCGGCACGACACCGCGACAGTTCCGACTGTCGCTCGGCAAGCCGTAACGTTTGGCGAGGGGCGACCGATGTTAGGACCAAGTGCAGTCTCAGGCGCGATCCGGCTATCGAATCTTCTCGCCGGCGCGCTAGAGTCTGCAGACGATCCACGTCGAACGGATTGACGTCTATGACGAGTAACAGCAAAAACCTCGCTGGTTCCCCGGCACCTCTGGCCGTGATCGATGATTACTGCCGAAAGGTCTTCCTCGCCGCCGGCACGGACCAGGAGACGGCGGATGCAGCCACGCGGGGAATGCTGCATGGTACGCGCTATGGCATCGACAGCCATGGTGTGCGCCTGCTTCCTCATTACGTGAGGGGATTGACCGAAGGACGTCTCAATCCACGCCCGCAGATCGTGTTGGCAAACGCCTTTGGCGCCGTGGCGTCGCTCGATGCGGATAATGGCCATGGAGCGCTTGCCACCTATACGGCTATGGAGCATGCCACGCGTCTTGCCGGGGAATTCGGAATCGGCGCCGTCGCCATCCGCAATTCTTCGCATTTTGGTCCGGCGGGTGCTTATGCGGTCGATGCTGCCGATCGCGGTTTTATCGGTTTTGCTTTCTGCAATTCCGACAGCTTCGTGCGCCTGCATGATGGCGCCATGCGCTTCCACGGCACCAATCCGATCGCCTGCGCCGTGCCGGTCAGGAACAGTAACCCGTGGCTCTTCGACATGGCGACTAGTGCCGTGCCCTATAACCGCGTACAGCTCTATCGCAGCCTCAGCCGCCAACTGCCCGAAGGGGTTGCCTCCGATGAACGGGGTTATGACACGACCGATCCTGATGTCGCCGACATGCTGGCGCCGCTCGGCGGCGAATTCGGCTTCAAAGGCGCAGGGCTCGCCGGCATTCCCGAGATCCTGAGCGCCGTGCTCACTGGCATGAAGCTGAGCTTCGATATCGCGCCGATGCCCGGACCGGATTTTTCGAAGCCACGCGGTCTCGGTACTTTCGTCATCGCACTGAACCCTGCCGCTTTCCTTGATATCGATATCTTCGATGCTGCCATGAAACGCTATGTCGACACCTTGAGGGCATCGCCTGCGCGCGAAGGCTTCACGGTACTGGCGCCCGGCGATCGGGAATGGGCAGTCGCTGCCGAGCGGGAAAAACATGGCGTTACGCTGGATCCGGCTACGGTCGAGGCCTTCAGAACACTTGCCTCCACCTATCAATTGGTCAGCCCGGTGTGAGTGCATGCGTCGGATTGACGCACAACTTCCTCGATGATAGCTTGAGGTCAATTGGTCAGGCCAGTTGACCAGTTGTGCGCTTGAGGAGAAGCGCGCCGGGGAGGCCACAATGTTTTCGGCAGTTGAATCACGCCGCCTCTACAGGCAGGTGGCAGACCAGATTCGTCTGATGATCATCCGGGGCGAACTCGCAGTCGGCCAAAGGCTGCCGGCTGAGCGCGACCTTGCTGAGCAACTTTCCGTTTCGCGGCCCACGCTTCGCGAGGCGCTCATCGTGCTGGAAGTCGAGGGTTACATCAATATTCGCATGGGCTCCGGCATCTATGTCACCCGGAAGCATGTGGCCGAAGCGTCTGGCCGCGACCGTGAATCGGTCGAGGGTCCCTTTGAATTGCTGCAGGCTCGCGCGATCATCGAGTGCGCGATCTCAGAGGAAGCGGCAAGGAACGCTGGTCCACAAGACATTGCCGTTCTCGACGAAGCGCTGAGAGCGATGAGCGGCGCGGTGGAGGATGCGCGCGCCGTGCTTGTCGCCGACCGCGCCTTTCATACCGGCATTGCGGCAATCGTCGGCAACGCAACCTTGCTCCGCGTCACCGGCGAATTGTTCGACATGCGCATGACGCCGTATTTCGAGAAGCTTGCCAGCCATTTCGAAGGGCCGGTGTCATGGCGCACCGCGCTGGAAGAGCACCGAGCTGTCCGCGACGCGATCGCCGCCGGGGACAGTACAGGAGCGAAGGCCGCCATGCGCACGCATCTCACGAATTCGCAGAAGAGGTTTTCCGAGAGCTTCGGGGAGGAGTTTTCGGGCGAGGAGGGGCGCGGCCATGGGGCCGGGCCAAACAAGGGAAACGCAGGCATTTGACGAGATCTCAGGAGGAGAGACCGATGAAGCTGAAACTGACGACGATACTCTGCACCGCCGCCGCAATCATGGCGACGACGGCAATCGCACATGCGCAGACCGTGCTGAAATGGGCGCATGTCTATGAGACCTCGGAACCGTTCCATACGGATTCCGTCTGGGCCGCGGAAGAGATCAACAAGCGCACCAATGGCCGTTACAAGATCGAGGTCTATCCGGCTTCGCAGCTCGGCAAGGAAGCCGATATCAACCAGGGCCTCAAGCTCGGCACGGTCGATATCATCATTTCCGGGTCAAGCTTTGCCGCCCGTGACTACAAGCCGATCGGCGTGACCTATTTTCCTTATATTTTCCGCAACCCGGAACACCTGATTGCCTATACCAAGAGTGACGTCTTCAAGCGGCTCGCCAAGGGGTACGAGGACAAGACCGGCAACCATATCGCCGCCGTCAGTTATTACGGCACGCGCCACACGACATCCAACAAGCCGATTGCCAAATGCGCCGATATGCAGGGCCTGAAGATCCGTGTGCCTGACGTTCCCGCCTATCTCGCCATGCCGCGGGCCTGCGGCGCGAACACCACGCCAATCGCCTTTGCGGAAGTCTATCTGGCACTCCAGAACGGCACGGTCGAAGCCCAGGAAAATCCGCTGACGACGATTGAGGCCAAGAAGTTCTACGAAGTCCAGAAGAACATCGTCCTGACCGGTCACATCGTCGATCACCTGAATACGGTGATCTCGAAGACGCTGTGGTCGAGCCTTTCCGATGAAGACAAGAAGATCTTCGGCGACGTCATGCAGGAAGCTGCCGAGCGCACGACCAAGACCATCGAAGGCAAGGAAGACGGCCTGATCACTACCTTCAAGGAAAAGGGTCTGAGCGTCACCGAGGTCGACAAGGCCGACTTCGAGAAGACGGTTGCGGAAAAGGTCAAGTTTGAGGATTTCGGCTACGACAAAGCCGATTGGGAGGCGATCCGCGCGATCCAGTAAGAGCCCGAGGGCGCGTGGCAACGCTGCGCGTCCTTCTTCTCCAAACCGCAATAAGGCCGATCATGTCTCAAGAAGTCCACACGCAAGTTACCGCCGAGGAGATCGGCCAAGAGTTCGAAGGGCATGCGCCCACTGCCAACATCTCGGATTACGCCATCGAAGACTGGATCACGCTGATCGTCTTCTGGCTGATGGCCGGCTGCGTTTTCCTGCAGTTCTTCACCCGCTACGTGCTGAACAACAGCTATGCCTGGACGGAGGAAATTGCGGTCAACTGCCTGATCGGCGTCGTTTTCTTGGGCGCCGTCATGTGCGTGCGCACCTCGCGCCACATCCAGGTGGATGTCTTCTACCACTACATGCCGGCAGGCCTCGCACGGGTACTCGCAACGTTCGTCGATATCGTCCGCATCGGCTTCTTCGCCTATGGCTGCTATCTGATGTGGCGCTACGTCCAGATCGTCGCTGACGAGCAGATGGTGACTGTCGATTTGCCGCGCAACATCGTTTTCTACAGCGTGCTTGCAGCCTTCGTGCTGATGCTGATCCGGGCGGTGATCGTCTTCATCGCCAATATGCGCCGCGGCTATTCCGTTCTGGAACGCCCGGAAGAGTTCCACGCCGTCGAAGGATGACCTGATGCTGCTCTTGCTTGGCTCGTTTCTGCTCCTGATGCTGATCGGCGTGCCCGTCGCCATCTCGATGGCCGTCGCGTCCGTTCTCTATATTGTCCTTTACGGTGTCGCGCCTGACATCATCGTCGCCCAGCGAATGATCGCGGGTGTAGAAAGTTTTCCGCTTCTCGCCGTTCCCTTCTTCATCCTTGCCGGCAACCTGATGAACTCGGCTGGTGTCACCGGCCGCATCTATTCCTTCGCCGTTGCGCTTGTCGGCTGGATGAAGGGCGGTCTCGCGCAGGTCAACATCATCGGTTCGGTCATCTTTTCCGGCATGTCCGGCACGGCGCTTGCCGATGCGGCCGGTATTGGCACGATCGAAATCAAGGCCATGAAGGATCATGGATATCCGGTCGAGGCCGCGGTCGGCGTAACGGCGGCATCGGCCACGCTTGGCCCGATCTTTCCGCCGTCCTTGCCTTTCGTGATCTATGGAATGATGGCGAACGTCTCGATCGGCGCTCTTTTCATGGCCGGCATTCTGCCCGGCATCGTCATGACGCTACTGATGATGATTACCGTTGCGGCCTTCGCGTATACGAAGCGCTGGGGTTCCGACGCGCCCTTCGACGTAAAACAGCTTGTTTCCGCAGGTTTGGAGATCGTCGTCGTCCTGCTGGTACCGCTCGCGATCTACGTGATGATGCGGTCAGGGGTATCGATGAATGTTGCCGCGGGCATTGCGCTTGTCGTGCTTCTGGCGCTCGACTGGTATTTCCGCTTTTCCGCGGTCATGGCGCTCATGACGCCTGTTATCCTGATCGGCGGCATGACCATGGGGTGGTTCACGCCGACGGAAGCAGCTGTTGCGGCTGTTCTCTGGTCGCTGTTCCTCGGCCTCGTACGCTATCGCACGATGACGTTCTCGACACTTGCCAAGGCGAGCTTCGACACGATCGAGACGACGGCCTCCGTTCTCTTCATCGTCACTGCCGCTTCGGTCTTCGCATGGCTGCTGACGGTGAGCCAGGCGGCGCAGCTTCTGTCCGATGCAATCCTGTCAATCACCGACAATAAGTGGGTGTTCCTGATCCTCGTGAACCTGCTGATGCTCTTCGTCGGATGTTTCTTGGATACGATCGCCGCGATCACCATTCTCGTGCCGATCCTTCTGCCGATCGTTGCGAAGTTTGGCATCGATCCGGTGCAGTTCGGCCTCATCATGACCTTGAATCTGATGATCGGCCTGCTCCATCCGCCGCTCGGCATGGTACTGTTCGTGCTGTCTCGGGTGGCGAAACTATCCGTGGAGCGTACGACGATGGCGATCCTGCCCTGGCTTGCGCCGCTTTTCATCGCCTTGATCCTGATCACGTTCGTTCCCTCCATATCGCTCTGGCTGCCGCAGCAGCTTGGGCTTCTGAAGTAGGAGAGTGTGATGCAGACACGTCTGGCACGGCTTTATGCAAAGGGCGATCTGCGGATCGAGACCGCTCCGGTTGCCGTCCCCGGTCCGGGCGAGGTGCTTTTGAAAATGGCAGCCGCAGGCATCTGCGGCTCCGACCTGCACTATTATCAGGATGGCGGTTTCGGTCCGGTCCGGGTCCGCGAGCCGATGATACCCGGGCACGAAGCATCAGGAACGGTGGAGCTGGCAGGTGAAGGCGTCACGCTGAAAACAGGTACGCTGGTTGCGATCAATCCGAGCCAGCCCTGCGGAGCTTGCGAATATTGCAGCATCGGCATGCCGATACACTGCCTCGAGATGCGCTTCATGGGCAGTGCGATGCGCCTGCCGCATGAGCAGGGCATGTTCCGGGAATGGCTGGTGGTGCCGGAGAGGCAATGCGTTGAAGTCGGAGCTGCGACCGCGCCCGCAGAAGCGGCCTGCAGTGAGCCTCTGTCCGTCTGTCTGCACGCCGCATCGCGTGCGCCTGGCATTGCCGGCAAGAAGGTTCTGGTGACCGGCGCCGGACCGATCGGCTCGCTGATGGTCGCCGTCGCCAGCCATTTCGAGGCAAGCGAAATCGTTGTCACCGACCTCGCCGAAGCGGCGCTTGCGCGAGCGAAGGCAATGGGTGCCGGCCGCACGATCAATGTGGCCAGGGATGCAGCGTTACTTACCGAATTCCAGGCCGGAAAGGGTTATTTCGACCTCGTGTTTGAATGCTCCGCGGCTGCTCCCGCTATACATAGCGCGATTGCCTCCATCCGGCCGCGTGGCACCATCATCCAGGTCGGCGTCTCCGGCGATGTGCCGATACCTCTCAACGCGATTGTCGCCAAGGAGTTGCACATCCATGGGACGCAGCGCTTCCACGAGGAATTCGCTGTTGCCGTCGACCTGATCTCGAGGCGGAAGATCGATGTGCGGCCGATCATCAGCCACAACCTGCCGCTTGATGAGGCCGTAGCGGCCTTTGAAATTGCCGGCGATCGTTCGCTGGCCTGCAAAGTGCAACTGACGTTTCCGTCAGCCTAAACGACGGTCTCGCCGCCATCGACGACGAGGATTTGCCCCGTCATATAGGACGAGCGATCCGAAACCAGGAACAGGATCGGTTCGGCGATCTCTGAAACGTCCGCCCAGCGGCCGAGCGGCACCCTATCGGCAATATAGGATTCGATCGCGTCCCGCCCGCCCATCTGGGCGATGAACGGGTCGTTGAACGGCGTATCGACCCATCCTGGACAAAGCGCATTCACGCGAATGCCGAATTTTGCATAGTCGCCCGCCATCTGCCGGGTCATGGCGATGACCGCATGTTTGGTCGTCGTGTAGGCGATCATTTCGCGGTCATAGAGCACGCCTGATGATGAGGACGTGTTCAGGATCACGCCCTTGCCGGCTTTCTTCATGATCGGCATGACGAAACGCGCCGCCATGAAATGCGCCCGCACATTCAGGCTCCAGGACTTGTCGAAGCCTTCGACGGCGACTTGCTCCAGGTCTCCGGCGACCTGCGCGCCGGCGTGATTGTGCAGAATGTCGATCCGACCGTGACGTGCAGCAGTAGCGGTTATGCCGGCTTCAAGCGCCCTGTCGTCGGTCACATCGACCACCAGGCTTTCGGCGCTGCCCCCGGCCTCAGCAATCAGCTCGACCGTCTCTTCGGCATTCGCGAAGTTGATATCGGCAACGACGACATGGGCGCCTTCGCGCGCCATGATCTGTGCGCCGGCTCGACCGATGCCCGAGCCTGCGCCCGTAACGATTGCAACGCGATCTCTCAATATCATGGCATTTCCCCGGTCAGTTTGTCGTTGTCTTTTCGCGCATCAGGAAACGCGCGATGAAAATAAGGACGAGCGAGGCGACGAGCACCATCGTCGCGATCGCATTGATTTCAGGCGTCACGCCGCGGCGAATGGAGGCGAAGACATAGATCGGCAGCGTCGTATTCGAGCCGGCCACGAAGAAGGCGATGATGAAATCGTCAAAGGAAAAGGTGAAGGCGAGCAGAAACCCCGCCAGGATCGACGGCATGATCTGGGGTAGCACGATCTGCCGGAATGTTGTGAATGGTGTCGCGTAGAGATCGCTGGAGGCCTCGACGATATCACGTCCAAGGCTGGCGATCCGTGCTTTCACGATCATTGTCACCAGCGCCATGGTGAAGAGCCCGTGCGCGGCGATGATCGAGCCGTAACCGAGCGCGAGCTTCGGTGGCTGATCGCCCGGCCAGAGGACGGCGATGATGGGGTTGATGAAGCCGAAGACCTCGACGAGGGCAACAAGTGTCGCGATGCCGATGACGACACCCGGCACGACGATCGCCGCCGCAAAGAGCCCATCGAAGATGGCGCGCGTCCGGGCGCCGAGCCGCTCCATGCCGATGGCGGCCATGGTGCCGAAGATCGCTGCCAGCGCGGCACTGGTGACCGCGATGATCAGGCTGTTGCGCAACGCTTCCATCAGGAACGTGTTCGACAGCGCCCGGCCATACCATTGCGTCGAGAAGCCGGTGAACTCGCTGGCGTTGCGGCCCGCATTGAAGGAGAAGAGGACGACGAGCGCAATCGGCGTGTAGAGGAAGAGATAGACGGAAGTGACGAGCGCGCGCATCAGATGAGATCCACCTGTCGGGTACCGGCAACGCGCCACGCAATCCGCATGGCGACAAGCAGCACGATGACAACGACGGCAACCAGGGTTACGGCAATCGCCGATCCGAAAGGCCAGTTGCGCGACTGCAGGAAGAGATCGACAAGCGCATTGCCGATGAAGAAGACCTTGCCGCCGCCGAGAAGCTGCGGGATCAGATATTCACCAAGAAGCAGAATCGTGACCAGCGCAACGCCGGTCATCACGCCCGGAAGCGATAGCGGCAGGGTGATGCCGAAAAAGGTCGAGATCGGCTTGGCACCGAGATCGGCCGAGGCTTCGAGCAACCGGCGATCCAGTTTTTCCAGACTGACATAGATCGGCATGATCATCAGCGGCAGATATCCGTAGACAATGCCAAGCAATACGGCGCCGGGCGTATTGATCAGCCTGACATTCTCTATGCCGACGAATTCGAGCAGATGCGGAATGCCGCGCGCGCCGAGCAGGTACATCCAGGCATAGGTTCGCACCAGCAGGCTGGTCCAGAAGGGCACGACGACAAGCGAGACGAGCAGCAGCCGGCGCTGCGGGCTCGCCTTGACCGCCAGATAATAGGCGACCGGGTAGGCAACGATGAGGCAGGCAGCCGCCCCGATCGGCGCCAGGATCAGCGTGTTGATGAAGGCCGCCGAGCGCGCGCCGAGATTGGCGAACTGTTCGAAGGTGAAAGCCGCCTGATAGCCGCCTTCCGGCGCTCGTTCGCCGAAGGCAAAGACGATGATGGCGATGAAGGGCAGCACCAGGAAGACGAACAGCCAGACACTGGCCGGGCCGACGAGGGCCGCGGTGATCAGGCGCCGTTTGGTGGCGTGGGGCAGAGGCATGGCTTGGTCTTCATCCACCGGATCACGAAGCTGAACCGGCTTCCCTGCTGCAGAGCGGGAGAAGCCGGGATGCGGGAAAGACTTACGCCGACTTGAAGCGCGCCATCAGTTCGGCGCGGCCCGGATCGGTGAGTGTCACGGCGGCGCCGAATTCCAGCGGTGTTAGGGCTGCTTCGTCCGGATAGACGATCTTGTTCGACGTGACCTCCTTGGGCAGCAGCGCGATCACGCGGCTGTCGGTCGTCGGTGCGCCGTTGGCGATGTGCTCCTTCACCGCATTCTGTGGGTCCATCAGGTAGTTGAGCAATGCGTAACCCGCGGCCTTGTTGGGCGCATCCTTCGGGATCGCATAATAATCGGTCCAGATTTCACCGCCGTCGGTCCCAAGGACATAGGCAAGCTCCGGCATGTCGCGGTTGAGCTGCGCCCCGTCATTGGTCCAGCACATGGTTAGCCATGCATCGGTCGAGCGCATGGATGGCTGATAGTCGGAATTGATGGCGAAGAGATGCGGCTTCACCTTGATCAGCAGCTCTTCTGCCTTGGCAAGTTCGTCAGCCTTGATCGAATTGAAGTCGTAGCCGAGCGAGACAAGCGCGCTGCCGATCGTCGTCAGCTGATAGTCATGCACCATGGCGCGGCCATCGGCTTCGGTCTGGGCGATCTCGAAGAAGTCCTTCCAGCTGGAAAGCTTGGTCTTGATCTTGGACGTATTGACGGAGAAACCGGTCGTGCCCCAGTTCTTCGGCACGGCATAGGTCTTACCGTCGATCTGGCCTTCCTTGGTGAAGCGCGGGCTTTCGGTTGCCTGGCTGAAATTCGGGATCTTCGAGAGATCGAGTTCGTCGATCAGGCCGAGTTTGTGATGGGTCGAAATCGTATAGTTGGTCGGCACGAAGAGCGACCAGCCGGAAGCGCCGGCCTGCAGCTTGGCGAGCATTTCCTCGTTCGAGCCGAAGACGTTGACTTCGACAGCGACGCCGGTTGCTGCCTTGAAGTTTTCGAATGTTGCCGGGTCGTGATAGTTCGGCCATGTGGCGATCGACATCTGCGTTCCCAGATCTTCGGCCGCAAAGGCCGGCGTCGACAGCGCGCCCGGGAAGCGCGACAGCACGGCGGTCGCAAGACCGAGGCCGGTAATGCCGAGGAAGTGGCGGCGGCTGACGGAACCGCGCTTCAGGCGCATGAACTCGTCCATGAAGCCTTCGGCGGAGATGGGCAGATTGTCCTTATAATCCTTGCTCATGATGCTGTTCCCTTGTTTTGGTTTATGCATTCGATGCTGGAAAGACATGGATGGCGGCGGGGTCGAAACCGAGGAAAACCTCCTCGCCCGGCTCCACGAGATCGCTCTCGTTCATGCTGCGGCGGTCGGCTGTGATCAGGAAATCGCCGAGCCCCGGTACGCTGACGGCATATTCCGCAGATGAGCCGAGGAAGATGCGATGCGTCACGGTTCCCTTGAACGACGTGCCTGATGGCGCAGCCTTGAGCGTCAGATGGATTGCCTCGGGGCGCAAAGCAGCGATGACTTCGCCCGACGCGAGCTGCTTGCCGGAGGCGATCGCTGAGCCATCCGCCAGCCTGAGCGTCGTACCATCGGCTTCCATTGCCGCGGCGATGCGGTTCGTCTTGCCGACGAAATCGGCGACGAAAAGATCTGCCGGGCGGTCATAGACTTCCTGCGGGCTGCCGAGTTGACGGATACGGCCGGCACTCATGACACAGACGACATCGGCCATCGAAAGCGCCTCTTCCTGGTCGTGGGTGACGAGGACGAAGGTGATGCCGAGTTCACGCTGCAGGGTCTGCAGCTCGATCTGCATGGCCGAGCGCAGCTTCTTGTCGAGTGCCGCCAGAGGTTCGTCGAGCAGCAATACGGAAGGGCGGTTGACGATGGCTCGGGCAAGCGCCACACGCTGCTGTTGCCCACCCGACATTTCATGGATGCGCCGCGTGGCGAAGCCGCCGAGCCGGACCATTTCGAGCGCCTCGGCGACGCGCCGGTCGATCTCCTTAGTCGCGATTTTCGGGCGCATCTGCTTGAGCCCATAGGCGACGTTCTGCTCGACGTTGAAGTGGGGGAACAGCGCGTAGTGCTGGAAGACCATGTTGACCGGGCGGCGATAGGCCGGAACTCCGTTCATCTCGCGCCCGTCGATCAACACGGTGCCTTCGCTCGGCTGTTCGAAGCCGCCGATCATGCGCAGGCAGGTCGTCTTGCCGCAGCCGGACGGCCCGAGCAATGCCAGAAAGGCACCCTTCGGCACAGTAAGATTAATGTCCGTCACAGCGGTCACGGCGCCATAGTTCTTTGTGACCGAACGGAATTCGATATCGTTCGTCGAAGCGGATGCCACGTCTGTTCCCTGCGGTTGGTTTGGAATGGCAGTCTATCGCTGCCTTATTGCCACCGTCGTTAAGGAAAGAGTAAGCCTGAGCTTCCTCCACGGTATATACCCCGAGAGAGGTATTTAGGCGCACATTGTTTCGTGGAAGGTGTATATCCGCCTTCCGTGAATTTTGCGGAACAGCGGGGAGGAAGGGCTAGTGAGTATCGACCTGGAGACGCTGTTTACGGCTTTCAATGCGACGGTCGGCAAGCCAGCCATGACCGATGCCGCCTTTGGCGATACTTTCCGGCAGATGATGACAGCACTCGTGCGCTTCGACTATGTCGTCGTCTTCGCCTATCGGGCAAAAGAACGGCCGATCGATCTCTACAGCACCTTCGATCGCGACGAGCACATCGTCTTCGTCACACTCTATCAGGCAGGTCCTTATCTGCTCGACCCCTTCTATCATACCGCTCGCGAACGGCGTGAAGGTGTCTTCAGGATGCGCGAACTCGCCCCGGACAGGTTCTTCTCCAGCGAATATTACCGCACCTATTACGTCCAGACCGGACTTGCCGAGGAAATCGGCTTCTTCGTGCCTGTCGATGGCGATATTACCGTCGTGCTTTCGCTGATGCGGCGGGAACAGACCGGTGCTTTTCCACCGGCCGAGTTCACAACGCTGAGAAGGGCTGAGCCGCTCGTGGCCAGCATGGTGAAACATTATTGGTCCGGGCTCGCGCCACGCTTCGATGCCCAGCTCGCAGCAAGAGGCAAAAGCCGTCGCAAAAGCGAAATCCTCCCGCGCGCCGACACCGTCTGGCACGATCTCAACCTCACGGGCCGCGAAACGGCGATCGTTGAACTGGTGCTGCAGGGCCATTCGTCGGAATCGATCGGCCTGAAGCTCAACATCTCGACGGGAACGGTGAAGGTCCACCGCCGCAATGTCTATCGCAAGCTTGGCATCTCCTCGCAGACGCAGCTGCTCTCGCTTTACCTGAAGAATCTGAGCTRACCGGTGGCTGTACGCCCCGGGGCTGTCGTTAGGGGCGCGCCTCTGCCTCACGCAGCGAAATCAGCCGTCGTGCCGTCTCGTCCCAGAGGATGAGTTTCACGCAGCTGAGGCTGTCACGAATGTTGATGCGCCCAAGCTTCGCCAGCTCCGGATAGTCACGCAGCACTTCCGGCAACCGGTAAAACGGCACTCGGCTCGATAGGTGGTGAACATGGTGCATGCCGATATTGGCGGTGATCCATCGCAGCGGACGCGGCAGGTCATAATGCGAGGCGCCATGCATGGCGGAATAGGGGAACGTCCATTCCGGAGGCTTCGACCAGTGGGTATCTTCGAATTGGTGCTGAACATAGAACAGCCAGACACCCGCCGATCCGGCAAGCAGAACGATTGGCAGATGGACCAGCAGAAAGGGAACGATCCCGACCGCCCAGATCAGAAGAGCGACCAGTGCAGCGACGCCGGCATTCGTCGCCATCGTCGAAATCCAGGGCAGGGCGCCGGAGCGCATCATGCCGATCGGCAGTCGCTGCTTGAAAATAAAAAGATAGGCCGGGCCAATACCGAACATGACCAGCGGATGCCTGTATAGGCGATAGGCAAGTTTTCCTCGACCCGTCAGGGCGCGATATTCTTCGACCGTCAGCGTGGTGATATCACCGACACCCCTCTCATCCAGATTGCCGGCTGAGGCATGGTGTTCTGCGTGTGCACGGCGCCAATAATCGTAGGGTGTGAGTGTGAGGATGCCGATCACGCGTCCCGTCCAGTCATCCCACTGACGCCGTCCGAAGAACGAGCCGTGCCCGCAATCATGTTGCAGCATGAAGAGCCGCAACAGGAAGCCGGCGGCAGGGACGACGAGGATTAAGCCGAGCCAATAGCCGAAGTGGATCGCAACCGATGCTGCCGCCCAAAGAAGGATAAACGGAATCAGCGTCACGGCCAGTTCGTACAGGCTTCGGCCTGTATTGGGTTTTCGGTAATTCGAGAGAATCTTGAGCCAGGCTTTTTCGGCACCGGCGTCTTGGCCAGCCGTCATCGTTGCGTTCATAGTCGGTCGGCGTCTTTCTGTTGGGCAGCGCTGCGGAAGAAGTGTTCGGCATGCTGGTAGTCATTTTCTGCGCCGATCCGGTCGCCGGCCAAAGACTTCAGCTCGGCAAACTGAAGGTATTGCTTGTATCGATCCAGCAGGCGCTGCCTCGATGGTGTAGCACTTCTATTACGGTGGGCGAAATGGTGATTATTCATGATAGATCCGAACCGCGAGGATTCGCTCCTGTTGTCTGAAAATGATTGCTTGGGCGCTTTGCTCGGCGATGGTCCGCTGTCGCAGCTTGCAACTGATGCCTTGTCCTAGGAGATTGCGGCAGAGTGCGTTAGCGATCGGCGAGACGGTGTTTCCGTCGGCAGATGGGGGCGTTCTGATCTGGTCAGTGTGAGATCCACGCGCAGAAGCAATACTCCACTGCGGCTGCTACAAATCGCTGATGGGAAGGTCGCAAGCGCGTCGGCAATCGGGCAACGGAGCCTGCATCATCGAGGATACAATATCCTCGGATGTTTGGGGTATTACTGCAGCATTGTGGCTGCATCACGTCGGGGATGTCTCCAAGCTATCCGGATCGAAAGAATTATATCGCTTCCCCGCCTGCTGTTGAGCTGGCGACCGACGCAGGCTATCAGAACGGGCAACAAAGTCCCGTTCCGAGAGACGCATCTGACAATGACCCTTTCATACCTGGTTACCCATTCCGGCGGTTTCCACGCCGACGAGCTGCTTTCAAGCGTCATCCTGACCCGGCTGTTTCCTGAGGCCCGGATCATTCGCAGCCGGAATGTTGAATGGACCACACCGGCCACCGATCGCATCATCTACGACGTCGGCGGGCAATATGACCCTGCCGCGGGCATTTTCGACCACCATCAGCGTGGCGCCCCGGTGCGAGAGGACGGACGGCCCTACAGCTCCTTCGGCCTCGTGTGGAAACATTACGGGTCGGATTATCTTGCGGCGCTTGGGGTGCCCGAGGCGCATGTAGCAGCGGTGCATGCGTCCTTCGACGCCAAATTCGTGCTGCCGGTCGATCTGACCGACAATGGCGCGCTTGATCTTTCGGTTGCAGGCGAGCTGGCTGGCCTGACGCTGCCTGCGCTTCTCGAAACCCTGAAGCCCGTTTTCGATGCCAAGGACCCAGACGCCGATGACAGGGCGTTCCACGCTGCCCTTTCGATCGCCCGCAGTTTCGTTGAGGCCGCGATCGCGGCGCAGGCTGCCAAGCTTCGTGCCGAAGGCCTTGTTCTCAAAGCGATCGACGAGACAGGCGAGGGCAGGGTTCTCGAACTGCCGACGGGCATGCCCTTCCGCGCCGCGATCGTAAAGGCCAAGGCCGATCAGCTGCTCTTTGTCGTCCACCCCCGGGAAAACGACTGGTGCCTGACCGGCATTCGGCGTTCCGACGAGGGCTTCGAACTGCGCGCGGATTTGCCGGCCTCCTGGGCGGGGTTGACCGGCCACGATCTGGAATTGGTTTGCGGCGTCGAAGGAGCAACGTTCTGCCACAAAGGCCTTTTCGTTGCTGCCGCCAAGACCCGAGAGGCTGCACTCGCGATGGCGCAGATCGCTGTAGAACAGGCGCTGGCATGACGATCGTCGGGCCTAAGATTACCGCAGGCCTGTTGCTTCTGAGCCTCTCAGGCGCATGTTGCTGGCCGACCCTGGCGGCCGATCGGCAATCCGATACGTTCAAACTCCCTGAAGATGTGCGCGCCTTTATGGAGCGTCGTGACGGATGCGATCACTTTCGGGGCGAGGATTCGCCCTATGCCGAGCGGCGCGCACAGATTGACGAGGAGCTGAAGCGGCTTTGCACCGGGACCGATGCCGAGCTCGCCAGACTGAAACGCCTTTACGCCGAAAACGAAACGGTGCAGCGTTTGCTTGCCGAATATGAAGTCAACATCGAGACGGGAAATTAGTCCGGCGGCGGAAATGCGCGATGAACGCTCCCGTCAGACTTCCATAACGTCCTCGAACGATTCCGGGAAACTCTGACGCGCCACCTTCTCGTTGATGACGAGCATCGCCTCATAGGACTTCGGATCGAAATCCTTGTCCACGGCCACCACTTCCCGCCCGAATAGCAGGTTGAGCCGCGCGGCGTCCAGATTGCCGCGCTCGAAGGGCTCAACTCCGAAATAATGCCAAAGCGCATGCAGGAAGGCTGCATCGACCCGGTGTTCCGCCGTGCCAGGGCGTGCGCGACGAGGCAGTGCCTTGATCGGCGTCACGCCCTTGGGATTGGCGCGGCGGATGGTGAACTGAATGCCGCTGCCCGGCATTCCCGATGGAAAGCCGCGGTGCTTCGTCATGTCGGGAAGATTGGCCATCGCTGCCCTCCTTCGCATTGCGATCGTATCATGTTGCGTTCTATGCCGGGCTGGCCGATGGCGACGCCCCGCAATCACACGAATAGCGATCTCGGCGACACTTTGCGAGCACAGAATATGTGGGCCTGTTGGCCCGTCGGGCTGGCCTGCGCGAGCACCATTATGTGTGACGTCGGTCTCTGAAGTCTCGTGACATGCTGATTGCTCGCGATACCCGGCGAGCGTCACTCGCCGGGTATCATTTTGAAGTCAGCTCACTTCGGCGTGACGTCGAAGCCGAACCACTTTTCCGACAGCGTCTTGATCGTGCCATCCGCCTTTGCAGCGGCAATCGCGTCGTTGAACATGGCCTTCAGTTCCGTGTCGCTCTTACGCAGGCCAACGGAACTGCCACGGCCGAGGAACCCGCCCTGGAAGCGTGGACCTGTCGTCGTCATGTCTTCGTTGCCCGGCTTCTCGGAAGCCGTCGTCAGATAGGCCATGGACGCCATAACGATATCAACACGACCGGCCTTGAGATCGAGATCATGCTCTTCCGTCGTCTTGTATTCTCTGACGTCGACGACACCCTTCAGATATTTGTCGACGAAGGCGGCCGCTGTGGAGGCCGTCTGCACACCTATCGTCTTGCCCTGGAGTGCCGGCTTGATCTTTTCGATCTCTGCAGCAGCGCCCGCTTCATCACTGGCAAGCGAGAAGACCTGGCCCTTTTCCGACAGCTTTGCGAGATCGCCCGTCTTCGAGGTCGCGAAGGCCTGGCCGGTGGAGCCGTAGGAATCACTGAAGGCGATCACCTCTTCGCGCTTTGCCGTCGCAGACATGCCGGAGATGATGGCATCGAATTTGCCGGCGTTCAGTGCCGGGATCATGCCATCGAAGTTCTGGACCACGATCTTGCACTCCACCTTCATGTGATCGCAGAGATATTTGGTCAGTTCGATCTCATAGCCATCGAGCGAGCCATCCGGCTTGGTGAAGTTATAAGGCTTGAATGCGCCTTCGGTGGCGATCGTCACCGTCGTCCACTTCTTGTCTTCGGCATTCGCAACACCGGCCGTCGCGATGACGGTAGCGGCTGATGTCGCCATCAGAACCCGTGAAAAGAACCTCATGTTTTTGCTCCCCTTTTCTTTGTTTGGGCTGAGAAACTACTTGTTGATGAACTGGCGGAAACGGTCCGACCGGGAATTGACGAACACATCCTGCGGTTTGCCGTCTTCTTCGATGACGCCCTGATGCAGGAAAACGACCCGGCTGGAGACATCGCGGGCGAAACCCATTTCATGGGTGACGACCAGCATCGTGCGCCCTTCTTCGGCGAGTGCGCGCATGACGCGCAGCACTTCGCCGACGAGTTCGGGATCAAGTGCGGAGGTCGGTTCATCGAAGAGCATTACTTTCGGCCGCATGGCGAGCGCACGTGCGATGGCCGCGCGTTGCTGCTGACCACCGGAAAGATGAGACGGATAGAAATTGCGTTTTTCTGCAATGCCGACCTTGGCAAGCAAGGCCTCGGCTTCCTCAATGCACTCCGTCCTCGACCGGCCGTGCACATGAACCGGGGCTTCGATGACGTTTTCGAGCACCGTCTTATGGGACCAGAGGTTGAAGCTCTGGAAGACCATGCCGAGCTGCGAACGAATTCGATCGACCTGCCTGCGCTCGGCCGGGCGGCTGCCGCCTTTTCCGTCGGCCACCATGCGGATCGTTTCTCCCGCGACCGTCACTTCACCGGAATCGGGCGCCTCCAGAAGATTGATGCAGCGCAGGAAGGTGGATTTGCCCGAGCCGGAGGAACCAAGAATCGAAACGACATCGCCTTCATGAGCGTCGAGCGAGATACCTTTCAGGACTTCCACCGGACCGAAACTCTTGTGCATATCCCTCACGCTGAGCGCGATGGTGGAAAGAGGGGCATTCGCCGCGGTCATCGGGCGTCTCCTTCGAGTGCGGATGTGGCTGTCGCCGGAAAGTGGGGAACAGGCTGACGCAGATGCGGGCTCAGCCAATATTCGACAAGGTAGACGAGACGCGTCAGCAGGAAGTTGATTGCCAGATAGATGGCGCCTGCGACGATGAAGACTTCGATTGCCCGATAGGTCTCGGAAATGATCCTGGCGGCGACACCGGTCACTTCCATCAGGGTAATGATCGAGGCGAGCGATGTCGCCTTCACCATGGAGATCATCTCATTGGAGTAAGCCGGCAGCGCCTGGCGGATGGCGAGCGGCATGATGATGCGACGGAACTGCATGAAGCGAGGCATGCCGCAGGCGCGCGCCGCCTCGACCTGGCCGAAAGGTACAGACAGAAGTCCGCCGCGAATGATCTCGCTGGCATAGGCAGCTGTATTCATGGTCAGCGCAAGCACCGCGCACCAATAGGGCTCGCGCAGGAACGGCCACAAGATGCTGTGCCTGACCTCGGGAAACTGGCCGAGCCCGTAGTAGATCAGGAAGATCTGCACGAGCAGCGGTGTGCCGCGGAAAATGAAGACATAGGTGCGTGCGCACCATTCCAGCACCATTATCCCTGAAAGCCGGCACAGTGCGATTGCCAGCGCCAGCGCGGCGCCGAGTGCGATCGACGTCGCGGCAAGCTGAAGGGTGAGCGGGATAGCGGAAACGAGACTGACGAAGGTTTCGCCGAGAAATTGCCAATCCATCAGCCTCTCCTCACGCCGCGAGAGAAGTGCTTCTCAGCCTGTCTCAAGAAAAGGCCGGAACCAGTTGAAATGATGAGATAGATCGCACCTGCAACGATATAAAAATCGAAGGGAAGACCAGTCGATCCTGCCGCCACTTGCGTCTGGCGAAGGAGTTCGGCGACGCCGGTAATGGAGACGAGTGCGGATTCCTTCAGAACGACCTGCCAGACATTGCCGAGGCCCGGCAGCGCGTGGCGAAGCGTCAGCGGTGCGACGATACGGCGAAACCGCAATGCACGGCCCATGCCGCAGGCGATTGCAGCTTCGATCTCACCTGGATGCACAGCCTTGAACGCGCCTCGAAAAACCTCCGTAAATTGCGCGCCCGAGGTGACGCCGACGGCGAGTGARCCCGCAAGGAACCCCGGAAAACCAAGGAAACCTTCGGCGCCGAAAAGCCGGCCGAGTGCGGTTATTGCGGCACTGCCTCCGAAATAGAAGAGGTAGATGACCAGAAGATCAGGTATGCCGCGAAGGACCGTCGTGTAGGTGTCGGCGGCGATCTTCAGGCCACGTCCGCCCGATATCTTCGCCCAGGCACCGAACGTGCCGATCACCGAGCCGATGGCATATCCCGAAAGCGCGACCAGGATCGTCATCCACGCGCCGGCCATGAGCGCCTTGCCCCAGCCGTCGGGGCCGAAGCTGACGAGCTCGAGGATGCCGGGCTGGTTCATGATGCCTTTTTCTCCGGCAGCGGCGGTTGAACGTCGTCGGGGATCGGATTGACGAACGGTATCCCATCGAGGCGGCCCTTCAGGTCCGCCTTGGCCGCCTCGATGAGAGCAGGATTGCGGATCAGGTCGATGGCGGTGCTCGCCATTACCTTTGCCGCATGCTCCGTGCCTTTATGGGCTGCGGGAAGCTTGCCCTGAGCGACCAACTGCCAGGAATGACCAGGCGTGCCGATGGCATAAGTCGCGCCGCGCATCTGCACTGTTGGCACGACCCAACTGACGCTGCCGACATCGGTTGAACCGACGATCGTGCTGTCGCCGGCGTAGAGCGGGAAGATTTCCTCGCAAAGCGGCTGGTCCTTTTTCGGTTTCAGGCCGAAGCGTGCGTAAGAAGAGGCTATGTCCTCGGCGCTCATGGTCGCCTGGAATGCCCGGGCGGTGGCGCGGTCGTTGTCATCGAAAACGGGCGGGCCGAGGCGTTCGAGATTGGCAAACATCAGGTCCTCGAGCGGAACATTGCCGACGAGATTGGCGTCACCGCTGATCACCTCGCTGCGGACCGACGTCTCGGTCATGAGGGCAGCGCCCTCTGCAACCTTCTTGACGCGGGCGACGAGCGACAGGAGTTCGGCGAGGTTTCGGGCGCGGACGAGGTAACGCACCGTCGCGCGGGCCTGCACCACATTTGGCGCCGAACCACCTGTATCGGTCACGGCATAGTGGATGCGCGCCGTCGAGGGCATGTGCTCGCGCATGTAGTTGACGCCGACGTTCATCAACTCCACGGCATCGAGCGCGCTGCGGCCGAGATGCGGTGTTGCTGAAGCATGCGACGAGCGGCCGGTGAAGTGGAAATTGATTTCGTTGCAGGCAAGCGAGATGGGGTTGTTGACGCCGGCAAAGGCCGCCGGGTGCCAGCAAATGGCAATGTCGACGTCATCGAAGACGCCAGCGCGCACCATGAAGCCCTTGGAGGAGCCGCCTTCTTCTGCCGGGCAGCCATAATAGCGCACGCGGCCCTTGAGGCCGTTTGCGGCAAGGAAATCCTTCACCGCTGCCGCCGCCAGCATCGAACCGGCGCCGAGCAAGTTGTGGCCGCATCCATGGCCATTGCCGTTTGCCGTCACCTCGCGCTTCTCGGCAACGCCTGCTTCCTGGCTGAGACCGGGCAACGCATCGAATTCTCCGAGGATTGCGATGACCGGGCCACCTTCACCGGCTTCGCCCATCACCGCTGTCGGAAGTCCCGCGATGCCGCGTTCGACACGGAACCCTTCGGCTTGCAGCTGCCGCGCGTGCTCTTCAGCGGATCGGTATTCCTCGTAATTTGTCTCCGGCATATCCCAGATCCGGTCGCTGAGCGCAAAGAATGCTTCGCGCTTGGCTTCGACAATGTCCCACACCGTGTCCGAGTTTTTCATGGCTTCCACAACAGCATTATTTTGCATAGTATCCAAAATTGGTGCCAATTTAGGTTACAAAGAATTTATGCGCAATCCACAAGCACGAAGAAATTTTCATCACGGCAATGCGTTGGGGCTGCCTTACGGACATACCTCAGCCCGTGATATCGATGGAGAAGAGCAGGGGAAATTCGAATGGCGGATGTCATAGTGAATTCGGGGCAGGGCGCGTCCGCTGGACGCGACGTGACGGATCTCGTGCTTCAGGATATTCTGGCCGGTGTGCTCCTGCCCGGTACGTGGCTGAAGCAGATCGATCTCGAGCGACGCTACAATTGCACGCGGCCTGAAGTGCGACGTGCTCTTGATCGCCTCGCTCAAAAGCGGCTCGTCGAACATGTGCCAAACCGCGGTTACCACGTCTATGAACCGGATGGCCGGCGCGCACGGGAAGTCAGTGAAATCCGCATTATCCTGGAAACCGCCATCGCCGGCACGATCATTCAGAATGCATTGCCGGCAGATATCGCCAGTCTCCGCAGACTTGCCGAGCATTTTGACTTCATGGTGCTGAATGGCACGATGCTGGAACTTTACGAGGCGAATCTCGCCTTCCATCGGCAATTGCTGGCTCTCGGCGGTAATCAGGAACTGGTCGACCTCATTACGGAAATCCGTCAGCGAACCTCATCGGCGCCGGTCTCACAATGGCGCACGCGCGCCCGTGTGGAGCAGTCGGGCCGGGAGCACCATCTGATGATCAACGCGATCGAAACCGGTGATGCCGAGCATTTGAAGGAATTGGTGCGGCAGCATATTCTTCAAAGCTAAACATGCCTGACCTGTCCCGGTCTTCTCAGGTCGCCGTTGTTGTAGTGTGCAGCGGCTACTGCCCGTGAGACGAGAACATACGATATGCTTGGGGCTTCGAATTGTAGTCGATAAATTTCCGAACCCGTAACATAGTACCTGCTAGTTTTGATCGTAACCGGTCGAACAGGTTGCGAGGCCATTCGAGCGAAACGCAGTATAACGGGACCGGCATGCGAGGACAGCTTCAGCAGGAAATCTTGGATATGCTGGCACGGGGGTCTTCTCTCGAAGACGCCTGCGATCGTATTTGCGAGCATGCTGAGCGGCTTGCAGCCGGGGTCATTTGCTCAATCGTGACCGTTGACCGCGAAGGGCTCCTGCATCCGCTGGCTGGGCCAACGATCTCCAGAACCTATTCCGATGCGCTTGACGGAATTCCAATCGGGCCCGATGTCGGCTCGTGCGGCACGGCTGCCCATTTCCGCAGGCCAATCGCCGTCACCGATATCTTTGCAGACCCGCTTTGGATACCCTATCGGCCGCTTGCCGACATTCTTGCGAAAGAACATGGCGTCAAGGCGTGTTGGTCGAGCCCGATCCTGCGCAGCGACGGACGCGTGCTCGGAGCATTCGGATTTTATTACAAGGATAATCGCGGCCCCACGCCCGAAGAACGCATGATCGTTGCTGAGTGTCTCGACCTCTGCTCGCTTGTACTCGAGCGTGAAGAGGTGAAGGCGGATAATCAAAGGCTTGCCTTTTTCGACAGCCTCACGGGCTTCGGCAATCGTGCCAACTTTCTCAAGACGCTCGAGGCTGCCATCGAGGGCGCCAGTGCCCCTCTTTCGGTTCTGCTCGTCGATATCGATCATCTCGGCCGGGTCAATGACGCTTTCGGCCATGCGACCGGCGACAGATTGATCCTGGAGGTCGGACAAACGGTTGCACGGATCGCAGCACCAGCGGCTATCTTCAGGGTGGACGCCGATGAATTTGCGGTCCTGATCGAAGATCGTTCCGCCGAGGAGTTATCGGCGGTTTCGACAGAAATTCTGCGCGCAATGGAGAACCGGGCTCCACAGCGCGACGAACATCTTCTGCCGGTCTCGGTTACCTGTGGGGGCGCGATCTTCGAACCGTCCCGGCCGCCCGACGTGCCAACCTTTCTGCAGCATGCAAATCTCGCACTCCACCATGCCAAGCAGACCGCCAGAGGCGGTTTCGTGCTTTACAGCGACGATCTTGCCGGAGCGATTGCAAACCGGTTTCGGGCGCTGCAGACCGTGACGAGCGCCTTGGCCGAAGATCGGATAGAGGCGCATTACCAGCCGATTGTCAGCCTTCCAACGCAGGAAATAGTCGGCCTCGAGGCTCTATGCCGCATTCGTATGGATGGTGGCCAGATCCTTTCGCCCGGCGCGTTTGCCGAGGCACTCCAGGATCCATCGATGGGGCATCTCCTGACCGACCGGATGCTGGAGCAGGTCGCGCGCGATATCCGATACTGGCTCGATCTCGGGCTCTCGTTTCAATATGTCAGCGTCAATGTATCGATGGCGGATTTCAACCAGGGCAATCTCGGCGAACGGATCAAGAGCGTTTTTGCCCACCACCGCACACCGCTCAAGCATGTCGTGCTCGAAGTGACCGAAACGGTCTATATGGACGAAAAGGACGGAAAGGTCGCAAAAGCGATCGAGGAGCTTCGCAGGGAAGGGCTGCTCGTGGCGCTCGATGATTTCGGCACCGGCTACGCCTCGCTCACGCACCTGCTGAATTTCCCGGTCGACATCATCAAGATTGACAAGACCTTCATCGACCGGATGTCCGATGGACCCGGCGCTGTCATCGTCAAGGCCCTTCTCGACATGTCGGTTGGACTCGGTACCCGTATCGTGGCTGAAGGTGTGGAAACGGAAGATCAGGCAGAACGCCTGCGGCGCCTCGGATGCCCCTATGTGCAAGGATATCTGTTCGGTCGCCCGGTCGATCGCGACAAGGCAACAGAAGCGATGCGGTCCGAGGTTCCCCCTTCGGCGGACAAGGTGGAACGAAAGTCCGGCGGCCCGTGATAACGCAACTATCGCGACAATAGCGCGACTGCTGTCACTCTGCAGCCTCGTTATGGCGTTCGAGATAATGCCCCCCCAGGAAGGAGCGATAGGCGTCGGCTATGCCCGCCTTCAGGCCTATCCTCGGTGACCAGCCGAGAGCGCGCAGCTTGTCGGCGCTCATCAGCTTGCGCGGCGTGCCGTCCGGTTTGCTGAGATCGCGCGTGATCCCGCCTTCGAACCCGACGACCTCGGCAACGAGCCTTGCCAATTCGAGGATGCTGATGTCTTCGCCCGAGCCGACATTCACGTGACTTTCGGCGGAATAGGCCTTCATGAGATGGATGCAGGCATCGGCGCAATCATCGACATGCAGGAATTCACGCAGCGGCGCTCCTGTGCCCCAGATGCGGATTTCCTTTTCGCCGTTGATCTTGGCCTCATGCGCTTTGCGGATCAGGGCCGGCATGACATGGCTTGAATGGAGGTCGAAATTATCGCCCGGTCCATAGAGATTGGTGGGCATGGCCGAAATGAAGTCCTTGCCATGCTGCTTCCGATAGGCAGCGCAAAGCTTCAGTCCGGCAATTTTGGCGATCGCATACCATTCGTTCGTCGGTTCGAGCGATCCGCTGAGAAGCGCGTCTTCGACGATCGGTTGTTCGGCGAACTTCGGGTAGATGCAGGACGAACCCAGAAACATCAGTTTTTCGACGCGAGCCTTATAAGCGGCGTGGATGACGTTCGCCTCGAGGATCAGGTTGTCGTAGAGGAAGTCGGCCGGATAGGTATCATTGGCGAGGATGCCGCCGACCTTTGCAGCCGCCAGGAAGACGGCATCGGGGCGGTTGTTTGCCATCCATGCCTCCACCTGATCCTGCCGCCTCAGATCGACTGCGGCGTGCGCAACCGTGAGGATCTCGCAGCCCTCGGACGCAAGACGCCGCACGAGCGCGGAGCCCACCATCCCGCGGTGACCCGCGACATAGACTCTTTTCCCAGCGAGGCTGTAGATGATCTCAGGCATGGACCAGCCCCTTGTTCGCGCCGATCGTCGGAACATTGCGGGCCATGACTTTCAAATCCTCGCGGACCATCTCCGAAACCAGCTGGTCAAGACTCACCTCGTGTTTCCAGCCAAGCTTCGTATGCGCCTTCGTCGGATCACCAAGCAGAAGGTCGACTTCGGTGGGTCGGAAATAGGCCGGATCGACCTCCACCACGCAGCGGCCGGATAACTTGTCGTATCCCTTTTCCTCGACACCTTCCCCACGCCAATCGATCGGCATGCCCACCCTGGCAAAAGCCTTCTCGACAAAAGAGCGAACGGTGTGCGTTTCGCCGGTTGCTAGGACATAATCTTCCGGCTCGTCCTGCTGCACCATCAGCCACATGCCGCGGACATATTCCCGCGCATGTCCCCAGTCGCGCTTGGCATCGAGATTGCCAAGATAAAGCCGCTCCTGCAGGCCGAGATGGATGGCCGCGGCCGCGCGAGTAATCTTGCGCGTTACGAAGGTTTCACCACGGATCGGGCTTTCATGGTTGAACAGGATGCCGTTCGAGGCATGCATGCCATAGGCTTCGCGATAGTTGACGACGATCCAGTAGGCATAAAGCTTGGCGGCCGCATAGGGGGATCGAGGGTAGAACGGCGTCGTTTCGTTCTGCGGGACCGCCTGAACCTTGCCGTAGAGCTCCGAAGTGGATGCCTGATAGAAGCGCGTCTTCTTGGTCAGGCCCAGGAGGCGAATGGCCTCAAGCAGCCTTAGGGTGCCGGTTCCGTCCGCGTTGGCGGTATATTCCGGAGTCTCGAAAGACACCTGGACGTGGCTTTGTGCGGCGAGATTGTAGATCTCGTGGGGCTGCGTTTCCTGGACGATCCGGATGAGATTTGTTGCGTCGGTCATATCCCCGTAGTGCAGGATGAAGCGCGGATTATCGACATGAGGATCTTCGTACAGATGTTCGATACGATTGGTATTGAATGACGACGAACGCCGCTTGATGCCGTGAACAATATAGCCCTTATCCAGGAGCAATTCGGCGAGGTAAGCACCATCCTGGCCGGTTACGCCGGTAATCAGTGCGACTTTCCCGTTGTGTCTCATTCCGGTATCCATGATCGTTCTCCAACTCGAGTACTAACGCTGTTTCTGAGAAGCTGCCGAATGCCATCGACAGGTGGTGTTTCGCGGTTTGAGCGGGCGGTTCCGCCGTTGCCTGCAATGCGGATATCGAAACGTTCGTCTCTCATTTTTGCATCCCCAGATACGGGTGCAGCCAACGCAACGTGAACCATGCTGCGATGGGTGACGTCTCGAAATTCTGATAGGTCATCAAGGACCTTGCGTATAATTCGGAGTCACGGAAGTTGTATTTTGCGTGACGTTTAGGTTTGACATTGTTGATGGCGACGACGATGTCGGCGTTGCGAGCGCTTCTGAGCTGCTGCAGGCAGAATTCGGCGGCTCTGCGGCTGGTTTTTGCCCATTGCACGATCATCAGCGTTCGCTCCGTCAGCGCTGTCAGATGCATCGTATCGGCCGAGGCCAGTACGGGGGCGCTGTCGAAGATGACGATCTGGCCTCT
>NZ_JBFTME010000016.1:0-137392 GCF_056396805.1 Rhizobium sp. 05N49
CGTAGAGAAGGATCGTCGGTAGCGCAAGACCGATCTGGGACATGGGATCGGGCGGTGTGAGCACCGCGGCGACCACGAAGGCAAGCACGATCGCGAACTTGCGCTTTTCGGAGAGCCATTGCGACGTCAGAAGGCCGACACGGGCCAGAAGCGTCGTGATCACCGGTAGCTGAAAGACGAGGCCGAAGGAGAAGACCAGCGTCATGATCAGGCTCAGATATTCCGAGACCTTCGGGAGCAGCGAAATTGCCACCTCGTCATGACCAGGCGCCTGCTGCATCGACAGGAAGAACCACATGACCATCGGCGTGAAGAAGAAATAGACCAGCGCCCCGCCCATCAGGAACAGGATCGGCGATGCGATCAGGAACGGCAAAAAGGCCTGGCGTTCGTTCTTGTAGAGGCCGGGAGCGACGAACTTGTAGATCTGTGCAGCGATGATCGGGAAGGCGATCACCAGACCGCCGAACATCGCGACCTTGACCTGGGTGAAGAAGAACTCCTGCGGCGCCGTATAGATCAGTTGCGCTTTCTCGACATCGAGATGAGCCCAGCTGACAGCGAGCTTGTAGGGATAGACGAGGTAATTGAAGATGTGCTTGGCGAAGATGAAGCACACGATGAAGGCGATGAAGAACGCAGCGATCGACCAGATCAGCCGCGTGCGCAGCTCCATCAGGTGCTCGATCAACGGCTGCGGCTTGTCTTGTATATCACCGCTCATGCCTCATCCTTCTTATTTTTGGCGGCAGGCTTTGCGACGGCGGCCGGCTTCCTTGTCGCGGCAGCACGCTTCGACTTCTCGACCGGTGCGGCGACCAACGCAACCGCGTCAGCCTTGTCTGCAGCCTTCACACGCGGCTTGCGGACGGCCTTCGGCTTTTCAGCCACGGCGACCGGAGCAACGGTGGCGGCAGCGGCCGGCTGCGGCGCAGGAACGACCGGCGGCGTTTCCGGCAGGCTCATTGACGGCGCCGGCGCGGAAACTTCCGCAGGCGGCGCTTCCGTCGCAGCCCCGGTACCCTGCTCCAGCGGGCGCTGTTCTGCCGGATTGTCGACCTTCGTCGAATTCTGCAGGTCGGCCTTGATCTCGTTACCCATCTGGCGCAGCGGGTTCATCGCCTCGCGCAGGCTGTTGACCGGGTTGAGCTTCTGGGCGTCGCTGATCGTGTTACGCACATCGTCAAGCTCGGCTTCGCGCAGTGCTTCGTCAAACTGGGCACGAAACTCACCCGCGACCTTGCGGGCACGTGCTGTCATCTTGCCGAAAGCGCGCAGCATCGGCGGCAGATCCTTGGGACCGACAACCACGATCAGAACGACCGCGATAACCAAGAGTTCGGTCCAGCCAATATCGAACATGCAAGGCTCCTGAACGGGCGGCGCGGGGGCAGCGCCCTTTCCCGTACGTGATTACTTCGTTTCGTCGGCCTTGTGATCGACGGTCTTTGCTGCTTCCGGCGCGTCTTCGTCCGTCATGCCCTTCTTGAAGCTCTTGATGCCCTTGGCAACGTCGCCCATCAGTTCCGGGATCTTGCCGCGACCGAACAACAAAAGCACAATGGCCAGAACGATAAGCCAGTGCCACATGCTAAAAGAACCCATTACGCATACTCCCTGTTTCGATGTTCCCTCGATGTAAGAATTTCCGATCCGGTTTCCAACATCAATCCTTCTGGATTGAGCTTAATGTCACGGTATCGGCCTTTGTGACAAGCCATTCGTCCATCGAAAAATCGTGATTGACATTGTTTTGCGCGGCCGTGGCAAAAGCAAGACCACCCGTCATCATTCCTCGGAGGCGCCACCCGGGGCGAGCAGTCCAAGCTCTTCAAGGTCCAGTTGTGTAATTGGATCCTCATCCTCGGCCAGTTCGTCGTTCATGAGGGGCGACGGAATGTTGAAATTGGCCGGGATTCGGCCGGACAGCAGGCCGGCGCCCTTCAGTTCCTCAAGTCCCGGCAAGTCGCGCAATTCCTCAAGGCCGAAATGATCGAGGAAATCACGCGTCGTGCCGAGCGTCACCGGCCGGCCCGGCGTGCGACGGCGGCCGCGGAACCGTACCCAGCCCGCCTCCATCAGCACATCGAGCGTGCCGCGCGAGGTTTGCACACCTCTGATATCTTCGATCTCGGCACGCGTCACCGGCTGGTGATAGGCAATGATCGCCAGCACCTCGAGGGCTGCGCGGGAGAGTTTGCGGACCTCATTCTCATCGCGACGGATGAAAAAGGATAGATCGGCGGCGGTGCGGAAGGCCCAGGCATCATCGACCTGCACGAGATTGACGCCACGCGGCGCATAGTGGTCCTTCAGGCGCAGCATGATCTCGCGCGCATTGAAGCCCTTCGGCAGACGCTCGGTGATAAAGCCTTCGGATACCGGCTGGGCGGAGGCGAAGACCAGCGCTTCGGCTATACGCTCCGCTTCGATCTCGGCCTGCAGATTGCGGGAAGCGTCTTCGCCCTCCCCATCTTCACCTTCAAAGTCATCGTCCTGCGCGCCGATCAATCCGACTGCTCCTGTTCGACCACCTGAAGGGTGGCATGTTTCGGGCCGCGGCGCATATAGAGCGGCTGGAAGGCGCCATCCTGGCGGATCTCCAGCTTGCCCTCGCGCACCAGTTCCAGCGAGGCGGCAAAGGCGCTGGCAACGGCCGTGACGCGCTCGGCGGGGCTTGCGAGGTACCGCAGCAGATATTGCTCTAGCGCCGTCCAGTCGACGATATCGCCGATCATCTGGGTCAGCAGTTCGCGGGCGTCGGTGAGTGACCAGACGTTGCGCCGCTCGATCGTCACCTGCGTGATCGCATGGCGCTGTCGCAGCGCTGCGTAAGCGCTCAGGAGATCGTAGAGATTGGCCTCATAGGCCGATTGCTGGCGATGCGGGATATGTTCGGGCGCGCCGCGGGCGAAAATGTCTCGGCCGAGCCGGTTGCGATTGACGAGGCCGTCGGCCACCTGGCGCATCGCCTCCAGCCGCTTCAGGCGAAAAGCAAGCGTTGCGGCCATTTCCTCACCAGAGGGACCATCGTCCTTGACCTGCTGCGGGATCAGCAATCGCGATTTCAGATAGGCAAGCCAGGCGGCCATGACGAGATAATCGGCGGCAAGCTCGATGCGGATCCGCCGCGCGCTTTCGACGAACTGAAGATATTGCTCGGCAAGGGCCAGAACCGAAATGCGCGACAGGTCGACCTTCTGGTTGCGGGCAAGATAGAGCAAGAGGTCGAGCGGGCCTTCGAAGCCGGCGACATCGATCACCAATGCCGGCTCGTGGGTGGCGCGTTCCGAACCGTTCTCCTGCCACAGCTTGTCCATCGGCGTTGACGCCGCCTGGGACCGCTCCGTGCCCTTGATCGTGTTCACCCTACCCTGCCTTTCCCGCCTCTTCTCAAGCCGTCGCAAACATGGCGTCGAATTCCGCCCTTATCGTCGTCTCGTCTGCAGCATCGGCGGTCGGGAAGCCATCCTCGACCAGCCGTGCCCGCTCGCGCGCAAGACCTGCCAGCGGCGGAACATTTGCCACGACCTGAAGCATCTCGTCCATATGGCCGTTGCAATGCAGCACGATATCGCAACCGCCCGCAATGATATTCGCCGCGCGCTCGCCGATCGTGCCGGAAAGCGCGTTCATCGAGCTATCGTCCGACAGGAGCAGTCCCTTGAAGCCGATCTCGGTTCGGATGACCTCGTCGATCACCTTGCGGGATGTGGTTGCCGGATTGTCCGGATCGATCGCCGTGAAAACGAGATGGCAGGTCATGGCCATCAACTCATCCTTCATGGCGATGAAGGGCGGGAAGTCGTGAACTTGCAGTTCTTCGCGCGATACGGTGACGACCGGCAGTTCCAGATGCGAATCTGCAAAGCCGCGCCCGTGGCCTGGCATGTGCTTCATGACCGGCAGCAAACCACCGGCTTTCAGCCCCTCGGAAGCAGCCCGGCCCATCTCCGTAACGGTAACAGGATCGCCGCCATAGGCCCTGTTGCCGATAACATTGCTGCTGCCTTCGACGGGCACGTCGAGCACCGGCAGGCAATCGACATTGATCCCGAATTTCTGGAGATCAAAAGCATGCAGACGCGACATAAGCCAGGCGGCGCGCAGACCAAGCGCACGGTCGCGGCGATAGAGATCGCCAAGCGCCTGCCCCGGCGGATAGTGCTGCAGGATCGGCGGGCGGATGCGCTGGACGCGACCGCCTTCCTGATCAATGAGCACGGGCGCATGCCAGCCGACGCAATCGCGCAGCTCGGCAACGAGATCGCTGATCTGCCGGGCTTCGGAAATGTTTCGTCCGAAAAGGATGAAGCCCCACGGGCGCTCTGCCCTATAGAAGGCCTTCTCTTCGTCGGTCAGCTTGAGGCCGCTGCAGCCAAGGATCATTGCTTTTGATTCGGTCATACCCGAATCATAAGGGTCGCCCGGCGAATTGCGAGCGAGGTCAAGCGCGATCCCACAAAAAAGAACGGCGGGACAAGCCCGCCGTTGCGATAGAGGAAGCCGGAAAGCCTACTTGGAGATCAGGCAGCTTCCGCCGGCTGAGCGATACTGCTCGCAAAGAGCAGCTGCCTCGTCCTTCGAACCGGCCGGGATGCGGACGCGGTAGAACGTGCCCTTGCCGGCGATATCCGCCTTGCGGATTTCGTAAGCGCGGCCACCAAGCACGCCTGCGAACTTCTTCGACAGGCTGGCATAGGACTTCTTTGCCTCATCTTCTGACGGCAGCGATGCGATCTGGATGCCGTAGCCGCCGCTTGCAGCGGCCGGAGCCTGCTGTGCCGGCTGGGCAGCGGACGCTGCCGGTGCAGAAGCGACCTGCGTCGGTTTCTGCTGGGCCGTCGGGCGGACATTGCCGTTTTCGGTTACCGTGCCGACCACATTGACCGGCTGTTCGGCCGGGCGTGCCGTCGGGACAGGCGCCGTATCGGTCGTCGCAGCGGAGGCTGCATCGGTGATCGGTGTGGTCTTGACTGCACGAACCGGCGGGTCGACCTGATTTGCGTTTGCGGCGTTCACCTCAGCCATCTTGGCGGTGGTCTGGGCCGGCTGGGCTGCTGGCGCTGCTCCGACAGGCGGAATGGCGGCGGATGCAACCTGATTGCCGTTCTGATTGCCGGCGCTGGCCGGGAAGCTTGCAGCAGACGGCGTCGCGGCCGGCTGGGCTGCAGGCGTTGCCGATGCGACTTCCTTTGCCGACGCGGATTGCTCGGCAGGTGCCGGCTCTTCGCGGGCAACGAGCGTGCCGTCCGGCTTGACGATCATCGTGCGGACCTTGCGTGGCGAAACGGATGGCGTCCCATTGTCATCGGCAGAGGAGGCATCCGCAGACGCGTTGTGGTCCGGCAGCAGGCGCGGATCCTGCGTCTCGCCGACGGCAGTCGGCAGGACCGAATCGCCCGTACCCTCGTCGTCATCGGGCGAAACTTCAGGCGTCAGCGTGCGCTGGACGACATCGACTGGCTGTTCGTCGGAGGAGACCAGAGCCTTCTGTTTCGGCTCTTCGGCAGCACCTGCAACACGGTCATAGACCGCCTTGTCCTGATTCGGCACGGTCTTGCCGCCCGGATTTTCCGGAACGACCTTCACAGGCTCCTTGTCAGCAGCGATGACCCGCGGCTCGCCGGAGCTGACGATGCTAAGGCCAGAGCCATTGGACACCCAGCTGTAGATGCCGTAAGCGCCGCCAGCAAAAACGACCAGCATGGCCGCTGCGGCCAGAAGGCGGCGCATGGAGCGGGCGCGATTGAAATCCGCCGCCTGGCTTGCGGATTGGATATGGACTTCGGAAACGCTCTCGCGGCGCTCGACGGGCTCACGCACGCTGCGGCGGAAATCCTCTTCCAGCGCGCGTTCGAAGTCATCAAGACCGTCGGCGAACACAGTGCTTGCCGGCTTGGCTGCAGCGGCTGCCGTCGCGGCAGCGGCCGGAGGCGCCCAGGCGGGCGCAGCCTGCGGCTTCTCCTGCCGCTTGGCGGGCTCGAAGAAGCTTGCAATCTCGGCATCGAGATCGAAATCGAAGTCGGCGGTTTTGGCAACCGGTTCCGGATGCTCGACCGGCGGCAGCGTCGGAACATGCATGTCCTCGACCGTCTCGGGACGATCCTCCGGGTCGGAGATCATCGAGGGATCGAAAGGCAGATCGTCGGTGGGTTCGCTTGCGGGCACCGGCCTGCTGTAGCTCACCGGAGCTGGCTGCGGCTCAGGCACGAAAACCGGTGCGGGTTGCGGCTGAGGACGCGGCGCAGGCTGTGCCGCGACCACCGGAACTGCACGTACCGGCTCGGGCTTCGGCTGCGGAGCCTGTGGCTCGGAGAAATCAAGATCGGCGAGCTCAAGCTCTATGCCGGCAAGATCCAGTTCGAAATCATGGCCGTCAAAAGGATCTTCGGCGTCCAGTTCCGGCTGGCGTGCAACGACCGGCGCGGGTGCGATAGGCGTCGAAATCGGCTCCACCGGCTCCCGAACGACCGGTTTCGGTGCTTCGGGCTGACGAAGAACAGGCGTCGCACGGCTCATCGGCACGGGCGCGATCACTGTCGGTTGCGCAGGTGCACGAGCAACGGGCGCTTCAAAGACGGGGGCTTGGAAGACAGGTGCTTCGAAGACAGGAGCGTCAAACGTGGGAGCCTGGAAAACAGGCGCGGCAGGAGCCGGGACCGGCGACAGCTCGGTAACGGGTTCAGGTGCCGCGGCAACAGGCTCTGATGCGACGGAGCCAGCAGCGCGCTGCGGCACCGGATAACGGGAGACATCCGCCAGGAGATCGTCGAGATCGAAGGCATCCGAATCGAAACTTTCCGGCAGCGCTTCCGTCAGCGCCGCGTCGGGATGAACATCGCCTTCGGCCGTAGCGGCGATCAGGTCAAAACCGGCATTGTCAGGCTCGGCCGGCTCTTCGAAGGCAGCAGCCTCTTCGAACCTTGCGACAGGCTCTTCAGGAAGGGCAACTTCTTCGTGGCGGTCAATCTCGGCCGGGAAACCGAAGGAGGCAGCAACCGGCTCGAAATCTGCCGCTTCAACCATGGCGACCGGCAGAGGCTCGTCAGCCACTTGAGGCGCAACCACTTCGGCTTCGACAAGCACTTCCGGCTCAGCAACAAATTCCGGCTCGGCAGTGAAGGCTTCGACGGGAGCGTGAGCCGGCTCAAGAACAGATGAATCGACGACTGGCGCCTCGACGGCCGGCTCGGAAAGAACCGGCTCTTCGCGACGTGGGGCGTGAAAATTGGCGAGCGGCAGACGGATGCTGGCGGCCGACCATTGCGGCGCCTTGGCCGGCGGTTGAACGACCGGAGCCGCAGGAAGAGCGTTACCGATCGAAAGCTCGAGTTCTTCGATCAGATCGCGGGCGCCACCATAGGCCGTAAAGGTGACCGGCGGCTCTGGGGGAACGGCGACAGGCTTCGAAGGCGTGGGAGCCCAGTCGGTGGCGACGGGCGCTTCCCATTCGGCGGCAACCGGCTCAGGCGCCTCCACTTCGGGGGCCACAGCAACGCTCTCTGGAAATTCAGGCTCAACGGCAGGCGTCTCGAAACCGGACATAACCGAGGGGGCGAGCTCTTCGCCAATCGAAGGCACATCTTCCTGGACCGGCTCGACATAATCGTAAGTCTCAGCTGCCTGAGCGATCGGCTCCGTCGGATGATCGAGATCGGCCAAAGGACGTGGCGCATCATAGCGCTCGAACTCACGGAGAAGCTCGTCCTCGAGATTGAGAGCCGGCTCCTGCCGTGTGGGTTCGCTTACGGTATTGGCCGCGACACGAGGTTCAAAGCCAACAATACGAGCGAGTTCTGCCAACGGATCGTCGTCGGCAAACATATCGTCTTTACCACGCGTGTCATACGCAAGTCGTTTATCAGCCATGCCCATCCCACTCAAAAACGCAAACACTCAAATGCCAGCGCATTGTGGGGAAATGGTGACGTTATCGCATTTCGTCCGGTGCGGCAGTGCCTGTAATGGCAAGTCCCGACTTCAAAACCGACGCGACGGCGTACACCAGCCCAAGTCTGGCAATACTTGATTCTCGGTTCTTATCGTTAACAAATCGTAATTCCGTCTGATCTTTACCTTTGTTCCAGTGGGCGTGGAAGGCGCTGGCAAGATCATAGAGGTAAAAAGCGATGCGATGCGGCTCCTGAGACTGGGCTGCACTTTCGACGATACGCGGGAATTCTGCAGCCTTGGCAATCAGCTGCAATTCGGTGGAATCCGTAATGCCTGCAACGGATTGCGCCAAAAGCTCGGGTGTCGGGGCGAGATCAGGGAAGGCTTCCCTCGCCTGCCGGAAGACGGACATGCAGCGGGCATGCGCATACTGCACGTAAAAAACCGGATTATCTTTGGATTGCTCCGTTACTTTGGCAAAATCGAAGTCCAACGGCTCCGAATTCTTGCGGTAAAGCATCATGAAGCGAACCGAATCACGTCCGACTTCTTCAACGACATCGCGCAATGTGACAAAATCGCCCGAACGCTTCGACATCTTAACCGGCTCACCATCGCGGTAGAGCTTGACGAGCTGGCAGAGCAGCACCGTCAGCTTCGCCTTACCGTCGGAGACGCCACGCGCAACCGCCTCGAGGCGCTTGACGTAGCCGCCATGGTCGGCGCCGAGCACATAGATCATCTCATCGAAGCCGCGGTCGAACTTGTTCTTGAAGTAGGCGACGTCGGCAGCGAAATAGGTATAGGAGCCGTCCGACTTGATCAGAGCACGATCGATATCGTCGCCGACTTCGGTCGAGCGGAAAAGCGTCTGCTCGCGGTCTTCCCAATCTTCGGGAAGCTGGCCCTTCGGCGGCGGCAGCGTGCCCTTGTAGACATAGCCCTTGAAGGTCAGGTCGTTGATGGCGGTGCGGATTGCTGCCGCGCCATTGGCATGCAGCGTGCGCTCCGAGAAGAAGATGTCATGATGGACGTTGAGTGCTGCCAGATCCTCGCGGATCATCACCATCATCATCTCGATGGCGCGATCCTTGACGATCGGCATCCATTGCTCTTCCGGCATGTTGTGCAAGCGCACGCCGTATTCGGCGGCGAGCGATTCTCCGACCGGGACCAGATAGTCACCGGGATAAAGGCCGGACGGGATCTCGCCGATCTTCTCGCCAAGCGCCTCGCGGTAGCGCAGGAAAACAGACCGAGCCAGCACATCGATCTGCGAGCCGGCGTCGTTGATGTAATATTCCTTGACGACGTCATAGCCGGCAAAGGCAAGCAGATTTGCGAGCGCATCACCGACGACGGCGCCACGGCAATGGCCGACATGCATCGGGCCGGTCGGGTTGGCCGAGACATATTCGACGTTGACCTTCTTGCCCTGCCCCAGTCCGGAGCGGCCGTAGCCTGTGCCCGACTGGATCATCGAGGCAAGCAGGCGCTGCCAGTAGCCGACGGACAGCCTGATATTGATGAAGCCCGGACCGGCGACCGAAACCTCGGCGACGTCGGTGTCTTCCTGCAGCTTGGCGATGATGATTTCGGCAAGCGCACGCGGATTGGTGCCGAGCGGCTTGGCGAGCACCATGGCGGCATTGGTCGCGACATCGCCGTGGGTCGCATCACGCGGCGGCTCCACGGCAATGCGACCGAAATCGAGCTCGGATCGCTTTTCCTTGACCAGATCGAGCTGTTCAAGAGCGTTTTTAATCCTGGCTTCAAAATCGGTAAAAAGGTTCATCGCACTCTTCCATGCACAGGCTGTGCCAACAGGTTTGCCGGCGGCTGCCGGGCGCCCGCTGCCTATCGCAAATCCGGAGTGTGGTCAAACAATCGCCTGTGGGCACTGATGGCATAGGTATCCGTCATGCCGGCCAGATAGTCCCCGACATGGCGGGCTTTCGGCGCGTCGGAAAGACCGGCGATATGGTCGACCCAATAATGGCTCTGCATCTCCTTGGGATTGGCCATATAGGCACCGAAGAGATCCTTGACGATCTGAGCGGCACCGGCACGGATGCGCATGATATCGGCGTTCCGGTAGATGCGCTTGAAGAGCATCGCCTTGATCTGCCTGTCGGTCTCGGCCATCTTATCTGAAAAAGTTGCCATGACGTGATCCGCATTGCGGATGTCGTCGGCGCTTAGCGGGTTTAGCTCTGTCAGGCGCTTCTGCGCTACGCCGATAACATCCTCCACCATGCGCGTGATCTGACGGCGCATGATTTCATGCGTGAAGCGGCTCGGCTCCAGATGTGGGTAGCGCTCCCTCACCTCGGCCATCAGCCCGGCAAGGAACGGGATTTCCTCCAGCATCTCGAAATTGAGATAGCCCGAGCGGAGCCCGTCATCGATATCATGCGTATTGTAGGCAATATCGTCGGCGATCGCTGCCACCTGGGCTTCAAGGCTCGCGTAGGTCGCCAATTCCAGGTCGTGCAGTTCGCAATAGTCGAGTATCGGCTGCGGCACCGGCCCTCGCGTGCCGACACCATCGGCCGTCAGCAGCGGACCGTTGTGCTTGACGAGACCCTCCAGGCTTTCCCATGTCAGGTTGATGCCGTCGAAATCGGCATAGCGTCGCTCGAGTTTCGTCACGATGCGCAAAGACTGGGCATTGTGATCGAAGCCGCCATAGGGCAGCAATTCCTCGTGCAGCGCATCTTCTCCGGTATGACCAAAGGGCGTGTGTCCGAAGTCATGGACGAGCGCCACGCCCTCTGCGAGATCCTCGTCGACCTTGAGAGCGCGGGCAAGCGCCCGGGCGATCTGAGCCACCTCGATCGTATGCGTGAGGCGTGTTCGGTAGTGATCGCCATCCTGGGCGATGAAGACCTGCGTCTTGTGCTTCAGGCGGCGGAAGGCCGTCGTATGGACGATGCGATCGCGGTCACGCTGGAAATCGGACCGTGTCGGGCTGCCGCTCTCCGGATAGAGGCGCCCGCGCGAATTCCATGGATCTGCCGCATAGACCGCCCGTTCGCCATAACCGAAACCCAATGCATGCCTGTCGAAGCTCATTCTTCACCGTCACTAACGCGTTGCGACCTTGCCCATTGACGCCGCTTTCCGCTCTTCATACCTATAGCTTACAGAAACGGCAAAGAGGCGCTTTGTCGACCGCTTCGCCAGATCCTGTCCTTTATGGAAGGATCATGATAAGTTTCTTTGATATCATGCGTTTGAATATCAAACGTCCAAATTAGATTCTCTCCGGATCTTGACCCCGGCAGGAGGAAAAATGACTGAAGCGAATGTAACCCTTTCCGATGCCGCGGCAAAGCGTATTGCCGCTATCGTCGGCAGCGATCCCGGCAAGAGCGCGTTGCGCGTCTCCGTCGAAGGGGGCGGCTGTTCCGGCTTTTCCTACAAATTCGATCTCGTGGACGGCGCGGCTGATGACGACATCGTCGTCGAGAAGAATGATGCCAAGGTATTGATCGACAGTCTCTCGCTGGTCTACATGGCCGGCTCCGAGATCGATTTCGTCGACAACCTGCTCGGCCAGTCCTTCCAGATCAAGAACCCTAACGCGGTGGCAAGCTGCGGCTGCGGCACCAGCTTCGCAATCTGATCCAAAACCGACTTTCCACGAATAACCGGCCGAAGATTTTCTTCCGGCCGGTTTCCTGTCTTGTCCGCCAACGTGGGAGCGCGATAAAAGAGCCGAAGCAAGTTAGCAGGATAAAGCCATGAAGATAGCGACCTGGAACATCAACGGCGTCAAGGCGCGTATCGACAACCTGACGCAATGGCTGAAGGATTCCAGTCCAGACATCGTCTGCCTGCAGGAAATCAAAACAATCGACGAAGGCTTCCCGCGGCTCGAAATCGAAGCGCTCGGCTACCATGTGGAAACGCATGGGCAGAAGGGCTTCAACGGCGTTGCCATTCTATCCAAGAGCACGCCTTCCGAAGTCAATCGCGGCCTGCCGGGCGATCCGCTCGATGAGCAAGCACGATTCCTCGAAGCGGTCTTCTCGCTTCCCGGCAACAAGGTGGCACGCGTCTGCTGCCTGTACCTGCCCAATGGCAATCCGCCGGAAACCGAAAAATATCCCTATAAACTCGCCTGGATGGAACGCCTGCAGAAGTTCGCGGCCGAGCGTCTGGAGTATGAGGAAATTTTCATTCTGGCCGGTGATTACAACGTCATTCCCGAACCGCACGATTGCTTCGACCCGAAGGTCTGGGAAAGCGACGCACTCTTCCTGCCGCAGACGCGCCAAGCCTTCCGCCGGCTGGAAAATCTCGGTCTCGTCGATGCCGTACGTTCGGCAACCGACGCGACGACGCTCTACTCCTTCTGGGATTACCAGGCCGGCGCCTGGCCCAAGAACAACGGCATTCGCATCGACCATCTCATGCTGTCACCGGAAGCTGCCGACTGCATGGTGTCAGCGGCGATCAAAAAGCATGTGCGCGCCTGGGAGAAGCCGTCCGACCACGTGCCCGTGGTGGCTTACTTCGATTTCGCTGCCTGAGATCTAAGGCATTTCCATTTTACGCGATTCCGGAACGCAAAACCGCTACGCACTTTTGCTGGAATTGCTCGAACAACTCAGTCGTCCGAGCCTGTCGCAATCGAGTGCGACAGGGAGACTGCCGTGCGCCGATCCGCTTCGCTGGCAACCGAGAAGGCATCTTCCTGGAGCGACTGCATCCAGCTGCAATCCTTCGGCTTGCAGCGATCGAGAGCCGCAGTCATCAGTGCGAGACCGCGGGCGGACTGGCCTTCATCGAAGAGGATATTGCCGAACACTGCCATGGCGCCGGGATGGCCGCTCTTGCGGGCCTGATTGAGCCATTTCTTGGCCTGATTGATATTGGCGCTGCCGCCCTCGCCTGCAAGCATCATCTGCGCAAGCTGGAACTGCGCCTCGGGAACACCGAAGGTGGAGGCGACCTGGAAATAGAGCTGGCGTGCCTGGTTGAGATCGATCTTCACCGGGCTGCCGGCAATGCCGTGCTTGTAATAGTTGGCGAGCGACAGCAGCGCATTGATGAAGAAGCCGGTATCCTCCGAGCCGGGCTCCACGCCCTGCTGCGCAATCTCGCTGTAGATCTTGAAGGCTTCGAAATCATCCTGCGCCACGCCGTCGCCGTCAGCATACATGTTGGCGAGTGCCCAGCGCGAACCGGTGTGGCCTTTTTCGGCGGCGTATTTATAGGCTTCTACCGCCTCTTCCTTCTGACCGTTCTTGTATGCCTTAAAACCGAATTTGAAGAGATCGAAGGGTCCCGATTCTTTCGTGACGCCCGTTTTGATGTCGAATGCCAGGACCGGACAGGCCAAAGCCAGGGAAACGGCCATCGACATGCTGAGCAGCATGAATTTGAACAATCTGAACTCGGACGTTACCATCTTTACCGGTTTCTTTCGTTCATCACAGACGCCTGGCGGCGGCTTTTTTTGCCGTTCTGCCCGCGTGGATGCATTCCTTCCAGGCGAGCGATCCCGCGGCGGGCTCCAAGGCCCCTTTACCCGCGTCGCTTCCAGCCCCATGCCCCTCTTTCAAAACCAGCACATCCTTGCGAACCACCCGGCTCCCGGCACGGCCCGCATATGATGCCTCAGGTACTCCCTTTGCGGTCCAGGTTTCCGCCCGTCCGCCTTTATCGTCTTCGTAAAGAGCAAATGTGACCAAACCGGTATCGCTACCGTGCCTGAAGGACGAAGCGTCATGCCGGGGGACTGAAAATGAACGAAGCGAGCAAATCTGCAACACTACCGAAAGGGCGGATTTCTGGCCGGAAATGCCTTTGACGAAAAGCAAAGCGGCCGTTGCCGCTGGCTTCTCGCCCCTGCTGTCGCGATGTCTGGCGTTGCCGGAAAAAATTCGACCCATGCTACTGCTTACGCACACCCTACGCTTGTCATCTCCTCGCCCGCTAATAGCGCTGCGCCCTCTTTGTGGCGGGAAATGGACAAATTCGCCCTGCCGACACCATACGCGAACCATCGTAAAAAAGTGTTGCTGAATCGTCACAAAACGAGACGAGAAGATGGGATGATTAATGGCGGCAAACAAAGAAAAACCCGGCATTGCCGGGCTCTTCAATTCTTCAAATCAGGGAATTAAAACTTGACCTTTAGGCTGGTCGACAATGCGGCAACAAGGTCGTTGCCAAAGGAATAGGAGACATCATCTCCAAAGGTGACGCCGTTCTGGGTGACCACGCCTGACGAACCGCTCGTCAGGAGGCCAACGGCACCGGCGACGCGCCACTCGATATGCTCGGTTGGCGTGAAGGCTGCGCCGACACCCAGCGTCCAGCTATCGGTCTGTGCCCCGTAGCCTTGGCTGGTGCCGCGGTCCCATGTCAGGCTGACTGCGCCCGCCCACTGATCGTTGAACTTGTGGCCGACACCGCCGGTAATCGTCCAGCCGTCACGATAGAGAAGATCGAGCGACGTGAGTTCCGTCCCGCCGCCCGAAGTGCAAGCGACCAGGCCCTTCGTCGATGTCGGGCAAAAAGGCACGGACTGCAGAACACTCCAGTTCGTCCACTTGACCGAACCGAAAGCGAGCCAATCCGGAGCAATGCCGCTCTGCAACTTCAGTTCCAGCGAATCCGGCGCTTCGGCGGAACCGAAAACGGGCGTTATCCTTCCATAGGGAGCAGCGCTCAGCTGTCCAACGGGTGCAGTAACCTGGGTAAGGTCCACCGTGCCGGTGAGGTTGTCGTACTTTACGCGGCTATTATAAACGAGGCTCGCTCGCATCGCATATTCCGGAATCTCGTAGGCAAGACCAGCGCGCCAGCCCCAGCCATTGTCTTCGAGATCGAGACGACCGACGCCGTCACCCGTACCGACCAGAAGCGGAACCGTCGAAACCAGCCGTTCCTTGAAGCCCTCGACTTCCTGGTAGAAGGCACCGCCGATGATACGAAGCTGTCCCGGACCGACATCGAAACGATAGGAGCAAGTACCGCCATAATTGCGGGTTTTGATCTCCGTCTCGATATTGTTGTTGGCACCAGCCCAATTCAGACCGGGATTGGTGTGCCCGCCAAACGGCTCGGAATAATCGACGAGGCAGTCGACCACGTCGCCGAAGCCGCCCTTGAACCCAAAATAAGGGATGGCGTAATTCGCGGTATCGTCAGCGGTGCTCGGACGGTTGTTCAGATTGCCGCCGCCTGGAGACGCAGAAGTATCTGTGTCGCGAACATTCTTCAGCTTACGTTGGGGGGTAACATAGGTGATGCCAGACTGGAACGAGAAGGGTGACGTATCGAACAGCTGATCGATATTGTAGCCACCGCGCTCCAGGCCGCCCGCGAAGGACGGCGAAGCCAGTGCCGAAAATGCAATGAGCGATGTTACGCCCCTGGAAAACATACGCGCTGCCATTGTGTCTCCCCCACTCAAGCAATTGATGTAGCTACACTGTGCTAGTGAACTTAATAAATCGCAACGAAGCGCGCCGCTGCGACGCGAAGTTGCGTTATGGCTAATTTACGTAACTAATTGACGGGCACGTCAAAAAATCAGATAGATAAAATTCTATTCTTCTATCTATTGGCTTTAAGGGACCCGTTAGATTTTTATTCCACAAAAGGCGCTATCTGTATCAAAGCGACAACAGTGGCAGTTTTCGCACGCAGCATCGCCCAAACGGGTGATATCCACAGGCGGAAACCGAAAAAGAACGTGATTTCCGTCGAATCGTCATACTTTTTAATGCAAAAGGCGCGCTCCGATGGAACGCGCCTCCAGAAAAAATATACTCGTTAAGCGCGATTATCCCGCTTCGCTAACTCGCGCTAGAGCAGTCCTCAAACTCGCGATCTGGCTTGTCAGCTCCTCATGACGCTCACGCTCGGCTTCCACCACTTCCGGGTTGGCATTGGCCACGAACTTCTCATTCGACAGCTTGCCGTCGATGCGCGCAACTTCGCCTTCGGCCTTGGCAATCGCCTTTTCGAGGCGGCTCTTTTCCGCCGTGAGATCGATCAGCTTGCCAAGCGGCAGGCAGACAGTCGCTTCCGCGACGACGATCTGAGCGGCACCTTTCGGGGCAGATTCGGCAAGCGAGATCGCCTCGACACGCGCCAGGCGCTTGATGGCCGCGTCGTGACGGAACAGCCGTTCACGCGTCAGGCTGTTGGCACCGACGACGACGAGCGGCGCGGTGGCCGACGGCGGCACGTTCATTTCCGAGCGGACCGAGCGGATGCCCGAAACAAGGTCGATCAGCCAATTGATCTCATCGGCGGCAGCATTGTCGGTGTAAGACGGCGACGGCCATTCGGCGTGGCAGAGCAATCCGTCACGTTCCTGGCCCTCACCCGCCGTATGCGCCCACAACTCTTCGGTCATGAAGGGCATGAAGGGATGCAACAGCTTGTAGATCTCTTCCAGAACATAGGCGCTGCAAGCCTGGGCTTCAGCCTTCGCGGCCGCGTCCTCTCCGCCGAAGACCGGCTTCAGAAGTTCGAGATACCAGTCGCAGAACTGATTCCAGACAAAACGGTAGAGCGCGCCGGCGGCATCGTTGAAACGGTAGGCTTCAAGCGCTTCCGTTACGTCACGTTCCGCACGGGCAAGCTCGGTCAGGATCCAGCGATTGATGGTGAGTTCGGCTGCTTCCGGCACGAAATGCGGATCGCTCTTGGCACCGTTCATTTCGGCAAAGCGCGTGGCGTTCCAGAGCTTGGTGCCGAAATTGCGGTAACCGGCGATGCGCGCCGGGTCGAGCTTCACGTCGCGGCCCTGGGCCGCCATGATCGCCAGCGTGAAACGCAGCGCATCCGCACCATATTCGTCGATCAGTTCGAGCGGGTCGATGACGTTGCCCTTGGACTTCGACATCTTCTGCCCGTTCTTGTCGCGCACGAGAGCGTGAATATAGACGGTATGGAACGGCTCGACGGGGTTATCGTCCTCGTCCTTCATGAAATGCAGGCCCATCTGCATCATGCGAACAACCCAGAACGGGATGATGTCGAAACCGGTAACCAGAACGCTCGTCGGGTAATATCGCTCCAGTTCGGGCGTCTTGTCCGGCCAGCCAAGCGTCGAGAACGGCCAGAGTGCCGAGGAGAACCAGGTGTCGAGCACGTCTTCGTCACGCGTCAGAATCTCACCCGGCCGGAAATTCTCGAGCAGGTCCTCGACATAGGCCTTCATCGGCCCTTCATGCGACAAATAGTGCTGGATGGCGGCCTGCAGCGCCTCTTCTTCGGTCTTTTCGACGAAAACCTGACCATCAGGACCGTACCAGGCCGGAATCTGGTGGCCCCACCAGAGCTGACGGGAGATGCACCACGGCTGGATATTCTCCATCCATTGGAAATAGGTGTTTTCCCAGTTCTTGGGAACGAACTTTGTCCGGCCTTCGCGAACGGAAGCAATGGCGGGCTTGGCAAGGGTCTTGTTGTCGACCCACCATTGCTCGGTCAGACGCGGCTCGATCGGCACGCCACCGCGATCGCCATGCGGAACCATATGCTTGTGCGGCTCGATCTTGTCGAGCAGGCCTGCTTCCTCGAAAATCTCGACAATGATCTTTCGTGCGACGAAGCGATCCTGGCCTTCCAGCCGGTCCCACGCGCCATGCAAGGCGGCCGGATGATCGAGACCTTCCAGAAAGTCCTCGTTTTCCTTGATGGTCACCGAAGCATCGACGTTGAGGACATTGATGGCGCGCAAGCCAGCACGCCTGCCGACATCAAAGTCGTTGAAATCATGCGCGGGTGTGATCTTGACCGCGCCCGTGCCGGCTGTCGGATCGGCATAGTCGTCGGCAACAATCGGAATCCTGCGGCCAACGATCGGGAGGATGACGTGTTTGCCGACTATCGACTTGTAGCGCTCGTCCTTGGGATTGACCGCAACGCCGGTATCGCCAAGCATCGTCTCCGGCCGCGTCGTCGCAACGACGAGGTAGTCACGCGTTTCGAACTCGGTAGGCTTGCCCTCCTCGTCGAAAGCGATCGGGTACTGATAGGTGACGCCCTCTTCCAGCGGATAGCGCAGATGCCAGAGATTGCCTTTGAGCTCGATCTGCTCGACTTCCATGTCGGAGATCGCGGTCAGCAACTTCGGATCCCAGTTGACGAGGCGCTTGTCCTTGTAAATCAGGCCTTCCTTGTAGAGCGTGACGAAGACTTCGAGGACAGCCTGGGACAGGCCCTCGTCCATCGTGAAGCGCTCACGCGACCAGTCGCACGAAGCGCCGAGACGCTTCAACTGATTGAAAATCAGGCCGCCCGATTCAGCCTTCCATTCCCAAACCTTTTCGATGAAGGCATCGCGGCCCATGTCGCGGCGGCCGGGAAGCTGCTGTTCCATCAGTTTGCGCTCGACAACCATCTGCGTGGCGATGCCGGCATGGTCCATGCCCGGCTGCCAGAGAACATCCTTGCCGCGCATGCGCTCGAACCGCACCAGGACGTCCTGCAGCGTATTGTTGAGCGCGTGGCCCATGTGCAGCGAGCCTGTGACATTCGGCGGCGGGATGACAATGGTGAAGCTTTCCGCATTCGGCTTTGCGTTCACACCGGCGCGGAAGGCATCCGCCTCATCCCATTTCGCGGCGATTTTCGGTTCGACGGCAGCGGAATCGTAGGTCTTTTCGAGCATTTTCTGACCAATTCGAGGTTCGAGGATGGGCGTTTTGTAAATAGGATGGCTACGGCCAAGTCAATAAAAAAGCCGCCCCGGAGACCGGAGCGGCTCTTGTCTGGAAAAAGCGTTTCCGGTCAGCGGCGCGGGCCGCGCGCCACGCGTTCGATTTCTTCGCGGACGAGACGTTCGACCAGCGTCGGCAGATTGTCATCAAGCCATTCGCGCAGCATCGGCCGCAGCATGTCTTCGGCAATCTCATCCAGCGAGCGGCGCTCGGCTGCACCATCGATGGCAGCGGCAAGCTCTTCGAAGGAACGGGCAACCTGCAGGCCGGTGTTCTGCGACAGAAGTGACGGCTGTACTTCTTCCGTAACGCTGGCAGGCGCGACGTCGGCAGGCTGGTATGCCACCGGCTCGATACGCTGCTCGACCGCGGGAAGCGCAGGCGCCTCCTCGACGAGCGCAGGCCGCAGAACCTCGGGCAGACGCTGCTCGGCAAAAACGGGCGCCGGCTCTGGTGCATACTGGGCAGCAGGAGCAATCGGGGCAACGAGGGGCGCCGGCTCGGCCGGGCGGGGAGCGGCTGCTGCGCGCGGCGCTTCATAAGCCGACTGCGGTTCGAATTGCGGCTGCGGATCACGGAATACCTGGGGCACGTCACGAAGAGCCTGTCCGGCCTGGACGGCGCTGCGCTCGGAAGCGGCACGGACGCGGGCTGCAACATCGGCAAGGGACATGGCACGGGCCGGCACTTCCGGCTCGGGCGCCGTGCCGGCAGAATTTGCTGCGATGAAACGCGGATCGGAACGCAGCGCAGGCGGCTCGGGGAATTCGACGCCGGCATAGGTTTCGTCGACCGTCAGATGGATTTCGGAGTCGTTTTCCTCTTCTGCGCCGTATACGGGAGGAAGAGAGGTTGAAATCGCCTTTCCGGCGCCCGGTTCATTGCTTTCGATAATCTGACGAATGGAGGCCAGGATCTCTTCCATGGACGGTTCACGCACTACACCTGGCTGAGCCATATCTATCCCCGTTATCCCTTAAACAACGACCGGATGGCGTGGAGCATACATCCGAATCACCATGACCTTAGAATACCCCAAAGGGGAAAAAAATCATCGCGAATCAAACAAATGCAGCCATGCACAGTTTTGTTACCCGAGTGTAAGCGAAGTCTGTGAGGGCTTTTAAGACAGCCGAAACGAAAACGGGCGCCGATGGCGCCCGCTCCATAAAAACCGCGCCAGAAACGCCTTAGAATACGAATTCCCGAGCCTTGGTGAAACCGGGCAGCGGCTTGACCGAAGCATTGAAGAAGACGTTTTCGGAAACAGCACCACGCTCGCTGACAAAGACCTTCGCACGGGCCGCATTGCCGTAACCCTGCACGACAACGAGACGGCCGCCATCCTGCAGCTGGCCGAGAAGTGCGGCAGGAACTTCTTCTACGGAACCGTTGATGAAGATCAGATCGTAGAGAGCGCCGGCAGCATTGCCCTTTTCAAGCGCGCCAGTCACCACCTGCACATTTGCATAACCGGCGAGATTTGCCTTGGCTTCAGCAGCAAGGGTCTCGTCCGATTCGAGCGCCACGACGGAGCCTGCGATCAGCGACAGCAGTGCGGAAGTGTAGCCGGTGCCCGCGCCGACTTCCAGAACGGCATCATCCTTGGTGACGGCGGCGAGCTGCAGCAATTTGGCGAGTGGCGACGCCTCCATGAGGAAGCGGCCCGGATTGCCCGCAGCTGCCGGAGCAATTTCGATGTCGTTATCGATATAGGCCAGCACCTTCGCCTTTTCCGGCACGAATGCTTCGCGCGGGACGGTGAGGAAGGCCGTCAGCACCGAATGCGAGGTAACGTCCGTGGTGCGGACCTGGTTGTCGACCATCTTTACGCGTGCTGCTTCGAAATCCATCATATCCTCTCGCCGATGAAATCGGTTCTGTCCTCCGTCTCTTAATCTCCGGCACGAATGCTTTCAAGGCTTGCCGGAGGCCCGTTTGAAGAATCCCGCGGGCCCTTCCCCGCATGCAACAGGTGAAAGACGAAAGCTGCAACTTCCGCGTGGAGTAAATTACGAATTCATGATATTGTTCTAACCGGAGGAAAATGAGGAGGAGCAGGCCATGTCTGCCATTCTGGAATATTTCACGCTGTTCGACTTTTTCATCGTCGCAGCGCTCGTCGGCATATTCTGCTGCGGGATGCTTGACCACGAGACGAACTGACAGATCGCCCTGCCGGCGAAAATCTTCCAACTGCCCGCTGCTGCACCGGAAGAATGGATTTCCGTGTCCATTCGGATCAAGCCGGCACAGTTGATTGCGCAATTAACTCTATATCAACCATATTGTTGCGCAGGTCATAGCTTTCGCTAGGTTGGCGGCATGCAAACATTCGCCATTCAATCATCGGATATCGAGACACTCCACTACAATCCGGAGGCTCGACTGCTGCTCGTGAAATTCAAAAGCGGCGCGATCTGCAATTTCACGCGTATTTCGGCGCAGGGGCTGCGGCGACTGCTCGGCCCCGATGTACAGATAGAGAACGACACTGCAGCAGACGATGCCAGCTATCTGGCTGGCCTGCGCAGCGGTGGGTTGCGGGCGCTTTACTGCCTCACCGGGATCACGCCAGCCCAATTCGATTTCGCAAAGGTTCCCGGCATCTGGTGACGCGAGACTGCTGAATTGGTGCCGCGCCTCATTTCCGAGGCGGATCGATTTCTATGTCGGTGGAATTTTTGGAGGCCTCGCCCGGAATTGAACCGGGGTACAAGGATTTGCAGTCCTCTGCGTCACCACTCCGCCACGAGGCCTCACCTCTGACCGATATGTCTAAATATCGTGTGGTGGCGCGGATTTAGAATGATCCTAACCGAAGCGCAAGAGGCTTCATTCTGAATTAGGTCCTTTTTTCATTCTGAATATCTGTTTCTAGAACGTTCCCCCTACATGGTTGTCAAAGGGCGGCAGCGAATGGCGATCAAGATAACCCGCTCTCGGGAAACCGGAAAAGCTCCTTTCACCTTTTGGATGGCAAAACAGCCATCCCGGACGACTGATCCGACGTATTCGACCTGGTCGCGGACGAGGTCGGAAGTTCAATCCCACACGTAGCGCCCCTTGCCGACGCCAGATGCACGTGTTTTACGGAATATTGGCGAGCGACGCGCTTCCTTTTTGATAGTCGCCTCTCGGGATTTACCTTGAGGAAGAGTGGTGCAGCAGTTGGCGGTCTCAACTTGCTTTACGTATTAGAAGCCGATACCAAATAGCCCCTGGTTGCAATCGCCCGAACCGCTAAAGTGAATTCTAATGCGTTATAGGAATGCTTTCTTCGCATACGCCGGCGCGCCTGCTGAGCTAAAATCAACCATCGACAACGCTTGCGCCAAAGCGAAAGCCAAGACTCTTGATGTAACAATAACGCCTTGGCCGCAGATGGACATTTTCGGCGCGGGCATCGGGGATGAAGTTCGGGCAAACATCGACTCGGCCGATTTGCTGATCGCGGACGTAACGGTCCCGAATTTCAACGTCTACTACGAAATTGGCTTTGCTATCGGAAGAGGAAAGCCAATTGCACCTGTTGTGAACGTTGCCTTCGCAGACGCTGCCAGGAATTTACAATCCGACGGCTTTTTCGACACCATCGGGTACACCGGATATGAAAACGCCGATGAGCTTGCGAATAGTTTCAAATCGCTGCCAACCGCAAGCCTTAACGAACTTTACGCAAAACCCCTCAATGTCACTCAGCCACTTTATCTTCTTGACGCGGCCCGAAAGACCGATTTTCGAAACGCTGTAGTCTCTGCGGTTAAAGAATCGAGGGTCTTTTTCAGAAGCTTCGATCCGATGGAAACGTATCGCTTTGCAACGATCAACGCCATCAATGAGATTTCGAGCTCTGCTGGTGTTGTCATCCCTTTGTTGGCAAGCACCATTGATGATGCGCCCCGCCACAATCTACGAGCTGCTCTGCTCGCGGGCCTGAGCCATGGAATGCAGAAGCGGACCATGTTGCTTCAATTTGGCGGGTCGTCGAATCCAGTGCCTGCCGATTACCGCGATCTCGTTCAGACCTTTACAAATGAGCAGCAACTGTTCGATGACGTGAGAGCATTTTGCTCAGAAGCGTTTCTCGCCACTCAACAGCCACAAGCGAGGAAAAGGAAGGGACGAACTAAGCTTCAAGAGCTCTCTCTGGGTGCATCCGCCGCAGAGAACGAGTTTAGGACGCTGGAGAACTACTTTGTAGAGACTTCAGAATATGTGAGGACTCTCCGAGGCGAAGTTACAGTCGTGTCCGGGCGAAAAGGGTCAGGGAAAACGGCGATCTTCTTCATGGTGCGCGACGCGATTAGGACGCGCAGGAATACTCAGGTCACCGATCTAAAGCCAGAGTCCCACCAACTCAGCCTCTTTCGCCAAGAGCTCTTGAAGCTGGTCGATCTAGGTGTTTTCGACCATACCTTGGCCGCGTTTTGGTATTTCGTCTTTTTGTCGGAAATGCTCTTCACCATCAAACGGTCCTTGAAAGGAAAGTCCGCTCACGAAATGAAAGCACTTCAGGCGTTGACGGAAATCGATGCCGCTCTTCAGGAGTTTGGGATTGAAGACAGTGGCGACTTTACGACACGCATCAATCGTCTCAGTAAATACGTTACAGAAGAGATTCATGTGGCGCGTAGCAGAGGCGGTTCACTGCAGGCCGACAAGCTGACTAACATAGTTTTTCGCGGCGGAATAAATCGTATCAAGCAACTCATAATACAGCACTCCGATCCGAAGACTAATCTCCTTCTTCTATTTGACAACATTGATAAAGGTTGGCCCACCAAGGGAGTTGAAGAATTCGACGTCCGCATGATCCGTTTGATGGTGGAAAGCCTCGACAAAATACGTCGAGATCTCGACGTAGCAGATAGAACATTTGCCAGCGTCGTTTTTTTGAGAAACGACATTTATGAATTGCTCGTTGAGCAAACACCCGATCGCGGGAAAGCCGGCCAGATTAGGATGGACTGGAATGACCCCGCGAAGCTGAGGATGGTAATATATCGACGCCTACAAGCCTCCACCGGAAAGGAAACAGCAACGTTTTCCGAACTATGGCTAGACCACTTCGTGGCGAAAGCCGGGGGAATCGATTCTTTTGACTATTGTGTAGAGCACAGCTTGATGAGGCCGCGATTTTTGATCACGATCGTGGAGAACGCCATCTCGAATGCTATAAACAGAGGAAATGTTAAGGTTCAAGAAGCCGACCTAATCGATGCCATTCGTCAGCATTCAAACTATCTCATCTCGGAATTTGGCTTCGAAATCCGAGACGCCTCTGGCTTATCGTCTGATATCCTTTACTCCCTCATCGGCTTGAACAAAAATGTTAGAAAAGATGAGGTCTTAGAACGTTTCAAAGCCGCCGATATTGCAGAGGACATTTTGGACGATGCGTTCAATCTGATGTTGTGGTACGGCGTCCTAGGTGTTGTCAGACAGGACGGCAAAGATCGATTTATCTACGATTTTGACTACAGCATTAAGCGTCTGCTCGCGGAGACAAAATTAGGAGGCGATGGACAACTTTACGTCATCAATTCCGCCCTTAGTGCTGCGTTGATCTAAAAAATAAAGGCCGCGCGAGCGGCCTTTTTCTTTTGATCCACTTTGTCGAAGTGAGACGCGGTTACATGGCTGCCCCCATCGTTGACACCGACCGCGCTTCAAAACACTGTAGATCGCGCGACTGACTATTTTTGTAGTTACACAGCCTTAGCTTGTCAATAAGCCCGTTTGGGCTAGGTAAGTTTCGCGCAATGTCCATCAGTGCGGCTAACGAGCGGAGGCCCTTCCATGATCAAAAGCCCTAACTACCGAAAATGATGGCACCGCTTTGGCTTTGGATGCTTGGTCATGGGATGCTTGAAATGCTCTCTATTGCGAAGTACCGACAGAGGGCGATATCAATCCACCGCGTCACATTTTTGGGATCGCGGTGGGAACAACCGCTGAGTTCCTAAGTATGACCATCGGGATCGTGCAGCGGGTGTTTCTCCACTTTGTCACCTGCCTTCAACCTGTGCGATCCCACCGAGCCTCCCAACAGATCTTTTGCAAGCATCGGGAACAAAGGCCCAGGTGCGCAGTAAGGGCGGTCGGGATCGTGCGGTGGTGTCCGCCCCTCTGGCACCCGTTTATCTATCAGCCTGCGCGATCCCACCGGATGCAGCTTGAACTAGCCCGCCTCGGCGGGCTCTTTTTGTTTCGTTGACCCGCCGGAACAAAACCCGGTTTTCTAAGTATATGCTTCGGGACCGCGCGGGGGCTGGCTCGCCAACCCTTCCCCTCAAAGAACCGTGCGGTCCCACCATTGGTGCCTCTAAGCCTCAAGCCCAAATGCTTGACACCGCATCGGACTCCTCCATCTTCGGGCTGATGACCGAAATCCCGCCACCCACCGTGGACGAGAACGACTCCGACCGCTTCATCAGCTGTCAGGACGCTTTGCACGCCGAGTTTCAGGATCTCGTTAAGCGTGCCGTGGTGGCGGGCTGGAAAGCGGAAGAGGTGCTCGTCGCTATGATCGAGCTCGCAGACAATCAGGCGCTGATGATGGAAGCCAATGCCGAAGTGGAAGCGGCTTTGAAAGTTTTGAAGCGGAAGGGCTTCCTATAATTTTGTCGCGAGGAAATATGGAACGGCACGAGGAGGTCAGCGCCGCCGTCGTCAACGTCATCAGAGAGCTTGGGAAGCAGGTGGGTGAGGAGTTCAGCATGTACGCGATCGGGGTGCCGCTAGTAGCCAAGGGCTTCAACCAGGATGAGCTGGCGAGTGCTATTGAGCAGTTAGCGCGCGATAAAGTCGTTGAGATCGTTCCCGGCAGCAATGGTCTGCGTCTAGTGCAGCCGCTTTAAATAGCGGAGGGAGAATGTTTCGTCGGTATGAGAAGCCCTTTTGGATCATCGTAACCCTGCTGGTGGCGTGGGGATTATGGGGCCTCGCGAGGTTCTTTGCGGGCTAATTGATCTTCAGCCAGTGCCTGATGGCAGCAACCGCACCGTCTCCGATGTAGGCGACGATCCCGCCAATCGTCAGGCCAGCGAACGCTATCAGCCCCGAGATGCCAACGCCGAGCGTCTTCATTCGCTTCCACTCATCGAGAGCGGGCTGGACGGAAGCATAATTACGATCCACCGTTTCCTTCAGGGCTTTGATCTCCTCGCGGATTTGGGCATCAACACCGCCGCTGATTGCGACTGTGGTATCGAGATGACCGATCTGTTTAGCCTGGCTGTCTAATCGAGCATGAATGACGGCTCGGCTCTCATGAGCGTTGTGCTTCTCCTCCTGAAAATCCTCTCTGATACGCTTCACGCCCTCTTCGACGCGACCGAGGGCGCGAAGAATATCATCGTTCGAAGTCATTAGCCGTTAGTCCTTCCAATGCCAATGCTATGCTCAGGCGAAAAGCCGCCCAAATGAACGAGCGATCGGGTTTCCGGTACACGGACTCAAGCATCGCCCCCGCCAACGTCAGCCCCGAGTCGTAACCGACTGGCGCCGGGGACCCGAGCCATGCCAAAACTTTAGAATTTACGAAAATAAAAAAATATTTTCTGGGAAACAGTGATACAATGCACTTGTAGAATAATTTTTTTTAAGGAGAAAAATCATGCAATATTATTTTCCCGGCCTCACAGGAAGGCAAATCGCTATGTTTCTCATCGAGACATCGGTGCTTACAGCTGCGCTAGCTGCCGTGCTCGCTGTTACCATACCTATGATCTGAGCCAGACGACCTCTGCTAGTTGTTGCCCTGCGCCAATTGCTAAATGTTAACGGCGCGGAGACATCTTTTCTCACGCAACCTCAGAGGTTGGCAGCATCGATTGTTCAAGGCCCGCGAGCCTCCCCGCCTCGGGCTTTTTTTCCACAGGACGATGTGGAACCCTTTGTCTCCGATAACGTTTCGCGCTGGGCCGTTGTTTCCTGTACTGCCTAGAGGCTCATCGCCACCCCGCGATGGGCCTTTGTTGCACCGGGCCTCGCCACCCATGATGATGGGGCTGGTCAGTGCGCCAATCGAGACGCGTTGAGGATTTTCACGGCCGTAGCTTTCAGAACATCCACCGAACTCATTGGAACTTTTCGCTCCGCAGACGTATCCAGAAGGTCGGCAATCTTTTTGGCGGCCATTTCGTCCCCAGGAATGGTGTAGACCCTCGCAGGGTCGCGCAACTGCGCTACGAGTTCTTTGATGTCGTCCGCCATGCGGCTATTCTAATCAATTGGCGTGAACTAACCACAAAAATGATCGACAGTTCCAACGCGCCGGGAACTTTTGCCATATATCTCGGTTGAAGCGCGGGACCGCGTGGTGAATCTGTCTCCAACAGTGAGCCTTCGTGGGCCTCGCCGCGCGGTCCGCTTTCCTGTTGTGCCAACTAGCCCGCTTCGGCGGGCTATTTTTCGCCCCCCGTATGCGGGGGTTCGACCTACTGCCGACGACGTGCTGAACTCCTGGCTATCAGGAGGGCCAGCTATGCTCAGCTCATTTCATACCGCAGTGCAGATCGATCAAGCACGATGGGCAGTCACATTCATTTGCGAATTCGGGCTGCTATCGGCAACCCGGCTCATGTCCAGTGCCGAATTCATCGAGATGATTACGGCCGAGGCCAAGTGCCATGGCGACGAAGCAAATTCATTCGCAGAAGGGGAACAAACCGATCGTGTGTAAGTCATTATATTGGGATCGCGTGGCGGCATGTCCTGCCCTCCCTCTGTTAGCCCGGAGGCCGCGTGATCCCACCAATCAAGCCGAATGTCATTCCTCAACTCACCAAGGCACCGCCGCCGTTGTCCTATCGGATCGTGCATGCTCATCATGACGGATTGCATTAGGTCATTTTGATAACTTGCTTTAAACGCAGCTATGTCACCACAATTCGTGGCCGGCCTCGGGTTTTCCAGTCTATTGGTGTGGAACCCCTAAGTCCCGCTGATTGAAACGCGGGGTCGGCACCAAGCACCGGCTTTAAACCCCCAACCAGGTCACCATGGCGTCGCCCGGAAGGGTTATTGACGGAACGAATCACAGGCGCATCTGTTGAGTCGCGAATCAGTAAAGCGTGAGGTGTCGCGATGAATGCAGCGACTGGAATTCCGATCAGACCGTTGACTATTCAGGCAGGCGACAAAGGCCCCGGTCGACTTGGCGCGACCGTCGAAGATCTCATGGGAATGCTCATGAGCACGCGGTGGCCGAACAAGTCTTCGCCCAGGTTCAGCCGCGCGATGAGCGCCTGCATGGACGCCGCGGTTGGTGGCAGCGGCGACAAAGCCCGCAAGGCTTTTGTCGAAGCGGCGCACGATGCAGGGATCGTGGTATCGCCTGACGATGACAGGAAGCCTACCGCCCGCCGGCGTAAGTCTTCTTCACCTGATCGTAAAAGCCGGCGCACCGATCGTTCTTCTGATCTTCCCCATCCGCGATGAACTCCCATCGAAGTAGGGTGTTGCGCGGTTTCTCCTTCGAGGACGCATAGGCCCGGGGTATCTTCGCGCGGCATTCGCCCGGGAGATCGGGGAGGATGACGGCCGCTTGAGCCCTGCCCTTCGTCTCAGCGGCTGCAGTAGCGCGTTGAGCCGTGCTGACACAGCCAGATGATATCAGCATCGCTCCAATTGGGGCTATCAGTGCCAGTGTCTTCAGCAATAGCCTTCTCCAGCTTGTCTTGCGTTTCGGCTTTGAGGCGCAGGGCGGCATCAGCGCGTTTTCGATACTCTTCGGTGATCTGCGCCGCTTCGGTCGTGCGACGGCGCTCCTCGGCAAGCTGTGAGACGAGCGTGTCCCGTTCGAACTTCGTCACCATGTCGGCTGTCGCCAGCTTCACTTGCTGGGCGGCGTAGGTGTGGACCCGGCCGGCGGTGAGATCGCCGAGGATCGGGATGCTCGGGAGGAAGGGAATGCGGTTCGCGCCAGGGATGCCTTCCTCGTAGAGCAGGAGTCCGACGAACAGGACGCCTCCGATTCCGATAAGCCGGGCGACAGCGCCGAGGATCGCGAGCATCAGGCTTCCCCAATGATCTGATATCCCGGATCGAAGTCCGGCATGTCGACGGTCTGACCAGCGAGACTGTGAGTGCAGTCGCCAAGGAACTGGATTTTGCCGTCGGTGACGAACGAGTGGCAGACACTGCAAAGCGGATCGACCTCGCGCGCCTTTGCTCGCTTACAGATATGGCAATCCTCTGCGGTCGTTCCATCAGCATAGTGACCGGCGCGGATGAGCACTGAAGGCGTGAAGGTGGGCGCGTCCGGGTTGCCATTGTAGCCCCATCGCGGACCATCGCCTTCGCCGACGCCCACCATATGAGCGCCATCACAGCCAGGGCACCAGAACATGAGGCGTCCGCCTTGGACGCTCCGAAGCTTCTTGGAAATCGCGGCCATCATCGGCCTCCTGTATCATTCGGATTGTAGGGACGAGGCGAAGGCTCATAGGGATCGATGACCGGCTCGCCATCGACTGCGACCGGCGGGGACGCATAAGGAAGCCCGGTGCGGGTCGCGAGGATCGCGGCGATATCCTGGGCGGTCGCGAAACCTGTGTAGAAAAAGGCCAGCGAGATAATCAGGACGATCCATCCCCACGCAATCGTCTGGTTGACCACCGTGTCAGGCGCGTTCTCCATGACCATCAGGCGCCAGCAGGCGAAGATGATGAGCGGGAAGATCACGGCGCGGCGCCACTGCCATCCAGGCTCCCCGCTGCGCTTGGCCTCTCTCGGCTTCGGCATCATGCGGCGTCCTGCAGAGCATCATAGAAGCGCTTGGCATAGCCGGCGATATCGTTGGCTCGATCGAGGCCATTGATGATCTTGCGAGCGCTCACCCAGTCCGAACTCTTCGGCGTGAAGTAGTCCGCGAGCTTCTTGCCAGTGAACAGACCGCGCTGCATGCCTTCGAACATGATCTTGACCGCGATCGTATCCTGCATGGCGGCGTCCGGGTTCGCCACCAGGTCGAGGCCAACAAGTTTGCTGAAGGTCGTGTAATTGCGCCGGCCGGTCAGCTGCACGAGCCCGCGACCAGCGAACCGAACCCCATCTCCGCTCTGGGTGTTGCCTAGATCGGCAGCCACCTTCGGCCTCTGACCTTTCGGGTCGTACATCCGGAAGAAGTATTCCGTGCCGCCTCGCTCGTGGATCGGCTGCATTGTCTGGCCGGTTTCATGGAAGGCCGTTGCCAGCATGTAAGCCAGCCAGCGAGGATCGATGACAGCCTTCCCGGCCTCGTCCAGCACTGCTTCCATGCCATTGACTTGCGACTGCGAGAGCGACCCGCCGAACAACGACGAGCGCACCGCGGCGTAAAAGTGCGCCCGGTTCATGGTGATGTCTCCGATTTTGGGAAAGTTTCGCGCAAGCTTCGTGGTGGATTCAGCGGCTTGCAGGAATCAAATGACGCGAGCATGTTTTCGCGGGTGATCATAAGGATCTTCGGTTATGGCGTATGACTGGACCGGCGCGCGCACTAGGCGCATTCGCCGTATCAAATTAGCTCTCGCTTCTATGATTGTTCTGGCAGTGGTATCCGCGCCCGTGCTCGCCCTGAGCTGACCAAAGGGGCGACGCTTCTCCCAACCAATCTTGCGGTAGTCGCGGTTGGTGATGTCTCCGATGGAAAGAAAAAACCGCCCGGAGGCGGTGTTGTTGGTTGAACGTCTAAGTGTTATTCGAGACACATCGGATAGCGCTTAGAGATATGTAACCGCCATGGCGGCCGAGCTTCGTTCCAAGATCAGAAACTACCTCGTGCACCTGGCATCAGATGCCGGCGCTCCCACGCTTGCGCACGACCGCTATCCGCCGACGGATGCCATTGGGATCTCGGTTAAACTCGTACGGCGGTTCTTTTTTCTGGCCGTCGATGCTGTTCTCTCGATGAGGAGAGGTCACATCGAATTCCTCGGGCAGAACGTGAAGGCCACCCTCGCCGATGGCCGGCAGGTAGTCGGGCCAAGAGCGCTCTATGTTCTAGGCTATCGGTATGGCCGTCCGCTTTACAGAATGGCAACGGGCGACGAGATCGAGCTAGATCAAGAGATGCGATCCTGGTAGCTACGCCGCTATCAGCACACTTAGAGCCGCAGCTATCTCGGAAGCCCCGAGATCATTCGGATGGATCGTGTCCGCAAGCCGGTCAGCGGAATTGGGCATGATCGACAAGCCGTTAATGTATGTGACGTTCGCGCCGCCGGCATTCGCGACCGCGCTCTGGATCGCCGATCGATACTGCGCCAGCGTGATCGTGTTGGTGTTCGGGCTATAGATCGGGCTTATAACGTAGATCTTCGCGGTGGGAAGAGCCGCCTCGGCGTTGTTGATCCACCCTTCCACTGATGCTTGGAACGTCGCCAGCGCCGTCTGAGCCACGAAGTTGTTATAGCCGATCATATACGTGACGCGGTCAGCCCCACTGCCAGCCAGAGAGTTCGCCTGCGTCGCCACCGCAGTGTTCGAACCGTTTGCCTCGTTGAGCAACTGGCGTCCCTTGGCAGCGGCGAGCTTGTAGGCCCAGCTGTCTGTCGTCTTCGTGGCCAGGAACCCATGCGTGATGCTGTCGCCTTGAAGAACGAGTACGCCCGTCGGCCGCCCGGCTGGCGTTTCGAATGTCGCCCCGAGGTTGACCTCGATCGAGAACAGATCCATGCCGTCGCCATAGGGCCAGATCAGCTCGATCGTACGCATAGAGACGCCGGTGAGGCTTAGCGTATAAACCACGGTTGCGCTCCCTGTGTCACCGACCGGGCTCGTGAACGTGGCCGCCACAACTCCATCGACCAGCAGCGTCGAAATGAAGTTTCGCGCATCTAGCCGTGTGACTAGACCGTTGTAGAAGACCTTGAAGGTTATCGATGTCGCATCCGTCCTGATCCGCGCTCGTGAGCCAGGCGAGCAGTGCTGATAATTGTTCCCGTCTGTAATTGGGCGGATGAAACGAAGTCGAGTGGCGCTTCGCTCGACGATCGATGCATAGTCTGTCACATCGATACGGGCATCAYCCGGTTTCAGAAACGTCGGAGACGCAACGTAGGGAATGTCCGGTGACGGAATGCCAATGCCCGGGAATGGCATGACGCGCGTGAGAAGCCCTACCATTGCGCTACCTCGACGAGCTTGAATTGTGGTGGGCCAAACGTCGTCGACCGAACGCCGACCGAGGTTCCGCCCGTCCCGGCGGTCGTCGAGGGCGTGAGGACGGTCCCAGCTGAGAACGCCGCTGCATGCCGCGCGTGAATGACCCCGTTGAGGCCGGCAACGCGGTCGAAGTAGCGATTGAGAATAGAGTCGATGTGGCAAGTTGCGTAAAGGCTCGCCGGCGCCACGGTCCACGCATAGGAGACATCAAGCTCCATTGTATAGAACCCTTGCCGCGGGATGACCAATTGACCAGAGGCATTGATTGCGTGCTCAGCGCCGGTATGCATGGTGTTGTCGAGAGCCGACTGCCACCCCGACAGATTGAGCTGCACGTTGGCTGTCATGCCTATGTCGGGGCCAGGAGCGGTCGCATAGAGCGTACAAGGGATGCACCGACCGCCAATGATTTCCCACTCAGTGGCGCGAGCGATAAGGGTCATGTTCTCGCCGGCCCACATGAAGAGGCCGCCGGAAGCGTACTTGCCTACAGGATTCGTCGTATAGGCAACTGCCAGCAAGCCACGCGAGGAATCGTTGACGCCGATGTCCAGGACGCGCCCGACATTCAGAGCCGGGTTTGGCAGCGTCACGGTATAGGTTGCCCCGTCTGGGATGGTCCAGCGGTGCGCCTTATCGAGGTCGCCGGACACCAATGATGCGTTCGCAGTACGCTGGACGGCATTGACGTAGTCGATTGTGGTGCCCGGCAGCGGTAGACCTTGCCACCATGCTCCATCGGCAGACTGGAAGCGATCGCCAGTACCAGGATCGGATGTGAGGCGCTTGTAGAAGCGCGGCTGCGGCGAGAACGAAGCGATGGCGATATGCGTCGCGCTCGAAGCGATGTTCGCTGCCTGAGCTGTCGCGACATCCGGATAGATCCGGAACAACAGCGAGCCGGCCGCGACATTCGCATCAACGGCAGCCTGCTCGGCCGCCGCCTGGGCTGCCTCGGCAGCTGCGACCACTGCGTTCGAAACCTGATCCGACACGAGACGGAAGGTCGAACCGGAAACGATGCCCAAGATCTGCATGCCTGCGATTAGACCGCCCGGAGCGACGTCGTTACCCGCGTTCGTCTTGATGGTCAGCGGCGATCCACCGTTGAAGGCGATTGTCACCGGGGAAGCGTCAGTCGCTTCGAACACGCCCATCATAATCAACGCCGACTGGCTGACAGGGATGCTTGTCGTTGCCTGAATGGCGTTCGGCGTTCCCGCTCCGGCATCAGTTGCGACAATGAAGGAATATGGCAGGTCGCCCCGCCTTGCCCACGAACCAGTGTTTGCCGCGCCCAGCTTTTGGTAAATGCCATTGAAAGCGGGAGCAGGATCTCCGAGCACCCACGCCATGGTGTTCGCGCTCTGCGTCAGATCCGCGTATAGCGCCGCCCTCGTACCATAGATCTTACCGCCAGTGGCGAGGAATGATGTGATGGTGTTTTCAACCCAGGTTCCCCACGCGCGAATTTGAGCCTTGTCCGGCTCATACGGGTCAGTCGCCGGGCCGTCGGCCCAAATGACAACAGCGCTCTCTGGCATGTTCGCTCTTTCTTTAGATGGTAATCGTGGATGAGGCTTGTGTGGCAGACGGGATGCCAGAGCCGTTTTCGGCTCCACACCAGTATTTCCAGGTTCCCGCACCAGGTGTGTTGGGGAATGAGATCGTCTGGTTGGCCGTGACGTTGTACTGACCGATCAGGGTCGCCGCGGCGAAGCTTTGGCCTGTGGTGCCTCGCTTGAAGACGAGGAAGCGGGTGTTGTCATTGGCCGCTGTCGCGGTGACCGTGACGGTGCCAGAGGCATTGCTCGTGGTCATGTTGATCGGGGCGGCCGGCGCCGACGGATCGACGGTCGAGGTGACGTTTGCAGTGATCGACCACGGGCCGTAGTCGCCGTCAGAGGCGATGAACGCGACTTGCACGTCCAGCAGCTTGTTCGACGGCACGACATTCGTGCTCATGTCGATGAAGCCGCCGACCGGGACCGGGTTTGGGAACCGCTGTTCGATCCAAGGTCCCGGAGAACCAGACCCCGCGTCGACAAGGCGATATCGAACCACCGGAATGAGGCTGTCATCCTCCGGGTCAATAATGACGACCCGGACATAGACACTGTCGCCGTTGGGCCTCGCCTGAACAAGATTAATGACCGGCGTTAGGACGCCGGCCTGGCTTGTTCTCGGCGGGGTCGACGGCTGACGCCCTTCATCCACAGCGGGGTTCCAGATGTCGATATTCTCCGGGTGCTGCATGATGTCCATCACGAAGCCGCCCTGCAGGAGCGAGAGCACCGACTTGCGGTTCTCGACGATCTTGCCGTCCAGCCTCGGAAGCATGTTCGGTGCGGCAATTCGTACCCACCGGCTATAGACCGAGTTGATCCCTGAAAGCCTGACGTTGAGCTGCCCCGTCACCTTCTGCTGAAGGCGAAGCCAGTCTCGCTTCCCGAGCCGTCTGGCCTGCCGCCATTGCTGCACCCACTGGTAGTTTGCCTCCTGCGCCAGGACACGACCAGCTGTCAGCTGAGCGCCGACGTCCTCGAAATAATCCGTATCGGACGTGGCATAGCCGATCTCGGGATAGCAGAACTTCGGAACCAGCCGATTGCACTCGTCCTCGAAGAGCACGTCATATTCGATCTGGTGCCCGACGATGTCAGCGTCCGTCAGGGTGGTGAGGTACTTCGCCCGGAACTTCCCGACGATGAGCAGGAGAGCGCCGTCGCCGCGCTCGCAGATCCAGCCGTCACAGGAAGCAAGGATTGCGTTCGTCCCCGCCTTCGGGTCGTTCTCGGTCGTGTCGAAGCCGTTGCATTCATACCGACGCTCGAAGCCGCCCGCCGCCAGCGGCACGAGCTCGTCGCAGACGTTGGCCTCTTCCTGCCACATGTCGAGCACCGGCAGGATAGCGCGCTTGTAGTCTCGACGGTGGCCGAACTCGTTGAAGCACTGATGCCACGCCATGATGACGGCGGCATTTCGCGTCCACTGCCAGGTGTTCGGATCTTCCGGGTTCTGCGTAGGGTCGCGAAAGTCCCAGCAGAGCGCCATATCCGCTTCGCATGAGAGCTGCGGCGGGCCATAGGGGAACGTCTTGTTCTGGCGCTCGGCCTTGTCGCTGGCTGCGATCATGGCGATCGAGGCCTGCCCGTCGCCGCGGTGATTTGTGGTCCAGACACCTTGGGCCTGGAGGTTGGCGGCTATCTCGCCGTAAGGCGTTTCCGGGACTGTTCCATAGCGGTAATAGACACGGACGTTCCTGCGGTAGTTCGTGCCGTCCTCGATCGTGCCATCTGCTTCGAGCACCACCTCATCGTCATGCAGCCACCAGCGATTGATCCGCTTGATCCGATGCCCTGCGATCGCCTGCACGGCATAGAGGTTCTTGCCGACGGCCTCCCACAGCATATAGGCGCCTGCGATACGATTCCGGCCGACACCCCACCAGCGGTAAGGAATGGACTGGATCTTCGGAATCTTACCGTCTTCAGGCTTTGGCGGCTTCGGCGCGAGCAGCGCCTGAATGCCGATCGAGATCGCTGTGGTTGCGATAGCGGCCGCACCCGTCGCCAGAATGCCGGCAGTCGCGGCAGAGAAGCCGAGGGATGTGAACAGGCTGGTGAACAGCGGCGTGAAGATAGGATCGTAATGCGCGGTCGTGCCACGCAGAAATCGGTCCTGCCATTCCCACCGGTGAGCATCGAAACAGTGCTCGGCCTCGCTAGGGACGCTCTCATAGGTCGTCTTCAAGCTCATGCGGGCAGTCTCCAGGCGGCAATAAATTCGGCCTTGGTCGCGCGAACGCCGCTCGGGTGGATGCATGCCCACAGAGGCCCGAAGCGGATGGCCCCGATCAGTGCTTCTGATTGATCTTCAAACGTCTCGCCGGTCATGGCCTTGATCAGCCCGATATCGCCCGTATCAGGATCTTGGATGCGCTTGGCCTTGAGCGGTGCAAGCTGATGCTCCATGAGCGCCAGAGAGCCGCCATAGGCTTCGAGGATCTGGTAGGCCCCCTCGCGGGTCCGGTATTGCCCACGGAACTCTTCAGCGGGGTCGATATCTGTCGCGCGTTGGACCCATGAGGCCGGGAAGGTCAGGCAATCGTCGCCGCCCACCCCGCCCCACCGGAAACGGTGCGGGAGCGCAAGGAAATGATGAATGTCCATGAAGCCTCAGCTGAAGACTGGCCATTTAGGCTGGATCCCGCGAGCAAGCCTTGGCGTGCCGTCGCAGAATGCGTCTGTGGGATAGAGCGAACGCTGCATCGCGTCCGACCAGAGAACCTTGGAAGGCCGGGAGCGCGTATTCTCGCCGGCAACCACTGCGAGGCTGAGTGAAAGCGTTGCCGTCTCCCCTTCCCGGATCGGCGGCCGCGCTTCCTTCGGATGCGATGCAACTCCGGTCCAGATCGGGATGATCTTGCTCATCGGCTGGTAGTAGCGATCGAGCGTCGTCAGTCCGACCTGAACGAGCTTGCCGCGCACCGGCGGGATGCTGTCGATCATCTTGGCGCCGGTGGCCGGGTCGATACCGGAGACCGAGAAGTCCACCGCATCGGAGGTTCCGTTCACCAACACCTCGAGCGATGGAACGCCGATCAACCTTCCGCCGCCGAGATAGACAGTCCCATCCGGGTCGATACCGTCGAAGCCGATCGGCACGTCATTGACGCCGAACCACATATGGAGCGCCGGGTCCGTGTCGATGCGCAGGAAGACGCCGAGCTGATGACTGCCGCGCATCTCCTCGATGACCTCGGCCGGCACGTATTGAGCCGAATATGACATCAGAACGCTTCCGTGAACTGCACGGTCGGGCGGGAGGAATACCAGCCGCTATAAGCCCACGGGACTGTGACACCCTTCGGCAGCTTCATCACGCAGCGAGGGCGGGCAAGCTCGACGCGAGTGCTTCCGGTGACCGCCTCGCGCAATGGAGGACTCAACGCCAACCTGTAAATCGGGTCGGCGTCGTCACTCTTGTCGATCACCTCCCAGTGACGATAAACGCGCCATCCCTTGGTCGGATGATAAATAGAAAACCAATCCGACCAGCGGAGGTCTCTGGCTGCGCCGAAGACCTGCATGGAGATAATACCGGCATTGAGCGGCGCATCCTCCCTCACCTCGCCGTAGACCGTCGCCTGTGAGTATCCTGAGCCATCCGAGAACAGAGCGCCATCCGAATGCGGAATGCCCTTGATGATCGGCCGGCGCGTGCCTCTGATCACCGGAAAAGGCCCGATCTTGTCGTTGACGATCGGGACGTTGATGAAGCGGAACCCGCCATTGAGGCGAGCGCCAAGCCAGTTCAGCACCTCGAAGCGTTCGTCCGGGCCTTCCAGCACCATGTTCGAATAGGTGGCGGTGATGATCCCGCCGCCCGATGTCTCGATGCTGATCGGCTCCCCCACCCCGTTCACGCCGCCGTCGAGGCCGCTGCCCGGGTTATCGAAGCTTGCTTCCGTCGGCCGCAGGAAATCCACGGGGAACATCGGCTGATCGGTGTATGTCGCCATCCTCAGCCCACCCGTGAATTGAACTTCTTCTGCGTGCTTCCGAAGCCGCCGCGCGCCTGGTCGATCTTGTCCTGGTAGAGCGCTTCCTGAGCACCCTGCCTGGCGAGCTCGCGGACATGCTCGTCACCGCTTCCGCCGTGGACATGGACTTCCAGCTTCCGAGGCGACGTCGGGCCATTGTCATTTCCCGCACCCATCATCTGGGCGCTGCGGTTGGTGTTGAAGACCTGCGAGCCCTGCGGGAGGTTGACCAGCTCAGGCCCGCGCTCGCCGACGATCGACAGGCCGCCCGGGGCATAGTTGGTTCCGTCGGCATAAAGGCCGATGCCGCCGAGCTTCCATGCGTTCGCGAACTGCGCGGACGAAGAGAAGATGCTCTTGCCCACGCCTGACAGCGCGCCCAGCAATCCACCTCCACCACCGGAGACGCCGGCAGCTAGCGATTGACCAGCCTGTGAAAGTCCCGTGCCAAGCTGCGAAAGCCCCTGCGTGGCAGATCCCGCGGAATCTGCGAGTTTGTTGACCGCATCTGCCGCGGTCTTGCTTACGCCGCCGATCCCCTCGAAATTGCCGATCCCGGCTTTGCCTGCGCCGTACCATGCTCCCCAGCCGTTCTTCGAGGCATAGTCGAGGGCAAAGTCGACACCGGCCGGGCCGTTCTGCGCTAGCGCTGGGTCGAGGCCGGTCTTCGACATGAACGCATTACCGAGGCCGCCGCCCTTGTAGAGCTGGAAGGGACCGAACGACGGCTCCCGGATGCCGCTCTTCATGATGAAGTTGGATTGCTGATTCCAGCTGCTAAGGCCGCCCTCTGATTTCGCAACGCGCAGCGCGATGTCAGGGTCGATGCCCCGGGCGGTCGCCGCCTGGCTGATGTAAGACGCTATATCACCGAGCGGCGCGCGGCTTACCGGGATCACCGGAGCCTTGCCCATGTTGTCGTTGGCAGCGGTGCCGATCACCGCAGATGCGATCGAGCCGACGCCGGCAGATGTGCCGCCGCCCTTGCCGCCTGTGAACAAGCCGGAGATCAGGTTTCCGATGCTGTCGAAGAACTTCTTCCACAGGTCGGATGCCTGGCTTGTGATGGCGGCCTCAAAACCCTTCAGAAACGCTTTACCGATATCGTGGCTGCCGGAGATGAGCTCGCTGCTGAATGCATTGCCGAACTCGGTGGCGATCTCCTTTGCCTGCTGGCCGCGAAGCTGCTGGCGGATGGCGTTGGCCTCTGGCGAGTTCAGATCCTCATTGAAGCCGTAGCGGTTCAGCGTGGTCGCAACCTGCTGATCCATGGCGCTGCGCTCGGCCTGGCGCTGCTGGAAGCTAATGTCGAGCCAGAAATCGGCCTTTGCCTCCTGCGCGCGGCGATATGCCTTTTCCAGATCGTTGACCTTGTCCGTCTGGTCGTCGATCTCGAAGAAGTTCGGCTTCTGGCCGGGTATCGGGACGTTCGTCAGCCGGCCGTCGCTGTTCAGGATCGTCGGCGCGCCGGGATCTTGGTCGAGATCGAGAGGGCGGCGGGCTGGGGTCGGAACGTTTGACGGAATGAAATCCGAAGGTCGGAAGGTCCGCCCACCATCGGTGAAGGTCGAACCGGCAACGATGTCCTGCACGTTTCGCGGACCTTCGATCCATACGCCGCGGAAGCGTTCGGCCGCTTCAATGGCCTTCTCGATGTTCGGTGCCAATTGAGCAAACGCTTTGCTGAAATCGACAACGGGGGCAACCCCATACTGTTGAACGGCACTGCCAAGCTGTTGCTGAACTCGTGTAAGATCGGCCATCGTTGCCGAGCCATTATCGAGCCTTTCGCGAAGGTCAGCCCAGGCGTCGCGAAGATCACGGACGATTGTAGCGTTTTGCGGATCCCCCTGCAGTGCGCGGAACGCCGCGACCCCCTGCTTTTGAACGGCATCCAAATTCTTTGAAAGCCCATCGAGCTCGCGACCAGCCAGAAGATCACCGGCCTCGCGTCCCTGAGTGAGTTTGTCAACGCGGTCGAGCTGATCGACATAAGCCTTGAGTGCCGGCGTGGCATCGCCCCAGAGATCTGCCGCGCGGCGGATGACTTCGTTCTGCTCCTCGAAGAGCTTGCTGACCTTTCCCGATCCGGTTTCTGCGGTCGTAAAATACTGAACGAGTGCCGCAACGCCAGCCGTAAGGCCGATCGAGACAAGCGAGACAGGGCTCAAAAGGGAAGCGAATGCGGCGGCGAGGCCGGCTACTGGCCGCTCCATTTGAGAGATGGCGCCGGCCAACTGAAAACCCTGCTGCCCTGCGATAGTGCCGACTGAAGCCCCACCAATCGCCGAGGTGACGATATCCTGAAACTGGAAGCCAGCATTGATCGCAGAGGCGCGCTGCGCTCCGCTATTGCTATTTGCAGCCTTCATCGCTGCGCCCGCCGATGCTGCTGACGTGCGCAGCTTCTCATAGGCCATTCGCTCTCGATCGAGCGCCTGTGTCATCTGCTGGGCATTGATCGCACCGACCTTATGCGCCCGCTCGATCTCGCCGACCGCTGTCTCGTAATTTCGTGTGGCTTGAGCGAGCGGCTGATACTTCAACGTCAGGCGTTCCACCTCCATACGGAACGCGCGGACATGCTCATCCTGGTCCGCAAGAGACTTCGCCATTCGCTCCATCGGAGGGGCAGCTTTGCTTGCACCATCGGCAGCGCGGGAGAGCGAGCCACCGAGCGAAGCGGCCTCAGACTCGAGCTTATCCGCTGCCTGTTGCGTGCGAGCGGCGGCAGAGGTCAGCTTGTCGAGCTCGGCAGCAGCGGACGAAGCCTGCGAACTGTCGATCTTGAACCCGAGGGTGGCTTCCGTCACTGGCTTTACCTTAGAACGAGTGTTGCCTTATGTTCCCGGAAAATCGGGAAAACGTGCATGAATGGATGGATGAAGTGGCTGATCGCTGTGACTTGTATCGTCGTGATCGGCGGAATCGGGTATTTCGCTAAGGTGGGCAGAAGCGATAGGCAGCACTCCGCCAAGGCCGCGAGGATCAAGCTGGACTCGACGTACTGTCACGAAAGGTTGGCGCAGATCCGTTCCGGCAAAATGAGCGCCGATGACATCCCTGTCGTGGACGACTGCTTTCTGAAAGGCTTGGTCAAGCAATCGGATGTTGTCGATGCATTCAAAGCCGCAACAAAGAAGCGGACCGAGAAATGATCACTTCCGCTTATTCGGGAAGATCGCATCGAAGAGCCGGCTGCTAAGGGGCCGCTCGGAAACCTGCTGTTCCGGCTCTTCCTTCTCGACCGCTTTCTGCGCCATCAGCTCCCGACGCTTCAAATCCATGGCTATGATTGCGTCAAGCTGCCATTGCCGAAGTGTCACCCCACGAAGCCGCGACCACTCGGCGATAGCCTGAAACCCTATCGCATTCGCACCGAAACCATTCCCGGTGCGCTGACTGTCGAGTTCGCGGAACCAGTACCAGACCTGCTCGCCTGCCACCGGTACCGCGATTTTCTTTCCCTCTTGCTGATCAACGATGAGCCGACAAAGCCTCGCGATCAGCTTTTGGTAAAAGAGCTCCGGCGAACCGCCCTCACCTCGACCTGGTCACGGATGATCCTGAACTTGGCATAGAGGTTGCGGACATTTTCTTCCGAGAAGGGAATGACTTGACCGCCGATCTTCGGGTTGGGCGTCCAGTGCGTGGTCGACTTGGCGAGGATCGCGATCATCCGTTCGTCGGCGTCGTCTGGGGCATCGACTGCGGGGTCGAGGCTGGAGCGCTCAGCGGCCTTCTTTGCGAACTCCGCTGCAACGTCGCGCATGGCCTTCTGCATGCGGTCGCTGTCAGGGCCTACGAAGCCGATCTTGAGACCGATTGGCTTGCCCTGTTCATTGAGGATGTCGATCTCGATCCCCTGCTCTTGGGATTGCAGCAAGGATTCGAGGCCGGAGAGATCGGCGAAATCTTCAGATTGAACGGTCATAGTCACCTTATTCCTGTGAAAACAAGCTGTTTTGGTGCTATAGACGACGAGCCCGCCGAGCGTTGGAGCGCTCAGGCGGGCTCTAACCAGCCCAACCTGGGAAAGGTCGAAATGGCTACTTATCGTCTATGCGCGATTCATGAATGCAGCAAGACGGCGGTTTCTTAGGCCGGTCCTGGGTGTGGCTTGATTAAGCCCCACCGACAGGCGCGACAGTTATTACGGGACTATTGATTTCAACGTTCCCCTGCAGGAGGCGGGCAGTGTTCGCGCCGCCGCCGTTCTCCTGCGCCGTCATGACGATGCCATAGAAGAACTTGGTGGTGCCCGCCGGAACGGTGGCGATCGTGTGAACGCCTGACTGCGTGCCGGTGGTGGTGATCGCCGCGCCGCCGGGAGTTGCGGACAAAGTGATCGTGTTGGCATCGGTGACCGTCTTCACATAGTAGGTCGTGCCAGCAGTCAGCCCAGTCGGCAGCGCGCCAGTGGTCGACAGCTTGACCGGGTCATTGACCTGGCGGCCGTGGCCCGTCCATGTAATCACGCCCGGCGAGGCGATGGTGATGGTGGCAGTGCCGGTGACGACCGGCGGCGCATCGTCGAATGCCAGCTTGAACGGATAGTTGAAATCCGTGTTCTCGGCGGCGATCAGAGCGATCTGGCCGGGATCGTTCGGCATGATGATGAAGTTGTTCTGCATCGAACCGGCGTTGCGCGTGCCCTTGGCCTTCAGCGTGCGGCCCGAGGAAATGACGTCTTCGGAGATGAGCGTTGCTGCATCGCCGATCGCGCCCATCGTCTGCCAGCCCTTGAGCTCGGTCCAGGTGACGGAAGCGAAGTCGGTGGCATCGATATCGGCATCATCGGGAACCGTGTTGACGGCAGGGCCGATATAGATCTTGGCACCTGCAACCGGGTAAAGCTGCGGCATGATCGTTTTCCTTCATGTCTGATTGCGCACTTGCCTAAGGTGCAATGAGGCAGGCCAATCAGGCCGGAACTTGCGGGTAGCAGAGCCACCGGGTGGTGACGGGTATGTTGTGGTGCGTCTCGCCGGTTACGAGGACGCCGATCTCTGGATCCTCATCGATGCGGATCTGCGTATCGACGCGAAAGAGTTTCGTGCCACGGCGAAGGTGCGCTCGAAGCTGGCCGGCGACGTTGTAGCCATCGACGATCGCCGAATTCTTCGGCCACATGACGTTGGTGCGCAGGAAACCCTGGCGGATCGGGTCCATCGCAAGCGACAGGTCCGTTTCGATCGAGCGGTTGAAGTGGACCTCGACGCTGATGAACTTGCTCGATGCGGTCGGAGTGAAGGTCACCCCCGGCAGGATCATCGTGACGCCGGCGGGTGGAACGAAGTCCTGGCACCGCAAAAGCAGCGCCTGATAGATTTTCATTTCAACCGTATCGGCCATCTGCTACCTCTGGCCCATGGCCGAAAAACCGCTGAGCGATGAAGAAGTTTACGATCTGCTGCACCAATCGCTGTCGCTATTGCTGAACCGCACCGTGCGGACGAGGCATGCTCAAGACGTGCTCGCGATGGCGATCCGTGACCTGACGATGATCCAGACGGCGTTCCTGGCGCTGACAGAGGGCGTCAAGCTTGATCAAAGCGGTTCCGAACCTTCGCCTCAGCCTGAGTGACGATCTGCGCCCATCTCTGCGCAACAGCGTCAACGAATCCGAAGCCGGTCTGGTTATAGGTGCGCCCGAGCGAGTCCGTGCCGACGAACCCATAGTTCATGCGAGCAGCATAAGCGGCCTGAAAGCCGAGATAGACCGTGTCACCGAGCTGTGAGCCTGCGATCACGAGTTCGATCCCGCTATCCTGAAACTCTGTCTTGTCCTCGCGGATCGTCGGCATGTCTGCGGTCGAAGCCATCAGCGAGCGGCGAAGGTTGCCAGTCTCGAGCGGCATCCGTCCGCCTTCTGCCACTGGCGTCCGGACCTCATTGGCGACGGCTTGGGCTGCCTCGTGAAAGATGGCTTCCTCGCGCTCAAGCTCTGCCTTCGCCCATTCCGATACCTGAGCGGCGAAAGACAGTCCCTCAGTCGACATCAGCGGCCTCGCGAGCGGGCATAGGCTTCGGCGAAGTCGAAATTGTATTCAACGTCACAGCGGCAGCCGATGATTTCGTCCGGTCCAGCGCCGAGCGCTGTGTCGCCTGGGAAGCGCAAGAGCGCACCGGATGGAGACTGAAAAGCCTGATCCATGCCCGTTACCTCTTGCGCGTTCAGAACCTGATGCGTGTGTCGGACCCGGCTATCACCGGCCGATCGCCACTTGCGGGTGACGAGCGTCGCATCCCTGCCCGACTTCGCAAGCGCCTGATTGAAGGCTTCATGCTTTGCGGACATGACCGAAGTCGTCGTCTCGGTTCTGGCGATCGTCTCGCCACGAAGGCGCAGGTTCCGGTCTCGCAGGCGCATCAGCACCTTGCCGAGCGTTTCCTTGTCCAGCGGCTTGCCAGCGGCGATGGCGCGCTGGACGGCTTTGTCGAGCCGCTTGTCGCGGGTCTTGAGCGCCAGATACTTCCGCATCAGCGCCGGATCGCCCGACAGAAGATTGATGCGGGTGCGCTCAATCAGCTCGGCTTGCGGACCGTTCAGGCCGATGATACCGCCTTCCCGCTTACCAGTGGTCGCGGACTTCCGGCCGACGAGGTCGAGAGCGATCTTGTTCGGCCCTCCGCCCTGCGAGTAAGCTTCGACGATAGTCTGCCGAGCCGCTGCGACTGTCTGCCCGCTGATGTTCGTGATCATCGTCGAGGACAGATTGCGGATGTTCGCCTCTGCCCCCTGATTGCTCACGTCCCAGCGGAAGACGATGCGGTTTCCGAATGCATCGGCAAGCCGTGGCATGTTCTGCGAGGTCAGGAGGCCGCCGGCGTCGTATGCCTGCCTTAACGCCTCAGACAGCGGGCGGAAGGCGGCCGGATCGATATGCAGCGCCTGGATGGCGCCCTCGATATCCCTCGCCTCAAGCTTCGCTACCACCTCGCGGAGGATGATCTCGCTCTTGATGTCGTCGATCGCGTCGAGAAATGCCTTTTCGAGCGTCGGGGCGAGTTTGTCGACGAGATCGAGCAGCTGCTGGCGAAGGGTTGCCATTATTCGGCGTCAGAGCCCTTTGCGGCCTTCTTCGGAGCCGGCTGCTCTACTTCCATCAGCTTCTGCCCGACGCCGATGGTTTCGAGCGCGGTTGCCTCGCCGTCGGAGAGGTCCTGGAGGATCGAACCGGCGTTCCGGCCTTTGTACTTCTTGGTGAGCAAGACGTTCGTCATGGTGCTGTCCTTCCTTGGCAGATGAAGACGACGTTGGTCATGCCGTCGTAGTTGTTCGGATCGTCATCGACGATGTGATATTCCTTGCCGTCAGCGCCTATCGCGACATCACCGACCATTGGCGAGACGCCAATCCCGATCGAGCCGATGTAAAGCTGCTTGTCCGATGCCAGGATGTTCGTGCCGTCGACGTAGCGGCGGTCATAGGTGGCCGGGAAAAGGCGACAGGGGTAATCTGTCGGCGTTCCATCCCCACCGGTGACCGGATCGGGCGGCGTTATACGGCGGATGGTGCCGGCCTGCCCGTATTTTGTGATGAGGCGCTGCGCAGTCGCCTGCAGTCGGGTGTAGAGCGGGTTGCTCATACGACCAGAATCCCCGGGACGATCGGGCATAGGAAAGGCCAGAGCAGCCCCTCGATCAAAGTGACGACCGGCGTTGCCATGGCAATGATGTCTTCCATGCTGGTCGACGAGGAAGCTGCATACTCGACTTCCAACTGACCGACTTTCTCTCGTTTCACGGTGGAATTTGCCGTGACGACAGGCGACAGGATGCCGGGAGTGCCGAGTTCCAGCCAAGCCGCCTCATATGATGCGTTCTCGATCGCAACCGGAACCATGTCAGATGGAATGGCTTCACCGTAGTAGGTTGACGCTTCCGTGCGTGGCCATGCTCGTTCTTGTGCAAAGCCCCCGGTGCGCGTGCCACTGAAACGGGCTTCATACCGATCGATGGCCAGAGAGCCGCGCTGACGTGCAGCGGTTATCTGGGCATCGTTCGTCTCGTCGGGAACGACATAGCCGGCTGCGTCCCAGTAGGCTTGTGCAGCTGCGTTGGTACCGTATCCGGCCATGTCGGTCTCCTGTATTACTCAGCGAGTTTCGCGTCGATCTTTTCGCGAAGCTGCTCGGCAGACCAGCCGTTGAATGGCTTCTTGCCCATGACGTCGAGGTAGTCGGCGCGGAGCTTGGCTAGGTCTTCGACGGGTGGCTTATTTTCACCGGCCTGCCCTGCGTCTCCACCGTCAGTCACGATCACCACAGATCCGGAAGCTTCCAGGATGTGCAGGTAATCGTCTGTGAACTCGCCTTCGGCATCTCCGAAGGCAGGGATGCGGACTGGTCCGTCCCTGCCTTGGAGATCATAGGGGCTGTTCGTCAGGTTCTTCACCTTGACCATGTAAGCCCCCTATCAGGTCGGCGTTTCGCTGATGCCGTCGAGGTACCGGATGGCCGCGGTGGTGAGCATCTCAACACCGCCGGTGCGGAAGATGCCGGGAACCTGCCAGTTCAGCGGGCCGTCCTGGTAGACCGGCAGGAACCGGTGAGGCATTGGAAGGTGAAGCTTCACATAGTTCTCGTCGTTCTTGTAGACGACCATGCGTCCCTTGCCGGTGACACCGGCCGTGGTTGCCGCCGTACCCAGTTCACGAACAGAGCGGACCGTGAGGGGTCGGCCGGTCGTGAGCGTGTACAGGTTGGTGCGGAGCAGGAACGACAGGATCGTTTCCATCGTCGTCGCGCTGTATGGCGTGGCGGCAATGTAGTTCAGGGCTTCATCCGGCAGGAGAAGCGTATCTGCCAGTTCAACCTTATTGGTGGCAAGGTTGATGCCCTGCAGGCCGATGTTGACATCACGCACGATCTGCGCGGGCGTCTTGAGGCCGACGCCGGCGGCGTTAACCCAGAACGTCGAGGAGCCAGTTCCATCGGCTGGCACCGCAGCAGCCGCAACACCCGGATAGTTCGTGACGCCACCGAGACCCTTCTCGGCGCTGCCGAAGAGCGTCAGGTCATACATGAACTTCGTGTATGCCAGCCGAGCAGCCTTCGCGCGACGGTTCGGCAGATTGCCCCCGGGGATCTGGATCGCCGCGTTGACTTCCGAGATGTTGAACTGGTAGCCGATGGCCGCCAGGTGGAAGTTCTTGAGCTGGAAATCCTGGTTCACGTCAGCGAGCGGGATATCCTTCGCCGCGCCGGACTGCCAGTTGGCCGCACCCGACATATCGGAGAGATAGGTCAGGATGCCGGGCGCCCACGGATCGCCTTCGGTTTCGACGTAGATCAGCCGGCCGAAATCCCAGTCGGGATAGCGCGTCTCGTAGACGGTCTGATTGATGCGGTAGGCTTGCGCGGTGACGAAGGCGAGCGCCTGCGTGGCGTCCGCCATCATCACAGGGCCGCCATTGTGTCCAAGTCCATACATTGATGTGGCTCCTTATGCCGAGACAGACGGAACAGGACGACGGTAACGGATCTTCCCGACCGCGCCCGAGGAACCGGCTTCATCGAACTGAGCGCCGGGGATTGTGAGGACCGTTCCCGATGCGGCTGCACCGGTCCAGTTCTTGTTGGTGATGTCGAAGCGCGCCTGCGCGCCCTTCGTGACGTTGGCGCCGAGCAGGACACCGATCACGCCGCTTTCGCAGATCGGAACGTTGTCATACTGGGCATAGGCATCGCCGGGGCGAGGAAGCGTCGGATCGGCTTCCGTGATGCCGAGAACGTTCTGGCCGGTCGCCGAGAGCGGGGCGCAGGTGTGTGCGCCGGTGCCGGCAATAACCGGAACGCCGAAGCCAACAGGAGTCGCGCCTTCGAGGGTGCGAGTGATCGCATTCCACTCTTCCATGTTGACGCGGCGGCCGACCGCGTATGCGGCAAGGATGTTGCTATAGGTGATAGGCATCGATCAGCCCTCCTTACTTGTTGCGCCAGGCGTTGAGGTCGTTGACGCCGTCCGACCAAGCCTTGTCGGCTCCGGTATGAGCGTCTGCGGTGGGGCGGAGACCGTCGGCGACAACCCGAGCGAAAGGGTCAGCGCCGGCCGCCTTCTTCGCGTCCTCGACAAGAATGTCGAAGCGAGCGTCGATATAGGCGTCTGCCTTGTCGGCCACGGCTGCATCGCCTAGCTTGGCGGCAACGACAGCCTTGCGGATTGCGGCGTCAGACAGGCCAGTGGTCTTGACGTCCTTGGCGATGACTGCAGCGGCTGCGATGAGATCGCCACGCTGCTGAACGCGCTTGTCGAGATCGGCGTCGGAAAGCACCTTGGCCTTCAGGCTGTCGATTTCGGCATCCTTCTTGGCGAGCTCGCTGTGTTTTGCAGCGATTGCGGAGAGGTGCGCGGCGTCTGCCGTGCCCATCTTGGAGTGGGCATCCGCAAGCCGCTGCTGCAGCGTTGCGATAACCGTGGCACCCTGATCGGTTACTTCAACCGGGATGCCATCGACGGTAACCGTCTTCAGGGTCATGATCGTTTCCTTTGTCGGGTTGTGATCAGGGGTGACGGGGCTGATGCCCCAATTCGCACCGTCACCGATGCGAGCCTTTGAACCAGCCCGGGCGCGATCGACGACGGCCAGGTGGTTGATCTTGATGTTGGTCTGCTGGGCATCGAACTGCAGGCCATCCGGCGTGATGCCGTCGCCCCAGACGAGTTCGCAGACATAGCCGGCGGAGAGTTCGCGCTTGCCGCCCTCAACGCCCTTGATTGCTGCTGCGTCCTTGAGGATGAGCGGGAGATAGACCCATTCACCGTCGCGCTTGGCGGCCGTGCTGACCTCGCCGACGGCAAGATCCTTCCAGTTCTCAGCGGTAACCGCGTCCTTCGGGTGATCCATCGTCACCGGCGCATGGGTGAAGCTCTGCAGGCTGGCATCGGCGAAGACTGATTCCGGCGGGCGATAGACACGCACGACGGACATCTCCGGCTTGCCGACCTCATCGCCCGTATAGAGCTGGATGCCGGTCCGAACCGCCTTCGCTTCGGCGACAAGGTAGCCGTCGTCGGTCCGTCGCGTTCCCGCGATGGTGACAGCATCGGTAAAGTTCATGGCTTCGCTCCCTGCTCTGTCTAGAGCCGGCTGGGTGGGCGTTCAGATTTCAGGCAGGGAACCCATATCCGGCCCAATTCACGGCCGAGGGAACCTTTTGCTTCGTCGGAAGTAGGGTATGCGGGACGTTCGTGGACTCCAGACCAGCGTTCGAGCGTCCCTGTTTCCAGTCCCTAACTAGCCCGCTTCGGCGGGCTTTTTTTCCTCCGCCGGGATGTTTCGACGGCGATGGAGGTTTACATTTAGCCTCGTGAGAAATGAAGCGCCAAGCGGCTGCCCGTGCCATTTCCGTTAGGTGTCAGCTCTCGCATCATTCGTTAGCGTCGGCTTTCCCTCTTGCGCTCCCGACATAGTCCACCGACAAGCGAAGACTAACAGCGGCAATGGGAACTTTGTCGGGACCAAGGACTATGACAGATTTTCGCGCCCCTGAAGCGGCGGGGATGCCATCAAGGGCCATGTCAGATAATATTTCACGCGCATAATCTATCGCCGCGGAAAGGTCATTGAAGTCGAAAGGCAGGTCGACGTCTACCTTCTCGTCCAAATCATTCACAGCGAAGTAGAAGGTGGTCATGTTCGTTCGTCCCGCCAGTTGGTGAAATGAACGTGGTCGCGGAGCAGTGGTTCCATAGTCAACCCCCGGAAATGGTTGACTTTCGGACGTCTGGTTTACTAGAAGGCGCGGCTTTGAGTAAGCTACGGAGATGCACATGCGGCTCAGCGTTCAGCTTGTAACCTTCTTCACGCTCCTATGTGTCGCTGCTGGGCTTGTGCTCATTCTTGTCGAGCCGACGCGCGGGGACATCGCCGATGGGTTCACCCTGGACAAGTTGGGAATAGCGCTGCTAGCCGTTGGCCTGCTAGGGGCCGTTGTTACCTTCATCAGAGCAGTGCGAGCCCTTATTTCTCTGATGAAGGACTAACAAAAAATCTTTGCTTTAGTCCGATTGAAGAGCGCGTTCTGTCTCCTAGTTTCTGTCCCGCTGATGACGCGAACTCAGCACGCAGAGGGATGTCTTAGCCCTGACCGGCGCATCCTTCTTCTGAAAACCCGCCGTCGACCCCGGCGGGTTTTCTTTTCCTCGCTATGCCGCCAGCTGCCAAGCCGTTCGCGGGCTCGCGATCTTGCGGATGATCGGCGCCCCGATCTTGGCTACACCAGTCCCTCCCGTTGTGCAGAGATGTCGCAAGATCAGCAGGTTATCGAGCCTGATGTTCGTCATCGTCAGCCCCGTCGGCAGCCAGAGTTTCGAGCCGCAGATGAGGGAACGTCCACGCCCGCCGATGTAGTTGCCCGTCGTCCAGCCACCGCCGGTGACGGTCACCGTGTTGCCGATCTGGACCGGGCCGCGGATGGAGCTGTCGAGGTAGTCCCAGCCGGCCCAGTCGTTGAGMTCGACCGGGATCTGGATCTCCAGCCAATCTCCGGCGACGAGRCCGAGCGTGGCMAGGCTGAGATTGGCAGGAAGGCCATAGGTCACGGTATGAACGGCAGCCGCGTCATTGACAGGCGTGATCGTAATGACCTGCTTCTCGTTTCCTGTCGCCACCACTTCCTTGCTGCCGACATAGGTCGAGGTGCCGGTGCCGCGCACCAGGCGCATGCCGGTGGCGACATCGCCGGTGACGTTGGTCTTGGCGCCTGTGGTGCCGGGCGTGCCCTTCGGCGGGAAGATGTTATAGGCGGCGAGCGGGTCGAGCGAGCGCGTTTCGCCGGCCGAGACCATGCCCTGMAGGRTCGGCAGGAGRATGTCCGATCGTTTTGCCATCAGGTCGGGCTTGGGGTGAAGSCCGTCGACGAACATGGCCGGCGAGATGCCCGARGCCGGGCCGTCGAGCRCAAGCGTGTTGCAGAGCATGACGCCTTCTCGGCCCGACTGCGCTACGATCCACGCGTTGATGCCGTCGAGAATGCCGGGCCAGGCGGGATCGTCGGTACCGGGCTGATCGTCGAGCGTGCTGGTCCAGCTCAGCGTCTGCAGGATCACGTAAATGCCGGCATCGACGATGCGCTGCACCTGGGTGTCGAGGTCCGCAACGATCTGCGCAAGCGTCCGGTTTCGGACGATATCGTTATAGCCGATGTCGACATAGACGATGTCGGGCTTCTGGCCGAGAGCGTAGGCGGTGCGSGCCAGCGTGCCGGGAAACTGTGCTTCGAGGCCRGGAACGGGGAAGAGGCAATCGCCCGATTTTCCGCCCATGGCGCCCGAGAAGGCGGCAAAGGAACTCGGCGCGAAGAAGGGGTGAGCGAGCTCTGCGAACATATCGAGGTTGAAGCGGCCGTCGGCTGCCTTGATCCATGAGAGGACGGTGCGGCCATTCTCGTAGAAGCCGGTATGGCCGTTTGTCGCCGTCTGGCCGGCAGTATAGGTCTGCGCCGCGCCGAGGCCGATGAAGCTGTGACCGAGGCCCATGACCTTGGCGCCGGCTGCGAGCGGCAGAGCCGGCAGCGGTACCACGCCGCCTTGTATTGGGAGGCTGTCTATCCACTGCCCCGCACTGTTCTGCGCTGCCTTCCCCGTGACCACACGAACCGGGATGCCGTTCGGATCTTCAGTTACCGGGATAATATCGACAGGGCGCCCAGCAGCGTCGGTTTCACCCGCACTTGCATTACGCACAGGGATTGCATCAACCGGCTTGCCCGTGCTGTCTGTGGTGGCAATCGTGGTGACGGTCTTGATGAGCATCAGTCATCCTCTCGTCGCGTGACCGCGATCGGTGCAGTGTCGGTGAATTTCATGTTATGGCGCTCTTCCGGGCGCAACCAATGAGGGAATTAATGACCACGTTTGAAATAGTCAGAGACGTCGCAACCTTAGCCGTTGCAGTTTTTGGTGCCGGGCTGTCGATCTTCAACTACTGGGAAGCCAAGCAGAAAGACCGCCGGAGAATTAGGGTTACAATGTCGACGGTGACGCCTGTATACGGCCAGTCGCTCGGGCCAACCTACGCTAAGTTAGAAGCGACCAACGTCGGCCATCGGGACGTGACGGTCAGTAGCCTCTACATCGAACTGTCGAACGGTTCGACACTGGCAAATTTCGACAATGGCTTTCAGGGCTTCCCCGACACAACACTCCCAATCCGACTAACTGATGGAGAGAGCGCCTATCGCACCTATTCCTACTCGGGAATTGGCGAGGCGTTGATATCCAGCGGGAGAAAGACGAAGCAGAAGCTCGTGCCCGTTTGCGTCGATTCTAGCGGCGAAACACACAAAGGCATAGCTTGGGAAGTCGACCCGAATGAGTTCGCTGGTATGTAGCCTACGAAGCGGTTACTTCTTCGACTGTTCCATTCCAATCTTCATTGACCTCGGCAAAAATCTCCGGCCCTAGCACGATCTCACCCTGGTAGGGCTCAACATTGGTGAGGTCCGGCGAATCCGGGTCGTAAGAGATCGTGATGTGCGGCTGATACAAGGGATGATCCCAGGTAGCGCCGCGCTCGGCCATCTCATCGTGACGCCACCGCAGCATGTTTGAGGCGAACAACAGCACGCGCGCCTCATTAAACTTCTCCATCAGCCGTGCACCGCCGTGGGGAATAGTCAGTTCTTCGTCCCAGGCGCTGCCCATATCCATCCAGTCAACCGGCGTGCGGCTATAGGTGATGGTGACGTGAAGATCGTCGGCCGGCAGCGCATTCTTGAACCCCTGCTCTCTTGCCCACGCGATAATCTCAGCCGCGTTGACCACCTTGCGAGAGACATAGAGCGTGCGCGGCGTTGCGTCGTTCGCTGCCTGCTTTTGCGCGGGCTGCGGCGCGTTCTGGTTTGCGGCCACGGCTGCGGCAAGCTCCTCTTCCGAGGGCTCCTGCTCGCTGAGCTTACCGTATTCCTCGATCGCAGCGTCCAGACCAGGCAGGACACCATCCTCGACGAGACGATTGACCAAGGCATCTGATACTGCATCACGCGGCACGATCTCCTGCCCCGTCCCTGTACCAACGAGCGCTCGGGCAGCGTCGGCAGTTGTTTTGAAGATGTCTGCACGTTCCTTCTCGCTCATCTGCTCCAGAGGAGCCCAGCGGTAATAGACATCTTTGTCGACCACTCCGGCCGAGCGCTCGATGCACTCATCCAGGCGACGCATTGCCGGCGAAAGTTCCAGCTCCTGCATCGATTGGATGCGGTCGTGGTAGTTCTTCATGTCCGACGTGCCCGTCGCATTCATGCCGGCCGGAGACTGGCCGAGAAGACGCGTCACAGGTATATCGGCAGCACCCGAAACGATCTGCAGGAACGCCATGAGGATGTCGGTGAGACCGGCAAGGTTCGCACTCTTGCTCTCGTATTCCTCGTCCTTGTCGAGGAGCAGCGTGCCATTGATGCCCTTGGCTGTGTTCGCGAGAGTGTAGCGCTCCAGCAGCTTCTGTCGGTACGCCTCGTTACCCAGGCTCGCCATGAAATCCGGTATGCGGATGATGTCGATCTTCGCTTCGAAGATGAGCGAGGCGATATTGCCTGCCGTCGCATCGGCATTCTTCACCGCGTTCAGTGTCGATTGGAGAACACTGTCCCCCCAGCCCTGCCATGGGTTGATGCTGAGCTCGTCATCGGCCGGCATTGCGCCGGTGAAGAGCACCAGCCGTGACGGGTGGATCGTAATCTCCACGCCGTTGACGCCGGAAAGCCGGTATTCCCTCGGCTTCCCGTACCATTCCGATTCCGGGTTGCGATCGATCTCGCCACTCGTTAACTGGCGTCGCGTCATGACATTCAGGTAGCGGATGCCACCCTTTTTCGTGGCTTCAACGTCAAGCGGCTCCGCTGGATTGGCATCGCCGGTGCCGATGTACACCGCGGCGCCGCCAAACAGCCTGCCCTTCTTTGCGGCTTCAAGGATCTTGCCCTTGACGTTCAGACGGTTCTCTTCGTCCTCGATGGCTTCGATCTGCGGCTTCTTCGCCTGCCAGTCTCGCCACTTACGGCACGCATCGAGCGCTGGGATATCGACGATCTTCCGCGGCAGCCAAGACGAGCTATAGGACGCGATCAGCTGCTCGTCCGACAGGATCGTATGCGTATAGAAGGTGGTCGCCGCCTTATCTCGGTCGGTCCCCATTCTCGAAACAAGGCTGGTCAAGCTGTCGCGCACGAAGGCGATGACGTTGGACATACTTGTTCCTCAGATGTTGTCGAGCGTGAAGGTTGAGCCGGTGATATGGACGTTGTCGGCGGCGATCACTGCATCAGCGAGATTGTGCGACTTGACGCCCAAATCCTTCTTGAGCTTGGCCTTCGGAACTACTCGCTTCTTGCCTTCGGTCTCTACCCACCACGGAACACAAAGCTCAGTGAACAGCGCATCGAGCTTCTTGGCGTCGATATGCGATGAGAACGACAAAACATCCTCGGGCTTGATCGGCTGGCCTCGCGTCACCGCGTTGAACGTGAGCATGGCGCGGCGGGCCGTGTTGGCCCACGCCTGCGCCTTAAGGTTCAGATACTCATCCTTGTTCAAAGGACTGTTTTTGTTGAAAGGGTCGCTCGGCTTGTCGCCGTCCATCACAGCGCCGCCGGCGTGAAATGCGTAATGCTTTACCTTCGCCCCGTTGACCTGGTTCTGCTCGTCGATGTAGCCGCCCACGAATGCACCGACGCCAATGGTGTCGTAGGAGACCGTGGCATCAGCGTGCTTTGTCCTGGCCCAAACGCGCTTGGCATTCTGGACGAGCTCGTCCTTGCCAGATGACCAGTCCTCGGCATCTATGAAGATGCCGCCGATCTTGTCGGCCGTCGCACTCTTGTCCTCGCCGTCGTCCGCCGGGTCGAAACCGATGATATTCCGGCCTGTCAGCGATAGCTTGAGAACCTTATGGGCATCGACGCAGGCCTCAAGCCATTTGCGCTTGAAGATCGACAGTTCGCCGTCGCCGAGAGGCACCCCGCCGTAGATGTGCTCGAACAGCTCCGGGTTTCGTTCCTGCATTGCTGCGATGTCGCGCAATGCCTTTGCGGAGAGGAACGGGTTTTCCGTATAGTTGATCTTCCGCACGATGCAGTGCGGAGGAACATTGACGACGAAGTGTTTCCAGACGTAGTCGGTGACGAGCTTCGGGTTGAACAGCAGGATCGCCAGGCTGTCTTCCTTGCGGATCGTCGGGCCGATGACGGTCCATTGATCCTCTGTCAGCTTCTCCGCCTCTTCCACCCAGAGGATATCGACGTCGGACGTGCCCTTGATGTCCTCAAGGTTTCGCTCGATGCCGTAGAAGATAAACTCCGCGCCGGTCCGGCGGTGGATGATTGTCGTCTTCTGGACGTCGTATGCGGCTTCAAGCCCGAGATGAGCGATCGCCCACTTCAGTTCGGTATAGACCGAATCCTGAATACGGTTCTGGAAGCGACGGATGCAGAGAACGCGCATCCTGACGCCGACATGATCGACCAGGCGCACGAGCTGGCAGGCCGTGTCTCTCGTCTTTGAGCTTGAACGTCCACCGTGGAGAACTGCAATGTCGGCCTGCCCGAGGAAAACCTGCTCCCAAAAATCGTGAAGGGCCGGGTTGGTGAGATGGGTGGTCGCGTCTAGCTCTTTTCGCTGCGCAGCACTTCCCGCCATGTTCTCGTCTCGGTCTGTATCGGCGCGCCGTCTTTACCAGTGTGCTCGTGACGCTCGACGAACATGCCCAGATGCTTGCCGATGTCGACGAGCGCGCCCTTCTTGTCATGGAGCTTGAGCTTGATGCCGCCTGTCGAGTTCTGGCTGATCTCTGCAATCGCGCCTGCCGTGTCGTCGTCGATCTCGTCGCTGGAAATGAGCTGGACGTTATTGGTGACGACGGTCTTCACCACGAGGACATCGCCGCCTTCGGGGTTGTCCTCTTCAGTGACCAGCGTGCCTTGCCACTTGATGGCCTTGCGAATGTCGGAGAAACCGATCTTCGCCAGTTCAGCCAGGACTCGCTCTTTCGTGATGGCGAGCTTGTCGATCGCCTTTTCGGTGGCCTTCCGCTCCACCGTCTGCTCCCACTCAAGAAGCTCGGCAACGCGTTGTACGATGTTGTCTTTATGCTGTAGGCGAGATGCATTTCCCCGGTCAGGTTTGAAGCCGGCCTCCGCATATGCGTCATCTGCTGTCTTGCCTTTGAAGAGAGCCTGAGCAAATTTCTCATGCCGTGGATTCTTTAGGACTGGCATGCATCACCAATTGGAGGAAAAGTGAAGAAGATAGTTGAGGGCTTCAAAGAGCAGATATGGCGCATCGTCGAAATGGATGGTGCCGAGATGATTTCTGAAGAGTTCATCCCGTTATCGAACGCGACTGAAGCCCAGATCATTGCGAAGATCGAGAGAATGGCCAAGAGGCACTTGTCGGAGCGGGAAATCGCTGAGTCACCGTCTCTCTTCAAGGCCGATCGCGATGAAGGCAAAGGCGATCGCCTCATCTACATGGCGGGAGAGAACCCGTACATCATCGCCACCCTGTGGCGCGCTGACGAACTCTCCTAAAGCGCCCGCCATATCCCCTCACCCGGAGGCTGATAGGACCGGCACGCCGTTAGGAAAGCGGCGGCCATGCAGGCGACGGCTATGCCGAACAGGACAGCAATCACGGTTCGTCTCATATCGCTCTCCAAAGAAAAACCCGCCTCGGCGACCGGGGCGGGCTCTGTACGGATGGCACTCCGAGGGCACGTACCGCGAGGGGCAAGATACAGCTTGCATTCTCTCACGCGCTGCTCGGTAATGCGCCGTTATCTCAACCAGGAGGAATCGATGGCTAAGGGTCAAGCTAAAAGCAACAAAGAGGTCCGCAAGCCGAAGAAGGACAAGGCCGCCCCAGCTGCAGCACCGGCTACTCTGGGAGCCAAGCCCGTGGAGTCCAGCAAGCAGAAGAAGCCCTGAACCGGAAGCCCGATCTCCGGAATCTACAAGCCGCCCGGATCACTCCAGGCGGCTTTAATATTTTACACGGTTTTCGTGCTTTTTGGGTTGCGCAAAGCACGGTTTTCGTGCATAACGGTCTTACCGAAGCAATCCCGCTTCGGGAGGACTGGAGGCCACCATGAGCGTCAAGCTCACCCTTCAAGTCCGGTTCGGCAAGTGGAGAGTAACGATCTCCATCGGCCGGTAACTGGGGGCCGGAGGGGCTGCAACCTCTCCGGTTCCCAGAAATGTAGCAACAGTCCGGAGCATCTTCAATGACCTTGAACAAGATCAAGAGCCTGCGCAGTTCGGTTGCGCTGACACAGGCGGCCTTCGCGGAGCTGATGGGCGTTCCATTCCGTACGCTCCAGGATCTGGAGTCCGGCCAATCGAACGTCCGCAACATTCATGTGAACGCCGCGAAATGGGCGGTTCTTGAGGCAGCCCAGAATAATCTCAAGGGCATGTACATTCCAGAAGAGGTGATCGATGTCGCGTCACGCGCGCTTCAAACTGTTGCACTTCACGATTCGTGCCCGGTTTGCGGCCGGCCCGGCGTAAGAACGGCGGCGAGGACCGGCGGAGATTATAGCGAATACGCCTGCGAAAACTGCGGAACTTACCGTATCAGCGGAACAGCCGAAGCGATGTGGCGCAATGCGACACGGATCGTCCGCTTCAGAGCATTGGCATATGCGAAATCGAAGATCTCCCCTGCTAGCGACGATGTCCCGATGATCTCTTCGTATCACCTGAAGGGAGACTGACCCAGAATCAAAAAGCCGCCCGAGAGGCGGCTGATTCGGCGACCGCTTTGCGCAAATCACCACACTAATCACTAAATACCCTGCAAGGTTTACCTTGGCAACACTACCGATGGTGAATTCTGTGGTGTTTTTCGCTTCTGGAAGCCCCAATGCACAGCCAAATCCTCTAGGGCATCCTTCAGGTAGTCGGCGAGTGTGTGCCGAGCGCGCTTCGACGCCCCGAGCTCGGCGATCGTGCACCCCTCGCCTGCAACGCGGCTGACGACATCGTAATGCCGGCGGCCGAGCAGCTCCCGGCACTCCTGAAGCTTGAACCCAGCGTCAATCTGGCGATCGGTGATGGGCTCCCTCGCTCCACCGCCGTCGACAGGCTCACGGGAATAATCAAACGACCCCGCACCAGATCCACCGAGCGATTCCCACAAGCGGCGGAACTTGATAGCGGCTTCGACCTGGTGGGCTTCGAGATGACCCTTGGCCGCCATCATGGCGATCGGGCTCTCGCGCAGGTTCATTGCTGCCGTGATGGTCTTGGGATTGCCAGAGGCCCCGGCGTGGACCTTGCTGTAATGCGGGTTATCAATCTCGACGACCTTCACCTTCGCATGCTGGCTGCCGAGGCCGCTAAATTCGTCGACGTTCGCGACGGTCAGGCCTTTGAATGTCCGCGCCGGCCGTTTGCGCGCTTTTTTCGGTTCCGCCATTTCCGTTTCCCTCGCCTATACCCGTTCGATTTCGACTGTTCGGCCGCCACCGATGAAGAGCTTCTCTGCCCTCGCCCGCGCCGCCACCGATGGTTTCACGATGACGTCGAATGTCTCGCCGCGGATCTCGCGGCCGTTCATGAAGGCGACCATGTGCTTGAGGCACTCCTCGGCAGCTTCGCCTTTGCTGCTGAACACCTTCGGCTTGTCGCCAGTGTCCATGACCGGTGACGGCTCGCTATCGCGGCAAAGCCTGATCATGGCCCAGTAGCCGAAACCGCCCGGAACCCGCCGAGGATATGCGCTGTATCGATTCATGCCTCACCTCGCTTGATCGCTTCGACCTTCCGGACGGCAAAGAGAACCGTCGTGTGATCGCGTCCACCGAACAGCCGGCCGATCGCCGGGAAGCTCAAACCGAATTTGTCCCGCAGCTCCCACATGAGCTCCTGACGCACCTTCACGATCGGGTGGCACTGGCTGCGGCCGATAATGCCGCGGTACTGCACATCGAGTTCCAGGCACCGATCCTTCAGATACGTTTTGGGCTGGTTTCCAGCTCGATCCCACCACTCGACCATGTGAGCGTCGAAGTGGATATCCTTCACCTTCCAGAGCGGGGCTTGCCTGAATACGAACCTTGCCGCCGCCTCGATGACGACCGGCTCAGGCTTCACCTGCACTACCGGATTGAAGCAGCGCTGATGCACCGCCGCATAGTGGGCGCGCATCTCGGCTGCGCTGGTGAATTCTCTGGCTGCTACGATCATCGTTTGAAGCTCCTCTCGGATCTGGCTCGCTCCTGAGCGAGGTATTCTTCTCGGGTCTGTGGTTTCTGCAGGTGGGATAGGCCACTGGGCTTTGGAGGCTGCTTGTCGGGAGGCTTGGCCGGCTGGTCCTTCCAGCGGTCATCGGATAGCCAGCGGACCGGCGAGCACCACTGTCGATCGTCGGTCTTGAGGGCGTAGGCCCTGACACCGGTCATGATCTCGTCGAGGCTCGCGCGCTTGATGGCTTGGGAGAAAGCCTTCTCCGCCGACGGCCTGCCGGTCTTGTTCGGGTAGGCTTCCCAAAATTCTTCGAACAGGATTTCAGCCTCGGGCGCGCTCGCGTCTTCCGAAGGATCTGTGTCTGTCTCTGTATCTGGGCGTTTTTCTGCGTTCGCTTGCGTTCGCCTGCGTTCGCGCCATGCCTTGGCGCGTTCGGCAGAACCGTCTTCGCGATTTGGCTGCCTCTTTTCCCAGCTGGTGAACCGGCCGTCGGTGATCATGCCCTTGTCGACCATGGCGGCAATGATCGCCTCTACGTTCTCCGGCTCGCAGCCGTAGAAATAGGCTAAGCCCTCGGCGTCATAGCCGTGGATCGAGCCTCGATCCGCAGCCTGTGACGCTCGGTCCATCAGCGCCCACGCGACTGCCACAGCGATACCAGGCGCAACGCCAGCACGCCTGGCAATGCCAAGCCACTTCGGATCTGTCGGAGCGCCATGCCAGGAGCGGAACCAATCGGTCATTTCCACACCTCGACATCGATGTTGTAGGCAGCCTTGATGATCTTCTGCGTCCGCTTGAATTCGCGGGTAACAACGCCCTTCACGTCGACGACGCGAAGCTTTCCGTCCTGGTCGTGGTCTATGAATGCGAAGTTGATCTTCGCGGTACCGATGATCTCGCCGTTGACGATCAGTTCGAATTTACGCTGGCGGTCGAACCCGCTGATGCGGCCGGCCTGCTCAAGCAGCTTCAGGTCTCGATAAACTTCCGCCTCGCACTGGCTATCGAAGGTAATGCCATCTAATACTGTCTTCTTGGCGCCGAACTTATTGCCGCGCTTCGGCTTGGCGATATCATCCCGATACTGCTGGGCGGTCATGCGCTCTGTCATGCCGGCCTCCGGCTATATTGGGCGCGCTTCTGGTACCGGCGATCCATGAGGTCGTTGATGAGGCGGTCCGCTTCGGGTGGGGTGATGCCGAGGGCTTCGGCGATACGTTCGACGTCGGGGCCGTACTTGGTGAAGGCTTCGAGGAAGGTCATCGGCCAGCCTCCCGCAAAAATTTCACGCGGCACGTATTGAAACCGAAAAACCGCAAAAATACATTTTTCGCCGGCGTCGAGATTCGGCGCCATCCTTGTTGATCACCAACGTTTTCAGTGAGGTAGCTATGAATGCAAACTTCATTCGCCCCGTCTATCTGAAGGAGCGGGACGGACTGGTTCGGGAGATAGTCTCCCTGGCAGACGCGATTGACTTCCTTGAAGATTGGCCCGAGCGCGACCGGGACCTCGCCCATGAGGCAGCCCTTAAGACCTGCTATATGGCCCACGACGGACATAAGCCGCTTGAGGTAGCTCGCGACGCCATCCGAGCGTTCGGAAATAAAAAGGGAATCTTGATGAAGCAGCCCGCGATCCAGCCGTGGATGATCAAGACCCCGACCGGCGGCGGGCGTGTCTCTGCCTGATAGTCTCGCGTAAGTGGAGAGGCTGCAATTGCGGCCTCTCTCTGTGCGGAAAAGCGCACATGAGTTTATGGTGCCTGCACGTGGGCCTTTAGTCGCAGGTACACCCCCGACCTTAGTCCGATCACTGGAACGAGCACGTCGGCTGCGAATTTCTCCTGCGGTGAGCACGTTGGAGGTGACAACATGAGCGATGATCTTTGGGACAAGCCAATAGAGTTGATGATAGACAACTCCGATCATTTCCGAAGCGTCGGTAGCACGCGCGATGCCATGGCTTGCCTGATGACCTCTTGGCCAACAAAAGGTGGCAAGTCCTTTTCCGCTGCTCGGCGCGCCTGTCTCGGCGCCATGGACGGAAAGGTCGACAGCGCCAAGGCCAAGCTCGCCTTCATTCGCGCGGCCGAGGAGGCCGGAATCCTGAGACCTTGATTGAGGTTGAACATCGACGATCATGCTGCCTCCTTATTTGCTCGAGGAGGAGCAACACGGCGCTCGGCTATCTCGGCGTATTCAGGGTTGAGCTCGATCAGCACAGAGCGGTAGCCGTGCTGTTCCGCGACCAGGCCGACGGTTCCGGAGCCGCCGAACGGGTCTAGGACAACGCCAGGGACGCGCTCGAAGCCAGCGCAGATGGGGCCGCAGCCTTCGGCCGCGCCGCAGCACCCGCAGACCGTCTTAGGCGTGCCGGCCAGAATGCATCGGCGAGCGAGCTCACGCGGGAATGTGGCGAAGTGCGCGCCGCGATACCCTTCGATATTGAAAGTCCATACATTCCGCCCGTTGCGAAGCTCCGGAACATAGGTCTCGACCCACGTGCCCTCGCGGTTCTGGCCGGCCGTGCTACCCTTGGCTGGCTTGTATTGGCCATCCTTGCGCCGCGCGTGAGCGTTGCCGGTCGTTGGCTCCTTCAGCGTTTCCGGGTCGAAGAAATAGCGCTCGCTCTTGGTCAGAAGCCAGATTTTCTCGTGAACCGCCGCCGGACGATCGTCGATCGACTCGGGCTTCGGGTTTGTCTTGCTCCAGATGATTTCGGAACGAACCCACCAACCGTCATCCTGCAGGGCGATCGCCAACCTGTTCGGGATCATGCAAAGATCCTTAGGCTTCAGATAACCCGTCGCAGGGTTGTTCCCGCCTCCCCATCGTCCACCCTGTCCCGCGCGATTGCTTGTGCGCTTGCCGCGGTTGATGGATGCGCCAGACGATGGATGGATCGGCCCGACGGTCGAAAAAGGCTTGTCGCGGAAGGTTCGGTCGTCGCTGCCGTCTGCCTTGTAGGCTTCTGCCGACTTGCCGTTCGGCTTCGTGGCATAGCAGTCGCCGTAGTTAAGCCAGAGCGTTCCGGTCGGCTTCAGGATGCGCCACACTTCACGGAACACCTCGACGAGCTTTTCCAGGTGCTCGCCGAGCGTCGGCTCTAAGCCTATCTGACCGGACACGTCGTAATCGCGCAGCCCCCAATAGGGTGGCGACGTCACAACGCAATCGACCGAGTTCGCCGGCATTGCGCGCATCGCTTCGATGCAATCACCAACGTAGATCGTGCAGCGGCCGTCGAGAATGGAGCGGGTTTCGATCATGCCGCCTGCTCCCTCTTCGCCAATGCCTTCACATACGCCGCCTTGATCTCCTCAAAGCGGGCGATGTCGTATTCCTTGGTTTCTATCTCGTGGTCTGGACGGGGCTTCTTTGAGCCTTTGCCGTGGTCATCCAGCCAGGTGATGGCGGAGGCGATGCGGCGATCGAGCCAGGCGATCATCTCGGAGGGTTCGGTCATGCTGCCTCCAATTGGAACTGATCGAAGGCATAGCCGCCCCACTGATCGGCCATCGCCGACGCCATGCCGGGAAAGAACCGGCTGCGCTCCTTGCCTCGATCAGCGGCGGGCGACATGCGCCAGACCCGGTTCCATGCCTTCCATTCCTCCGTATGCTTCTCCGGCTCGCGGAGGCGATCGGTTTCCTGAAGCGAAGGAAGATTTCGGAGATACCAGCCCGTCCCCTTGTATTCTGGGTGTCCGAACCAAAACGGCTGGACGATCTGCGGACGCGGAAGGTCCTCAGGCATTCTGGCTTTGGCGAGATCGTGCATTTCCGGATTTTCGATAGCAACGCGATCGATCGGCGCCCGCCAGCAAGAGACGAAGAGGTCAACGCCGTCTTCGAACTCAGCCTTCATACTTTCCCACGTGCGCCCGTTCGGCAGCTTCTTGGGGGGTGTCATGTTACCGGGACCGGATAGCCAGCGGCGGCCGGAACGGCATAGACGCGTGCATGGAGGATGAGCGACGATGAGGAGATCCCAGCCGTCGGCGAGGAAGTCTCGCACGTCACCGCGGATATGTCGGTTGCTGCCGTTCTCTGCCGGCAAAAGGTCGCATGACCATGCATCGTGGCCGCGATCGAGAAACGCGTTCCGGACGGTCCCAGTGAACTCGCACCCCACGAGCACGCGGAGCGACCGGGTGGCACTTGTTCTCGGAAACACCAGTGGAAGAGAGCGCTGCATCACTTTCCCTCTTCCTTCAGTTCCGGGCATACCCACTCGGCCAGGCCAGCGGCCTTATCCCTGAGCCACATCGCGATCGAGTGCCGCCGATCGAAGCTGAGCCATCTGACGAAGAGCGGCGGTTTTCTTGATGTATTCAGCATGCTCGTTCCTCGCCTTGCGCAGTGCTTCCGCCGTCTCGTAGAGCTCGACCATCTGGAAGTGCTTCACGGTGCGGCTCTCGTTGTTCCACCACCCTCTCAGGCGGCGCTCGGTCCATTGGTTTTCGGGATCGTCTCGATGAGGGAACCGCGCTCGCAATTCCCGGCAAGCGGAGCGGAACATGTCGCCGATGTGGCGCCTCGCTCCGATTTCCGCGATCAAGAAGTTCGCTGTTGCTACGTCATCCATCTGCCTACTCACGCCCTGTTTTCGTTTCCCCGGATTCCCGGGTGACTTTTCCGACATGTGGTTCTCGCCCTGTGCAAAGTTGCTCTTGTTCAAGGAGGCACCGATGCGCAGGACCGATTCTGAAAACGACAGAGGAGAAAGCCTTGCCGGGCCTTCGCCCTCGGTCGCCGGCCCGCCGCGTGGGCATGCCGTCATTCCATTCCGCAGAACCGACACATCCGCCGCGTCCGGTTCTGCTGCAGGTGGCGATCCGCCTTCGCCACCTGACAATTGGGAACCTCTTGTCTCAGTCACTGACGCCGTCGTCTTGCGTCTGGCGAATAAGAGGGTCCGCATAAAGGTGACTGGTCCAGGCGCTCGGGAGAGTGGGGGTAACCTGGACCAGTCGTGACGGGCGGGAGGAGGTGCCCGTCAGTTCGTGTTCGCGGGGTGCCGGCTACGGTGCAAACCCGCGTTCTCTTCGTGGCGGATCTTTCCCGACAGAAGAGCGGGAGCGATCGCCATCGCCGCGCAGAAGAGGAATCCGAAGATGACAAGGGCGAGGAATATCGGGCCAAGAGCGCTCATGCCGGCACCTGCTCAGTCTTCGGCGTCAGCAACGCCTTGAAGATGGAGATGTCGGTCTTGCGCTCGGCCACAGGCCGGAACGCTTCCGCATCGAACGACACCTCGGTCATCCCGCCCTGGTACATGAGGACAGGGTTGCGGATCTCCGCGAGCCTGACGAACGTCAGCTTATAGCGATCGTCAAACTCAACGGTCCGGAGAGTGTAGACCTTGCCCTGTTCAGGATATCCGACCCCGGCGTATCTATCCCTCGCGAAGTCGTCCCTGACGCAAACAACCTTCTGCTCTACTCGGAAATTGCACATGGCTATTTCGCTCCCGGTCTTGAAACTTGCTTTCGGTCGAGCCCGACGCCGCGTTCAATGGCGCGTTGGGCCAGTGCATCGATGGAGGTTGGATGGAGGATCGGCGTCATGGGTGCGCCTCCCGAAACTCATGCTTGGTGATCATGAACGGCTGCATGCCGTTCTCGACGAGAACGCGGTCGATCTCGCGGATGGCCTGCACTCGGCCCAGACGCTTCGGCCTGCCCTTCGATCCGATCTTGTGGACGATGTAGAGCTTTCGGTCCGTCCGGAGCTCGTAGCCGAAGCTCTTGAAAACATCTCGGAGATAGATCCAGTCGCTGGTGAAGCCGCGATCGAACTTGCGGATTTCGCCGCCCCTCGAAGTGAAGTCGATAATCATCGACGTCAGCGCGGCGCGGGATTTGATGTGCGGAGCGGTGATCATGCTGCCACCTCAACTTGCTTGGATGCCCGAAGGCAGGAGGCACAGTGCGTACTGCCGTAGCCGCCGCAGTTGTCGCCGGGGTTCCGGCAGAGAGGCCGAAGGGGCTTCTTGACCGACTGGACGGGCACACCATCCAGCCGGTTGTTCAAGGTATGGGTGTCCTGCTGTCGCCCGGACGCGCGCTCTACGCTGCGGTCTACATCGTCGCCTCCTGTGTTGGCGCCGACGCTTCCATCACTGGCTACAGTGCCAATCATTTCCGCGTCGAGGCTGTGGCGTCCGGCACTCGCATCGAGAGCCGTGTCTTTCTCAGGATTGGATGCAGGGACAGGAGACGAATCTACCTGCTCTCGGTCGCCCTGCCGCCCGCCGTCAGTCGTTCCGGCCTTGGGAGACCGCTGACGGTCTGCATCTCCTTCGGTCCGATCCTCCGCCTCAACAGAAGACCTCCCCTTGGCCTCGCCTTCCTCTTCGAGGTTCGTGTGGAATTCTTCTTCCGCCTCTTCGCGGGCAATCATGATATCGACGGCGGCGATAAGTGCCTTGCGACCGATCTCGGTCTGCATGCCGGTGACGATGGTCTGGGCGAGCTTGGGATCGATCAGCTCTCCGGTTTCCGGAGGATGCGGCTCTTCAAACAGATCCGGCTGCGAGATCATGCCGAGGGCGTGCAGATAGGTATCGAGGATCGCCTCCTCTTCCATCCGCTCCATCTCGTCTTTCTTCCGGAGCGCAATCACCTTTTTCATCATGGCAGGGATGAAGCCCATGCCCTTGGCTTCCGCATAGACATCCTTGATGTCGTCGGCGATCGTCTTCTTTTCTTCTTCGAGACGTTCGATGCGCTCAATGAAGGCGCGGAGTTGGTCACGAGCTACGCCGCGTGCTTCGGTCATGCTGAAACAGCCTTCCTGGAAGAGGTGTGACGATTGGCAAGCCACTTCCAATCGATGCCCTTGATGGCTTTCCGGCTCGCGGCGGCAATGACGCCATCCCAGTGCCGGGGCGATATGCTTTCTCGCAGCCTCATCTGTCGGGCCGCCTCGTACCCGCAGCCGACGTCAGCTGCGAACTCGCCGATGGTTTCCCACTCGTCAATAAGGGCTGAAATGGAAGAAGGTGTTTTACTCATGACCGATATCGTACAAAAGGTACGACGTATTGACAAGAGTAGATCGTACACATTGCACGATAATTTTCGGCCATAATGTACGAATGGAACTACCGAAGGACAGATTGAAGCGCGCACGCGAGGCGGCAGGCTTTCAAAGCCCGACCGACGCGGCCAACGCGTTTCCCCGTGAAATCAACAAGAACACCCTGATCAGCAATGAAAACGGGAACCGCGCTATCTCGAAGAAAGCGGCGGAGAAATACGGCGAGCTCTTTGGGGTAAAAGCAGGCTGGATTCTGTTCGGGGACAGTGGCGAGGAAGGATCTCCGCCCGTCATCAGCGAGATCACGTTAAGCCGCGTTGGCATGGTCGCTGGCCGCGTAGCCGGCGTCGTCGAGGCTGGCACCTTCCGTGAGATCGACGAGTTCGACCAATCGGAATCCATTGAGGTGATGCTTCCCCGCGACGAAAGGTTTCCAAATGCGCGCCAGTTGGTCTTCGATTGCAGCGGCGACAGCATGAATGACCTGCGCCCTCGCCCCATATTTTCAGGCGACCGTCTGGTATGTCTGTCCTACGAGGATATCGAGCACCAGGTCGAACTGCGCTCTGGGATGGTGGTGGTAGTCGAACGAACGCGAGACAGCGGGCACTTCCGCGAATGGTCGGTAAAGCAACTTGAGCTGTTCCCTGATCGAGCAGAGTTCCATCCGCGCTCAACAAACCCAAAGCACAAGCCGATTATCGTCCAGCGGAAACATGATACTGATGACGGCGTGACGGTCCAGGTCATAGCCATTGTAAGACGCGTGATGAACGAAATGCCAGGATTCTGAGATGATACTGCCAGGATCCGCCTCAGATCTCATCAAAAGGCTTAACGAGGTTGACGAATCTGAAGATCTTGAAGCTAAGGCGATAAGCGGGGCCGACCCAGGGAAATCCCTATACGAAACAATATGTGCCATGGCGAACGAGCCCGAGCTGGGCGGTGGCGTTGTTCTGCTCGGCGTCTCGCGGGAAATGGGACTGTTCCCGTTATACACTGCCACGGGCGTCAGAGATCCCGATAAGCTTAGCAGTGATATCGCCTCCGCCTGCAATTCGCTGTTCAATTCGCCAGTCCGTGTCAGCATTACTCCGGAAAAAGTTGGCAAAAAGATAGTTCTGAAGATCGCCGTCCCCGAATCCGGCAAGGCGCAAAAACCTGTTTACTTCAAAGCCACGGGTTTGCCTAAAGGCGCATTTCGGCGGTCTGGACCAACAGATGTCCGCTGTACCGATGAAGATCTCACGGCATTCTTCATCGATCAGAGTCATGAGTCAGCTGATAGCCAGATCGTTAAGGACGCGTCGTGGAACGATCTGGATAAAAACGCCATACAAGCTTACCGCAGATTTCGGAAAGAAGCCTATCCAGCAGCAGCCGAGCTGGAAATGAGCGACGAAGACATGTTGGAAGCACTTGGTGCTGTCAGGATCCGCGATGGGAGAATTCGTTGCACTCTCGCGGGACTTTTGCTGTTCGGAACCCAAGCCGCGTTACGACGACAATTTCCCAGCATGCGGTTCGATTATATCCGTGTCCCCTCTCTAGGATGGGCTGAGGACACCGATATGCCTTTCGAAGCTTTGGAGATGCGTGGGTCACTGCTTCTTGTCGCGCAGAAGATCATGGCTGCTATAGCAGACGACCTGCCGAAAGCATTCAAGATTGAAAATCACCAGAGCGGCCAGCGCACAGAAACCTCGGTCTTGCCATTTCGTGTTATCCGCGAGGCGGTGGTGAACGCCTTGATGCACAGAAACTATCGGGTCAACAAGCCGGTCCAAATTCTGAGATACCCAAACCGCCTAGTTATCAAAAACCCTGGATATTCATTGAAAGCTGAGGAAAGGTTTGATGAATCCGGATCTGCAATAAGAAATCCGGTGGTGGCCGAAGTACTCCACGAAACTCGCTACGCGGAAACTAAAGGTAGTGGCATCCGCGTGATGAAGAGATTGATGGAGCAAAGCGGGCTGGCCTCTCCCACTTTTGATTCCGACAGGACGCTCGACGAATTTACGGCGACCTTCTTGTTCCATCATTTTCTGGACGAAAAGGATGTTGCGTGGCTATCTAACTTCAAATCGCTAGACCTCACGCAAGACCAGATGAAGGGAATGATTTTCCTTCGCGAGGTTGGTGCTATCAGCAACTCGATTTACCGGGGATTGAATTCTGTAGACACGCTGACAGCTTCGAAGAGCCTAAGAAAACTACGCACTCTGGATTTGATCGTGGAGCCCCTTACAGGGTCTAAAAACACCTACGTGCCAGGTCCTGCGTTCGCCAAGCTCGCTAACAAGGATGGTTCAACTACTAAGAGCATCGCTACCATGGATGCTAAGACAGATGACGTGGAGCCAAACAGGTTCTTACAAGTCATCATGTCGGAAATGCCCGACAAGCTCAGAAAGGATGTGCTTCTGGCGCAACTTCAAGCGCGCCTAAAGCCAGAGACTGCGATGGACCTGATTGTTCGCCTGTGCAAGTGGAGAGCATTGTCACTGGCGGAGATCGCTAGGCTCCTTGATAAGTCTTCTGCGCACGTTTCGACGAAATATGTTCAATCGCTCGTCGCGGAAGGGCGCCTGCAGTACACGTACCCTGAAATGGTTCAGCATCCTCATCAGCAGTACACCGCAAAATAACGGTCTCTCACGCAGCGAAGTGCCTTAAACCGTTGACATCGAATTCACGGCACGCATCGGCGATCTCCTGCACAAACCAACGCTTTGGCGGCAAGCACATGTAGCTTCTGCCGTCATCGCCAAGGAAGTTCATGATCGGTAGAACACAGAACTCCTCGTCATCCCCGACCGGCGCGAACGGCCCGACTTTGAAGCCATAGCCGGGGAAGCGGCAGATCAAGTGATGCTCTAGACGCTCCTTGACCGCCGCAACTGCCGCCCGCCGCTCAAACGGCGGGACGATGATGAATTCGAGTACTTCTCGCTCAGTCGTCATAAGCGTTAGCTCCTGTAATCCCTACTAGCCGGCCGATGACGCTTCCGCACGGCTGGCACCTGAATGTGAGCTGTCCGAGGAAAGCGCTCTCGATCAACTCTTCTGCGTCTCGCGGCACGTCGTCGCCGACTGGCAACTCCACCGTTCTTTCGCTGTCTCTCATGCAGTTCTCGCACCGGATATGGAGCATGAACCATGCCGATCCCTTGAGTGCCGCCAACCCCATTCCGTTCTCCTTTCGTTCTTATGAAAGCAGAAGCGGTTTCGAGAGTCGAATCGATTCTCTTGGATCGGAAAAGTTTTTGCACCGCTCAAAATCGTACAAAATGTACTTGCTTTGATATCGTACATAACGTACGTTCACTCATCGGCAAAACGCCACGGCGACGAGGATGAGCAATGCAGCACTTCCCGAACATCTCAACGGAACAATCCAAGCGTGACGCTCGCTGGAACGCAGCGCGCACCATTGCCGACTGCAACGCCTACATGGCGATCGAAGCCCAGCGCATGGGCGCCCTCGCCGCGCCGTACATCGAAGCCAATGCCTGGAAAGGCCCGTTGTGGGTCCGTGGGGCGATCTCCGCCCGTCGCGGTCACTACGACTATGCCCGCCAGATCATGGGCATCACCGACAAGGATCAGTTCTATGCGTAACGTCTCTTATGCCGAGGCGCTGCGCGCCCTGAACAACCTGGCCTACGACGCGGCCAAGTCCTGCCCGACCGAAGACGGCAAGCGCCAGCTGCGCCAGATTTGCTTCCAGCTTGACGCCCTCGTCGAGGCACTGCCGAGCCGTCTGTCCGACTTCCGCGGCGAGGTTCCGGCGCTTCAGTCTGCTCTCGTCGAGGGGGCACGGCTTCCATGAGCGACATCCAAGCCCGTTTGGCAGACATCAACGCCCGCGCCGCCGCCGCTCAGGCTGCACGCGACCGGCAGTTCTACGCCCTCGTCTCCTACCACATGCTGGTGATCTTGGGCGGCCTCTTCCTCTTCGTATCGATCCCCAGCTGCAACGAAGGCCTTCGCCGCCAGCAGCTCGCCAACCAGGAGAATGTGAATGTCAGCAGCCGTTGATAATGCGAACCTGTGGCACTGGTGGCAGGAGGCTCTGGAAAGTCGCGTCGGCCCGATCCACGACGGCGACCCGCAGCAGGGGTACTATCGCACCCGCTTCAAGGACAAGCCGTGGGAGCCCGTCGCCATCTGGTTCGAAGACGGCAAGTGGCATGCGATGCGCGGTGAGCGTCAGGTTGATGCTTCTGACATTTGGACGTGGTGCTGCCGCAACCCGATCAGCTACGAAGCCTATACCAAGGCGATCGAGGGCGCGGGCTGGGATGATGAGCCGGAAACGCCGGCGATCGGCCACAACCTGCCGACCGATCCTCTCGAAGCTTTGCAGGTCGAGTTCGCCGCAGAGCGCGAGCAGGCAGAAGCCTTCCTGAAGAAGCCGATCACGACGCAGGCTGGGGCCGACCGGGCCGCGATCTGGTCGAAGCGTCTGTCGACGATCGCTAAGAAAGCCACCGACCTGCACAAGGTCGAGAAGCAGCCTCACCTCGACGCCGGCCGATCGGTCGACGACAAGTGGCGCGCCCTCAAGGATGAGCCCGACGCGATCAGCAAGAAGCTGAAGCGCCATATGGACGCCTTCCTGCAGGAGGAGGCCCGCAAGGAGCGCGAGCGCCAGGCTGCGGCCCGTGCCGAAGCCGACCGCATTCAGCGCGAGGCCGACGCTGCACGCGTCGCAGCGGAGAAGGCTGCGGCGAAGAACGACAACGACGCGGCAGCTATCGCTGCGCAGAACAACGCCATCGCCGAAGCCGAGCGCCTTGCCCAGCAGGCGGCGGCAGCCGAGCGCGATGCGCAGGCCCGCAACGCCAGCGCCGGTCGGACGGGCGCCAAGGTTTCGCTCCGCACCTTCGTCTTTGCCGAGATCACCGATTTCGACGCGCTGCTCATGGCTCTGAAGGATCGGGCCGAAATCAAGGAAGTCGTCGAGACACTCGCCAACCGCGCCGCCCGCTCGGGCGTTGAGCTCGCCGGCATGGCGATCCGTTCGGAACAGAGGGCTGCATGATGACCGAAGCACCCGCACTCCTCGTCGCCGCCGTGAAGTTCAAATGGCAGAAGGACGACAAAACCTACGACTACTTCATCCCGGCCGAGCTCACGGTCAACGTCGGCGACAAGGTCGTCGTCGAGACCGGTCGCGGGGAAACCACCGTCGAGGTCATGGCTATTAAGCCCGAATCCGAGATGGCGCAGAAGAAGATCGTTCGCCTCGTCGAGCCCGAAGCCGCAGGAGAAAAGGCATGAATAGCCATGTCCCAACCCTCACCGGCGGCGGCAATGTCCTCGCCATCGTCCCTCAGACCTTCGAGGAGACGCTGCGCATCGCACGAGCTGTGTGCGCCTCCGGTCTGGCACCGTCGGCACTGATCGGCAAGCTGGAGGGCGATGATGCGGCGGCCGCTGTCGCTGTGGCTATCATGTCCGGAGCCGAGCTCGGCCTAAAGCCAATGGTGAGCCTTCGCAGCTTCACCGTGATCAACGGTCGACCTGCCCTATACGGCGATGGTCTGATCAATGTCGTCCGCATGTCTGGCAAGGTCGCCTATCTCCGGACCGGTTGCGAAGAGCGCAGCGGCAAGATGGTTGGCTTCTGCGAGGCCAAGCGGCTCGACACCAGCGAAGAGAAGCGCGTCGAGTTCAGTCAGGCCGATGCCGAACGGGCCGGACTGTGGCAGACCAAGGCCACGGTCGTGAAGTGGAACAAGTGGGACAAGAAGAACGAGGAGAAGCCGAACGACAGCCCTTGGTATCGGTTCCCGCAGCGCATGCTGGCGTGGCGCGCTGCTGGCTACTGCCTCCGCGAACTGTTCGGCGACGTGCTTGGCGGTATCCGCGACGAGTTCGAAGTCCGTGAGATCGCCGACGCCGAAGAGATGCGCGATATCACCCCGGCCGCTGAACCGGTCGAGAGCAAGTCGACACCGCCCAAGCCTCCAAAGCCGCCCGCTCCTCCCTCCAAGACGATCGAGGCCAAAGCCGAGCCAGAGCAGCAGCCCATGGACGAACCTGCAAGCGAGTTTTCGCTCGGTGACTTCCTCGACGAGATCGAGACCGCCCTCGCCGGCGCAAAGGACGAGACCAGCGTCGAGGAAGTCTGGACCGACTTCGACGCGCCGGCCGTGCTGGAAAGCGAAGGCCACGCAGACATGATCGAAGCCGCCTTCGCGATCAAGTCGCGCCGCCTTGCCGCGCTGTCTCCGCTCAATGGAGGCTGAGATGGGCAGAGCGCTTCTCGTCCTCGCGAACGACCACTTTCGTCAGAAGGCAATCGACTGGATTCAGCGCGCGCCCAGAGACACCCGTGTCGAGTTCAAGGGACCGAAGCGCACCACCCCCCAGAATGACCGTATGTGGGCGATGCTCACCGACCTTTCTCTCCAGCTCGCCTGGTACGGCCAACAGCTCACGCCTGACGATTGGAAGTTCGTGATGCTCGACGCGCTGCGTCGGGAAAGGTCCGAGCAAGTCCGAATGGTCCCGAACATCGACGGGAGCGGCTTCGTGCCGCTCGGCACTTCGTCATCCGACCTTTCGAAGGAAGAGATGACCGACCTCATTGAAATCATCTTCGCCTTCGGCGCGCAGCATGGCGTCGAGTGGTCTGAGCCTAAAGGAAAAGCGGCATGATCGACTGGCAGAAGACCGCCTCTCACACCATCGGCGAGGTTCACCGTAACCTGCCGGCAGATGCCGATCTCGCCACCCGCAAGAAAGCCCTGCGCGCCGCTCGCCCATGGGAGTTCGCCTCGACGAGCTGGGGCCGGAAGGTCTGGGCGAAGCACTCCCGCAAATACCTCGAGAAATTTGGCCTGCCGCCTCTGAAGGCGAAGACCGTCGAAGATCAAATGTCGCCGCTTGAGCGGCTGATGGCGAAGAGCATCGGGAGGCATTCATGACCTGGAAGGTCCAGAGAACGTCACAGCGAATTGATGTCGATGCCAACCTCGACGACTTCGACGAGCTGCAGCTGTTACAGGCGCTTATCGACGCGAAGTGGATCACCGAAGGTGAAGCTTCAGTCATCCAAAAGCGCGCTGCGACCAAGGAGAAGGCAAACGTCTTCAACAGCACTGACGCCGATGAGCTTTTGGAAGCGGGCGACCACCTTCGCCGCGGCAACCGCCACGAAGCGCTGATCCACCTCGAAAGGTTCCTTGGACGGGACTGGATTGGAGCGCTTCAGTGATGGCCTACGCAATCCGCCGACTACCTACAGCCTTCGCCGACACTCGCCGCGCAAAGGAAGTGACAGAAATCCGCGACCCTCGCCACCTGGCTTGGATGGCCTCGCTTCCCTCTGTCATTTCGGGCGCCTTCGGCTGCGAGGCAGCTCACGTCAACTTCCCAGACAAGCGCTTCGGAAAGCACATGYGCGGGAAAGGCACGAAGGCCGGCGACAACTGGACGCTCCCTCTTCTCCCCGAAGAGCATCGCACCGGCCCCGACGCCCAGCACAAAACAGGCCACGAGCAGGCTTGGTGGGAATACCACGGCATCGACGCCAACACCCTAGCCGATCGGCTCTGGCGCGTGTCAGGCGACACACAGGCTGCGATCGAGATCATCGTGGAGGCTACGCGCCGATGACTGCTGTCACCCCACCCCCCGTTTCACAACTGCTGTTGGTCAGCGGGTGCACGTATAAACACTCAGCCACAAGCGCCAACGATCCGTCTGCTTATGATGGTGTAAGTATCTTCCCCGGTGAGGGCAGAGTCAACATCAAGTGGCCCAGATCTGACGCTTATACCGAACCGCCGAAACGGCAGGAGCCGGAGAGTGGCTTACCCTCCGGCTCCATGGGGCGAAATTGGGTTCAGTTAGCGGCAGACATTGGTCGTGCGCGTGACTCGCTCACCATACCGATACGTCGTTACCTGTTTGGTGAAGCAAGACGGGTGGCGCCGGTATTCTTCGCGGACCATTCGTGCTCTCATCCCACGGTGACCGTTATGCCAGCCACGGTGCTCGCCACGTTCCCAGCCGCGATGCAGGCCCGGACCGTCATCAGTACGAATGATGATGCTGTCCGCATAGGAAGCGGCCGGGGCGGCAATGACGGACGAAAAAGCCAGAGCTACAGCAAGAATGATTTTTTTCATTGGGCTTTACCTCGAGTTATTGGACCGCGGTTAAATGATTGCCTGGTCTTTGGGTTCCACCAAAAAACTCACCTCGGACTTCAGTCTGAAGAGACGCCAGACCATCGGCGCACCTGTGGACAACCCCTGTGGAAACCGGGGAGACAATGACTAAGCACGCTGAAATCCCCACCGGCTGCTGGCCTGCTGTCCTCAGGGACGAGCATGCGGCCGCCTACGCTGGCGAGAAGACGGTTGACGCCTTCCTGAGCCGTGTGGGAACGATATGGCCGAAGCCGTTCATTGACACCGGCACAGRCAAAGGGAAGTTCAGSGCGTGGCGGAAGATCGATCTGGACAGGGCRATCGACCCRGGAAGCGTAAGCGGCGTGCCGGAGGCATAYTGATGGTGCCYGTGGAAATGCCGCGGTACACGTCCTTCAAGACGCTCGCCAGTGGCTCGACCGGCTATTACTGGACCTGCCCTAGCCTGTACCGCAAAGCCGGCTGCCCCTATCTGAGCGCCGCGCTCGGCGAAAACCTTCCCCAAAACGAATTAATCGCAGCCGCGAAAGTCTGGAATGACCGCCTCGACGCTTGGAAAGCCGAGCGGAACCCCATGGAGCCGGTTGAGACGCTATCAAAATACGGCACCGTCGAGTGGCTTCAGAACGCCTACCTGAAGCACGATTCCTTCCTCGAACGCGTGTCAGAGTTCAGTCGTCCAGATTACAAGCGCGTGCTCGATCGCGTCTGCGATGCGAAGATCAAGCGAGAGTCGACCGGCGAAGAACTCCGCGTCGGTGACATCAAGATCATGAACATAGCCGTAAGCACGGCAGAGAAGATCTACCACGCGTTTTCCGGCGATGGAGGCAATCGGACAGGGGAAAAGGTCGTCACGTACTGCAAGGCGATGTGGAAGCGAATGAAGCCACATCATCCTGAGCTGTTCAGAGCCGACACACCGAACCCGTGGGAAGGCGTTACCCTCAAGCGGCGGAAGAAGACCACCAAGGGCCACGTTGACCGCGAGACCGTCTACGCCTTCGCGAACGGCGCCATCACACACGATCGCGGGGAATTGGCCGCAGCTGCCGTGCTGGCCTTCGAGTGGCTCATGCGGCCCTCCTCGATCGGCGCCGGCTACGCGCCATGGACCGGATACCGGGCTTCTGATCACCCGGACAAGATTCGCCTAAAGCATCGGAAGACGGACGAGCTCGCCCTGCACCCGCTCGAATATCTCGACGAAGAGACGGGAGAGCTCATCAAGCTCTACGAAGATGCAGAGAAGATCCTCGCCCAGACGCCGCGCTACGGCACGTCGATCGTGTGCAAGAAGAATGGCCAACTTTTCGGGGATGGGACCTACCTCGCCCACGAGGTTCGAGAGATGGCCGACAAGCTCCGCGACGACGGCGAATCGATTCCGGTCGGGTTCAGCCTGGACAAATGCCGGCATGGCGGGATGACGGAATTGGAAGAGAGCGGGCTGACCGAAGGACAGGGTCGAGTGCTATCAAAGCACAAGACGGCAGCGGCCTATCGGGGCTATGCGAAGGAGACGGAAAAGCGTGTCCTGGAGGCCACGAAGAAGCGTTTCGGTCATTCTGAACAGCCGAAATTTATGAACAAAATCAATGGTGGTAAAAACGGGAAAAAGGCGTGATTTCGGCGCTCTTATTCAGAACGACCATTGATTCTGTTGACTTTATCGGGGATTTGCAGTCCTCTGCGTCACCACTCCGCCACGAGGCCTCACAGGCTGTCATGCTAGCCGTGGCGAGCGTTTAGAATGATCGTAAGGAAATCGCAAGAGGGCTTTCCAAAAACATTTCCTGCAATTTCAAACTCCGGCCACATAAGGCTCGTAGTGATCAAGGACCGATCCGGTGTCTGAGGACGCCGCGACAGCCGCAGGCGCAGCTGATGATAAAAGGTCCATCGTGATGGAAATTCGGGCGGCGCTGAACAACAATTAGGCTAACAGCTGCCCAGTCCGCAACCATAAGTCTATCGGCCGCGCAAGAGACAGATCTTAGCGAGATTAGCCTGTCGCCTATATTTATCCCTAGGGAACGATCTGCGATCACAATGATCGCCTTCACCTTCACTATATTAGCTAAACCGAAATTTAACTTCAAACATTAGTAACAAACTCTTAACTTGACTTTCAGAATCGTCATTCCATCCTACCTCTGGGAGAGACAGGAGTTGAAATGAATTGGGTGCCTTTGAATTCCAAGCAGATTCGCGCTGTCTCCTACGACCCAGAGACTCAGGTTCTTCATGCCAAATTCGCCGGCCGCAGCTCAGTGCGGCATGTCGGGGTGCCGCCGCATATTTATGACAACCTCGTCGAAACCAGCGACCCGGAATTTTACTATAAATATTATCTGGAGCCTTCGCGTATCGAGAGCGGCTGGCAGAAAGCCAATCTCAGCTCCCACGCGGTAAAGCTGCTGATCATTCTCATCGGCGTGCTCGCGATAACGGCGACGGCGCTCGAGGAGAATGGCGAACTGCCAACTCACCTGTCGGAGATTACAGAAACAGGAGCAATCTCTCCAGCTCCGACTGCAAGCCCTGCTGTCTCACCGCACTGACGGATCCAAGGCTGCGCTGCGGCGCTGATTCTCTCGGCATAGCCGCATACGAACTTACGCGGGCCGCTTCCGGCGATGCCACCAGACGGCCAAACGGCGCCGCCATCTGCGTGCTATCGGCAAGTCGTGAGACAGGACGATGAAGCCCAGCGGCAGCATCCAGAATCCCAGAATAGGCAAAAAGCCAAGGAAACCGCCGAAAATGAGGACCATTCCAGTCATCATGCGTGCGATAYGCGAGCGCGGCATCGGCACCCGCAGCGAGCCGAGAACAAGCTTGCCATCCCTGTGATCGATGCCGAAACGCTTTTCTCCGGCCTTTTTCGGCCCATTTTTGCTGCTAGTCATCCACAAGAGATGGGCCCAAGCGCTGCAAATACAAGCTGATTTCATTTTTTTGAAAAAACTGCTTGGCAAATCGGGAAAGCATTTGTATTACCCCGCTCACGCCGCGGCCAAGCGGTGATCCCTGGTAGCTCAGCGGTAGAGCATTCGACTGTTAATCGACAGGTCGCCGGTTCGAATCCGGCCCGGGGAGCCAGTTTCAGAGATAAGCGCCTGTTTTCGTAGATCATTCCGAAGCAGGCGCTTTCTCGATACCTCTCCCGTCAGTTTTCGCCGATCAGCCGATAAAATCTCGACGTCCGTCGCCGACATGCTGACAGCAGCCCTTTCGGCTATCGCACTTGCGCTCGCCTGAATTTTCGTCAAAATCCTGATTGCAGTGCGCGGGCTCCCGATATCAGCGCGCCTGTGCCCGAAATTTTCATTCATAAATCAAAAAAAGAATTGCAGATCGCAACGTAGTGGCGGCACTCAGCCCCTCGCGCTTATCAGTCCAAATTTCCAGCCTATCTTCACGACGAGGATGCGACATGGATTTCGACGCATCGCAAGGCGACAGAAAATATCCGACCAGTCAGCAGGTGGGCGGGCTTGTTGAATGTTCGGGCCTGCAGGTCGAGCTCCGGCGTTTCGATCCGGGCTGGCAGGTCGACCTTACGCTCGAATGCACGGAGATAGCCGTCCTTTTGTCGGGTCAGTCGAAGATCAGATGGACAGGCGACGGTCACCGGCGGGAGGCTATCGCCCGACCGGGCGTTGCCTGGGTATGTCCAGCTGGCGTCAATGAGAGCGCTGTTGAGATTGTCGGCACCATGCCCGAGTCCCTGCACATCTTCCTGCCGCCATCACTCGTAGCCGAGAGTGCATTTTCAAACTTTGATATCGACCCGGCCAGGGCGCAAATCGCGTACGCGGGCGGCGTCCCCGATCCGGTAATCTTGCAACTGGGCGAGCTCTTTCGTGGCGTGCTGAATCGCAAACTGGAAGCAACGGACCGGCTGTTTCTCGATGGGATCCAGCTGGCGCTGGCGGCGCATTTGCTCGGGACCTATTCGTCCGCCCGCTGGCATCCGCCGACGCGGACACCCACCATCGATCCGAAGAGGCTGAGGCGCGTCCTCGATTTCATCGAGGCGCGCATCGCGGCGGAGATATCGCTGGAGGACCTTGCGGCCGAGGCCTGCCTCAGCCCCTTCCACTTTTCCCGCGTGTTTCGCGCAGCCACCGGCCTTGCGCCGCATCGCTATGTCACCGAGCGACGGATCGAGGCAGCCAAGGAGAAGCTGCGGCTCGCGCAGTCTTCGCTGGTGGAGATCGCCATCGATACCGGCTTCGGCTCGCAGGCAAACTTCACCCGCGTCTTCCGCAAGATGACGGGGCTGACGCCGGGCCAGTACCGCGCGCTTTTCACCTCATAAGCGACCCATCCACCTTCCTGAGGCGCTTGCCTGTTCCCCTTGCGCGTCCGTCAGGCGCAAGATTTGCACATAGTGCAGCAAGAGATGGAAATACGGCACGCGACTTCCAGCCTAAACCTGTCGCATCGAACGGGGCCGCCCCTGAACGATGAGAGGAGACAGGGACATGATCACCATCGAAGAGGCCCGCAGAGTCATCGCTGCCGGTGAGGCGCGGGCAAGGGAAATCGGCGTTCCCGCCAATATCGCGGTCCTCGATGCGAGCGCCCACATAAAGGCGTTTGCACGCATGGACGGCGCCCTGCTCGGCTCCATCGACATCGCCGTCAACAAGGCCCGGACTGCTGCGCTATTTTCCATGCCCACGGAAACGATCGGCGAATTCTGCAAACCCGGCGGTACATCGTTCGGGTTGGAGCAGACCAATGGCGGCCTCGTCGTCTTCGCAGGCGGCATCCCCCTTACCGATGGACGCAACATCGTGGTCGGCGCCGTCGGCGTGTCCGGAGGGGCAGTCGCCCAGGACCTCGACATTGCCCAGGCTGCAGCAGCCGCCATCGCCGTCTGAAGTATTTTCAACCCCAAGCGCATCGAAGGAAGTCATCATGACGAAGACCATTCTCATCACTGGCGCAGGCTCAGGCTTCGGCAAGGCTGCCGCCCTCGGCATGGCCAGGAACGGCCACACCATCATCGCGACGGCGCAGGTCTCCTCGCAGGTCACGCCGCTGCGCGAAGAAGCCGCCGCCCTCGGCCTGGAAAACTTCCACGTCGAACGCCTCGACCTCACCGACCCCTACGATATCAAGCAGGCGCAACGTTGGGATTTTGACGTTCTCTGGAACAATGCCGGCATGGGCGAAGCCGGTCCGGTCTGGGAAATCCCGGTCGAGCTCGTGCGCAAGAACTACGAAGTCAACGTCTTCCTGCCGCTGGTACTGACCCAGGGCGTCGTTCAGCGCTGGATCCGCGAAGGCAAGAACCATGGCAAGAAGGTGGTCTTTACCTCCTCGATGGGCGGCCTTTTCACTCCGGCCAACTGGGGGACCTATGTCTCTACCAAGCACGCTCTGGAATCGATCGCCGAAGCGCTGCAGCAGGAACTCGGCCCCTACGGCATCAAGATCCAGACGATCAATCCGGGTGCCTATTACACCGGCTACAACGAAACGATGGCCGACAATCCGTTCCGCTGGCTCGATGACAGCAAGAACTTTACCAAGCGGGCCGAACTGCGCAGCGGCTTCGACGACTTCTTTGCCACCCCCGAAGGCAAGATGGACCCGGCGGAAATGATCGACCGTATGATCGAGATCGTCCCGGCCGATACCGGCAAGTTCCGCAACGTCGTCCCGAAGGTCATCGAGGACATGCTTAAGGAGCATCAGCTCAAGGCCTGGGAAAACCGGATCTAAGCAGATCACCGGCGGCAAGCGCCGCAAGCGGCACCTGCCAGTGGGTGCCGCGTCGTCGATCCAACTCAGGAGGAAGGCATGTCCATCACCGCAAGCGCAACGCTCCACAGCCCGGCACCCTTTGTTCGTCGTATCTTCAACGCTGCCCTCGGCATCGCAGCCGCGATCCTGGCCCTGATCGGGCTCGAAGCCCGCGCCGCCTCGCAGACGCTCACCGAAACCGAGCGCCGCAACAAGGCGGCGGTCGAGGCCGGCTTTGAGGCATGGGCATCAGGCACAGGCAGCCCTTACGACCTTCTCGCCGACGACGCCCGCTGGACGATCGAGGGCTACTCGCTGGCATCGAAGACCTATCCGAGCCGCGAGGCGTTCCTGCGCGAGGTGATCCGGCCGTTCAACGCGCGCATGAAGGCCCCGCTGAAACCCGTGATCCGCAACGTCTATGCCGACGGCGACACCGTGATCGTCTTTTTCGATGCCCGCGGTATCGCCCGGGACGGGAAACCTTACGTCAATACCTATGCCTGGTTCCTCGACATGCGCGACGACCGTATCGTACGCGCCTCGGCCTTCTTCGATTCCGTCGCGTTCAACGACTTCTGGACGCGTGTGACGCCTTCAGAATAGGCAGGGACCGACCGCAGTTCCAAAGTGGCGCAATCAGAAACGTCCAAACAGGACTTGATCTCGCTCGGACAGGGCCCGAAAGCGACGTAATCTACTTTGGAAATCAACGGAGATTACTATGCCAACCGAGACGATTATCTGTTTGTATGAGCTGCGACGACACTCGACTGAGCAGTAGTGGCCTCATCGAGCGATTCGGCTTCTCAGACTGTTTTTCAAGATTGAAATTTCGGTCTCGAGATGGGCACCTTTATAGACAATCGAGGTTTCGTGCCTTGCGTATCCCCCAGATCGATGAGCACTGCACCAGTTGAAGGATCCGACCGCGAGAAGATTTTCGTCGGCCCAGACGAGTTTGCTGTGAAGCTGCTCAACACCTTGCAGAGAAACGCCCTGCGCAGACAACAGGTCACCTGCCTCCGCAAAAGTGTCTCGATTTGCCGCGCCGCGCGTCAGGATCGGATCTGCGAAAATCTCAACCTGAACGCTACGTTCCCTAGCTCTTCGGATGGCGGGAAGAAAGCCGACCTGCTCCATCGTGGCTATATTAATCCATGGCGATACTATCGTCAGATTTCGTTTTGCGTCCGCAAGTGCCTTCAGCATGAACGCATCGTGATCGGCGGCATCCCGAAGGACTTCGATCGACGCAGAATTTGGCGACAAATCGGCACGGACCTGCGCTTCGAATGCGAGTTCATTTTGCTGACTGTCAAATAAGAAGCGAGCCAACAAACCTCTCGGCGTTCCCGCCGCCGCGCCGGCGAAGTTATCCATATCGCCAAAGACCACAAATGAATCTTTTGCCCGGGAGACTGCAACATTCAACATACTCGGCGATAGGTCGATAAATCCACCATCGGCATGTTTGGAATAGACTGGCGAGAAAATCACGACCTGTCGCTCAGCTCCCTGGAGAGCGTGCACCGTACCGATGGTGATTCCGTCTTCTTTTCCAACGTTGATGCCTATTTCTTCGCAAGCTCGACGGATCTCTGACACTTGGCGACCGAACGGCGTGATGATGCCGACGGTTTTCTCAATAGGTTTCCCATATCGTTGTCCAAGGTCTGCCGCATTCGCGGCCAACCAAGCGGCTATTGTGCGCGCTTCAAGAACGTTGAACCTGCTGCCTCCGGCCTCCTGGGCAATACCGTCCACATGAAGATAGGCCATAGGTCGCATGGCGGCGCCGACGACCGTGCCACGTTTCGGCTGAAGCGTTCCCTTGTAGCAGAGTTCGTTGCAATATCGGATGATATCGTCATAGCAACGTCGGTGCTCAAAGAGATAAAGGCCCCGTTCCAAGCTTTGGTATGGATGGAAGCGGGATGCCGATTGAGCCAGTCTCATCGCACTACCGGTTTTCGACCTGATGCCAACTGCATCAAATCGCCGAAGCGTCGCGAAATCATCAGGGGATGATAGTAGACCCGTGGCGACTAAATTTCCGACGTCAACCGACGACGGAAGGGAAGTGATCGGCTCGATCTGCTGGGTATCTCCGATCACCATGGCTTTCTTCGCTAGCGCAAATGATGGTCCGGCTACTTCTGGCAATGCCTGTCCAGCTTCATCAACAATGAGGAGATCGATGTTGTTGAAAAGATAATTGGTTTGAAAATTGCCCGTGATGTTGTCACGGCAGGTCATTTTTCCGGGGAGAGTTGCAAAAGTCGATACAGCACAGGGCGTGAGCATCATGCGACGACGCCACATCGATAAGACTATGTCGCGGTCATTTTCGCCTTTCTTGTCTTTTCGAATACGTTGAAGCACAGGGAGCGTCTTCTCCATCTCAAGAAGCCACCGCCCCTCCCAGTAGTGAGTTGCCAACAAGAATAGTGGGAAACGCAGCTTCCGATCCGCGACACGATCAAACTCGATGATATCTGGGACGACGCCCACTTTTCCACCTAGACTCGCATACAATTCCTGCCACGCGATCTCCTGCTTGCGCAGCTCCTTTAGGGCCACATCTGCTTCTGTGTAACTCGCCATCGCTTCTTGCGATTTCGACGTGTTGCTACGGACAAAGGCCCTCAGGTCGGCGTCTATATGCTCTATACGTGCTCCATTAATCACAACCTCATCGACCCCTAGCTCCCGGAGGAGCAAACGAGCACGCAACGTGCGTTTTCGAGCAATGGGCGGCAGGAAACTGAAGAGCGAGACGAGCAACGACTCTTGAGCAAGCCAGCCTTCCCATTTGCGCAGCATCTCATTCGTGCGCGTTGTGATGGCCTCGCTTTCGATTTTTGCAGCTAGTCGCGCCTGGACCACCAATTCTGGATTTGCTCCAAGTTTTTTCTCGACCTCAGATCTGGCGCTCGCGAGCCTTTGGTGAACGTCGTCTGCCTGTAAAAGACGACTATTGCCTGCTTGGATGAGCTGGCGCAGAGCATCGACGATCATCGACACTGTGGGTTGCTTCAATGCAGGAAAGGCGACGTGACCAGCACGGAGATAAGCGACACTTGCTTTGGCAAGGTAATCACTGTTTTCGATATCCGCAAAAAACGTCTCAGTCTGATATTTCTTCGAAGCCTCCGCTTCCTTGGTGAAAGAGGCAAGAAATACCCCAAAACTGCGAATGGCCGGTAGCCAACGTCCAGCAAAGGGCCCCTCGCCGCGGCCAAAGTCCTTTCCAAAAGCATCAATGATGTTTGTAACGGCTTGATTGTTGGTCGAAGCTGCGACGATCAAGGCTGGATCGCCACCTTCAAGAGCCGACTTAATCCATGCTCCGGCTATCGCTGATAGCAACAACGTGGTCTTGCCCGTGCCGGGCGGCCCATTGACAGCCAAAATATCTCCCGCGTCGGCCCTAGCTAGGTGTGCGAGGACCTCACGCTGGTGGTCTGCAAGAGGAAAATCCGAGTTCGAATGTCCCAGGCGATCGGCCAACAGATGTGGTGCCTGAATTGTGGCCTCGAGTTTCCGAACTTCGGTCCTTGTAACGTTCGCAAGCAAGCGAGAATCCGGTTGCTTTTCGATTAAGGCGTCGATGAGAGACATGATGCGGGCTACAGCAGCCGAGGTGCCCGCCGCAACCCGTATTAAGCCAGATGGTAACATCTGGTATCCGGGATCATTTTCTGGCTAGTTGTGAGCAACATCGCCCATTAGCTTGCTGCAGTAGGCTCGATACTTCTCCCATAGTTTCGGATCTTCTGGATCTGTTTCGAACGGATGTTCCGTAAGGAAGTGATCCAGGTTTTCAACGCCACCGACTGAAAAGGCGCCAAGCAAGAGCGGATCAAGGATATCGCGGGCTATTCGCGTCGCGCCTGGAATGATCTGGCCTTTGCGCGTCAAAAGCGCTTCGGAAATGATCGGCGCAACCTCCAGCGGCAAGCCGTCGCCACGCTGTACCGCATTGCTGAATCGCCGGCGCATATGCAAAGGTCGATAACTCACGCTGATTTGCTGTACAGTCGAAGGGGTATTGGCAAAAAGAATCTTGACGGTCTTATCGTCAAGACATCCCGTTTTCCCTTCCTCGAAACTGACGACCTTAAACTCCTCCATAGCCCTTTTTGTTAGGCATGCGTCCCCCGACGTACTATCAGCAATAGCGGCACGCCAGTATTTCAGGACGGACAGGTTTGCTTTCATGAAATTGCCTCAGAAAATGATCTATCGTTTGGTGCCTCAGGCTTGACCAAAGTCGAACCAAGTGCACGCGTCGATTTCATCATTGCAACGATTGCGTTAATACGCGGTGTCGTGCTCGCGCATGAAGCTATACGGTATGGATCCGAGGACACGTATAGTTACCACTCTTGCAAGCAACTGCGCCGGAACGAAACGCAAACCGGATACGCCTGGGTAATCTGGAGTACATAAAAAAACGCCCTGGCAGACCAGGGCGTCTTTTGATTGGTCCAGCGTCAGCGCAGCAAACTTACGCCGATGGCTGCTTGGTCTTTCTGAGATACGGCAGAACCGTATCGAAGGAGCCGAAGCGGGCGATGGCGTCTTCGTTGGAGACGGCGGCGGTGATGATGACGTCGTCGCCCTGGTTCCAGTTGGCGGGCGTCGCAACCTGGTGCTTGGCGGTCAGCTGGATGGAGTCGATGGCGCGCAGGATCTCGTTGAAATTGCGGCCCGTCGTCATCGGGTAGGTGAGGATCAGCTTGATCTTCTTGTCCGGGCCGATGACGAAGACGGAGCGCACGGTGGCGTTGTCTGCGGGCGTGCGGCCTTCGGAACTTTCACCGGCACCGGCCGGCAGCATGTCATAGAGCTTGGCGACCTTGAGGTCCTTGTCGCCGATCAGCGGATATTCGACATCGAAGCCGGTCGCCGTCTTGATGTCGTTCTTCCACTTGCCGTGGCTTTCGACCGGATCGACGGAAATGCCGATGATCTTGACGCCGCGCTTCTTGAACTCACCCTCGAGGCCAGCCATGGTGCCGAGCTCGGTCGTGCAAACCGGCGTAAAGTTCTTCGGATGCGAGAAGAGAACCGCCCAGCCGCTGCCGATCCAGTCATGGAACTGAACGGGGCCCTGGGTGGTGTCGGCGGTGAAATCGGGAGCAATATCGTTGATACGTAGGCTCATGGTCGGCCCTCCAATTGCGGATCGTTAAATCTGAGCACTCACAGGCAGTTCTGCGTGCAGATGACTATCTACAGACCTGCGCCGAGCGCGGTCAAACGAAAGCCTTCCTCGAATGGGCCAGCGGCGGAATATTTATTTCCAGCTCCAAAGATGACCTGACATTGGACTACCGGCATCATGCACGCAAAAAGGCAGCGGCGCGCGCGCAAATCGATGCTTTTCGCATGCCGCGTTATTCCCTACTCACTATCGAAGAATGACAAAGAGGGAAGCGGCGATGGCGATACCATTCTATTGGAATGAACTGAACACTTATGATTTTGCCGCTCTTTCCGCCGATACGACCATCGCCATCCTGCCGATCGCTTCGACAGAACAACACGGTCCGCATCTGCCCATAGCAACCGATGTGGCGATCGCCGAGGGCATGCTGGCGGAACTGCGCCGACAACGGCCCGACGACCTCGATATCCTTGTCTTGCCAACCCAGGAAATCGGCAAGGCCAATGAGCATGTCTATGGTCCAGGCACGCTTTCCCTCGGCGCCGAGCTGCTGATCCCCGTCTGGACGGCGATTGGCGCGAAGGTGGCGGAGGCCGGGCTGCGCAAGCTCGTCATCGTCAACTCGCATGGTGGCAATGTCGATATCATGAGCATCGTCGCGCGCGAGTTGCGCGTGCGCCACCAGATGGCCGTCGTTTCCACACAATGGGGCCGCTTCGGCAATCCTGACGGCATGATCAGCGAGCACGAGACACGCTACGGCATTCATGGCGGCGAGGTGGAAACCTCGCTGATGCTGCATTTCCGGCCGGAACTGGTGCGGATGGAGAAGGCTGAGAATTTCACATCGAAGGCTGAATGGATGCGCGAGCAATCGCAGTATATCCAGCCGCTGCCGCCGCATTCGCTCGCCTGGATCGCGCACGATCTCAATCCGAACGGGGTTGTCGGCGACGCCTCGAAGGGAACGGCCGAAAAGGGTGAAGCGATCTGCCGCCATCAGGTGAAGGGCTTTATTGAGCTTCTCCGTGACCTCATGCGCTATCCGCTCTCCAACCTCTATTCGCGATAGTCAGGCAACGACAGGACGCTCGAGCGGGATGTGTCCCTTGGCCTGCAGTTCCTGAACAAGGCCGGCAAGCTCGGCCAGCAAGTATTCAACGAAGAGGCTGGTGGCGGAATCGAGCGGCGCCCGGGCACGGGCAAAGAGCTTCATCGGCTGATGGCGGCTGTGCGGCTCGGCAATCGGGCGGAATACCAGTTCGCCCTGGCGGCATTCGGTGATGACATCAAGCGGGTTCAGCATGGAGAGCCCTGCCCCGCATTTGACCAGTTTCTTCAGCATTTCCGAAGCGTTGGTCTCCAGAACCGGCTCGACAGGAATATCGAGCCTCGCCATTGCGAGGTTGATGACCTCACGCAGGCTGGTGCCCTGCTGCGCAAGCACCAGCCGCTCCTGCACGACATCGGCAAGGCTGATCGGACCGGGCCCGATCAGGGGATGGCCAGGCGGAAGGACGACGCCGATCGGGATATCGAAATTGCCGAGCGTGCGGATGCCGGGTGTGGCCTGAATATTGAAGCCGAGGCCGATATCCACCTCACCCGACAGAACCGGATTGACGGTCATCGTGCCGGCATCGTTGCGCAGATGGATGAAAACGCGCGGATGCTCGGACTGGAAGCGGGCGATGATTTCCGGCAGCGGTCCCGCGGCAAGACCGACCGTCGTCACCAATCGCACCTTGCCGGCCTGCTGCATCTTCAGGCTTTTGATGCGACCTTCCAGCCGCTCGTAGTTCTTCAGAACCTCTCTGATATGCTCGATGCAGAGTTCGCCGGCGGCCGTCAGCCGCAAGCCGCGCGGCAGGCGCTCGAAGAGCGGCGCACCCATTTCCTCTTCGAGAGCCAGTATCTGTCGGTTGATCGCCGAAGAAGCGACGTTGAGACGCGCGGCAGCCTTCCGGATCGAGCCGGTGCGGGCGATCTCGTTGATGTACAGAAGCTTTCTGGAGTGCAGCATCGAGACCTCGTTGCATCGTTTTTAAGCACAGCGCCCAAATTAGGCACAGACATCATGTGAGATGCCAAAAAGGCATCGTTGCGCACGAATTTTGATGCTTTTCAAAGAGCGAAGCAATCGCTCAAATGAAGAAAATCGGGGGCCGAAAACGAGCTTCCAAGGCACCAGAAGGGGAACGCCGCCATGTCCAACAGATTGAAAACATCCGTATTTTCTGCCCTTCTTGGGCTTGGCGGCATGCTTGTCGCCAGTGCACCGGGCCATGCGCTCGACAAGGTCAGCTATGGCACCAACTGGCTGGCACAGGCAGAGCATGGCGGCTTCTATCAGGCCGTCGCCGACGGAACCTATGCAAAATACGGCCTTGATGTCTCTATCGTGCAGGGCGGGCCGAATGCCGCCAACAACGCGCTGCTGATCTCCGGCAAGATCGACTTCTACATGGGCGGGCCGCAGGGCGAAATCTCCGCCGTCGAACAGGGTATTCCGCTTGTCGACGTTGCCGCGATCTTTCAGAAGGACCCGCAGATCCTGATCGCTCATCCTGACGTCGGCATCGACAAGTTCGGGGATCTTGCGAAACTGAAGAGCCTGTTCCTCAGCAAGGATGGCTACCTCACCTATTTCGAGTGGATGAAAGCAAATTTTCCGGGGTTCAAGGACGAGCAGTACAAGCCCTACAACTTCAATCCAGGCCCGTTTCTTGCCGACAAGCAATCCGCCCAGCAGGGCTACCTGACCTCGGAGCCTTACGAGATCCAGAATCAGACCGGCTGGGAGCCGAAGGTCTTCCTGCTCGCCGACAACGGCTATTCGCCCTATTCGACGATGATCACCACGACCCAGCAGATGGTCGATACCAAGCCTGACGTCGTGCAGCGCTTCGTCGATGCCTCTATCGAGGGCTGGTACAGCTATCTCTACGGCGACAACAGCAAGGCCAATGCGCTGATCAAGAAGGACAATCCGGAAATGACGGATGGCCAGATCGCCTATTCGATCGCCAAGATGAAAGAATACGGCATCATCGAGTCCGGCGACGGCCTGGACAAGGGCATCGGCTGCATTACCGACGCTCACTACAAGAAGTTCTTCGACGAAATGGTAGCGATCAAGGTCTTCAAGCCTGAGACCGACTATACCAAAGCCTTTACGACGAAATTCGTCTGCAAGAACGTCGGCGCATCGCTGAAGAAATAAGTCTCCCAAGGCGGGCCTGTCGCCACCCGGCGGCGGGCCGCTTCCCCTTCGATAAAAGAGCGAGAGAATGTCCCTAGCGGAAACCAAGGCGGCGCCTTCGAAGGAGACTCGCAAGCGGCCGCTGGTCGTCATGCAGTCGGTCTCGAAGGTCTTTTCCAGCGGCACGATCGCGCTTTCGGGCATGTCGCTGACGGTCGAGAGCGGCGAATTCATCAGCCTTCTCGGCCCTTCCGGCTGCGGTAAATCCACGGCACTCCGCATCATCGCCGGTCTCGGCGACGCCACGTCGGGCAAGATCGACTGGCCAAGTTCGCGCATCAATTCGCAGGGCCTGCCGGAGGGCGATATCGGCTTCGTCTTCCAGGAACCGACGCTGATGCCGTGGAAGACCGTGTTCGGCAATGTCTACCTGCCGCTGAAACTGCGCGGCGTTTCCAAGGCGCAGGCCAGGGATCGGATCACGGAGGTCCTTGCAACCGTCGGCCTGCAGGATTTCGCCGATGCCTATCCGCGGGAACTCTCCGGCGGCATGAAGATGCGTGTGTCGATTGCCCGCGCGCTGGTGACCAAGCCAAAACTGCTGCTGATGGATGAGCCCTTTGCCGCGCTCGACGAAATCACGCGCCAGAAGCTCAATGACGACGTTCTGCGGCTGTGGAAAGCGACGGGCATCACCGTGATCTTCGTGACGCACTCCGTCTTCGAGTCTGCCTATCTTTCCAACCGCATCGTGGTGATGAAGGCGCGGCCGGGCCGCGTCCATGCGGATTTTCCGCTGACAACAAGCCTTGAGCGGGATTCGCATTACCGGACCTCGGAAGAATACCGTCGGGCCTGCGAGACGGCATCGCGTTCGCTGATCGAGGCAATAGGCGGAGCGGAGGAACATTGATGAGCGTCGAGAGCATCGAAACAAGCGAGACCGCGCCCCTGTCCGTTCCCAATCCGATCAACGCAAAGAGGCGCGATCTGGCGCTTCGCATCGCTGTGCCTTTTCTGGTGATCGGCGTGCTGATCGTCATCTGGGAGTTCTACGTCGTGCTCTCGGGTGTTCCGCCTTATATCCTGCCCGGCCCTGGCGCTGTGGCAGCGGCCTTCATCCATGACTGGGGCACACTTGCCCCTGCCCTCTGGGTCACCACGCAGATCACCTTGATATCGCTTGTCCTGGCACTGATCGGGGGGGTGGGATTTGCGATCTTCCTGGTGCAATCGCGATGGATCGAAATCGCCTTCTACCCGCTCGCCGTCATCCTGCAGGTCACGCCGATCGTGGCGATCTCACCGCTGATCCTGATCTACGCTCCGTCGACRCAGGTGGCGCTCCTGATCTGCGCCTTCCTCGTCGCCTTTTTCCCGATCCTGTCCAACATGGTCCAGGGCCTGAAGAGCGTCGATCATAATCTCATCAACCTCTTCGAACTCTACGGCGCCTCGCGCTGGCAGACGCTGATCTACCTGAAGATCCCGGCCGCCCAGCCCTATTTCATGACCGGGCTTCGCATCGGCGGCGGCCTAGCGCTGATTGCCGCCGTGGTTGCCGAATTCGCCGCAGGTTCGGCGGGTGCCGGTTCCGGCCTCGCCTTCCGTCTGCTGGAATCGCAATATCGCATGAACATTCCCCGCCTTTTTGCCGCGCTCTTCATGCTGTCCATGCTCGGCGTCGCGATCTTCGCCATTACCTCCTTCATTTCATGGCTCAGTCTGCATCGCTGGCATGAGAGCAGCCTGAAGCGGGAAAATTGATGACCTATTCCTTCATGTCCCCCCCGAATGCGGGCCGTTTCATGCTCGCCAACGCAACGCTTCCGGCTGTCGCCATCAGCGGCTTTGCTGCCGTCGCCAATGAAGGCCTCGTCAAGGCGGATATCGTGATAGCCGACGGTCTCATCTCGGCAATCCTGCCTCCCGGAACAGCGCCGGCCGAATTCGCCAAGTCCGACATGCGGGAAGGCATGGTGTGGCCTTGCTTTGCAGATATCCATACACATCTGGACAAGGGCCATATCTGGCCCCGCAAGCCCAATCCCGACGGAACCTTCATGGGTGCGCTGGAGGCGGTCGGCCGGGACCGCGAGGCGAACTGGTCGGCGGCGGATGTGCGCAAGCGCATGGAATTTTCGCTGCGTTCAGCCTATGCACACGGCACTGGGCTTATCCGCACGCATCTGGATTCGCTGGCACCCCAGCACCGGATTTCCTTCGAGGTCTTTGCCGCGATCCGGGAGGAATGGAGAGACAAGATTGCCTTGCAGGCGGTCGCTCTCTTCCCGCTGGACAACATGGTCGACGAGGCTTTTTTCGCTGATCTTGTTGCTGTCGTAAAGGACAAGGGTGGGCTGCTTGGCGGTGTCACCAAGATGGGACCAGCGCTCGACTGGCAGCTCGATACGCTTTTGCGCGCGGCGGCGGAGAACGGCCTCGATGTCGATCTGCATGTCGACGAGACCGAGGATCCAGGCGCAGAAACATTGAAGGCGATCGCTGAAGCCGTTCTGCGCAACCGGTTCGAAGGCAAGGTGACGGCAGGCCATTGCTGCTCGCTGGCGCGGCACGATGACGATATCGCGCGGCGGACGGTCGAACTGGTTCAAAAGGCCGGGGTTTCGGTCATCTCGCTGCCGATGTGCAACATGTACCTGCAGGATCGGTATCCCGGCCGCACGCCGCGCTGGCGCGGTGTCACGCTGTTCAAGGAACTGGCGGCTGCCGGTGTCGAGACGGCTGTCTCTTCCGACAATACACGCGATCCCTTCTACGCCTATGGCGATCTCGATCCGGTCGAAGTGTTTCGTGAGGCAGTGCGCATCCTGCATCTCGATCATCCGCTCGACACCGCGGCACGCGTCGTCACGACGTCACCGGCCAAGATTGCCGGCAGGCCGCAGATGAGCCGCATTGCCGTCGGCAGCCCCGCCGATCTCGTGCTCTTCAGCGCCAGGCGCTGGAGCGAATTCCTTTCCCGTCCGCAGTCTGACCGCGTCGTGCTTCGTCGCGGCAAGGTGATCGACCGCAGCCTGCCGGATTACCGTGAACTCGATAGCGTCGTTGGAGCCTGACATGGCCGATTATCAGCAGATCAAAAAAGAACTCGAAGGTATCGCGATCGAGGACAATCCGGCGCTCGTTCGCCAGAAGAGCCGCGACTTCTACTGGTATTCGCCAATCCTGAAGGCGCAGCTCGATAATGTGACCGCCGATATCGTCGTCACGCCGAAAAACGAGGCCGAAGTCATCCAGACGCTAAAGGTCGCCTTCGCCCATGGCGTGCCCGTCACCCCGCGCGGCGCCGGCACGGGCAATTACGGTCAGGCCATGCCGCTCTCAGGCGGTATCGTGCTCAACCTCGCCGCCATGGACAAGATCAAGGAAATCCATCCGGGTCGCGTCATCTGCGAACCCGGCATCGTGATTGCCCAACTCGACAAGCAGACCAAGGCACATTCCGGTCAGGAGTTGCGCTTCCACCCCTCGACCGCCCAGACGGCGACGGTCGGCGGATTCATCGCCGGCGGTTCCGGCGGTGTCGGCTCGATCACCTGGGGCGGCTTGCGTGATCTCGGCAATATCCTGCGCCTGCGTGTCGTGACCATGGAAGCGGAGCCGCGCGTGCTCGATCTCACCGGCTGGGATCTGCAGAAGGTCAGCCATGCCTATGGCACCAACGGCATCATCACGGAAATCGAGATGCCACTGGCACCCGCCTATGACTGGGTGGATGTGCTAGTCGGCTACGATGACTTCATGGATGCAGTGCGCTTCTCCGATGCGCTGGCGAAATGCAACGGCATTCTCGTCAAGGAAATCGCGCCAATCGCGGCCCCTATCCCGCATGACTATTTCACCCGCCACAAGCCCTATATCCGCCAGGGCCAGTCGATCGTCGTGCTGATGATCGCGCCGCATTCCATGGATGCTTTCCTGGCTTTCACGGCAGCGCAGAAGGGCGAAATCATGTTCCGCTCCGACAAGGTCGAGAGCATGCGTGGCATTCCGCACGCCTATGAGCTAGCCTGGAACCATACGACGCTGCGTGCGCTCAAGGTCGATCCCACCTTCACCTATCTGCAGGTGCAGTATCCGGGACCGGATCATGTGGCCAAGGTGAAAAAGATGGTGGAGATCTTCGGCGATGAGGTGCCGGGTCATCTCGAATTCATCAAGTTCGATGGGCAGATCCAGTGCTCGGGCCTGCCGCTGGTACGCTATACGACAGAGGAGCGGCTGGAAGAGATCATCAAGATCCATCGGGATCATGGCTGCCCGATCTTCAACCCGCACCGCTATACGCTCGAAGAGGGAGGCATGAAGCGCACCGACAAGGTGCAGCTCGCCTTCAAGCATGAGACCGATCCGAAGGGGCTGCTCAATCCTGGCAAGATGATCGCCTGGGAGAATCCCAATTTCGATTTCGATGCCGGCAAGAACTACCTTTTCCCGGGTCTTGCCGCCGTCATGGAGGCTTCATGAGGGTTCTTGTCCTCCACTCGCACCCGGTCGAGGAAAGCTACGGCAAGGCGCTCTACAGACAAACCCTGGAGAGCCTCGCCAAGGCCGGGCACGATGTGGATGCCTGCGATCTCTATGCGGAGAATTTCGATCCCGTCCTGTCGCAACATGATCGGCTCGTCTACCACGACTATCCCGACAATATTTCGCTGGTGAAACCCTATGTCGACAGGCTGAAGCAGGCCGAGGCGCTGGTCATCTGCACACCGGTCTGGAATTTCGGCTTCCCGGCGATCCTGAAAGGTTATTTCGACCGGGTCTGGCTTCCCGGCGTTTCCTTCGCGCTCGTGAACGGCAAGGTCGAATCCCGCCTGCGGCATATCAAGAAGCTTGGGGCGGTGCTGACCTATGGCGCGACACCTTTCCGCGCCTTCGTTGCCGGCAATCCGCCAAAGAAGATCGTGAAGCGTGTCTTGCGGGCGCAGATCGACCCGTTCAAGCCGGTTACCTTTCTCGCCCATTACGACATGAACAACTGCACCCCCGAGACACGGGCAGCGTTCCTGGCGAAAGTGAAGGACGCGATGGAGCGATTCTAGGGGGGCTTGCATCGGTACACCTAACCGGGCGCACCCCGCATGGTGGTCGATCTCTTCGGCGCCGATATCGGCCAGCATGCGCGCACCGCCATGGGCGCTGCTGCCGCGCCGGTGAGCCGCCCCGTCGTAATCGCCGCGGAGCTTGCGATCAAATCCTAGAAAACCTTCGCCGCCGTTACTTCCACTTCCACCAGGAATTCCGGCCGGGTAAAGCCGTTGATGATAATGAGCGTCGAAACGGGTTTCGGGTCGAGCGTGAAGCGGTCGCGCACCGCCATATAGGCCGGGAAGTCTTCCCGTTTCGTCACAAAGCCTGAAATGCGGATGACATCAGCAAAGCTCATCTCGGCCTCGGCGAGGATCGCCTTGATCGCTTCGAAGCAGAGCTCAGCCTGGGCCGTCACATCCTCAGGAATCTTTTCATCGAGGCCGATGCCGAGCTGACCTGACGTGACCAGCAAGGATGCGCCCGGCGGTATGAGCAGACCGTGATTGTAATTTCCGAAGGGACGGCGGACGGATGGCGGGTTGAAAATCTTCTTCATGAAAAGACCTCGCTATAGACAGAGATTTATAGCGAGGTTTTCCGCCGTATTCCAAGCACTTGCTTGCGATAGATCTCAGAAATCGAGGGATTGCTGGGCAGGAGGCGGTGGACCGACATGCACGCCTTCGAGCTCCAGCATGCGAAGCTTGGACGTCGAACCACCAGGCGCCGAAAAGCCACCGATCTTTCCGCCTGCCGCCAGCACCCGATGGCAGGGAATGATGAGCGCGACAGGATTCTTTGCCATCGCCTGGCCGACGTCGCGCGCTGCCTCTGGCCCCACCCCAAGCTCCTTCGCCAGGGTGCCGTAGGTCGTCGTGCGACCCCAGCCGATACGGCGCGCGGCAGCATAGATATCGCGGAAGAATGCGTCCTGGCCGTCAAGGTCAACGGCGACAGTGGAGAAGTCGATTTCTTCGCCTTCGAAGTAACGCTTCACCGCAGCAACAGCGTCCAAAATCTGCGGCGTCGGCTTGCCGGGTTCGGCAGCCGGCAGACGGCGCAGCAACAATCGTTCTGTCGAATCGGCGCTTTTCGTGGGCAGCTGGAACCGCGTCACGCCGGCATCGCTCCATTCAATGCCGCAAAAGCCGCCTGCTGTTTCAAAAATCAGGTATTGATGCACTTTCTGAGCCATGGTGAAGCCCTCACATTCCATCAGGTATCAGAATCGTATCGCGAAGGTGTAAGTTCAACCCGTTTCTTGCGCGTGTCCCGATAAAATGTCAGGCCGATGCCGCGGTCGTGGTATGCGGGGATATCTGCGGCCTCTTTGCCTTCGCCTTGCCTTTCACCACATCAAACAGCGTATAGCCGCCGGTCCAGCGGCCAAAACCGCTGGCGATATTGATATGGCCTGCGAGGCCGATGTTGCGAACTTCGGTTTTCCACAGGCGAGTGTAGAAGCTCAGTCGGTCGAGCGACATGTATTTGTCGTCGAGACTGCCGACGGTGAGGCTCGGAAAGGGAAGCGGGGTAGTCGGCATGGGGCCGAAAGCGAGCGAGCCGGGATGCAGCCGTTCGGTGGCCGGCAAATCGCAAGGGGCAACCAGAAGCGCTCCCTTGATCCTGCGTGCCACTGGCCGGTCGGCGAGCCTCGCCGTCAGGATGCAGCCGAGGCTATGGGCAATGATATAGGCCTCTCCAGCTTCCAGGAGTGCCTGTTCCAGCCGTTCCATCCAGTGGTCCAGACGGGCGTGGTTCCAGTCGTCCTGGCCGACCAGCCGGCTCTGCGGCACATCATCAAGCCAAAAGTGCTGCCAATGCCCCTCGTCGGAACCGAACAGACCCGGCACGATCAAGATTTTTGTCATTGCTGTCTCCTGGCGCAGGCGCAGCAAGGCCGCTGCAACGCATCTCGGCCAGATTATCCATAAATTTTATGGACTAAAGAAACGAAGCTCCAAAACCCGGAAGAAAGCTGGAAAATCCATCGCTGGATCAGAAGTTGCTGCTCGACGAAAAAGTCGCCAGGTCGCAGGATATTCTGAGGCCGATGGCATCGTGGCAGCCTGTCCCGTCGCCCGCAGCCAATTCTCGCCCAGCAAAAAGCTGAATGCTTTCGACGCGGACGGGGCCGGCAGACCAGAGCAACGGGCGGTTGACATCGATGGCGGCAACCCGCTGCTCGGTGGCCTTTACAACGGTGGAAGCGAGCGCCATGCCGCCCAAGGTCAAGGCGAGAGCAAGTACCATCTGAAGGCAGAGATCGCCTGCCTCGCGCAGTGAAATGAACATGGCGGCCTCATGCCGTAAACGGGGATTCACTGCGCAGGTAAGGCAAGGAAGGGCGGAGGCAAAGCGGCTTTCGCGGTTAAGGTTTACGCGTAACCATCGCAATCACTTCAACCGCGCCGCTTAAATTTCGGAACAAGCAATCGCCTCGCGGGTTAGGCACATGTCACCAAAGATGAAAATCGAAGGAGGATAGCTCCCATGCGTAAATCCCTTATCGCCGCTTCGTTGCTTGCCATCGGCATGGCTTCGTCGGCATTTGCCCAGTCCAATCCCGACACTATCGGCCCGACCAACGGCGGCTCCACGGACCCGGGCTCGGGCAATTACTCCTCGGATTATACGAGTGACAGCAACGGCATTCATCCGGTTCCCTCAAGCGCGGTCGATCCGGCCACGACACAGAGCATCGGCGGCCAGGCCATCGATTGCCCCGGCATGGCGCAGCAGAACACGGGTGTCGATACGCGCGGCGGCGAAAGCGGCGCTTCGATCAGTGAGGCATGCCGCGAATACGACAACTGATCGGGCAAAGACCCGTTCGTTGAGAGAGGCCGGCTCGACCGGCCTTTTTCATGCGTGCTTCATGAAACTCCTGATCCGATTGCCCCGTACTTCCGTAACAGACAGGAGAGGCAGGACAGGGAGCAGACATTGGCACGGGATATTGTTGCAAGACCGGTGATCGTGTGGTTTCGCAAGGATCTGCGCCTTGACGACAACAGGGCACTCCAGGCGGCATGCGCATCGGGGCGGCCGGTTATTCCACTTTATATTCGCGAACACGGGGAAGACGGCACCGGGCCGCTCGGTTCGGCTCAGGCATGGTGGCTGCACCATTCGCTGCATGCGCTCGATGGCGCCCTTAGAAAACGTGACGGCAAGCTCGTCCTGGCCAGCGGCCATGCCCGAAACGTGCTGGGCGACTTCATCAGGCGAAGCGGTGCGGAAGCGGTATTCTGGAACCGTCGCTACGATCCGCCCGGCATTGCGATCGACACGCGCCTCAAGCATGAACTCGAAAAGCAGGCAATCGAGGTGCGCAGCTTCGGCGGCCAGCTCCTGCATGAACCGACGAAACTCAAGACATCAGGCGGCACGCCCTATCGCGTCTATACGCCGTTCTGGCGGGCACTCGAAGAAGATGGAGAGCCGGAAGCGCCTGTCGACATGCCTCAACGCTTCCGCTTCCCCAAAGAGTTTCCCGCATCTGAAACGCTCGCCTCTTTCAAGTTTCTGCCACGCAAGCCGAACTGGGCGAGGTCCTTCCCCGACATGTGGACGCCGGGGGAAGCCGCTGCCCACCAAAAGCTCCGGGAGTTCGTCGAAAACGCTCTTCCGGGTTACTCGGCTGACCGGGATTTCCCCGGCAAGGCGGCAACGTCCCTGCTCTCTCCGCATCTGGCACTCGGCGAGATTTCGCCAGCGCGTATCTGGGAGGCGACAAAGGGCCTCTCCCGCAGCATCCCATCCGACGATATCGTGCGCTTTCGCAAGGAACTGGCATGGCGGGAGTTTTCCTACCACCTGCTCTTCCATTTTCCCAAACTTGCAAGCGCCAACTGGAACGACAGTTTCGACGGTTTCGGCTGGCGACAGGATGAAGACGGATTCCATGCCTGGTGCAACGGCCAGACGGGCTATCCCATCATCGACGCAGGCATGCGCCAGCTTTGGCGCCATGGCTGGATGCATAACCGCGTCCGGATGATCACAGCCTCGTTTCTCATCAAGGACCTGCTGGTCGACTGGCGTCGAGGCGAAGCCTGGTTCCGCGATACGCTCGTCGATGCGGACCCGGCCAACAATGCGGCCAGCTGGCAATGGGTGGCAGGTTCAGGCGCCGATGCCTCTCCCTTCTTCCGCATCTTCAACCCGGTTCTGCAGGGCGAAAAATTCGATGCGGACGGCAGCTATATCAGGCAGTTCGTGCCCGAGCTCGAAAATCTGGAGGACAAATATATCCACCGGCCGTTCGAGGCACCCGCGAGCGTGCTTGAAAAAGCCGGTATCACGCTTGGTGAAACCTATCCCCAACCCATCGTCGATCATGCCACGGCGCGCCGGCGGGCGCTGAAGGTCTATAACGCGATAAAGGATGCAGCATGAACGCGCATGTTCCTTCGCTGCCACGCCGGCTCAAGGTCGCGGTCATAGGATCGGGCATATCGGGTGCATCGGCTGCCTGGGCGCTCAATCCTGTTCATGACGTGACGCTTTATGAGAAGGATGTCCGGCCGGGCGGCCATACGGCAACGGTCGATGTCGATTATGACGGGTTGAGCATTCCAGTCGACACCGGCTTCATCGTCTACAACGAGCACAATTATCCCAATCTGACCGCGCTCTTTGCGGAACTCGGCGTCGCCACGCATGCCAGCGACATGAGCTTTTCCCTGTCACTCGATCAGGGCAGGCTGGAGTGGAGCGGCGGTGGGCTCTCGTCGATATTCGCGCAGAAGCGCAATCTGCTGAGCCCCTCCTTTCTCTGGATGATCCGCGAGATCCTGCGCTTCAACCGGACCTGCCTGGAAGATCGGGCAGCCGGACATCTCGCCTCGCGCTCGATCGGCGATTATCTCGACTGGCGCGGCTTCTCGCCCGGTTTCACCAACAACTATCTGGTGCCCATGGCGGCGGCGATCTGGTCGACGCCATCAGCGCGCATGCTGCAATTTCCCGCCGAGCATTTCGTCAATTTCTTCGACAATCACCGGCTGATCTACCGCCACCAGCATCAGTGGCGTACCGTCACCGGCGGCAGCCACAACTATCTGAAAAGGCTTCTGTCGCCGCTTGGCGACAAGGTAAGACTTGGCTGCGGGGTGCGCAGCGTAATACGCAAGGAAAAGGGCGTCATCGTCATCGACGAAGCCGGCGGCGAGGCTTTCTTCGACAAGGTGATCTTCGCCTGCCACAGCGACCAGACGTCGCGTCTGCTGATGGATGCGACGGATCAGGAAAAGCGCCTGCTCGCTGCCGTCCCCTATCAGCCCAACCGCGTTATCCTGCACCGTGATGCCAGCCTGATGCCGACGCGGCGCAAGATATGGGCCTCCTGGAACTATCTGCGCTCGAGCCATGGCGACGGCAGGGCGGGTGTAGCTGTTACCTACTGGATGAACAGGCTGCAGGGCATCGATCCGAACTTCCCGCTCTTCGTTACGCTGAACCCGGACCGCGAACCGGATGGTCGCAAGGTCTTTGCCGAGTTTACCTATGAGCATCCGCAGTTTTCCGCCGAAGCGATGACAGCACAGCAGGCGATCGCGGTCATCCAGGGAAAGAACAATTGCTATTTCGCAGGCGCCTGGACCGGATATGGCTTCCACGAAGATGGACTTGTCTCCGGCCTTGCGGCGGCGGAAGCTCTGGGCGGTATCACACCCTGGCGAACCGACCGACCCTCCCCTCGTGAAACGATGCTGGAAGCGATGGCATGATGGGATCGCGCAAAAGCCCCGACGCTTCGAGATATGGCGTCAGCGTGACGCGAAACGGTCGTCCGCCGGACGCAGCGGCAGTGCTTTATGTAGGCAATGTCATGCATCAGCGCATGAAACCGTTCGGCCATCGCTTCCAGTATCGGGTGTTTTCGCTTGCTATCGATCTCGACCGTTTGGAAGAAGCCGACAGGCAATCGACGCTGTTTTCGGTCAACCGAAGCAATCTCGTCTCGTTCCATGAAGAAGACCATGCAGCAGGTGGGAAGCTGCGCTCCCATGCCGATCGCCTGCTTGCAGATGCCTGTGTCGAGCGACCGGCCAAAATCCTGCTCGTCTGCTATCCGCGGATCTTCGGCTACGTCTTCAATCCGCTTTCCGTCTATTATGCTTATGACGAGAAGGATTCAGTTATTGCGCTGATCTACGAGGTGCGCAACACGTTCGGCGAGCGGCATAGCTATGTCTGCCCCGTCGAGGAGGACGAAATCTTCGAAAGCGGTCTTCGTCAGACCTGCGAAAAGCTCTTTTACGTCTCTCCCTTCATTGGCATTGGAATGCGCTATCATTTCCGCATGCTGCCGCCCGGCCAGGAAATCCGCTGGCGCATCCTGGAAACCGATGCGGACGGACCGCTTCTTGCCGCAACGTTCGCCGGCCGGAAAAAGCCGCTGACTGGCCGGACGCTCGGTTTTCTTCTCACAACCACTCCCTTCCTGACCGTCAAGATCATGGCCGGCATTCACTGGGAGGCTCTGAAACTCTGGCTGAAAGGCGCTATCTACGTTCGCCGGCCACCACCTCCTCCGCCTGTCAGCGTGAAGCCGGCAAGCCGGCTTGCAGAAGCTGCGGAATGAATTTAGCGTTTGTCGCAATCGCCGGAGGAGAGGCGCAAGCATTGTCCTGACCGGCCCCAAAATACGGGAGGACGGACGGTGAGCAATATACAGGACTTGAACCAAGCTACCCGGGACGCGGTAACGCTGACGGCGGAGAATATTTCGCGCATCGTCAGAGACCTGCCGTTCAAGGCGAAGCTTGCGCTGCGCGGTTTGCTGGGCATACAGCAAGGGTCCCTTGCCGTCACGCTGCCCGACGGGCGCAAGGTGTTGATCAGGGGCGAGGCCGCCGGACCGAATGCAGCGCTCACGCTCCGGAATTGGAACCTTCCCGACCGGGCTCTGACCAGCGGCACCATCGGGATCGCAGAGACCTACATGGATGGCGACTGGGATAGCCCCGATATCACCGCCTTCCTCGAGCTGTTTCTCGTGAACGGCGAGGCCGCATACAGTTATTCTTATGGCACGAGCGGTGTCGGCCGCTTCGTGGAACGCATCCGCCATTGGATGAATGCCAACACCAAGGCCGGGTCCAGGCGCAATATCTCGGCCCATTACGACCTCGGCAATGACTTCTACAAGCAATGGCTCGATCCGAGCATGACCTACTCGTCAGCGCTTTATTCGACCGGTGCCAATGACCTGCAATCGGCACAGAGCGCCAAGTATCGGGCGCTGGCGGAAGCGACCGGCATCAAGCCCGGTGATCATGTGCTCGAGATCGGTTGCGGGTGGGGTGGCTTTGCGGAATTCGCGGCCAGCGAACTGAACTGCCGGGTGACCGGACTGACCATCAGCCGTGAGCAGCTTGCCTTCGCACAGGAGCGCATCAGCAAGGCAGGGCTAAGCGACAAGGTTGATTTTCGCTTCCAGGACTATCGCGACGAGACCGGTGTCTACGATCGCATCGTTTCCATCGAGATGTTCGAGGCCGTGGGCGAGAAATACTGGCCGGCCTATTTTTCCAAACTCAGACAATGCCTGAAGCCGGGCGGCAAGGCAGGGCTGCAGATCATCACTATCCGGCCCGAATCTTTCGAGCAATATCGCAGCAATCCGGACTTCATCCAGAAATATGTCTTCCCCGGCGGCATGTTGCCGACGCGTCATCACCTTGCCGAACTCGGCAAGAAGATGGACCTGTCACTGGTCCGGGACTTCGGCTTCGGCCTCGATTATGCCCGCACGCTCGCGGAATGGCGCGAGCGCTTCTGGTCCGTGTGGCATAAGCTCCGGCCGATGGGTTTCGACGACCGGTTCAAGCGGCTCTGGGAATTCTACCTGTTCTATTGTGAGGCCGGCTTCCGCGCCCGCAATATCGATGTGCGGCAGGTGGTTTTTTCGCGCCGCTGATCATTCAGCCGGATGCGGTGTCGCCGGCCGGTGACCTCTATCGAGAGGCCGCTCTCGCCAGCCTGTGAAGCGGTTGACCAGAGGGAAATAGAGACCGTAAGGCAGTATCCGCAGGAACTTCAGCATATAGGTGAAATGCCGCGGGAAAGTGATCTCGAAAGCCTGCATCTTGAGGCCTGCCGCAATGCGCTCCGCAGCGGCCTCGGGCGAAATAAGTGCCGGCATCGGAAAAGCATTCTTGCGCGTTGCCGGCGTGTCAACGAAACCCGGATTGATGAGCTGGATACGGATCCCGATCTTGTCGAGGTCGAATTTCAGGCTTTCGGCCATGTTGATCAGGGCAGCCTTGGTCGCGCCGTAGGCGGCGCTGGTCGGCAATCCCGTGTAGCCGGTCACCGAGGAAACGATGGCGACCTGTCCCTGCCCCTTCGCCTTCATGTGGCGGATCGCCGGCAGGAGGCAATTGACGACGCCTGACAGGTTGACGGCAAAAGTCTCCTCGAAATCGGCTCTGTTTAGATCCTCGCCGTGAACGGGCTGATAGACGCCTGCGCAGAGGATCGCCATGGCGAGCGCGCCATGCTCGTATTCGATCGAGGCCATGACATGTTCCATGTCTTCGGCATCGGTCACATCGCCGTCGAGCACGATGATGCTGCCGGGCAATCCGGATGCCTCGGCCTGCAATTCCACCAGTTTTTCGTGATTGCGGGCGGTGACGGCAACCCCGTATCCCTCGCCTGCGAGCTTCAGCGCCAGCGCTCGGCCTATTCCGGAACTCGCGCCGGAAATCCAGACGATACCATGCTCCGGGCGGGCGATGAAATTACGCATGACACTTCCTCCGGTCTGCCGATTTGAATACGAACACAGTCCGGAAGCTCCCCCATCTCTCCCGGGACAATGGCTCTATCACAGCATTGTGGCTGCTTTCAGCCGATGAGATCGCCAATGATCTGCCGGAAGGAGCCGGTGAGCTTGATCGGGCCCTCCGAAACGGCGAAAGCGATGCAGGGCCGATCCTTTTCTGCGACGGGGCGATGGTCGATCGTGGCATCCGCAACCGAGATATCTCCCGGCCCAAAGCGGCCGCGCTCGTCGTGGAAGGCGCCATCGAGGATGAGGATTAGTTCCATGCCCGCATGCGTGTGGGCAGGCAGCGCTCGGCCAGGCCTTATCCACATCAGGCTGACTTCGCAGCCGTCGATATCGGTCGCATATTCCTTGAAGCCCGGAAGGCGCTTGCGCCACGGCACGTCGTCGGCTTCGAAACCGACGAGATTGCGCAAGGCACGCGGAAAAAGAGCGCCCCGCGGACGTGACGGGGGCTTCGCAGGGGACGCAGGAGCCTTCGAGCCGAAGATTGCCGCAAGCTTCGCATCCCGGTCGCTGATCGGGCTTGCCGGCGTGCTTTCCAGAGCGTCTCCGGCCAGCCGTTCAAGGTCGGCCACAAGGCCGCGATTGTCCGCCTTCATTTCGAGATGGGATTCCACGAGTACGCGGGCCGGCTCCGGGAGGGAGCCGGCAACATAATGCGCCATCAATGCATCGATCGTGTCGATATGCTCGTGAACCATGTCAGATTCGGTCACGCCTTGTTCCTGCGCCCGTGCTTGCTTTGTCGTCATCCATACGCCGAAAGTCAATCTTCGGATCACCGGCGCGCCTGGAGACGGCAATGGGCTGGAACGCGAAGACTAATTTTATCGCCCGCCTCAAAGGCATGGAATAGGATTTCTTGCCAACGCCGCCTTGTGAAGGGAAAAGACCGTTCCTAAACTATGCGTAAACGAGGCAGATTCCATGACCTTCCACCCCTCCGTAATCGAGGCTATCGGCAATACGCCCCTCATCAAGCTCAAGGGTGTTTCCGAGGCAACCGGCTGCACCATTCTCGGCAAGGCCGAATTCCTCAATCCCGGCCAGTCGGTGAAGGACCGAGCGGCGCTCTATATCATCCGCGACGCCGAGAGGAAGGGCCTGCTGAAGCCCGGCGGTGTCATCGTCGAGGGTACGGCGGGCAATACCGGAATTGGCCTGACGCTCGTTGCCAAGGCGCTCGGCTATCGTACCGTGATCGTCATCCCGGAAACGCAGAGCCAGGAAAAGAAGGACGCGCTGCGCCTGCTCGGCGCCGAGCTCGTCGAAGTTCCGGCCGTTCCCTACAAGAACCCGAACAACTATGTGAAGGTTTCGGGTCGCCTTGCCGAACAGCTTGCCAAGAGCGAGCCGAACGGCGCGATCTGGGCGAACCAGTTCGACAATGTCGCCAACCGCCAGGCTCATATCGAAACCACCGCACCCGAGATCTGGAAAGATACGGATGGCAAGGTCGACGGCTTCATCTGCTCGGTCGGTTCGGGCGGAACGCTGGCCGGTGTTGCCGCAGGCCTCAGGGGCTTCAACAGGGATATCAAGATCGGCATCGCAGATCCCGAGGGTGCCGCGCTCTACGAATTCTACGCGAACGGCGCGCTGAAGTCGGAGGGATCGTCGATCACGGAAGGTATCGGCCAGGGGCGCATCACCGCCAACCTTGAAGGCTTCACGCCCGATTTCTCTTATCACGTCACCGATGCCGAATCGCTCCCCTACCTCTTCGATCTGGTGGAACATGAGGGGCTTTGCCTTGGCGGCTCCACGGCGATCAACATTGCCGGTGCGGTTCGCCTCGCCCAAGATCTCGGTCCCGGCCATACGGTCGTGACAATCCTCTGCGATTATGGCAACCGCTATCAGTCCAAGCTTTTCAATCCGGACTTCCTTTCGTCCAAGGGTCTTCCCATTCCTGCCTGGATGGTCGGCTCGACGGATATCAGAATACCCTACGAACCCGCAGCGTGAGCCTCCATGCCAGTCAATGCCCTCTACCGTGACGACTTCTACCTTTCCACATGCGAAGCGGTCGTCACGGCCGTCCACGAGGACGGGGGCATCGAGCTGGACCAGACCTGCTTTTACGCGACGTCTGGCGGGCAGCCGGGCGACACAGGCTTCTTCGAACGGGCTGACGGCTCCAGGATAGGGCTTGGCCAGGCGAAACATGGTGCCACCAAAGACATCGTCATTCATGTGCCGCAGGAGGGCGAGCCGCGGCCGGAGGTCGGCGAAAAGCTGGTTGTGCACATCGACTGGCCGCGCCGTTACAGGCTGATGCGCATGCATACGGCCTGCCATCTTCTTTCAGTCGTCTGCTCCTATCCGATTACCGGTGCTGCTGTCGGCGAGGATGAAAGCCGCGTCGATTTCGACATGAGCGACACGATCGACAAGGACGAGGTGACGGCCAGGCTGATGGACCTCGTCAACCAGAACCATCCTGTCTATGTTCAGTGGATCACGGATGAGGAGCTCGCCGCCAATCCCGGCATCGTCAAGTCGAAGAATGTGCGTCCTCCTGTTGGTCTTGGCCGTGTCAGCCTCGTCTGTATCGGAGAGAATTCAGCTATTGACAGCCAGCCCTGCGGCGGCACGCATGTTTCGGAAACTCAGGAAGTCGGCCAGATTCATATTGCCAAGATCGAGAAGAAGGGCAAAGAGAACAGGCGCTTCCGCATTCGCTTCGGCACGCCCGGCGACGAAGCCTGATAGACGATATTTTTGGGGAGATCATCATGAGCGACACCAAGAGCCGTTTCGTCGTTTCGGCCGACTGGCTACAGGCTGAACTCGGCAAATCCGATCTGCGCGTGCTCGACGCATCCTTCTATCTGCCGGCGCAGAAGCGCGATGCCGATGCAGAATATGCCGCCGGCCATATTCCGGGTGCGATCCGCTTCGATCAGGACAAAATCGCCGATCACTCGACGAACCTGCCGCACACGATCCCCTCGCCCAATCATTTCGCCGCCGAAGTCGGCAAACTCGGCATCAGCGAGAATGACCGTATTGTCGTCTATGACGGCATCGGCATGTTCGCCTCGCCGCGCGTGTGGTGGCTGTTCCGTGTCATGGGCGCAAAGAATGTCTTCGTCCTCGACGGCGGACTGGACGGATGGAAGGCTGAAGGCCGGCCACTCGAAACCGAAACGCCACAATATGCGCCGGCGAGTTTCAAGACGAATTACGATTCCAACCGCGTCGTTCACCTCGAGCAGATGCGCGATATCGTTTCAAGCGGCGCCCTGCAGATCGCCGATGCCCGCAGCGCCGGCCGTTTCGCGGCCAGCGAACCGGAACCGCGCGCCGGCATGCGCTCCGGCCATATGCCAGGTGCCCGCAGCCTGCCATCAGGCGTTTTCGCAAACCAGGGCCGTTTCAAATCGCTGCCGGAACTGAAGCAGACGATCGAGGATGCCGGCATCGATCTTTCGAAGCCGGTCGTTACCTCCTGCGGATCGGGTATTACCGCAGCAATCATCACGCTGGCGCTGGAATCGCTCGGACATACCGACAACAAGCTCTATGACGGCTCCTGGAGCGAATGGGGCAGCCGCGAGGATACGCCTGTCGTTACCGGTCCTCCTGCAGCGGTCAAAGCCTGACGCCATGGGAAAGACGCCCGCCTCGCTTAAGGCCCATATCACGCGGCTTGAAATGGTCGCGCCGCCGAAGGCAAGCCTGCCCGTGCCCGTCAACATCCAGACGGCGATCATGCGCGCACCGGCCATTCCACTACCCTTCTATCGCTATCTCTATCGACAGGTCGGGGCGCGCTGGCAGTGGGTCGACCGTCTGCGGATGAGCGACGAGGAATTGACCGTCGCCCTGCATGACAAGCGCAACAATATCAGCGTGCTCTACGTCAATGGCGCGCCGGCCGGCTTCTATGAATATCTCTGCGAGGACGAGGATACGATCGAGCTCAGCCATTTCGGGCTCTTCGAGCACGCGCTCGGCCTCGGCATCGGCAAATGGTTCCTGCTCCAGGCTCTCTACGCGATCTGGACGCTGAACCCGCAAAAGGTCACGACGACCACCAACAATCTCGACCATCCGCGGGCATTGCAGCTCTACCAGATGTTCGGTTTTTCTCCCGTCTCCACCGGCACCGGGATCGTCAGACCATTGAGCGACAAGGAACTGCTGGAAATAGCCCGACGCGGCTGATCGAGCAGCGCCCAAAGCTTCCCGGTTTCAGGCAAGAATCGGGTGGTTTGGACGGCCGCAAGGGCAGACACTATGGCAAAGCTCATGAGGAGATTTGCCATGAACAACATTCAATTTTCAGCCATGCCGACAGCTGATGCAGAAGCGCTGTGGAGCGGCGGTCGCGATGCCTACGGACGTCTGCCGGAAACAATGATCTCCGATGGTCCGGGCCACCCGTGCCGGCATTGCCTGCGCAATATTGGCGCTGGCGAAGAGCTGTTCGTCTTTGCCTATCGCCCCTTTCCGGAACTGCAGCCCTATGCCGAAACCGGGCCGGTCTTCCTGCACAAGCAGCCCTGTCAGCGCTATTCTTCCGACGAGGTCCTGCCTCCCGTCCTGACTACGAGCCCGGATTTCATTGTCCGCGGCTACGGCGAGAGCGACAGGATCGTCTACGGCACCGGCGCGGTGACGCCGATCGACAGAATTCCTTCCTATGCGGCCGAATTGCTCGCACGGCCTGACATCGCCTACGTGCATGTGCGCTCCGCGCGCAACAATTGCTATCAGTGCCGGATCGACAAAATAAAGGCGCCAGCCCTTGCGGAAGCTGGCGCCCTTACCTGACCTTGAGTCAGCTGGTTTACGCTACGTTCAGTGCGCTTTCAGGAGCCACTGCCTCGTAACCAAGCGCATCCGCGACCGGCTTGTTGGTGATGCGGCCCCGGTGGACGTTCAATCCGTTGCGCAGGTGCTTGTCCTCGGCAATGGCGCGCAGGCCGCGATCGGCGAGTGCGAGGCCGTGGACGAGCGTCGCATTGTTCAGCGCATGGGCTGATGTGACGGGAACCGCGCCCGGCATGTTGGCGACGCAATAATGCACGACGCCGTCGACGACATAGGTCGGTTCGGAATGCGTCGTTGCGTGCGAGGTTTCGAAGCAGCCACCCTGGTCGATGGCGACGTCGACGATGACGGAGCCCTTCTTCATGCCGGAGAGCATTTCGCGGGTCACAAGCTTTGGTGCGGCAGCGCCGGGGATCAGCACGGCACCGATGACCAGATCAGCAGTAAAGACTTCCTCTTCCAGTGCCTGGATGCTGGAATAGCGCGTGTGAATACGGCCATTGAAGATATCGTCGAGCTGGCGCAGGCGCGGCAGCGACTTGTCGAGAATGCTGACATCGGCGCCGAGACCGGCAGCCATCTTGGCGGCATGCAGGCCGACGACGCCGCCGCCGATGATCGCAACCTTGGCCGGGAGAACGCCGGGAACGCCGCCGAGCAGGATGCCAAGGCCGCCATTGGCCTTTTGCAGCGCGGTGGCGCCGGCCTGGATGGAAAGTCGACCGGCGACCTCGGACATCGGCGCCAGGAGCGGCAGGCCACCGCGATCGTCGGTCACCGTCTCATAGGCGATTGCCGTAACGCCGGATGCGAGCAGACCCTTGGTCTGTTCCGGATCGGGCGCGAGATGCAGATAGGTGTAGAGGAGCTGACCGTCGCGGAGTTGCGCCCATTCCGAGGGCTGCGGCTCCTTGACCTTGACGATCATGTCGCACTTTTCGAAAATATCCTTGGCGGAGGCGGCGATCTTCGCGCCAGCGGCCACATAGGCGGCATCATCGGCACCAATGCCGGCACCTGCCTTCGTTTCCACCCAGACCTCGTGGCCATGGGCGACATATTCTCTGACCGAAGCCGGCGTCAGGCCGACGCGATATTCATGGTTCTTGATTTCCTTCGGGCAACCGACACGCATACGCGTTCCTCTCATTTTATGTCTGCATTTCGCAGAGCGTTTTCTTGCTGATAAATCCTCCCACCGCTGCAACGAAATGTCCTTGCAAAGAGGATTTGCACAAACATGAAGTTTCGAAGATTATTGCGTCAACGCCCCAATTTTCGAAGGTTCTTCGAATGTCAGACCTCGACAACATCGATCTTGCGATTCTGAAGGCATTGCAGATCAATGCTCGCATCACCAATGCGGAACTCGCCGACAAGGTCGGGCTGTCACCTTCGGCCTGTTCGCGGCGGCTCGACATTCTCGAAAAAAGCGGTGTCATCGGCGGCTACCATGCGCGGCTTTCGCACAAGGCGCTCGATTACAAGATGATCGCGATCGTGCACATTTCGCTGTCTGGCCAGTTCGCCAAGACATTGTCGGAATTCGAAGCGGCGGTGAAGCGCTGCCCGAACGTGCTCGTCTGCTATCTGATGTCCGGCGAGTACGACTATATCCTGCGGGTCGCCGCCCGTGATCTGGAAGATTACGAGCGCATCCACCGAGACTGGCTTTCGGCGCTGCCGCACGTGGTGAAGATCAACTCGAGCTTTGCGCTGCGCGAAATCATCGACAGGCCGAATGTCGGCCTCTGAGCCCTTGCAAAGCCCCCCAGAATCCTGTCCTAGCTTGACGTCGCGGGCATTCCGCTTCAACGGCAAGACATGAAATCCAAGACTCACGGCTATATCTTCCTGCTCCTCGCGCTGACGATCTTTTCTGCGCAGGACGCGATCTCGAAGCATCTTGGTTCAGCCTATTCGCCTATCTTCGTGACGATGGTGCGCTATTGGGCCTTCGGGTTGTTCACCGTGGTTCTGGCCTCGAAAATGCGCGGCGGCATCGCCGCAACCGCCCGCACCAAACACCCATTTCTGCAGGTTTCACGCGGCATCCTGCTTGCGACGCAGGTGGTACTGGCAATCACCTGTTTTGCGCTGATCGGGCTGGCGCATTCGCAGGCAATCTTTGCCGCCACCCCCATCATCGTCGCGTTGCTTGCCATTCCGCTGCTCGGCGAAAAGGTTGGCTGGCGCCGCTGGACGGCCATCGGCGTCGGACTTTGTGGCGTGTTGCTGATCCTCAAGCCGGAAGGCGGGTTCTTCGACGTGAACCTGCTTCTTGCGGTGGTCTCCTGCCTCAACTTCGCACTTTACGTGATCGCCACACGTTACGTGAGCCGGCAGGATTCGGCGATGACGAGCTTCTTCTATACAGGCATCGTCGGCGCTTTCGTCATGACGCTTGCAGGCCCCTTTTACTGGACGCCGATTCAGGGCTGGGACTGGATCTGGATGCTCGCCGTCTGCCTGACCGGTACATCAAGCCATTATTTCCTGATCCGCGCCTATGACAGTCTCGATGCAGCGGCCGTCCAGCCGCTCACCTATATCCAGCTCGTCTACGCCTCGATCCTCGGTGTATTGATCTACGGGGAGACGCTGACGCTGAATATGATCGTCGGCTCGATCATTGTGGTTGCGGCCGGTATCTTCACGGTCTGGCGCGAGCATGTCGTGGCGCGACGGGCGGCCGTGCCGAATTGAGACTTTCGGCACAATTTTAAACAAGCCTCTAAAGGCATTTCAATTTTCCGCGTTTATGCTTCTCTCGAATTCTTCACGGGGACCAGCATGACACGTAACCTCAAGATCACCGCCCGCAAGGCGGACCGCAGGAATTGCCGGGTCTTCGGCAAGATCAGCTATATGAACAGCCAGATAGACGCCCGCATCCTCGATCTTTCCGCCACGGGTGCGGCACTCGAGGTGAAAGCCCCGCTTTATGCGGCCGCCGGCAGCAAGGTACGCATCGAAGCGGAAGACCTCGGCCTGCTCGATGGGGTCGTTCGCTGGAAACACAATGGCCGCGTCGGCATCCAGTTCGATGTCAATTCCAATGCGCGCGCGCTCATTGCCTCCTACTTCCGCTTCTTCCATCGCGACGTGCCGCGCGTCCGGTAAGCTCAGGCTGTGCCGCTTTCGCTGCACCGTCTTTGCCGTTCTGTCATTTTCAAGATGTACTCCTTCGCCAATCATCCTAAGTTCGCCGAACCGGGTGATGCGTAATGTCAAAAGGAGTGTTTCCATGTCTTCCATTTTCGATGCGCCTGCAATGAGCCGCCGTTCCCTGCTCGGCGGCCTTGCCGCTACTTCCGCTCTCGTGCTGCTTCATCCGTTCAGCGCCCGCGCTGCCGCAAACCAGGCGCATCTGCGGCTGATGGAAACGACCGACATTCACGTCAACGTTTTCCCTTACGACTATTATGCCGACAAGCCGAACGACACGATGGGCCTGTCACGTACGGCAACAATCATCGACACGATACGTGCGGAAGCTGCCAATTCGCTGCTGATCGACAACGGCGACGTGCTGCAGGGCAATCCGATGGGCGACTACATGGCCTATCAGCACGGCATGAAGGATGGCGACGTGCATCCGGTCATCAAGGCCATGAATACGCTCGGCTATACCGTTGGCACGCTCGGAAATCACGAATTCAACTACGGCCTGGACTTCATGTTCAAGGTGCTGAACGGTGCGAACTTCCCCTTCGTCTGCGCCAACCTGACCAAGGGTCAGCTTGCCTCCGATCCCAAGCAGGACGAGCTGTTCTTCAAGCCGTACATCATCGTCGAAAAGCAGATCAAGGACGGCTCCGGCAATGAAAGCCCGGTCAAGATCGGCTTCATCGGCTTCGTGCCACCCCAGATCATGCTCTGGGATATCAAGAACCTCGAAGGCAAGGCACAGACGCGCGATATCGTCCAGGCCGCCAAGGCCTGGGTGCCGGCCATGAGGGAAGCTGGCGCAGATATCGTCATCGCCCTTTCCCATTCCGGCATTGACGGTTCCGGCCCATCCGAAAAAATGGAAAATGCTTCGCTGCATCTCGCTGCCGTCGAAGGCATCGACGCAATCTTCACCGGTCACCAGCATCTCGTCTTCCCTGGCCCGAAAACATGGGATGGCATTGCCAATGCCGATCCGGTCAAGGGTACGCTGCACGGCAAGCCCGCCGTCATGGCCGGCTTCTGGGGCTCGCATCTCGGCCTGATCGACCTGCTGCTGGAGAAAGACGGCAACAGCTGGAAAATCGTGGACTTCACGTCGGAAGCGCGGCCGATCTATCATCGCGACGACAAGAAAAAAGTCGTGGCCGACGTCGCCGACAAGAAGGAAGTGGTTGAAGCGGCGAAGGCAGAGCACGAGGCAACGCTTGCCTATGTCCGCACGCCGGTCGGCAAAACCTCCGCGCCGCTCTATTCCTACTTTGCGCTGGTCGCCGACGATCCTTCCGTGCAGATCGTCTCGCAGGCTCAGACCTGGTACATCAAGCAGATGCTGGCCGATACGGAGTTCAAGGATTTGCCGGTTCTCTCCGCCGCAGCCCCCTTCAAGGCCGGCGGTCGCGGCGGTGCCGACTATTATACGGACGTTCCCGCCGGCGATATCGCCATCAAGAACGTCGCCGACCTCTATCTTTATCCGAATACGGTTCAGGCCGTCGCCATCACCGGTGCGCAGGTGAAGAACTGGCTGGAAATGTCCGCCGGCATGTTCAACCACATCGAACCCGGTGCGAAGGATGCGGCTCTCCTCAACATCGACTTCCCGTCCTACAATTTCGACGTGATCGATGGCGTGACCTACCAGATCGATCTGTCCCAGCCGCCGAAATATGATTCGTCTGGCAAGGCCGTCAATCCGACTTCCAACAGAATCCAGAACCTTGCCTTCGAGGGCAAGCCGATCGATCCGGCGCAGAAATTCGTCGTCGTTTCCAACAATTATCGTGCGGGCGGCGGCGGCAGCTTCCCTGACATCGCTTCCGACAAGGTGATCTTCCAGGCGCCGGACACCAACCGGGATGTTATCGTGCGCTATGTCCATGATCAGGGCACGATCAATCCAGCAGCCGACGGCAACTGGACCTTCAAGCCCTTGCCCGGCACGACGGTCGTTTTCGAAAGCGGCCCGAAAGCCAAACAGTATCTCGCCGACGTCAAGAGCGTGAAGATCGAGGATGCCGGCGAAGGCGCCGAGGGATTCACGAAGTTCAGGCTGGTTCTCTGAAGCCGCAGGGGCGCGGTTTCATCAACCGCGCTCCTCTTTCGCTCAAGCCGTCTCTGCCTCGGTTTCAACGCGCCGGAGAAGCCGGCCAAGTTCGGCCGGCGGCTTCTTTTCGAGGCGGTGATATCGTCTGCCATCCCGCGTGCGGTGGACAAGCCCGAAATCGAAGAGTTCGCGGCGCAAGAGCGCCGGATCGCCGAAGAGATGCAGGTGGTCCAGAAAATCGCTGATTTCACGCTCCGTCAGTTCCGTGCCCGCCGGTATTTTCGACCACAGAACCCAAAGGCAAAGCTCCTGTAGTCCTCTCCTGCCCGGCCAACGGATCAGTCTGCCGCTGCCATCATAATGGCGCGATGCCTTCAGCACGCGATCCTCGTCCGGCAAGGGCTCGGGAGCCTGCTTCAGGTTCCAGTCCTTCAGGACTTCGGCGGACTGCGCCATACTGCGGAAATGCTGGTAGTTGCGATAACCCGCCGCGCGCGTCAGCAGATTGAGCATATCGACATGGCTCGGCTTGTCAGCCAGCGCTTCGATCTGCTTGCGGAGAGATTTGGCAAAAGCCGAAAGATCGGCGATTTCCATTGGAAAGGTAGATCTGGTCACGTCTCATCCTCAACGCGCCGCTTCCGCAAAAGGGTGTCGGTGGTCGCCGGCTTTCGACTTCGGCACAGGACAAGTGCTGATGATCTTTCTGGAGCAGGTTTAGCTTCCCTTGCGGGACGGCGACGCCTCGGTGAACTGCAGACCGTGGCGCCGTTATAACAAAGGCCTGAAACCCGTCAAGCTTGTGACTATTCCGCTGCCTCCGGCATCGCATGCAGTTCGTCTATACCGAGCATGCTGACCATTTCGCCATGGCTCGGGCACATTGAGAGCCGCCGGCGAAAAGCCTCGACCAGCCATCTGCCCGCCGGCCCCGGCGGATTGGCGGCCTTGTGCATGGCATAGATCGGGTATTCGCCCTGTTCGTAGGCATCGAGCTTGATGGCGATGAGGTTGCCTTTCATGATGTCGTCACCGACGAGAGAGACCGGCAATCCACCCCAGCCAAGCCCGCCTTTGATGAGCTGGTGCTTGGTTGCTATGTCGCTGACGCGCCATGTCCTGTAGGACAGGACATTGAAATCCCGGCCCTTGGTCAACCCGGAGGCATCGGAAACGACGAGCTGGATTTCTTCGCGCACATCGGCCAGCGTCAGTGGCCGTTCGATGCGCGCCAACGGATGATCGGGCGCAACGACAGGAACCATAAAGGAATAGCCGATCTTTTCGGCTACCAGCGAATCTCCCTGCCGCACGAGCGCGCCGCCAATGCCGATATCGGCCTTGTCGTTCAGCACCATGTCCATGACCATTCCGAGCTCGCCGACGTTGAGGTTCAGCGCAACGCCCGGGAATTTCTCGCGAAACTCGCGCAATTCCATCATGACGGCATTGGCCGGGACCATGACGCTGATCGCCAGAGAAAGCTCCGCCTCCAGCCCCTGCTTGATGCTCTTGACGCGGGCGCGCATCACCTCGAGATCGGCCATCAGGCGGCGGGCATCTTCCAGCATTGCCTTGCCGGCATCCGTCAGCTTCGGCTGGCGGGCGCCTGAACGCTCGAAAAGCGGTATTTCAAGCTGGGCTTCCAGATTGGCGATCGTATAGCTGATGACCGACTGCGCGCGGTTCAGGACGCGTGACGCGGCCGAAAAACTGCCGGTTTCGGCGACGGTCAGGAAAACCTGCAATTGATCCAGTGTCGGGTTGGGAAGCATCGTCCATCCAATCCATCGATAATTTTGATCGACATTATCCCAGTTTTTTCGATAGCAGGCCAGTCTTATTTCTTTTCTCGAACACAGCGGTTTGCCGCTCCCAACCGCCGCTGAAACCCATTTCGAGAGGAAATTCAACCATGTCTTCCATTCTTCTTCTGACGTCCAGCCCGCGTTCAGAGTCGCTTTCCACGTCGATCGCTGTCGAGCTTGCCGACAAGCTCAAGACTCAGGCCCCGGGTAGCGTCGTCGTTCGCCGCGACCTTGCCGCAAATCCGCTTCCGCACATCGACGATCTGTTCACCGCCGCTATTCGCAAGCCGCCGGAAGCCCGCACGGCTCAGGAAGCTGCTGCCGTAAAAACGTCCGACGAGTTGGTCAATGAACTGCTCGCAGCCGACAGCATCGTCATCGGCACCGGCCTCATCAATTTCAACATCYATTCTTCGCTGAAGACCTGGATCGATAATGTGGCCCGCGCCGGTCTGACCTTCAAGTATACCGAAAGCGGCCCGGTCGGCCTTGCTACCGGCAAGAAGGTCTATGTCGTCCTTGCTTCGGGCGGCGTATATTCCCAGGGTCCGGCTGCTGGCATGAATCATGCGGTTCCTTACCTGAAGTCGGTTCTCGGCTTCCTCGGCATTGCCGACATCGAGACCATCTATGTCGAAGGCCTCGCCTTCGGCCCGGAAGCTGCAGAAAAGGCTATCGGCGCCGCAAAGTCGCGCGTCGACGAGCTTGCTCTCGCTGCCTAACCTGCAAATTCGAAGTTCCACTCGAGGGGCCGGCGCAAGCCGGCCCTTTCATTTTGCCTAGAAATCATTGACGAAAGCTCGGGCCGTTTCCAGAATTTCGTTGGAGAGTTTTTCATCGTCCGCGATGCGCGCAAGGCCGAGCGCGCCACTCATCAGACACGAGACGATGATTGCCTTGCGGCGCGCCTCAGCCTCATCGCCCGCGCTCATACGGTCTGTCATGTTTTCCAGATTCGTCTTCAGCTGCTCGGTCGCAAGCGACCGGCATTTCCCGTCGCTGCGGGCGAGATCGGCCGTTAGCGCAGCAAAAGGGCAGCCGCCGCTTACGTCGTCACGATGAACCTCGCTCAGATAGTTGGCGGAATATTCCGCGATCGGAATATCTGCCGGCGCCCTGCCCTCTGAACGCACTTTCGCTTCCCAGGATCCGAAAGCCAGTTTCATGGCTTCCGCCACCATCTCATCGCGTGACGCAAAATGCTTGTAGAAGCCGCCGACCGTCAGCCCGGCCTCCTTCATCAGGTCGGCAACCCCGATACCCTCGAGCCCCTTCTCCCGCAGGCGCCTGGACGCAATCTCGATGATCCTGTCGTGCGTCTTCTGTTTTTCCAGTTGCGAATGGCCCATTGAAATCTCCCGACATGCGGACTTGACTTATTTGGATTATGATCATAATCCTTCTAGATATCGATCATAATCCAGATCGGGACATTTTCCAATAGGAGCCATTCCCATGCGTCTCAAGAACAAGGTCGCGCTCATTACCGGCGGCAACAGCGGTATCGGGCTTGCCACCGCCAAGGTTTTCGTTGCCGAAGGCGCGAAGGTCATCATTACCGGCCGTAACCCGGAAACGCTCGCAGCGGCCAAGAAAGCGCTTGGCGGCGACGTGCTCGCACTGAAGATTGATCTGACCGACGTAGCGGCCGCGGAGAAGATCTTCGCCGAGGCAGCTTCCGCCGTCGGCAAATTCGATATCGTCTTTGCCAATGCCGGTATTGGCGGCGCAACGCCGCTCGGCCAGACGTCGCTGGAACAGTTCGAAAAGATCATCAGCACCAACCTGACCTCGGTCTTCTTCACGGTTCAGTCAGCGCTTCCGCATCTGAATGATGGCGCATCCGTCATCCTCAACGGCTCGGTCCATGCCGTTCTCGGCGCACCAGGCTGGTCGGCCTATGCCGCCACGAAGGGCGCCGTGCGCTCCATGACCCGCAACCTTGCCTCCGAACTTGCGCCGCGCGGTATCCGCGTCAATCAGGTAACGCCGGGCGGCACGCGCACACCGATCTGGTCGCCCTATGCGCAGACGGAAGATGCGATGTCGGCACTCGAAGAAAAGCTCGGAAGCATGAGTGCGCTTGGCCGCATGAGCGAAGCAGACGAGATCGCAAAGGCTGCGCTCTATCTCGCCTCCGACGATTCCAGCAATGTCACGGGCATCGAGATCACCGTCGACGGCGGCATGACGAGCGCTCCCTCCGGCGCCAAGGTCTTCCGCGCCGCCTGAGCGCGCGGGATCTAGACGACCTTAACCACTCCGGAGCGGCCGACGACACAGTTGCGGCCGCTCTTTTTTGCATCATAAAGGCGGCTGTCTGCCGCCGACAGCACGGTTGTGAAGCTGACGCCGTCCTCGTCCGCAGTCGCAACCCCTATGCTAACCGATACCGAGGCATCGTCGGGTGTCTTCACACTGGTCACGATCGTCCAGCGCAGGCGTTCCGCCAAGAGCAGGCCTTCCTCATGGCCTGTACCGGGGCAGACGGCGACGAACTCTTCGCCGCCGAAGCGAAAGATACGATCGCTGGAGCGTAGTGTCGTTCCGAGCCTGCTGGCGATGGCCTTCAGAACCTCGTCGCCCTGCAGATGGCCGAAGCCGTCGTTGACGTCCTTGAAATGATCCGCGTCGATGATGAGAACGGTGGCATATTGACCCTGCCGCAGCGCCTCGCGCACCATCAGTGGCGCCTCCAGCTCCATGCGGCTGCGATCATAGACACCAGTCAGCATATCGCGACCGGTGCGCTCCAGAAGATCGTTGTAGCGTTCGCGGAATGTCAGATCGCCGAAAAGGTCGCTTATCGAGCGCGCCGAGGCTGCAACGCCGTTCCGTCTGATGTGATATTCGTAGACGGCAAACATCAGGGAATAGAGGCAGACGGCCAGCATCTTGGCTTTCCATCCCGCCCAGAAGGCCGCCATCGGGACGCCCACGAAATAATGCAGGMCGCTGAAGAAACAGATCTGGTCAAAGGTCAGAACCACAAGGCCCGAGATCATGAAGCGCAGCACCACGCGCCGGCGCATGAAATCGCCGAGCTTCTCGTAGAGCAGGATGATGCCGAGCGAGTCGAGATAGAGGATTGCCGTTCCCCATACCATCAGCCAGCCCATTTCCTTCAGGAAGTTGACATCGGCCGGATGGCCCGGCGACAGCTCCAGCGGCTGATGAAGCTGCAGCACCCAGGCGATGGCAACGGTCAGGAGATTGCCGAAAAACAGGCCATAGATCGGCTGGCGAACGGTCGACGCATCCTCCTGCAGATAGAGCATGAGGATCATCATCAGCTTGCCGGAAAAGAAGATCGAAGATCCCGGCGAGACATCCCCGAACGGCAGGGAAACGTAGAAGACCGCAGCGAGGTAGGTCTCCATGAAATGCATGACGCCGAGTGCAGTCAGGAAGACACCCAGTCCGAGGCGCTGGCGAAAATGCAGGAGGCTGACCATCAGCACGAAGTAGCCGACGGCTTCGACGATGAAGAGCGCGGTGTTGAAGAGCTCCATCACGGTCCTCCACCGACAGCGCGACCGCGCGAGAGAGACGCAGCCGCAGCAGCGGATTTTCTGGTCAATCGTCCGGAAAGCTCAAACACATGCGGCGCCCTGCAAAACCTGCAGGCGCCACCTTTACCGCAATCCTTTAAGATTAGGTGAGCAAAGCCGCAATTTCGGCTGCTGGAATGCGGTCATGGATTTGAAAAACAACGGGAAATGTAGCTCGAACAAGTCCTGCCCGATCAACGAGTGTTTACACTTGCCGCAACTTCTCGCCGTCATTGAAGAGAGAAGGGCCGTGCTGATCGATGATCTGCTGCGCCTTGCGCACGGTGCATTCGATCGCATCGTCAGACGAAGAGAAGAGATCTGCGCGAATGAACTTGCGCACCAAAACGTCCTCACCGACCTTCTTTTCGATACGGCCGGCAAGACGATACTGGCCGCCTTCCTTCTGCGGCTCGGCATAGATGGTGCAATCACCATAGAGCTGGGGCTCGCCGGAAGGACCTGCAGCCGCTTCGCTGGAGGATTTGCCGCTGCCGGAAAATACCGAAAGAATGTTTGAAAGGAACGAAGCCATAAACCGCCTTTAGCACGCAGTGCAGTTGACGCAAAGTCAAATGATCAGGTTTGCGAGGATCTCGTTTTCGGTAATGTCCTCGAAGCCCATGCCCGCGCTTTCGAAATTGGCAACCAGCGTTGCAAAATTCTCCGGAGCCGTCGTTTCGATGCCGATCAGGATCGAACCGAAATTGCGCGCCGATTTCTTCAGATATTCGAAGCGGGCGATGTCATCATGCGGTCCGAGCAGATTGAGGAAATCGCGTAGCGCACCAGGGCGCTGGGCAAGGCGCAGGATGAAGTATTTCTTCAGGCCGGCGTAGCGCATGGCCCTTTCCTTGACATCGGGCAGCCGCTCGAAATCGAAATTGCCGCCAGAGACGACGGCAACGATCGTCTTGCCCTTGATGGCGGCGCGATCCATGGCGGCGATCGCCGTCAGCGACAGGGCTCCGGCCGGCTCCAGCACGACACCTTCGACGTTCAGCATCTCCTGGATGGTGACGCAGATGGCATTTTCCGGCATCAGCCTGACCTGATCGGCCGAAAAACCCTTCAGAGCCGCGAAATTCAGGTCACCGATGCGGGCGACGGCCGCGCCATCGACGAAATTGTCGACCTTCGGAAGTGTCACCACCTGCCCCGCCTCAAGGCTGCGGCGCAAGCTCGGCGCGCCGGCAGGTTCGGTAAAGATGAAATCGGACTTTGCGACGATGCCATCGAGATAACCGGTAATGCCGGCGGCAAGCCCGCCGCCGCCGACCGGCAGGACGATCATGTCAGGCAAGACGCCTTCGGGAAGCTGCTGCATGATTTCGGCGGCCACTGTCGCCTGCCCCTCGATGATATCGACATGATCGAAGGGCGGCACCATGACGCCACCGATCGCCTCGACGTGATCGCGGGCAGCCTGGTAGCATTGGTCAAAGAAATCGCCGATGAGTTCAATGGTGATGAAGCCGGCGCCAAACATGCGGGTCTTGTCGATCTTCTGCTGCGGCGTGGTGACCGGCATGAAGACGACGCCAGGGACGCCGAAATGGCGGCAGACGAAGGCAAAGCCCTGCGCGTGATTGCCGGCCGATGCGCAGACAAAAGTCTTGCCGCCCGCCCCTTCGGCAATTGCCTTGCGGAAGAAATTGAACGCGCCGCGGATCTTGTAGGAGCGCACCGGCGACAGATCCTCGCGCTTCAGCCAGATATCGGCACCGTAGCGGGCGGAAAGGTGATCATTGAGCTGCAGCGGCGTGGCGGGGAAAAGGCTGCGCATTGCCTCTTCTGCGCCTTCGACATCGTGTCTCGTCACGGGCGTTCGTCCATTCTTCAAAATCCTGACGCCGCTATGACACAGGCAGGCAGCGGAAAGAAGCCCGTTTGCGCTATTTGCGGTTCGCTCGATGAAAGGCTTCCTTAAGCGCGTCTTCGGATTAAGCCCAAAATCACGGTCAGGTGGACGGCTTTTAACTTGATGGTCCATAGCAATTGCTAATATGACGGCAAGATGACATCCAAGATCACAAAGCCGCTGGCGTGGCTTCTTCTCGCCTTCATCGTGTTCGTCACAGTTTCACCGATCGAATTGCGTCCCCACACGATCGAAACACCCGATATCGATCGTGCCTCGGCCTATCTGGCGGCCGGGCTGGCTTTTGCTCTTGCCTATCCGAAGCAATGGAAAATGGTTGCCGTGCTGCTGATCCTCGGTGCGTTCGCGATCGAATATCTGCAATACCTGTCGCCGACGCGGCATGCGCGCCTTCACGATGCAGGCGTCAAGGCAGCAGGCGCCGCAATCGGCCTGGTCGCCGGCTGGGTCTTTAACAAATGGCGTGAAACGAAAACCGGGGCGAATGCCGCTGTGTAATTTGCCAGACACTGGCAGTGGATCGGAAAACTAGAAGCCGCGGAACTGCACCGCCCAGAGGAACAGCGGCACCGCTGCCATAGCCGTTCCCAACAGGAGAAGAGCGCTCATCTTGAAGAGCCTGATGCGCCGCGTTCTTGCTCCATCCCAGTCGTAAACCATCGTCTTACTCCCACTAAGACAACCCTTACTCAACCGCACAATGCCTACATTTTTTGCAGCAACGGCGCCATAGACAAGCACTGCCTATGGTTTATCCACATTATACAAGCACATTCGAACACATTTATAAAGATGGTGCGAGCGACGGGGATCGAACCCGTAAAGCCTAAGGCCGAGGGATTTTAAGTCCCTTGCGTCTACCAGTTTCGCCACGCTCGCGCGCCGTCCAGATCAACGACTTAGGCGGATTCGTCAAGAAAATGTTTATGCTGCCCTGCTGGCGATCGAAAAACTGTGCGGTGAACAACATCCCAAAATAAAACGGCGGCCCGGAAGGACCGCCGTTCATCGAAAAGATTCAAGCTGAACTCAGGCGAGCTTTGCCGCGATCTTGGCGACATGCGCGCCCTGATACTTGGCGGCTTCGAGTTCGATTGCCGAAGGCTGGCGTGAGCCGTCACCGTTGGTGATGGTGGATGCGCCGTAGGGCGAGCCGCCCTTTACTTCTTCCGTGCCCATCTGACCCTGGAAGGCATAGGGAAGGCCGACATAGGCCATTCCGTGGTGCAGGAAGGTCGGGACGAAGCCGAGGATTGTCGATTCCTGGCCACCGTGCTGCGTAGCGGACGAGGTGAACATCGAGCCGACCTTGCCGACGAGCTTGCCGGTGAACCAGAGGCCGCCGGTCTGGTCCCAGAAATTGCGCATCTGGGAAGCAACCGTGCCGAAGCGCGTGCCGGCACCGACGATGATCGCGTCGTAGTCGGTCAGTTCGTCGACGGTCGCAATCGGGGCTGCCTGGTCGAGCTTGTAATAGGAAGCCTTGGCGACTTCTTCCGAGACCAGTTCCGGCACGCGCTTGACGACAACATCAGCGCCGGCAGACTTTGCGCCTTCGGCTACGGCGTAAGCCATGGTTTCGATGTGGCCATAGGCCGAATAGTAGAGGACGAGAATCTTCGCCATTGTTATCTCCATCAAGGATGATTGAATTTCGTGACTGCCATCGTTCTACCAGCGCATCCGGCCCAACATAGCCCCGCGCAGAAGAACGCAGTGTTCACTGCCTGTAGACGAAATTTCACTTGCCGTTTCATTTTCGATTGAATGGGCTTTCCGCTTTGCCGTTTGCAAAGCTGCCAAACGGCGCTACCTATTTGCGAGCTTCACACTACGGAAATATCCCCATGAGCAATGAGACTGTCGTCACCGCCGCCATGCTTGCCATCGGCGACGAGCTTCTTTCCGGCCGTACCAAGGACAAGAATATCGGCCACCTCGCCGATATGCTGACAATTTCAGGCATCGACCTGAAAGAGGTTCGCATCGTCGCCGACGAGGAGGATGCGATCGTCGAGGCGCTGAACGCGCTACGTCGCAAATACGACTATGTCTTCACGTCCGGCGGCATCGGGCCGACGCATGACGATATCACCGCGGACGCTGTCTCTAACGCCTTTGGTGTGCCCTGCGAGCACGATGCGGCGGCGATGGTGCTGCTTGCCGAGATGTACAAGCGCCGGGAGATGGAATTCACCGAGGCGCGCCAGCGCATGGCCCGCATGCCGCGGGGCGCTGCCCATATCGCCAATCCGGTATCGACCGCGCCCGGCTTCATCATCGGCAATGTCTATGTCATGGCAGGTGTTCCGCAGGTCTTCCAGGCCATGGTCGACAACGTATTGCCGACACTGAGAACGGGTACGCCTGTCCTCTCGCTGGCAATCGCCTGCCCCTATGGCGAAGGCGAGATCGGCACGCCACTGACGGCTATCCAGAAGGCACATCCCGAAACCAGCATCGGCTCGTACCCGCGTTACGTGGGTCAGAAATTTTCGACCGAGATCGTGGTGCGCGGGCGCTCACAGGCCGTGATCGAGGCTGCAGGCGCGGAGGTGCGGGCCATGATTGAAGATATCAAACGCAGGAAGGACATTGCCGAAAATTATCAGGCAGAAGCGTGAGGGGCGAGTGTCGCAATCTTGATCCCGGTCAAGGAACCGTGGTGCATTCCGGCGCATTCCTTTCCTCGCGGAACGCGATTTTTTAGCCGCAAAGGAGAATTTGATATGTCTTACAAAACCATTCTCGCGATTCTGGATACAGCAGATAATAGCGGCGCCGTTGCCGATTTCGCCTTTGCCATTGCCGCGGAAAGCGGCGCCCATGTGATCGGCCTGCATGCCGAAACCATTGCCGCCGTGCCGCTGGTCGCACCGATGGAGATTCCCGATCCGGTCGCTGTGCAAGCGCTTCAGGACATGGCCCATTCAGAAACCATCGAGGTCGAGCGGATATTCCGCGCCCGCGCGGCGGCGGCCGGCGCTTCCTTCGAATGGCACGCCTTTGCGACGTCGACGGGTTACGGCTCGGCGCCACTGATCGAAAGCGCGCGCAGCGCCGACCTTTTGATCGCCTCACAGGCCGATCCGGCAAAACCCTCCGACAGCCATGTGGATGTCGATGAATTCCTGTTCGAAAGCGGCCGCCCGGTCCTGATGATCCCCTACATCATCCGCCAGCCAAAGCCGATCAAGCGCGTGCTGATTGCCTGGAACGGCTCGAAGGAAGCGACGCGCGCCACGTTCGATGCCCTGCCGATCCTGCAGGCTGCCGAAGCAGTGGAAATCTTCTCTGTCGATCCGACCGAGACGGCGACACATTCGGCGACAACTGCTGGCGCAGAGATCGCAGCGACGCTTGCCCGCCACGGCGTGAACGTGACACTTGCCACGGCTGCAAGCGGTGATAAGAACACCTCGCATGTCATCGAAAACCGGCTTTCAGACGACAGCATCGACCTTCTGGTCATGGGCGCCTACACGCATTCCTGGCTCTGGCAGGCGATTTTCGGCGGTACGACAAAGACGCTTTTGCAGTCCATGACGGCGCTGACTTTACTCTCGCGTTAAAGCCGCTCTTGCCTTTTGCCGCCAAATCCCGCTAATTGCGGCGACCGATGATATCAGGCTTCGGCATCCATCGCGCAGTTCCGGCTGCGCGATTTGCGTTTTGCCAGCCGATGTTCCTCGGTCGCCGGCAAACGGCGTGTCGTTTCTTCATGCCGCGGAGTAGCCCGATGTCCCTTCCCGATAAAGCCTTCCCTGTTTCCTGGGATCAGTTCCACCGCGATGCGCGTGCGCTTGCCTGGCGGCTCGCCGGCCTCGGCCAGGAGTTCAAGGCGATCGTCTGCATCACCCGCGGCGGCCTCGTTCCAGCGGCGATCATTTCACGCGAATTGAACATCCGCCTCATCGAAACCGTCTGCATCGCCTCCTATCATGATTACGTCAATCAAGGCGACATGGTGCTGCTGAAGGGCATTGCACCGGAGCTCACAGAAAATGGCGGCGAAGGCGTGCTTGTCGTCGACGATCTCACCGATACCGGCAAGACCGCCGCCCAGGTGCGCGCGATGCTGCCGAAGGCGCATTTCGCCTGCGTCTACGCCAAGCCGAAGGGCGTACCGACCGTCGATACCTTCATTACCGAAGTCAGCCAGGATACCTGGATCTACTTCCCCTGGGACATGGGCTTCACCTATCAGGAGCCGATTGCCAAGGGCGCTCGCGGCTGACGGCGAGCAGTCCTTAATCATACAACTGAAAATTGTTCCAATCTTGGTCTCGCCGATGGTGAATTTCCGCACCAGTTCGGTAACGTCCGTTTTATTTCATTAGCATAACCTCAGGCAACTAACGGTCGTAGCGGCCGGGCTAAGAGTAAGACGGGATGCGGTTGGGGCGTGCAATGGCTTGCTGGGGCAAGATTCGAACGGCAGTAGCTTTCGGGCTGATCGGCTGCCTCACTTCCAACACGCCGGCCGGGGCGGAGCCGGCTTATGTCGGCGTCGTGCGCGAATATGTCGAGACCCTCGTCCGGCCGATGGCGGAGGCCCCTGTCGTCGTAAAGGCGATTCAGGAGCAGAATGCCAAACTCGGCGATGTCAGCGAGATGGATATGCGGGTCCTGGACGAGACCTACCGGGCTGAGGTCGCGCAGGGCGACCTTCAGATGGCCAAGACGCTGATGGCGAAATCCGTCTCGCAATACCTCAGGACAAAGCAGGACGATTCTCAGGGAACGATTTTGGAGTTCTTCGTCACCGACTGCCACGGTCTCAATGTCGGCCAGAGTACCGTCACGACCGATTACTGGCAGGGGGACGAGGACAAGTTTCTGAAAACCTTCGCCGTCGCTTCGCGTGACATCTATATCGGCGGGGCGGAACGCGACGAGTCGACCCAGCTTCTGGAGACTCAGGCAAGCTTCGTGGTCACCGACGAAAAGGGCGAGCCGATCGGCACAGCGACCGTCACGATTGCCATCGATGCGCTCTAGAAAGTCCTGATTTCCCTGAACGAATCGGAATGCGCATTTACGTCGTAAAAGCCATCCTAACTTTTGCCGCAGTCGATTTTTTTGACTTTTCGCCCTTTCGTTTGCCCGAGCCTCGTTGCAAGCCCTTGTATTTTCAGGCTTACCCGACTTTCCCCAGTCTCCACAGGTGCATCCACAAGGTGTTGTGGTTAGCATTCGGTTACGTTCCACCCCTTGACGGAATCAGCTGATTCAAAGTTAATGTTCCAGATGTTGCGGCGGCGACTGAACCGGAGGTAACGAGCCCGGTTCTCCCAAGGAAAATTGGACGCATAATCAGGGTGTTACACCGTCGAGAACGGTAACACCCCTGAGGATTTTTGCGCCGTTTTCCAGCCTCCAGAAAGCGACACGGGGGACTGGTAAAAATAAGCTGTTAACACTATATTTAGTGTTTGCAGCCAGCCTCACCACAAGATACAGGACAAGCATCTCCGGATGACAATCCTGTCACAAGATGGAACAAGACTGGCCACACGAAGCGACAACGTGGAGCCGGGTGGGAATTTTGCGCCCTTTCGGGTGCCAACACGAGGTAGAGAAAATGCACATCGAACGTCGGTTTACGAAGGCTGGTCAAGGCGCCTATGCGGATATCGAATTCCGCAAGGCGACGAGTGAGATCAAGAACCCGGATGGGTCGATCGTCTTCCGCCTCGAAAACATCGACGTTCCCGCGCAGTTCTCCCAGGTCGCCACCGACGTTCTGGCGCAGAAGTATTTCCGCAAGGCCGGCGTCCCCGCCCGCCTGAAGAAGGTGGAAGAAAATGACGTCCCCTCTTTCCTGTGGCGCTCCGTAGCCGACGACGCGGCGCTGAAGGGCCTGCCGAAGGACGAACAAACCGGCTCGGAAACCGACGCCCGCCAGGTCTTCGATCGTCTCGCCGGCACCTGGACCTATTGGGGCTGGAAGGGCGGCTATTTCTCTTCGGAAGAAGATGCGGCAGCGTTCAAGGACGAGCTTGCCTATATGCTCGCCACGCAGCGCGTTGCTCCAAACTCCCCGCAGTGGTTCAACACCGGCCTGCACTGGGCCTACGGCATCGACGGCCCCGGCCAGGGTCACTTCTATGTCGACCCCTTCACGGGCAAGATCACCAAGTCCAAGTCGGCTTACGAACATCCGCAGCCGCATGCCTGCTTCATCCAGTCGGTTGAAGACGATCTCGTCAACGAAGGTGGCATCATGGACCTCTGGGTTCGTGAAGCACGCCTGTTCAAGTACGGCTCCGGCACCGGCTCCAACTTCTCGATGCTGCGCGGCGAAGGCGAAAAGCTTTCCGGCGGCGGCCGCTCCTCCGGCCTGATGAGCTTCCTGAAGATCGGTGACCGCGCTGCCGGCGCCATCAAGTCTGGTGGTACGACGCGTCGTGCGGCCAAGATGGTCGTCGTCGATATCGACCATCCTGACATCGAGGAATATATCAACTGGAAGGTCAAGGAAGAGCAGAAGGTTGCTGCTCTCGTGACTGGCTCCAAGGTCGTCGCCAAGCATCTGAAGGCGATCATGAAGGCCTGCGTCAACTGCGAAGCCGACAACGGCGATTGCTTCGACCCGGCCAAGAACCCGGCTCTCAAGCGCGAAATCCGCGACGCCAAGAAGTCCCAGGTTCCGGAAAACTACGTCCAGCGCGTCATCCAGTTCGCCCGCCAGGGCTACAAGGACATGGAGTTCAAGACCTACGACACGGACTGGGATTCGGAAGCCTATCTCACGGTCTCCGGCCAGAACTCCAACAACTCCGTCTCGATCAAGGACAACTTCCTGCGCGCCGTCGAGGAAGATGGCGACTGGAACCTGACCGCCCGCAAGGACGGCCGCGTGATGAAGACGCTGAAGGCCCGCGACCTCTGGGAAACGATTTCCTATGCCGCCTGGGCATCGGCCGATCCGGGCATCCACTTCAATACGACGATGAACGACTGGCACACCTCGCCGGCCGGCGGCCCGATCCGCGGCTCGAACCCGTGCTCGGAATATATGTTCCTCGACGACACGGCCTGCAACCTTGCTTCGCTGAACCTGCTTCAGTTCAAGGACAAGGCCACCAAGCGCATCAATATCGGCGACTACGAACACGCCGTTCGCCTGTGGACGGTCGTGCTCGAAGTCTCGGTCATGATGGCGCAGTTCCCGTCGAAGCGCATTGCCGAACTCTCCTACGAATACCGTACGCTCGGCCTCGGCTACGCCAATATCGGCGGCCTGCTGATGTCGACGGGCATCCCCTATGACAGCGCCGAAGGCCGCGCCATTGCCGGCTCGCTGACGGCGATCATGACCGGTATCTGCTACGCAACCTCGGCCGAAATGGCTGCCGAACTCGGCCCGTTCCCGAACTACGAGCCGAACCGCGAGCACATGCTGCGCGTCATCCGCAACCATCGCCGTGCCGCTCATGGCGAAAACGCTGGCTACGAAGCGCTCTCGGTCAACCCGGTCGCGCTGATCCATTCGGAAAACCCGGACCAGGATCTTGCAGCCCATGCCATGTCTGCCTGGGACAAGGCGCTGGAACTCGGCGAAAAGCACGGCTATCGCAACGCGCAGGTCTCGGTCATCGCACCGACCGGCACGATCGGCCTCGTCATGGATTGCGACACGACTGGCATCGAGCCTGATTTCGCACTCGTGAAGTTCAAGAAGCTCGCCGGCGGCGGCTACTTCAAGATCATCAACCGCGCTGTTCCGGATGCGCTGCGCACCCTCGGCTATTCCGAAAGCCAGATCGCCGAGATCGAAGCCTATGCTGTCGGTCACGGCAACCTGAACCAGGCACCGGCCATCAACCCCTCGACGCTGAAGACCAAGGGCTTCACCGACGAGAAGGTGGAAGCCGTCAACGCCGCTCTGAAGAGCGCCTTCGACATCAAGTTCGTCTTCAACCAGTGGACGCTCGGCGCCGACTTCCTGAAGACCACGCTGAAGGTTTCCGACGAACAGCTCAGCGACATGAGCTTCAGCCTGCTCGAGCATATCGGCTTCTCGAAGAAGGATATCGAGGCTGCCAATATCCACGTCTGCGGTGCGATGACGCTGGAAGGCGCGCCCTTCCTCAAGAAGGAGCATCTGCCGGTCTTCGATTGCGCCAATCCGTGCGGCAAGATCGGCAAGCGTTACCTCTCGGTCGAAAGCCATATCCGCATGATGGCGGCTGCCCAGCCCTTCATCTCGGGTGCGATCTCCAAGACGATCAACATGCCGAACGAGGCAACGGTCGACGATTGCAAGAACGCCTATATGATGTCCTGGAAGCTCGGTCTGAAGGCAAACGCCCTCTACCGTGACGGCTCCAAGCTGTCGCAGCCGCTCAACGCCTCCCTGATCGAGGACGAGAGCGACGAAGATGCGCTTGAGGATCTGATCCAGCAGCCGCTTGCCGCCCAGGCCGTGACGGTCACCGAAAAGATCATCGAGAAGGTGATCGAGCGTGTTTCCCGAGAACGCGAGAAGCTGCCGAACCGCCGTCAGGGTTACACCCAGAAGGCTGCCGTCGGCGGTCACAAGGTTTATCTCCGCACCGGCGAATTCGGTGACGGCCGCCTCGGCGAAATCTTCATCGACATGCACAAGGAAGGTGCTGCCTTCCGTGCGATGATGAACAATTTCGCCATCGCGATTTCGCTCGGCCTGCAATACGGCGTGCCGCTGGAAGAATATGTGGAAGCCTTCACCTTCACCAAGTTCGAGCCGGCCGGCATCGTCATCGGCAACGACGCGATCAAGAACGCCACGTCGATCCTCGACTACGTGTTCCGCGAACTCGCCGTCTCCTACCTCGGCCGTCACGATCTGGCCCATGTGGATACGTCCGACTTCTCCAACACGGCACTCGGCAAGGGCATCCAGGAAGGCAAGACGAACCTCGTCTCGACCGGCTGGACCCGCGGCTACAAGCCGACGCTGGTCTCCAACACCGGCAGCGACCGCCAGCTCGGCGAGCCCAAGGGTGCGGCAACGGCAGCCCCTGCCCGCGCCTCCTCTACGGGCGGCTCGGTAACGTCCTTTGCAGGTGCCGCAGCCCGCAAGCTGGAGCCGACTGTCGCCATTTCCACCTCCGAAATCGTCGCCTTCAAGCGCGACTATGAAGAGCGGGCCAAGGAACTGGCGGAAGAGATCGCCGAAGAAGTGGTCGAAGAAGCCGGCAGCGAAGCAACCGCCCTCTTCTCCGACAAGGCCGCAGCCGATGCTGCAACCGCCAAGACGGAAGCCAAGAAGATGGAAGCCGAACGCCGCGCCCGCTCGATCATGCAGGGCTATACGGGCAACATGTGCTCCGAGTGCCAGAACTTCACCATGGTGCGCAACGGCACCTGCGAGAAGTGCGATACGTGCGGCGCCACCAGCGGCTGCAGCTGACCTCTTCGGGAAATTCAGATCTAGCTGGCCGCCAAATTGGTCAGGTCGGACAGAGATCCGATTTCCTTCAGAGCAGAGCGATCAATAAAGCTCCAGGCGCCACGCGCCTGGAGTTTTTTATTCAGAGGCGGTCGGCAATCTCGCATGCGATCCGCTCTATCCAGCTCGCCACGACCGTGACTTCCCTCATTCGAACGCTCACGCCGTAATCCTGTCGCAATGGTCGTCGTGAACATAGGATCGGAAAGGTGGGCGAGACATGAAAATCCTATTGGTCGAAGACGAGACCAGGCTGGCGGAAACGGTTGCCGCCTCGCTCGGCAAGAAGGGCATCGCGGTCGACCACACCGCTCTTCTTGAGGACGCAATCGAACTGGCTCGACAACAGACCTACGATGCGATCGTGCTCGACCGACGCCTGCCGGACGGCGACGGCATCACATTCATTCCCTGGCTACGAAGCTCAGGCGTCGTGACGCCGGTCATCGTGCTGACTGCCCGAAACGAACCGAAGGAGAGGGTTGCGGGCCTGGACCTCGGTGCCGATGACTATCTGGGCAAGCCGTTTCTGATGGAGGAGCTTTTCGCTCGGCTGCGGGCGGTCTTGCGACGCCCGTCGGCCCTGGCGGAGCCGTCCATAGTCGCAGGGCGGATGACGGTGGATCCGATTCGGATGGATGTCATGGTCGGCGAACTGCAGCTCGACCTGCCTCGTCGAGAGCTGATGGTGCTCGTTACCCTTGCAAAGCGAAAGGGCAGGACCGTCCTCAGATCGGCGCTGGAAACCGAAATCTACAATTACGAAGAGACGATCCAATCCAACGCGCTGGATGCGCACGTGTCACGACTGAGAAAACGGCTCGCTGACGCGGACGCCGGTGTGTCCATCCACAACATCCGCGGGGTCGGATACCTGCTGAAGGAACATTGATGCGATTTCCGAATACGTCGCTGTGGTGGAGACTAAACTGGCAGCTCAGCCTACTATTTGTCGGCACAACCGCATTGGTGATCGTTGGCCTTTGCATCTACGGTGCGATGATCCTTTCTCCGAACGTCAGTATGGAGCACCGGCTTCTGAACGCCCTGGAAGGGTCCTTGAGCTACGAACCCGGACGAGGGCTTCGCATCGAAGACAGCGAACAGCTCCGAGCGTTGAAAAATGATACTCCCAATCTCTTTTTCTACGCCGCAGCCCCGGACGGAACGGCAGTGGCATATGGAAATATTCCACCTGCGTACATACAGCTGACCAAGTTCGTGTCGCTTATCAAGGACGCCGACATTCGTGGCACGGGGCCAAACGCCCCTGTACCGGCTTCAGTCGACGACATCGAGATCAATACGAACGAGATCCGGGTACTTTATGGCGGCCGCAACGGAAACGAGTCGATATTCCTCACGATGCTTGGCGGCACGTACAAGATTTACGTGCCTCTGCTTGCAGTTACCCTACCCGCCCTCTTCTTCGCCGTGCCGCGATTGGTCAGACGTTCGCTCTCGGGACTGAACGACGTTGTTCGGAAGGCTCCGGAGATCGACCCGCGCCAGCCGGGATCGCGGCTTCCCGTGGATCGAGTTCCGAGCGAAGTCGTTCCGCTTATCCACGCCTTCAATTCCGTTCTGGAGCGGCTCGAGCAGCAGTTCGCAGCGAGGGAACGTTTTCTGATCGACGCCGCGCACGAGCTCCGCACGCCGATTGCCGTCATGCAGACGCGTATCGATACGACCCTGGAGGGAAGCACCCGCGACATCATGATGGATGACATCGGGCGTCTGCGGGAGACGGCGGAGCAATTGCTCGACTTCGAACGGAGCGAGCAGTCTCCGGATCTCTTTGAACAGGTCGACCTGGTAGAAGTCGCCAGGAACGTCGTTGCCGACCAAGCCCCGATTGCCATAAGAAATGGATATGAGATCTCGTTCGACAGTGACGTCGACGAGCTTTATCGCCTGGTAAGTCCGTCGGCGATGTCCCGCGCCATAGGCAATCTTGTGCGCAATGCGATCGACCATGGCGGAAATACCGGCACGATATCGGTTCGCGTGTCAGAACGTGGAAGCGTCTCGGTTTCGGACGAGGGTCCCGGCATTCCAGCGGCGCACCGAAACCTCGTGTTCGAACCATTCTACAGGGTCACACCACGGAGCACGGGTGCCGGCCTCGGATTAAGCATCGTGAAGCAGATCGTGACCCGTCACCGCGGGAGCGTAACTCTCGAAGGCAATCCGACAGGAACGACGGTGACTATAAGCCTGTGACAGATACAGCGATCGGCTCGCCGCTCTGATGAGCGGTCAATGAAGCGCAGTAAAATGAAATAGCCGAACCAAAAAGGTCCGGCCATTTCGCATTGGAATAAAGACAAGGGCAAAGATAGCCGATCTGGCTTTGGCCCTGTCTAGAAGCGACGCGGTGCTTCCGGTTTGTTTCCGACGATGCTGTCGATCCGCTCCAGCACGTCAGACGTCAGCTTGCTCTTGTGCGAGAGGGCCGCGAGATTGTCCTGCAGCTGGCTTGCGCGCGAGGCGCCGAGGATGACGGTCGAGACGTTCTTGTTGGCGAGGCACCAGAGAAGGGCGAGATGGGTGATCGACAGCCCGATCTCGTTCGAGAGCCTGGCAAGCTGACGCACCTGTTCCAGCTGGGCGCGACCAGCGTCGGTGGACCATTTTTCCTTCAGCCATTCGTAGCCCGGCAGGTTCATGCGGCTGTCGGCCGGTACGCCGTCATTGTACTTGCCTGTCAGAACGCCGGAAGCGAGCGGCGACCAGATGGTGGTGCCGAGGCCGATCAGGTCGTAGAGCGGCAGGTAATCTGCTTCGACCTTCTGACGTTCAAAGATGTTGTATTGCGGTTGCTCCATGGTCGGCGGCGTGATGCGGAGATCCCGAGCGACAGCGTAGGCTTCCGTCAGTTGCTGGGCAGACCATTCCGACGTTCCCCAGTAGAGCACCTTGCCCTGGGCAACGAGATCGTGCATCGCGCGGACCGTTTCTTCGATCGGAGTGTCAATATCCGGGCGGTGGCAGAAGTAGAGGTCGAGATAGTCGACCTGAAGACGCTTGAGCGCCGCGTGGCAGGCGTCCGTCACATGCTTGCGCGACAGGCCACGCTGCGTCGGCTTCTGACCACCCCAGAAGACCTTGCTCGAGACGACATAACTGTCGCGGCCCCAGGCGAGCGATTTCAGCGCCTCGCCCATGACGATTTCGGATTTGCCGCTCTCGTAACCCTCGGCATTATCAAAGAAATTGATCCCGCTGTCATAGGCGAGCTTCATGAGATCGACAGCGTCGCCGCCGTTGACCTGCTTGCCGAAAGTGACCCACGATCCGAAGGAGAACTCGCTCACTTTCAGACCCGACTTTCCCAAACGACGATATTCCATCACATATCTCCCAAAACTTATAAAATCTGCCGCCCCCAAAATTGAGGTCAACTTCGTAAAATCAGGCAATGGCTGATTTCGCGTAACCTATCTTATTGTCAATAATATGCGAGGCCTCGCAGTCACAAAGTCCTGCGTCCTATTGCATCACTTTTGTCCGTACCCTGTTCGGGCCTGCGGCGCAGAACCGCGCCTCACGCTAGTAACTGCAAGGGCGATCGTTGCCAAATCCGCCGAGGCAGGCCGGTCGGAGCCCAAAGTCGGTGCTTTGCGATCCATAGCCAACAGAGCCGGTCTGCATCGAACTATCCGAGCTTGTCGCACAGGACGAAGTAATGACCGCCACGATGACAGCTGATCCTATGATCAGCAGTTTTCGAAATTGGGACATTTTGATCTACCCCCAAACCGATAATCGGTGACACCGGACGCAGTGCATGTCGGTGTCGGCTAAGGAAATAGGCCAGTCCGGCTTTCCGAGAACGCCGCCGCCGATCAAGATTTCGTCATTTGCGCAGGCTGCTGCGATCGACCATCCGACTTTCATCCTCTGGTCGCGGCAAGGAGGCGGCTGGCGTTTTTCACGGCATCGGATACAACTTGCGAAAAGTCAGCCTCTGAAGCCGGGATTTTCATGCAGGTTTTCGAAGCATTCCGTGTGCGCCGCCCCGTTTGCGCCGCCGTTATCGGTTTGCTGTTCGGTCCTGACGTCGTGATGGCCTATCTCGGACGCGGCCTGATGGCGATCGCCTATTTCGTCGGTGGGGTTTCGGTTACGGCTGGTTTGATCCGGCTCTTTATCACGCTTTCGATCCCGGGCGCTTACGGCTCGCTTATTGTGCTTGCCTGGCATTCGTTCGGCGCGATCCTCGGTTATCGCGTAGCGCGCACGATCCCAAGCGACACTGCTTTTCCATGGTACTCGCGCTGGTACAATATCGTCCTGCTTTTCTCGGCCGCGATCTTGCCTCTGGTTATGCTTGCCGGACGTTTCGCATTCCCGGCACTCGATTAATCCGTCGCTATTGGCTTCGCTGACAGTTTAAGCGCAGCGACGGATCGCTGCCACGCCGGTCCGCTCAGAAACGGGTTGCCCCAGCGAAGATTTCGGCCAGACGTTCGATCCCGGCCTGGTCGTCGGCATCGAAGCGGGCGGGAAGCGGGCTGTCCAGATCGATAACGCCGACGATCTCTTCGCCATTTCGGATCGGGACGACGAGTTCGGATCGGGATGCCGCGTCGCAGGCGATATGGCCGGGAAATGCATGGACATCTGCCACGAGGATCGAGGCGCGCTCCTTGACTGCCGTGCCGCATACGCCACGGCCGACAGGGATGCGCACACAGGCCGGCTTGCCCTGGAACGGTCCAAGGACGAGCTCCTGATCCTTAAGCAGATAGAAGCCCGCCCAGTTGAGATCGGGCATCATCTGGTACATCAGGGCCGACGTGTTGGCGGCGTTGGCGATCAGGTCCGGCTCACCTTCGAGCAGGCCTTGCAGCTGTTGGGCAAGCTCGCGGTAGAACTCGGCCTTGTTTTCCACTTCGATCGACGCCGGTTGAAACATTGTTACATCCACTTCCTGTCTCTGAGCCGCTGATATAGGTGGTCAGGCGGGTTTTGACAAACGGCCGATGAGCAGTTGAATCGCGGCAGCGAATCCGGTCAGATTTCCGCATGATGAAGACGATCAGAATATCGGCTGCGCTGTTATTGCGGAGCAATGGCGACACGCTTCTGGTGCGCAAGCGCGGAACGGCGGCCTTCATGCAGCCGGGCGGCAAGATCGAGCCGGGAGAGACGCCAGAGCAGGCCCTGTCTCGAGAGCTGTCAGAAGAAATCGGCGTCACCGCAACAGCTGCCGAACTCGAATTTCTGGGCCAATTTCAGGCGCCGGCGGCAAACGAGCCGGATCATCTCGTCGTCGCCGAAGTTTTCCTGGTGCATGCGAAGGACGCCGATATCAAAGCAACGGCGGAGATCGAGGAGGTCCGCTGGATATCGCCGTCGGAAGCGGGCGGGATCATCATGGCGCCGCTGACGGAACACCATATCCTGCCATTCTACCGCCAGCGGCAGAACCAGGCGGCCGGGTAAGGTGTCAGGTATCCGTCCTGCAGAAGCGGTCGGCCGGCAGATTGATGTCGCCGGATGCCGCTCTATTCTCCCAATGGATCAAGGGAGGATCGTGCCATGGCTTTCATTCATACCCCCGATGCATCCGCCAGCGAGAAGACGGCTTCGATGTACGCTTCGGCAGAAGCGAGCTACGGCTATCTGCCGAACATGTACCGGGCCTTCGGCCACCGGCCAGAGGTGATGGAGCATTGGGGGACGCTGCTTGCCAGTATTCGCGGCCATATGAGCCAGCGGCGTTATGAGCTGGTGACGCTGGCGGCGGCCAGGGAACTCAAATCGTCCTACTGCATGCTTGCGCATGGTTCGGTGCTGCTGCGCGACGGCTTCACCAACGACAGCCTTTCGGCAGTCGCCGGCGGCAGCGAAAAAGCGCCCATCGATGCAGTCGAGCGGGCAATCATGGATTTTGCCGCCAAGGTGGCGCGCGATGCGACCTCGGTGACGCAGCAGGACATCGATGGTCTGAAGCGGCACGGGCTCAATGACACGGAGATCTTCGATGTCACCGCAGCAGCGTCAGCACGCTGCTTCTTCTCCAAGATGCTGGATGCGCTGGGTGCAGCACCCGATCATGCCTATGCCGAGCGGCTCGATCCCAAACTCCGTCAGAATCTCGCCATCGGCCGGCCGATAGAAGGGCTGAATTCGAACCACTCGTAGAAGCTCAGATCGCGCGGTTCTGGATTGGCCTTACTGTGCCGGCGGGTCTGCAAAATGCATAATCGCGAATTCGGCGATCCTCTGGCCGGCCTTGTCGGCATCATCGAGCACCGAAGGGAAAAGCTGCCAATGATGCGGCATTCCCGGCCATACCTCGGCCGTCACGTCGACGCCGGCCTTTTGCGCCTTGTCGGCCAGCCGCAGCGTATCATCGAGCAGCAGCTCGCCGGAGCCGACCTGCAGCAGCAAGGGCGGAAAACCGGTGAGATTGGCATAAAGCGGAGAAATGTCGGGATCGGTCGGAGAATTGTTGCCGAGATAGGCCTTGCGCAGCGCATCCAGCGCGTGCTTGTCCAGCATGGGATCGTTGGTGGCGTTCGCTGTGACCGATGCACCTGAGGCGGACAGATCGGTGATGGGGCTGAGTGCCACGACGCCTGCCGGCAGCGGCTGGCGGGAACGCATCTGCCGCAGCACGGCCTCGAGCGCGAGATTGCCGCCGGCGCCATCGCCCATCACCACGATATTTCCGTTGCTGTAGCCGCTTTCGAGCAGATAGCGATAGGCGGTGAGTGCGTCATTGACCTGTGCTGGATAGCCATATTCCGGCGCCAGCCGGTAATCGATAAGCAGCACATCGCTTGACGCAGCCTTGGCAAGCGAGCCTGCAAGCAGGCTGTGGCTACGGATGGAGCCACCGTAGAAGCCGCCGCCATGGATGAAAAGGATCACGCGCCGGCCGACCGGATGATGAAGGCGCGCCGGCCAGATAAGTTCGGCATCGACCCCATCAGCGTCGACATGCCGGATCTGGATGCGCGTCGGCTCCGGCAGCGATTCCATGAAATCGCGAAAAGCGGTGCGGCGGTCGCGCAAACTCAYGGCGCCCTTGAAATGCTCCTGCCAGCGAGACACCAGTTTTTCGACCTGTTCATGCGAGGCAGGCGTCTGTGCCGGCATGTCCCGCGTCGACTTTTCCTGCGCGGCCACTGGAAAGGCAATTAGAACCGCAGCCGTAAAGGCCGACAGCATTGTTCGACGACACTCCACTTTCCACCAATTGCCAGCGGAAAAAACCGGCTTTCTCATTCGCCCCTCCGGCGCTGCTCTTCCTTCGTGCGGCGCATCTTCACCACTTCGCCACCGAGAGTCAAAAGGGAGTTTTGACTGATCACCGGAAGCTTTTCCTGCTCTGATTGGAACATTGTGATCAGGAAAGGCTCCGGGTTCATAGCCTGCATTTCTAGTTGTGCTAGACTACTTTAAGGAGGGGATAATCATGGATAAAGCCGCCCTTATCGGAACGTGGCGCATGATCTCGTGGACACGAACCGTCGTTGCGACGGGGAAAGTCAGCGACGCCATGGGTGCCGATCCCATCGGATATATCGCCTATCACGCAGATGGCCGGATGATGGCCTTCGTTACCAACCGGCGCAGGCCGAAACCCAACGGCAAAGCGCCCAACGACAGTGAAAAGGCCGCACTCTTCGATACGATGCTGGCCTATACCGCCGAATATTCCCTGGAGGGTGACAAGGTGATCCATCACGTGGAGGCCGCCTGGAATCCGACATGGGAGCGGCCCCTTATCCGCCCGGTGCATATGGAGGGCGACATACTCGTCATCAGCGATGCACCCGGCACCGATCCTGTCACGGGAGAGGATGTTGTCTACCGATTGGAATTCTCCAAACTCTGACCACCAAGCATGTCGCGACAGTTTCGCTTCCGATGCTTTGGATCCTCGTATCCACGCATGTGGTTGGCACAAAACCACGGCACACTTTTACGCGATTTGCCTTAGTCGCCGCGGATCGCGTCTATCACCGTCCGGAAGCCCGCCGAAATATGCCGCCGGCTGGGATAGTAGAGATAAAGCGGCTCCTCCGGCTGGCACCATTCGTCGAGTACCTGGATAAGTTGGCCGCTTGCAATCAGCGGCGCCACCCTGCCCTCCCAGACATAGGCGAGCGCCACACCGCTCAAGGCTGCCGCCGTCATCAATTCGTGGTCGTCGAGCGAGAGCGGACCGCTCGGGTGGAAAGTGATGGCCTGGCCGTCCATTTCAAAGTCCCAGGGGTAACGCGCGCCCGAGGGGAACATGTTCTGGATGCAGATATGGCGCTTCAGATCATGCGGCGTCTCAGGCTTCTGCCGTGTTTCGAAATAGGCGGGAGAGCCGACGACGACGAGGCGCATGCGCGGCTTGATGCGTACGGCGATCATGCCTTCCGTAACGCGCTCGCCGAAGCGAATGCCGGCATCGAAGCCTTCCTCGACAATATCCACCAGCCGGTCAGTCGCCGCGATCTCGAGCTGCAGATTGGGATTCTTCATCAGGAGCGGCCCGATGACCTGGCCGACGACGAAGGGAGCAATGGAATTCCCGACATTGATACGAACGCGACCGAAAGGGGTATCGCGGAAACGGTTCAGCGCATCGAGTGCGGAATTGATCTCGCCGAAGGCCGGATCGAGATGGGAGCGAAGCAGTTCGCCGGCCTCCGTCAGCGAGACGCTGCGGGTCGTGCGGTTCAGCAACCGGATGCCGATGCGGTCCTCCAGGTTGAGGACAGCGTGGCTGATCGCAGAGGCGGTGACACCCCTCTCCTCTCCCGCCTTGCGGAAACTCTTGTGCCTGGCGACAGCGGCAAAGGCAGCCATTTCGGAAAGTTCGGTCGCCCTCATTAATGAATATCACTCATCATAGTCTCTCAAATAACAAATCTTATACATGAGCTGGATTTGCGTCAAATTCCTCTCCGTCAGCAGCGCACTGCTGAAACAAACAGTCTCAGGAAAGGGAATTGTCATGAAAGTCTGGTTTATCACGGGTGCATCGCGTGGC